>CAUUHE010000073.1:0-2502 GCA_963544885.1 uncultured Atopobium sp. | reverse complement strand
ATTCATTGTTCTCACGACGTGGACGACGCTCATCAAAGCGACGCTCACCGTCACGACGTGGACGACGATCACCACGTGGACGACGCTGTGGCTCAACATAACCCTCTGGCTTCTCAAGCAAAACGCGGCGTGAAAGTTTGTATTTACCTGTCTTAGGGTCAATCTCGAGGAGTTTAACCTTTATCTTATCGCCTTCCTTGATACCTGCTTCTTCAACAGTCTCAAGACGCTTCCAGTCGATTTCTGATATGTGAAGCAAGCCGTCCTTACCTGGTAGAATCTCTACGAAGCAGCCATATGGCATGATAGAACGTACTGTACCCTCGTAAACCTCACCAATCTCTGGAACTGCAACGATAGCCTTGATCTTACCCAAAGCAGCATCGATTGAATCCTTATTAGGTGCAGAAACCTGTACTTTACCAACACCATCAGTCTCCTCGATAGTGATAGTAGCACCTGTTTCCTCCTGCATCTGCTGGATAATCTTACCACCAGGACCGATAACAGCACCGATGAACTCCTTAGGAATCTCCAACTGAACGATACGTGGAACCTGTGGTTTCATCTCAGCACGTGGCTCTGCAATAGTCTCAGTCATGATGTTGAGGATGTGCTCACGAGCAGCCTTTGCCTGCATAAGCGCCTTCTCAAGAATCTCGAATGACAAACCATCACACTTGATATCCATCTGAGTTGCGGTCAAACCGTCCTTTGTACCGGTTGTCTTGAAGTCCATATCGCCCAAGTGGTCCTCATCACCGAGGATGTCACTCAGTACAGCATACTTATCTTCTCCTGGGTTCTTGATAAGACCCATAGCGATACCTGACACTGGTTTCTTCATTGGAACACCTGCATCCATCAATGCAAGTGTACCTGCACATACGGTTGCCATAGAAGAAGAACCATTAGATTCGAGAATCTGACTTACCAAACGAACAGTGTAAGGGAAGTCAGCAGGAATCTGACCCTTCAAACCACGCCATGCAAGATGACCATGACCAATCTCGCGACGGCCTACACCACGCTGAGCCTTAGCCTCACCTGTACAGAATGGAGGGAAGTTATAGTGAAGGAGGAAGCGCTGGTAGCTCTTCTCCAAAACGTTATCAACCATCTTCTCATCCATCTTTGTACCGAGAGTACAAGTAGAGAGAGACATTGTTTCACCACGCTGGAAGAGAGAACTTCCGTGTGGCATTGGCAAAGTATCAATCTCGCACCAGATAGGACGAATCTCATCTGTTGCACGACCGTCCATACGCTTGCCCGTATCAAGTACGCTACGGCGCATAGAGTCACGCTGAACATCAGCAAAGTAACGGTCAATAAGAGTGTGTTTTTCTTCGAGGTCGTCTTCTGAAAGGTCTGTGTGAGCTGCGTCATAAGCCTCGGTGAAATCAGACTTAATCTTGTCATAAGTCTCCTCACGGTGCTTCTTATCATCGTCACCGCTCTGAGCCTGAGCGTAGCAAGCGTCGTATGTAGCCTTGCGGAGCTCCTCACGCAACTCCTCATCATTGACTTCATCTTCGTATGCACGCTTAACATCTGTACCGCAAGCCTTTGAAAGCTCTTCCTGCATTTCACACATAGGCTTGATTGCCTCGTGTGCAGCCTTCAAAGCACCGATGAGATCCTGCTCAGAAACCTCGTCCATCTCACCCTCTACCATCATGATATTGTCCTTAGTAGCACCAACCATGAGGTCCATATCAGCTTCCTTCATCTGCTCGAAAGTTGGGTTGATAACGTACTCGCCGTTAACACGTGCAACACGAACCTCTGAAGTAGTATGCTCGATTGGAATATCTGAAGCTGCAAGCGCTGCAGAAGCTGCCAAACCAGCAAGTGCATCAGGCTGATCAACGCCGTCAGCTGACAGCAACATTACCTGTACATAAACTTCACAGTGATAATCTGATGGGAAAAGTGGACGAAGAACACGGTCCACAAGGCGTGATGTAAGGATTTCGTCGTCATTGGCTTTGCCTTCGCGCTTGGTGAAACCACCAGGGAAACGACCTGCGGCAGCATACTGCTCGCGATAATCAACTTGCAAAGGCATGAAGTCTGTGCCCGGAACTGCCTCTTTAGCTGCACAAACAGTGGCAAGAAGTACGGTGTTACCCATGCGGAGTACCGCTGCGCCATCAGCCTGCTTTGCAACCTTTCCGGTTTCAATTGAGATGGTTCTTCCATCTGGCAATTGAACTGTTTTCGTAATTACGTTCATCTAAAATTTTAAAATACTTATTGTTTTGACCAACATCTTTGGGAACCAAAAGTGGTAACTCTTTACAGGCTCGAATGCCTTGACGTTTACCTTCTCACGCGTCCCGAAAAAATTAATCCGTGCAAATTTACCTATTATATATGTAACACCCAAATAAAAACGAATTTATTTTAGGTCTGCTAATTATCAGATGTTAAATCGCTTAACTTGCTTTTCTTTTCCTTTTAATCTCCTTTTATCATTTTTGGAGGTCATTTTCCGTT
>CAUUHE010000072.1:0-2511 GCA_963544885.1 uncultured Atopobium sp. | reverse complement strand
GAAGTTGGCTCTGTCAGAGAAATCTGGCCATCAAAAACTAGAGAAACGTTATCAGCAACGCGCGATATCAACTGCATGTCGTGCGTTGCTACTAGTATGGTCGTGCCTTCTGCTTGTGCGTAAGAGAGCAGGTTGATAACGGCTTCTTTGGTCGGAGCATCTAAACCCTTTGTAGGCTCGTCAAGAATGAGCAGACGCGCCTTTGTGAGCATCACTTTTACCAGCGCCAAGAGTTGCTGCTGTCCACCAGACAAATCATATGGATGAGAAGACATAAGCTTCTGATATGTTGTGCGAGCATGAAGTCCCGAAGCTTCCAGAAGCTCCTGAACATCCTGGTCAGAATAGGCACCGCTCTGCTGCCACTGGGCAAGCTCCTCGCCCACACTTTGGCAGGTAAAGAGTAGCTCGGGATTTTGCGGAATATATCCCTGGAACTGTTGAAGCTGGTTGTAAATATGTCCACGCCTTGGACGGAGAACACCTGCTGCAAGCTTGAGCAGCGTTGACTTACCTGAGCCGTTGCCGCCTACGAGCGCACGAATTTCTCGCCCCGCGACCTCAAGTGAGCACTTGTTGAGCACCAGTTGCTCGCTCTGAGGATATGCAAACGTAACGGCGCTGAACTCGAGCACGGGCGAGTTGTCGGCTACGGTGGATGCTTGGCTGGGCGCGGAGCTGCGAGGACAGAGCGCCTGGCGAGAAGGGCTGTCTGCTTGGAGTGCATCGGGTTTCTCGCCGTCGAGGTGGATGCGGGTATCTGCGAGGTGCGCGAACGCAGTGACGTCATGGGTGGCAACAAGCACGGCAACGTTGAGCTCACGCGCGACGCGCTCCAGGAGCACGGTGAAGTTCTTCTGCGCAAACGGATCCAGCTGCGAGGTTGGCTCATCCAGCAGAAGCAGCTTTGGACGCATGACAAGCGCGGCAGCAAGGGCTACTAGCTGCTGTTCTCCCCCGGAAAGCTCGCAGTTACGTTTATGCAAGAGCGATTCCATACCAAAGAAACTGACCGTCTCAAAAATACGGCGCCGCATCTCTTTCTCAGAAACACCTCGATTTTCCAGGCCAAAAGCAAGTTCTTTAAGAGGCGTCTCGCACACCAGTGCACGCGAGGCAGCTTGTGGCACAAAAGCAATGGTATCCACAGACTGTGCCTGCGTCATTGTAGAAACCTCTTGTCCACAAACGATAATTGAACCGTCTTGTTTACCTTGGGGCGCAATCTCGGGCTTAATGAGGCTCAAGATAGTTGACTTGCCTGAACCAGTTGGTCCAAGCAAAAGGCTAATCTGACCTGCATAAACTTTGCAGGAAAAATCCTCTATGACCTTGCTGTTTGGAGCTAGAGCATAGGCAAACGAGAGATTCTGAATAGCAAGAATTACTTCTTCCCTCGTTGAAGATGTAGATAAATTCTGCTGGTAGGAAGGGTACTCACTCATACAGACTGCTCCCATAAAACGGCATCAAGGCGCACAAAAACTACTGGTAAAACGGCAAATAGAGCTACTCCCATATACCAAAAACTCAGTTGAAACGCTGGCATAGTAGGGTAAAACTGCCAAGCTTGGACAAGCATATACAAAGAAGTTGCTGCTACGACGCCTAAGAGAGCAAACGACAACAGAGCCAGGGTGTCGTAGGCATCAAGCACCTGGGTATTCCATCTGCTTCTGCGTACTGTCATTCCCCAGCCTCGAGACACAATGGACTGAAACGTACTTATTGACTTCTCTAGTGCGCTCATACACACTGCGTTGATTGTACTGACTGTCTGCCCAATAGCTTTTCTCGCGCTCAAAAAACAGCGTTGACCTGGAATGCAGCTTTGCCGAGGCTTCTGCGTCGCAGAATGACACGTTTGAGCTGCGGTGTTTGCCGACTGAATTTGTTGCGCCACGGTAAGGTCAGAAAGCAACTGAGGCATAAGCTGCACAGAAAGGCTTAAGACCAGTTGCAGTCCTGGAAAACACACACTTGAGCGCTGCAATAACTCGAGCGGAGACACCACCACAAACAGGCACTCAAGCCAGCTCAACGTGCTTACAAGTACCAGGCCTGAAGTAGCTCCGTACACAAAACTCTCTGCGTACAGCTGTGTGTGCCCAAAAGAATACAAAACAGTAGACCCAGATGCCGAGAAGAACGGATTGATAACTGTCATCAATACAATTATGGGGGCATACCAAATAAGCTGTTTAGCAGCATGTTTACTGTCAAATAGCTGAACTATGCACAGCTCGGCACCGACAAAAGCAATCAGCGCGCAAAGAGGCTGAAAGGAAAAAGCAGCAAGCACAACCTCGCACCCAAACAGCACAATCGTAGCAAGTGGATGCAGGCGAGAAAAACTTGTGCGTGCCGGATTCATTAGTTCACCGCGTTAACGTATGTCCAAACTACCGAATCGCCATCGTGAAGAACATATGCGTCTGACGTGTAGTTAGGCTGGACTCCGTTAACGGAGTACACCCAGCCACTCTGCGGACCATGGTCGCGCTCTGCAAG
>CAUUHE010000071.1:0-2535 GCA_963544885.1 uncultured Atopobium sp. | reverse complement strand
AGGCTAGAAGGTAGTAAGGAAATAGCCTTACACCACTTTTTGAGACGTAACTGCTTATTTCATGAGCATCTTCACGAACACCTTCATGGAGCCTGATTTTCTCGTCGAGTCTGAACAATTTGCCGGAATATTGCATGAAGTCTGAGCTATTTGCCGGTTTTTCTCGTCAAGTCTGAGTAAGTTTACTCAGACTTGACGCACTTTTCAGGCGCGCTTTGAAGTATGTCCGAAGCTGATTTCGAAAGCCCCTTCATGAGAGCTCTCATGGAGCCTGATTCTCTCGCCTTGTTTGAGTAATTTGGGACGTAACTGCGCCCACGCACCCAGGTGGTAAAAAATGCGTTTAGTTGGGGAATACAGGTTTCTGCATACAACGTTTCCCCAGATAAAAGTTTTTGAGGCGGTAAAAAATCGTCTTAGTTGGGGATAAATCGACCAATTTTAAGTTTTCATCTCCAACTAAACGCATTTTTTACCTTTTTCGGCACATAATTTTGAGGTCAAAAATTACGTATTCATAAGAATGCATTTTATTACACAAATATGCAGAAATTTGATTAGCGAACTAAAGAACGCACACTATTCTTCTCAATCATGCACGGCTCAAAGATTATCTGGATCGAAGCACCGTCGTCCACCAACTCACCTGCGCTTTTCTGACCCGCTCCGTCAACCTTTGCAGCGACACCCGCGTCGCCGCCGCTACCCGCGCGCGGTGCGACCAGCGCGCTCGTCCAGCTTGGCGCGAATAGCAGCCTTGAACGCAGCAGCATCCGTCATCCACGGAACGTGCTTGCCGCCGATAATGTTGAACGGCTCGTCACCCTTGGCCAGCAGGTACACCAGCGCCGGGCGAGGGTCGTCGTAAGCAGCGGAAACTGCCTCGTAAATGGCATCGTAGCGGTCAAGGATAATCTTGTGCGCGGCGCCCTCGGGCGTGGCCTCGGCCATCTGCGCGCAAATCACCGCAGGATCTTCCATGTTGCAGTCCTCGGTGGTGTAAATCATCAGGTCAGCCCACTTGGCTGCTTCTTCCGGCAGCTCCTGGCGACGGTTGTACGCCTTACCGCCAACGGCCCCCATGACCACATAGCGGCCATAACCAGGAAATTCCTTGGACGTTGACGAGAAAAGCTTCTGGTAGGAAAGCTTATTATGGGCGTAGTCGACCAAGCCTGTGACCTTGTTATCGGGCGAGCTCAACAGCTCCATGCGGCCTGGCACCTTAACGTTCATCAGCGGAAGCACGGCGTCCTTCTCGCGAATGCCCAGGTAGTCGGCAACGGTGATTGCCGCAAGAGCGTTCTCCACGTTGAAGAGGCCAGACATTGGCAGCGCAGCGGCGCCGGTCCAGGTTGGCGCATGCACGGTGAACGTGACCATGCCCTGGTGAGGGGTGATTTCGTCCGCCCAAACGGTTGCGTCGGAATCGGTTGTGGAGAAGGTCAGGACCTTCTCGCACCTCTGCGCACGCTCCATGACCTGGTCAAACATCATGGTGTTCTTGTTGACAACTGCCACGCGAGCAAGGTCAAAAATCTTCAGTTTGCTCTCAAAGTAATCTTCAAAAGTAGGGTGTTCAACAGGGGAAATGTGATCGGTTCCAATGTTTAGGAACACCGCGACACTCAGATTGAGGCCAACCGTACGGTCGTACTTGAGGCCCTGGCTGGAAATCTCCATGTCAACGTAGGGGAGGCCGGCCTCTGCGGCATGCTTGAGGTGACGCCACAGCTCAGGAGCCTCGGGCGTGGTGTTGTGCGCGGGCTGCGTGTCCTTGCCGTCAAACACCTCGATGCCGCCGATCACGCCGCACTTGGAGTATGGCTCGTCGCCGTCGAGGATGGCGCGCAGCATATACGAGCAGGTAGACTTGCCTTTTGTGCCCGTGATGCCGATGGTAGTGAGCTTCTTGTCGGGATGTTCCGCAACGCCTGCGGCCGCGTAGGCCATGGCAAGGCGCACGTCATCCACGCGAATAGCGGCCACATTTGGTGCCACTACCTGCAACTCTTCCGCAAGCGACTGCTGGCAGAGGTACGCAACAGCCCCAGCCTCCACCGCGCTTGCTAGATACGCTGGCGAAAAACTCGCGCCTTTGCAGACAAACAGCGAACCCGGGGTGACCTCACGAGAATCGCTTGCAACATCGGTAAGCTGTGCGGTTTGATCAACCGCGTCAAGATGCGCGGTAGTGTACTCGATGTTCTTGCTGGTAAAGAGCGCCAGGAGCTCGTGTAATGTCATCCTCAAAAGTCCTTCGATAGCTGTTCGGCGCAAGCACAGCGCCCCAAAGACAGTATCAATAGTTTAGCCGTCCGCCCCCAATTGTGCTGCCGACATCGTAACTTTCTTGGCCCTTGCACGCCAACCTCACACCTTTATAGCGAGAAAATCGTCAATCTTGCTTGACGTAGAGAGTGCTGCGAGGTATAGTACTTGTTCGCGCATAAGCGCATGCATTGCGGGGTGGAGCAGTCTGGTAGCTCGTCGGGCTCATAACCCGAAGGTCGTAGGTTCAAATCCTGCCCCCGC
>CAUUHE010000070.1:0-2727 GCA_963544885.1 uncultured Atopobium sp. | reverse complement strand
TCTCCGTCAGCTGCATCGGTGTCAGCTACACCGTTCTTCTCGCCAGCGGCTGTCTGAGCTACTGCGTCCTCTGCAAATGGATCAGCAGTGACGTCCTCAATAACCTTCTGCTGAGCCCAGCTCAAGCCGTAGAGCAGGCCAAAGAGCACCCAGAACCATGGCGCATAGAGCATGACAACCATCAAGAGGGCAAAAAGTCCTCGGAGAAGAGTCCAAGGGAGCACCACAATAAGGAAGAAAAAGAATGGCAGTACAAAGAGGATTACTGCAAGCGTGCGAAGTACAACTGCCACTGTCTTAGTCAACGAGAAACCCGTATTGCGTGCAATAAGCAGACCTACCAGGCCAGCAATGCCAAAATACAGCATGATTGGCGCAACAAAATAGGAATAGAACAGCGGTGTAGAAGGGTCTTGAGGCAGCGTTTGACGAAGAACCATCAAAACAATTCCCAAAACCGTTAAAACGCCAAGAAATGATGCGTTTCCAATAAAAGTCTTTTTCGTCATAGTTAACTCCTTTGAGAAGGGGTATTAAGTATAGTGTAACTAGTACCTTGTTCCCGACCTTGGCTGTTTCATACGCGAGATGTCGCTAAAACCGCTGCTCTCCATATGTCTCAGGGTCAAACGTTTGAATTAAAGGAGTTTTTCATGACTGATGCAGAACTCAAAGCAAGCGCCGAGGCGTTTGTTAATGAGCACTGGGAAGAGATTATTGAGGATATTCGCTACCTTGTGCAGGTAGAGTCCGTTGAGGATCTGTCTCTTGCAGAGCCAGGTAAACCTTGGGGCCCAAAGTCTTACGAGGCACTTTGCCGCGGTCTTGAGATTGCAGAGCGCCTAGGCCTTGAGACCACAAATGTTGACGGTTATCTGGGCTTTGGTGACCTTCCTGGTGAGTCCGAGAAGTACCTTGCTACCATCGCTCACTCCGACATTGTCCCTCTGGGCAAGGGTTGGACGGTAGACCCACTTGATGTTACCCGTCGTGAGGGCTTCATCCTGGGCCGTGGTGTTCTTGACGATAAGGGCCCTCTGGCACTCTCCCTCTGGGCAGCTCACTTCTTTGTTGAACAGGTCAAAAAGACTGGCAAGAAGCTCCCTTATACTCTGCGTGCCATCGTTGGTAATAACGAGGAGACTGGCATGGGTGACGTCCCTTACTACCTCTCCAAGTATCCAGAGCCCGCATTCTGCTTCACACCAGACGCTGAGTTCCCCCTTATCTGCGGCGAGAAGGGCGTGTACCACGCACAGTTCACGTCTCCAAAGATTGCTGGTGCACACAGCGAGAAGATCGTTGAGCTTGATGGTGGTACCGTACCTAACGCAATTCCAGGACTTGCAAGCGCACTTGTTCGCGCTGACGCATCCACTTTGGCTGATACTGATTCCATCAAGGTTGAGGACGCAGGCGTTGAAGATGATGGCACCAAGCTTGCTCGCATTAACGCAACAGGTAAGGGTGGACATGCTTCCATGCCTGAAGGAACCGTCAATGCAATTGGCCTGCTTGTAACCTACCTGCTTGATAATAACCTCTGTGGAGAAGAAGAGCGCGGCTTCTTGACCTTCTCGCAGCAGCTTTGCTCAACTACTGATGGTACTGGTACGGGCATCCAGAGTGCTGACGACAAGTTTGGTCCTCTGACCTGCATCTCCGGCACTATTCGCACCAAGGGCGATGTGTACGTACAGACCGTTGACTCTCGCTATCCTACTTCCACCACCGGCGAGGATATCACTAAGCGCATGACTGAGCTTGGCGAGGATCACGGCTGCACCTTTGAGGTTCTCTCTGATGCTGTACCTTTCTACATTGACCCAAGCTCGCCTGAGATTACTACCCTGCTTGATACCTTCCATGAGTACACCGGCAGCGATGAGCAGGCGTTTGTTATTGGTGGCGGCACCTATGCACGTCACTTTAAGCGTGCAGTTGCCTTTGGACCTTATGACAGCAAGGCCGCAAAAGACCTGCCAGAGTGGGTTGGTATGGAGCACGGTCCTGACGAGGGAATCTCTGAGGAGTGGCTCAAGCGCGCCCTTAAGATTTACATTGTCAGTATTGCTCGCCTGATGCAGCTTGACCTGTAAATTAATTAAACAGCAGAAACGCTAAAACAAAGCCTCTGTATTCCATTTGATTTGACTGCCTCCCATTTCTTGGACATAAGAAATGGGAGGCAGTTCATATGCGGGTGATTATGATTCTGCAGCGTGTTAGCGTCGGCTTTTAGGCCTGGCGCACAAAATAGCGCAGCTTTGGTAGGTTCTGCCGAAGAATCGACATGTTCTTAATCAAGATAGCAGGCAGCTAGGCGGTCGCACTACCTGATATGCATCTCTATGCATAAACTTCATCTAATATGCTTAAACATGAATAGACTTATATAAGAAATTTAACTATCGATAAATTCTGTATCTACGGAACACACCTAAGTCAGATAATCTGCTCAGATGCGGGCATTTTACACACCTAATGAAGATAATCTGCACGTTTGAGGTATTTTCAGCGTAATGTATACGTCTTTTTGACAGATTATCTGACTTAAGTGTGTTTTGAACTGCCTCCCATTTTTTTGTGTCTAAGAAATGGGAGGCAGTTCAGATACAAAGGCTTTTTGCAAGCAATTGCTTTTTACATGCTACGCATTGGAACAAATCTTTTTCCACAAGCGCAAACCATAGCTATTGGGAAGCCCTGCCTCAATACGAATAGCCA
>CAUUHE010000069.1:0-2895 GCA_963544885.1 uncultured Atopobium sp. | reverse complement strand
CCAAGCACATGAACATTGCTACACGAGCTGGCGCTACAGCTCTCTTTGGTAATTCTGTTGGTCGCCCAGACTTCATTTCTTACAAGTTTGAAGATCGCAAGAACCCCTTTGTTAAGCTGGCTTGCAATACCATGGGTGCACACCTGATTACCTGGACCGTTAGGAACGAGGAGGACATGATTGCCTCCGAGCTCGAAGGTGCACCTGTCATCTTTGAGGGATTTATCCCAACTCCTGCATCGCTGATCAACTAGCTTTCCATCTGGCGAGAAGAACGTTTGACTTAAACTACGTCCTAAACTCTAGATTTATCTGAAACTCCACGGGTTTCTCGCCCGCGGAGTTTCTTGTGAAAAGTTCCTTAAGATTGTTGTATGAATATATGTACATATATCAATTTAAGGAGTAGACTAGGCGTAACAACAACCCAAGGAGGAGCTATGAGCTCAAAGACAAAGGTGAAAATTGCTCGCATTGTCTGTTCTGCTGTTTTGCTAGGTATTGCTTACGCGGTTGAACACGCATTTGACCTGCAGCTCTGGCAGGCACTGTTGCTTTACCTGTTACCTTACGCTGTTGCGGGATACGATGTTGTTCTAGAAGCATGGGAGAGCATCACTGAGGGCGAGTGCTTTAACGAGGACCTGCTCATGACCATTGCTACTGTTGGCGCATTGCTCATTGGCTTTGTGCCTAACGGTTCTCCAATGTTTGATGAGGCCGTCTTTGTCATGCTGTTCTTCCAGGTAGGAGAGGTGTTTGAGCACCTTGCTTCCGATAACAGCAAGAAGTCTATTGCTAAGCTCATGGATATTCGTCCTGATAGCGCAACGGTAGAGCGTGATGGGCAGCTGCTTACTATCTCCCCAGAAGAAGTTGAGCTGGGAGAGATTATCGTGGTCAAGCCGGGAGATCGCGTTCCCGTTGACGCAGAGATTGTTGAGGGTTCTACCAGCCTTGATACTGTTGCTCTTACTGGTGAGAGCGTTCCTCGTGACGCAACGGTGGGGGACAACATTATCTCGGGTTGCGTAAACCTTTCTGGCGTGGTGCGCGCTCGCGTTACCCACCTCTTTGAAGACTCCACCGCTACCCGCATTATTAAGTTGGTAGAGAACTCAAATCAGAACAAGTCCAAGAGCGAGAGTTTTATTCGTCGTTTTTCTCGCGTGTATACTCCAGCTGTTGTCTACAGTGCCATTGCGCTGGCGTTTTTGCCACCACTGCTCTCAGGAGATTTTGTAGCTAACGCTTCTACCTGGGTTGTAAGGGCGCTCACCTTCCTTATTGCGTCTTGCCCATGCGCGCTGGTAGTTTCTGTGCCTCTGACTTTCTTTGGAGGCATTGGCGCTGCTTCAAAGGAGGGCATCCTAATCAAGGGTTCTACGTACATTGATATGCTTTCTACCCTTGATATCGTCGCTTTTGATAAGACCGGTACGCTGACCGAGGGTGTCTTTGAGGTTCTGGCTGTTCACCCTCAGGCCATTGGCGAGAAGGACCTTCTGCACCTAGCTTCTCACGTTGAGATGCACTCCACACACCCAATTGCTGCAGCTCTTCGCGCTGCTTATCCAAGTAAGGACGATGGCTGTGTTATCACGGACATCAAAGAAATTGCTGGTCAGGGCATCTGCGCTAACGTGAATGGTAAGAGCGTTGCTGTCGGCAATTGCGCACTTATGGAGAGCGTAGGAGCTTCTTGGAAAGCGTGCGAGAATCACGGAACCATCATTCACGTGGCTGTTGATGGGACCTACATGGGCCACATTGTTATTTCTGACCGCGAACGAGCTGATGCTCCAGCAGCAATCGCTTCCCTCAAAAACGTTGGCGTTTCTAAGGTTGTTATGCTCACGGGCGATAAACGCGACGTTGCAGAAGAGATTGCAGCTCAGATGGGCATCACCGAGGTTCGTTCCGAGCTGCTTCCACAAGATAAGGTTGCTGCAGTTGAAGGTCTTCTCTCCAAAAAAGCTGCTGGTAAGTCTCTTGCTTTTGTTGGCGACGGTATCAACGACGCTCCGGTTCTTGCTCGCGCTGATGTCGGCGTTGCTATGGGCGTTTTGGGATCTGATGCTGCTATTGAGGCCGCCGACGTAGTTCTCATGGATGACAAGCTCTCTAAGCTCTCAAAAGCCGTAAAGATTGCTCGTCATACCTTGGGCATTGCAAAGCAGAACATTGTGTTTGCCATTGGTGTTAAGGTTGCTATTTTGATTCTTGCTGCCTTTGGCCTGGCTCCTATGTGGCTGGCAGTCTTTGGAGACACGGGAGTTATGGTGCTTGCAGTTCTTAATTCCACTAGAGCTTTGAATATAAAGTCGATCAAATAAAAGAGTCAAGATGCTGGCCTAAAAAAGGAGCGCCCGCAAAGGAGCGCTCCTACAAAGGTTGTTTTCACAAACGGCTGTTTCTACACATAGCCAATTACAAATTACTGAGCCTTCTTACGAAGTCTGCGAGCACGGTTTGCAAGATTGCGAACCGTGCTTTCCATTCCGTGTGGAACATAGGTCAGCGACTCTAAGTCTTCTGGCAGATAATCTACAAGACTGACAGGTTTTGTAGGTGTGAAGTTTGCTGGCACAGGACCTGGGACAATCAGATACGCGTGCACCTTAGCACCCTGAGCACCAAGTTTTTGTTCATACTCGCTAGGAACGTCATGAGGAAAATCAGCCTGAGCGTCACGTGTTTGCCAAATAAAGTTGTAACCCGCAACTTCAACTTGCTCAAGAGAAAAGTCATAAAGTGGCTGGCTATCCGTTTTAAGACGAACAACGCCCTTTTTAGTTAGAACATTTCTGTACTGCATAAGACGTTCAGCATCAGTGAGACGCAACTTTGCCTGCCTGATTCGAGGAAATGGTGCAGGGAAGTTGAGGTAAATAA
>CAUUHE010000068.1:0-3175 GCA_963544885.1 uncultured Atopobium sp. | reverse complement strand
TGTGAGTTTGAGTTGAGTTATCTTATCTATCAGGCTCTCCTTCAATGGAGTTGAGCATGTCAAAGTAGACGTCATCTTTAGTCATAATGCCTAGGTTCATCATAAAGTTCTTGGCTACGCTAAAGAGTTCTGCATCAAGTGAAGCGCGGGTACCGTCTAAGAAAATAGTGGAGACTTCGTTGGTAGGTGCGATAGGAATTTGCTCTTGTATCAGTGCGGAATAGATATCGTCATCGCTCATATCTTCGCAGCTAAACTCAGGCTCTGTTTGCGCGAGAATTGCTGTCTCGGTGCCAATAATAAATGTAGCTCCTGGTAAGAACTTCAAGGCAAACTGATAACAGGCTTGGGCGGCTTTCAGATGTCTTAAACGCCACTGGAAGAATGCCATGCGATAGTAGCCAAACCCAATACTCTCGGGGTCATGCGCAAGTAGCAGGAGCTTCTTGAGTTCATCTGCTGCAGCTGTAATATCTAGCGACTCTTCAAGACAGTGGGAGAGGTGTAGCCTTGCACTCATGCTAAGAGGAGCAATCTCAACAGCCCTTCTCGCGTGCTGAAGAGCACTTTGAGTTTGCCCCTGGAGCGTCTGAGCAATAGATATCAGAAGATGTGCTTCAAAGTAAGACATAGGAGCTAGACGAGTGTTTTTCTCGGGATTAGAGAGAATTCTGTTGTAGAGCACTCGATCGACGTAGTTCATAAATACGCGCCACTGAGTGGTGGTTGTATCTGTGTAGGTGTTATTGCCATCAACGGAGTCCAGCGCTTCACGTAGGAGCAGTTCTGCGTCTTGATAGTTTTTCTCGCTAATAAGACGCTGGGCCTTGGTGACCGCCAAGGAAAGAACGCCTCCGTCAACAAACTCTTCTGAAATAGCCTCAAAGTCATCTTCTGCAAGCGTGCCCTTAATAAAGCGAGAAACCACGCGTTCTCCCGCTGCTCGCACCGTAGGATCGGTAGAGTTTGCGGTATACGACAAGATAGTGCGGACGTTTTCTTCTGTAGAAGAAGAGAGGTTGCGCAAAATTTTGGTGATAATCTCTTCTCGCGCCTGACCTTCATCAATAGAAAGTCCTGAAACCTCATCGGTTCCCAGCGCGTGAGCTGCGACGCTATCAAGGCGTTTTTGAGAAGACTCAACAAAATCGTACCTGCTTGGCGGACAGAAAATCTCATCATCTAAGGTAAAGAGTGGATGAACCGCATGAAGAATGCCATCTTCCTCGTCGATTTGCGCGTTCCAGAGCTGATAGACAGAAAGCGGATTAGTCTCTTCTGTAATGTTTGTATCTTCAAATTGCTTGCGAGTAATGTGGAACGAGAAAAGACAGGCATGCAGCTTGTTTGTATTGCATATGCCAGAGAGCCATACCTCGTTAATCCTCTTCGAGCTTCTAAAAGCACTTGCGGTGATGAGCATACCAAGGTGTAAGTTGTAAGCGGTTGCCGCACGGCTGAGGTCATCAAAGGTTGCTTCTTTGATACTTCCATCTGCGCCAAGAAAGCTTCTTGGGAACTGCTCTGGAAGGGCCAGGTGTACCCTAAAGGCGGCAATTCCCTTGTGTACGTTGGCCCTAAATTCAGTGACAAGACGCTGAGATAGACGCAGGCTTTCAATGTGTAGAGAGATGGCTTTGCGGACAACCCACTCGCCGTCTTCTTGGGTGCTTTGAGTAGTGGCACAACGGGGGCGAGATTGCTTCATCATGGTAGAGACAATCTTTTGCTCAAAAGCAAGTAAGTCAAGTTCAGATGCCATATTTGCATCAAGAAAGTATCGCTCTGCAAAGAGGGCAGTGTTCAGTGCGCTCTCAATAGTAAGGAGCTGAATCTTCTGTTCATAGGAAAGTGTTTTTTGATTAGCGCGCAGATAAAAGAGGCCATTGGTACGCAGGCGCACCACGCGGCAGGGGATAGTAATGTCTTGCGCATCGAGAACACCAGCATCTTTTAGTCTTTGAGCCAGATGTAGTTCAAAGTCACTAGGCGGGATGGCAACAGAACCACCTTTTCGGTGAGAATCTTTTTCTCGCAAAAACGCCGTATTCACAAAATGTTTAAGCACTTCAAGGGGAGTAGCGGACTCCGTAAGCGTAAGAGAAAGTGCTTCAATATTGAGCTTTGTATGCCAACCAGTCTGATCAATAGAACCAACATGTTGATTATTTTGAGCAGCGTCTAAAGACTCATCAGGCAGAACGTCTGTATTGACGAGAGACGGATAGAGTTTTCCAAGCCTGTTTCTTCCAGGTTGCTTAGCTTCTGGATTATTTTCCTGACGAGTCATCATACACCTCCCAGGTTAGGCATACTGATTCATCTATAGTTAACTATATACCTTAGCTGGTGTACGACATTTCAGCTGTCAATAGTTAATTCGGCAGGCGAGAAGAAAATGTCATTGACTGGTTAGTTTTGCGCCATGAACGGTATACTCACATACGTAGATGATTGGATTGACATGGCAATAATGCAAAACGTAACTGATACAAACAAAGCATTGGTAGCTTCTGATGTAGTTTCAGACCTGCAGAATCGTTCGCTTATTATTTTTGACTTTGATGGGACTATGGCAGACACGCTGCCCACCATTGTTTCTACCGCGAAGATGGCAATGACAGACTGCGGTCACACAGACTTTATAGAATCAGACCTTAAAAAGCTTGTAGGACCACCGTTTCC
The DNA here is from genome assembly GCA_963544885.1 of uncultured Atopobium sp. Lineage (GTDB taxonomy): Bacteria > Actinomycetota > Coriobacteriia > Coriobacteriales > Atopobiaceae > Lancefieldella. The sequence continues at coordinate 490 of CAUUHE010000068.1, read as the reverse complement.
TTATGCATTTGAGCTGGTCTTTGGCTTAAGCCATGAGGATGCTGTTGCGGTTACTAAGCGTTACCGAGAGCTTTATGTAACTACAGGAAAATGGCCACTCTTTGAGGGTATGATAGACCTCATTGATGACCTTCATGCCGCCGGTAAAAAGGTTGCGGTAGCAAGCTCAAAGAATCAGCCCATGCTAGAGATGGGCCTTAGGGACAACAACCTTATTGGTGTTCTTGATACCTATGCTGGAAGAATAGATGAGGCAGCAACTGATAAAATCACTGCTATTGCTCACGTTATGCGCCAGCTTGGCTTTGATGCTTCTGAAAGCGTCATGATTGGCGACCGTCGTTTTGATATGGAAGCAGCATTCCCAAATAAGATTCCGTGTATTGGCGTTCTGTATGGCAAAACTACCAATAAACAGGAGCTTGTTGATGCGGGAGCGGTTGCAATTGTAGATACGGTAGAAGATCTACATCACGTTCTTCTCGCCTAA
>CAUUHE010000067.1:0-3458 GCA_963544885.1 uncultured Atopobium sp. | reverse complement strand
ATTGATGTTGTGGTTGTAGACTCCGTTGCTGCTCTTGTTCCTCGTGCAGAGATTGAGGGAGAAATCGGCGATTCTAGCGTTGGTCTTCAGGCTCGTCTTATGAGTCAGGCTCTTCGTAAATTAGCGGGCTCTCTTTCAAAGTCTAATACGCTTTGTATTTTCATTAACCAACTTAGAGAGAAGATTGGCGTTATGTTTGGAAGCCCAGAGACCACTTCCGGTGGTAGGGCTCTTAAGTTCTTCTCCACTGTCCGTATGGATATTCGCCGCGTTGACAGCATTAAGGTTAACGGAGAAAACGTTGGTAACCGTGTTCGCGTTAAGGTTGTAAAGAACAAGGTTGCTCCACCTTTTAAGGTTGCTGAGTTTGACATTATGTACGGTCAGGGCATCTCTAAAGAGGGCTCTATTCTTGATATGGCTGTTGACTTTGAGATTGTTAACAAGTCTGGTGCTTGGTTCACCTATGAGGGCGAGCGTCTTGGCCAGGGTAGAGAAGCAGCTAAAGCTTTCCTTACGGCCAATCCAGACCTTATGGAAGAGATTGATCACAAAGTACGAGTTGCTTGTGGTCTTGTATTTGATGAAGATTCCGAAGTTGGTACTCCAGTTGCAACGGAAGATTCTGCTGAATAATGTCAGAGATTTCTTGGACAATTGAGCTTCCACAAAAGAAACAAGCAGTTCTTGGTCAAGCAAAGCCCAAGGCAAAGATTATTTTAGAAACTGAAGTTGGAGGGACGGAGGAATTCTTTGTCCCTCCAACAGTAGCTCGTGCTCTTCAAAACAAAGAGAAAGATGGCGTTTTTACACCTTCTTCTCGTAATGAGTTTTTATATGAGCTAAAAGAGATTTCAACGCAGTGCATTAAAGCTCGTATTGAGGCTTTGATTGTAAAAAGGGACTACTCTACAGCTGAGCTCCAAAAAAAGCTCATGCTTGATGGCTATCAGAAGAATGTAAGAGACCCTGCAGTGCAGAGGGCTGTTGAAGTTGGTTTGATTAATGACAGTTGTTTTGCAGACGTCTATATACGTTCTAAAATTTCGCAAGGCTGGGGTCCTCTTAAAATTAAAACTGAAATTTCTAAAAAAGGAATTGAAGTTGAGACACTCCCTGGATGGTCTGACGCTTATTTTTCTGACGTGGATGAATTTGAAGTTGCGTATTCTTTGGCCCAGAGAAAACACCTATCGGGAAAAAATGATTATGAGAAGCTTGTCAGGTTTCTCGCCACAAAGGGATATTCATTTTCTATAGCGTCATCTGTTGCTAAAAAGATTTTGGATGAAAACGCCACATCTGAATGATTATATTTGCTTAGCTTATAAGTCTGTTGTATTGGTGTACTTTACTTTTCCTACCTGCTATTTATTGACAAAAGTTACAATGCTCTATACGATAAATATGCCGTGAATAGGCTCATTTCCGCTGGGCAACCAGCGTCACGTATACAGTAGGTATCTCATACATTTGATCTATCTCTGAATGTGGCATGACCAGCCAATGAATCCTGCTCATGGCGGGTTCTTTAGATACTGTTGTATCTAAAGTCTCCTGAACACTTTTGTAATCGCCATTTGAGGAGTAGGTATGGAATTAGCAGCAGTAGGCATTGTTTGCCTTCTTGTGGGAGTAGGCCTTGCATACGGCGTACTCTCTAACATTAGTAATTCAAAGATTAAAACTGCAGAACAGCAGTTAAAAGATGCTCAGACTAATGCAGATCGTATTGCTTCTGAAGCAGCTCGCCAGGCAGAAACAGTTAAAAAAGAAGCTGTTCTTGAGGCTAAAGAAGAAGTTCTGCAGCTTAAGCAGGCAGCAGAGGCAGATGAGAAAAAACGTAAAAGTGAGCTTCGTAGCATGGAGAATCGTATTCTTCAGCGTGAAGAGTCCCTTGATCACCGTACTGATGCACTAGAGAAGCGTGAGCATCAGCTCTCCAGCCTTCAGGGCCAGCTTGATCGTCGTAAAAACGATTTGGATTCTCTTGTTTCTCAGCAGTCTCAAGAGCTTGAGCGCATTGCAGCTCTTACAAAAGATGAGGCTCATGATGAGCTTCTGGCTCGAGTCCGTTCTGAAAGTGTCCGCGATGAGGCTATGATTCTTCGTGAGTCTGAGCAGCGCGTTCGTGCACAAGCAGATAAAACTGCTCGTGAGATTATTTCTACCGCTATTCAGCGCGTTGCTGCAGATCAGGCTTCTGAGATTACGGTAACTTCCGTTCATATCCCATCTGATGATCTAAAGGGTAGGATTATTGGACGTGAGGGTAGAAACATTCGTACCTTCGAGCAGGTATCTGGTGTTTCTCTTGTTATTGATGACACTCCAGAGACTGTAGTTCTCTCAAGTTTTGATCCAGTCCGCCGTGAGACCGCTCGTGTTGCACTTGAGAACCTCATTGCAGACGGTCGTATTCATCCAGCACGTATTGAGGAGCTCTACAAGAAGGCTGAGGCTCTTGTTAACGAGCGTGTTCTTGAGGCTGGCGAACAGGCTGCATTTGATTGTGGTATTCACGATCTTCATCCAGAGATCGTAAAGACTCTTGGTAAGCTTCGCTACCGTACTTCTTACGGTCAGAACGTTCTTGCTCACTCTGTTCAGGTTGCAGTACTTTGCGGCATTATGGCTGAAGAGCTTGGCCTTGAGCCTGCTCCAGCTAAGCGCGCTGGTCTGCTTCATGACCTTGGTAAGGCAATTGACCACGAGGTTGAGGGTCCACACGCTGTAATTGGTGCAGATCTTGCTCGTCGTCATGGTGAGCGCCCAGAGATTGTTCACGCCATTGAGGCCCACCATGCAGACATTGAGCCAAACACTGTTCTTGACATGCTTGTTATGGCTGCAGACGCTATTTCTGCTGCACGTCCTGGTGCTCGTCGTGAGTCTGCTGAGAACTACATCAAGCGCCTTGAGAAGCTTGAGGCTATCTCCAACGCACACGAGGGCGTTGAGCGTACGTATGCGATGCAGGCTGGCCGTGAGCTTCACGTAATGGTTGAGCCTCAGATGATTAGCGATTCCGAGGCAACTGTCCTTGCTCACGATATTGCTAAGCAAATTGAGGATGAGATGGAATACCCAGGACAGGTTCGCGTTGTTGTTATTCGCGAGTCTCGTGCTGTGGATGTTGCTAAGTAATCTATGGCAGCCACTTCTACTGACTTAACAGGTTTTGTCGCCTCCATGGGAGGTGAGCGCGCACTCCGTGTCGAGGAATCCCTCGGCGCGGGGTACGTTCGTTTACGCGTAGCAGAAGCAGAGCGTAGACAGGCAAAGCATGATATTCGTTCGGTAGAAGATATTGTTATCGAGCTCTTACGTAATTCTCGCGATGCTGGTGCTCGTCACATTTATGTTGCAACCTCAAAAGAGGGTGCGCTCAGAACTATCACCATACTTGATGATGGTCAGGGTATTCCAAAAGACATGCAGGAGAAAATCTTTGAAGC
>CAUUHE010000066.1:0-3458 GCA_963544885.1 uncultured Atopobium sp. | reverse complement strand
CTATGCAGGCTCCTTTTTTGTAAGACTTGTGCCTTGACGGGTTTCTCGCCAAAGGCTTTATGTTTAGAAAATGTTGTCTACGTTGCCAAGTTGCGTAATGATGCGTACCACGTCTGCAGCATGCGCAGTTTTATCCACAATCATCAAAACGGTATCGTCGCCGGCAACGGTGCCAACAACGTGGTCAAGCTCAACGTCATCAAGGGCAAACGCAACGGCTGATGCAGTGCCCGGATGGCATCGAATCACAATAAGATTCTCTGCTGCTGTAGCCCCAACCACAAACTCAGAGAGCATTTTCTGCAAATGCATATCTTCAGAAAGCACATAGGCGCCCTCGGGAAGCTTTTGCAAATCCATTTCTGCTGTATCACGAGAAACGGTTGCTTGAGTACAGGCAAAACCACGATCTTTAAGCATGTCAACAAGATCGCGCTGCGTACGGATTGACTCGCTGCGAACAAGCTCACGAATCACGTCCTGTCGAGCATTTCTATGCTTCACGACGCCTTCTTTCTTTATGCGGCTCACTAACTTTTGAAAACAAATGATAGTGAGTAAAAGAATATACTTAATCAACCCTTATGCGCATGCCAAACCGCTAAACGGTGTAAATTACCCGCTCGTCGGTCGGAATATTGCATTCACCGTTTTCTAAAAGTATTTATGCACTTCTCGCCGTATGATTCATCATGAGTGAAACTATTTTTACGGCTTGGAGGCCACCATGCCCCTGAATGATTCACCTGATAGAAGACAAGGCTCCTACGGAGATCCTGCAATGCGTCGTCGTCCCCCACAAAATGGCCGTCCTCCTCGTGATGGCGGTATTTCTGATAGGCAGGCAAGACGTCGCAAGAGAAATACCCTTGGTTCGCAGGCCATTCTTTTTAAGAGACAGTCTCTACTACATCGCATTGATTCTCGCACGAGAACCTATATTGTCATTGGATTAGCGGTCATCGCGGCGCTCTTACTGGTCTTTATTGTGTCGAGCTGTGTGCGTGGTTGCGCTAAAGAATCTACCCCAGAGGCAGAAGTCAACTCTGTTGATTCTCGTGTTGCTGTTGGAACTCCAGAAGAGCTGACCAAAGCGCTTGCAGCCAAACTTGATCAGGACAAAAATCTTGCGTGGATTGCAGAGCACGCTGATAGATATAGCGATAAGAGCCTTATTGAGCTGGCACTCGCCCACCCTGAGGCAATTGATTTTGTTGCAAACTACCCTGATTCTGATGGCAAGGCCAAGACCTATGATGATTCGCTCACCAAAGGCACAGCACCTCAGCTCTATACCTGGGACTCTAGATGGGGCGGCGTCTCGTATGCCGGCTCTGTCATTGCCACCAAGGGCTCTGGTCCAACTGCCCTTTCTATGGCATACATGGGACTTACCGGAAAGAACAACTGGACTCCAGCAGATATTGCGGGCGCTGTTGAAACGGCCAAGGCAACGGACACCGACTCTGGAATGAACAGATCATTTCTCGAGAAGAACTTAGATAACCTTGGTCTTACCGCTGAGAGCTATAACATTTCTGCCGACAATATCACCACGCTTCTAGATGCTGAAACCTTCCTGCTTGTTGAGGTTAAGAGCAATAAGCTGAGCTCGGATGGCGCTCACTGGATCCTGGTAACCAGCAAAAACGATGATGGCACGGTAAACGTTCACGACCCTCTATCTCCTGAGGTGAGCTCACGCCCATGGGCCGCAGAGACTATTGCTGGCGCTGCAAACGCCCTGTACACCGTGACGGTAAAGGCCGCTGAATAGCAAAGTTACTAAACGATAAGGTATTTGTTTGGCGTCTACAAACTTGAGTCCCGCACTTTAAAGTGCGGGACTTTTTCGTACGGTATGCGTCTTTGTGGAAAGCACATAAAAAACCCAGCATCCAGAAAAGGTGGATGCTGGGCTGGACGGGTTTCTCGCTAAAAGATTGTGCGGAGAAAGACGTTTTAGAAGAAGCAGATTATGAAAGCACCTTCTGTGCAGCTTCGCTGAGCTCTGCAATGCGAGCCTCGGCCTCTTCGCGAGTAGCGCCGTTGGCAAAGAGGTAGGCTTTGACCTTAGGTTCAGTACCCGATGGGCGGAAGATAACCTTGTTGTCACCCTCAAGCCTGTACTCAATAACATTGGAAGCTGGCAGTGTCTGAGGAGCCTCTTTCTGAAGACCAGAGACGCGAGGCATCTCAGCACACTCAGCATAGTCAGTTACGCCAACAACCTTGTAATTGCCAACCATTTCCAGTGGATTCTTACGCAGACCACTCATAATCTGAGCCATCTTTGCGGCGCCCTCAGCGCCTGGATAGGCAGCGTTGACAACGCCATTGAGATAGTAGCCGTAGCGCTGGTACAGGGCATCCATGGCCTCGTAAAGGTCCATGTTGCGAGCAGCATACCAAGAAGCCATCTCTACGCAAAGCATGGTTGCAACAATAGCGTCCTTATCGCGAGCATGCGTACCAACAAGATAACCATAGGACTCCTCAAAGCCCATGAGGAAGCGATCCTCCTCGCCGGCATCCTTGAGCTGGTCAATTTGGTCGCCGATGTACTTGAAGCCCGTAAGGACGCGGCGCATCTCAAAGCCGCGAGCACGTGCCAGGACGTCAGGCATAGCGGAAGATACGATGGTAGAAACAGCTACCTTATCCTGGGGTTTCTCGCCACGCTCTTCTGCCATGGTAAGGAGCCAGTCCATAAGCAGAACACCCATCTCGTTGCCGGAAAGCAGCACATAATCGCCGTTGTGTGGGATTGCGGTACCCATACGGTCGGCATCAGGGTCAGTTGCAACCAAAAGGTTTGGCTTTACCTTATCGGCAAGCTTGAGGCCCAGCTCAAGTGCCTCGCGGAACTCTGGATTTGGATAGGAACATGTTGGGAAGTTTCCGTCTGGCTCTGCCTGCTCTGGAACAACATCGACGTCATTGACGCCAATCTCCTTGAGGATGCGTGTGACGCACTCCATGCCTGTACCGTTGAGCGGCGTGTATACAACCTTGTAGCCGTCGGCAGCCTTAAATCCTGGAATAGAAACGCGCTTGATAGCCTCAATAAAGTTGTCCAGGACCTCTTCTGGAGTCCAAATGATCAGGCCCTTCTCCAGGCCCTCTTCAAAGTCCATAGGCTTGACGTCAAAAGGATTGACGCGTGCGATGTTTGCAGAAATCTCTGCTGCAGCCTCGTCAGTAATCTGACCACCGTTATCGTTGTATACCTTATAGCCGTTATAAGGCGCAGGGTTGTGGCTTGCGGTAAGCACGATACCTGCGGAAGTCTTGAGGTAGCGGACGGCAAACGAGAGCGTTGGGACAGGCTCAATACGTGGGTAGACATATACACGGATGCCATTAGCTGCCAAAACACCAGCTGCAACCTTCTGGAAATCCTCACCCTTAAGGCGAGAATCCCTTGCAAGAGCCACGGTAGGATTTTGATAGTGAGC
>CAUUHE010000065.1:0-3858 GCA_963544885.1 uncultured Atopobium sp. | reverse complement strand
GGCGAGAAACCCGTCTTAGTGAACGTTTCTTTTGGAATGCGCGCCAACTCTCTGAATGCCCTGGTAGGAGAGTCAGGCTGTGGCAAATCAACAATTGCCGCACTTCTGACGGGAAAGCTTCGCTCGTATACGGGAGATGTACTGTTTGGAACCACCAGCCTGGCAGATATTTCTGACCAGAATTTGCTTCGAAACGTTACCTATATTGGACATCAAGCGCACCTCTTTATGGGAAGCGTTCGATCTAACCTTGCTATGGGTAACCCAGAAGCAACCGAAGAGCAGCTTTGGCATGCCCTTGAGCAGGTCAATCTTGCTGAGTTTGTAAAGTCTTTAGGTGGACTTGACGCTCCAGTTGCCGAGAAGGGCTCCAACTTGTCAGGTGGACAGCGCCAGAGGTTGGCACTTGCTCGAGCACTGCTTCACAATAGCCAGATGTACATCTTTGACGAAGCTACTTCAAACATTGATGTTGAGAGCGAAGACGTTATTATGCAGCAGGTTCACCAGCTTGCTCAGTCAAAGATGGTGTTGGTAATTTCACACCGCCTGGTAAACGTTAAAAACGCCGATCAGATTGTTGTTATGCAATGTGGCCGTGTTGTTGGAAGTGGCACTCATCAAGAGTTGCTCGCAACAAATGATGAGTACAAGCGAATGACGCAGGCCCAGACCGAGCTTGAGAATTATGTGAAAGGAGTTGAGGCGTAATGAAGACAGAAGTTAAGAACAACGCCACAACTGCACGTACTTCTCGCCGCAGTGCACTCACTATTATGTTGAGGCTGGTGGGGCTGGTGCGCCCTCTGGCTGGCTTTATGATACTTGCAATTTTGATGGGTGTGTTAGGCAATCTTGCTGCTACGTTCATTAGCATTTTTGGTGCATATGCACTGCTCAGTGCGATGGGCTTTGCTTCGTCTTCTCCTATGGTGTTGCTCTTTGGAGGCATGCTTGTTTTTGCCCTGGTCCGCGGCTTGCTACGCTACGCCGAACAGGAATGCAATCACTTTATTGCGTTTAAGCTGCTTGCACTTATTAGAGACCGCGTATTTACGGCGCTTAGAAAGCTTGCTCCAGCAAAGCTTGAGGTCAAGAATAAAGGCAACCTGATGAGCGTTATTACCTCTGACATTGAGCTGCTTGAGGTTTTCTACGCGCATACTATCTCGCCTATTTGTATTGCGGTTGTGTTCTGCATTGTTATGGTGTGGTTTATTGCAAGTACTACCAACTGGATTTTAGGCGCCATTGCATTTGTCTCTTACCTGATAGTTGGCGTGGTAATTCCACTTGCTATGTCTAAACGTTCCGAGCAGGACTCTGCTGAGGCAAGAGATCTTGCTGGTAAGCTTTCAACGGTTACCCTTGATAACCTGCGTGGACTTGACGAGATTCTGCAATATAACACCGGCGAGCAGATGATTGAGGAAACTAGTCAACTAGCTGACCAGTTAAGTGACAGACAACAGGCAGTTAAGAAGGCATTTGGTGTCAATGATGCTGTCACGTCAACGGTTATTTTGCTCTCCGGTCTTGTTATGTTCTTTAGCTCGTTCTATCTGGCTTATAACCAGCAGATTCTTATGAACGAAGCCTTTATTGTCACTATTGCATTGATGAGCTCGTTTGGTCCTGTGGTGGCTTTGGCAGCACTTGGTACAACGCTGACCAGTACTTTTGCTGCAGGCAATCGCGTTCTAGATATTCTGGACGAGAAACCCCTGGTTGAAGACGTAGTGGACCAAAAAGATATCTCCTATGAGGGTGTTCGTGTTTCTGAGCTTTCATTTGCGTACGATGACGAACAGATTTTGGACAACATCTCCGTGGATATTCCTACCGATAAAATTGTGGGAATTGTAGGAAAGAGCGGCTCTGGCAAGTCTACGCTGCTTAAACTTTTGATGCGTTTCTGGCCAGCAACGCCTGGTGCTATTGAGATTTCTGGAACTCCTTTGGAGCAGATTAATACATCTAACCTGCGAGACCTTGAGAGCTACATGACGCAGGATACGCATCTATACCATGATTCCATCAAGAACAACTTGCGCATTGCAAAGCTTGATGCAACAGATGAAGAGATTATTGAAGCATGCAAGAAGGCTTCAATTCACGAGTATATCTCCACGCTGCCTCAGGGTTACGACACACCTGTTGCAGAGCTTGGTGACTCGCTTTCTGGTGGAGAACGCCAGCGTATTGGCCTTGCTCGCGCATTTCTGCATGACGCTCCATTTATGCTGCTCGATGAGCCAACCAGTAACCTGGACAGCTTGAACGAGGCAATTATCTTACGCTCACTTGATAAAGAGACCGAGCATAAATCCGTGGTTCTTGTCTCTCACAGGGCTTCTACCATGGGAATTGCAGATGTTGTTTACACCGTTGATGGGGGACGTGTGAGCTAATGACGCCTGAAGAAATTGAACGGAAGCGCCAAAAAGAAAAGGATCTCTTCTCGCTCATGATTCGCTTCTATTGCGAGAAGCACCACCACACCAAAGCTCATGAGCCTCTGTGCGAAGAGTGCGCTGAGCTAGAGAAATACGCACATACGCGTGTAGATCACTGTCCTCATATTGAGACAAAGACGTTTTGTTCAAAATGCCAATCGCATTGCTATAGCAAAGAGATGCGAGCTCGAGTCAAAGAGGTCATGAAATCCACAGGTCCTCGACTTTTACTGCACCACCCAATTCTTGTCATCAAGCATGCGCTGCAGTAATTAGGCGCTGGTAGACGACAAAGGTTTGCTCTGCGCATATCTTAGGTTCGCACTGATAAAGCTTGCAACACCACGGTTTTCTTGCAACTCCACGGTCTTCTCGCCACAAAAACGAGAAGACCGCATTTTTTTGAATCTTTTTCATTTGAAACATAACTGTTAACTCTGAGAATTACGTATTTTTGTCGCGGCACGCTAGGGTTACAGTGACCTCTCGCTTTACAGAAGGAGGTACTGCGTTGATTAAATCTAAGAAAGCGTCATTTATTTTTAAGCTATTTATTGCTGTGATTGGCACCTTTGTACTGTGTGATTCTGCGGGCGTCTTCCGAATGAACTTCCGCGTTTCTTTCTTGTATTACTTCACCAACATCTCTAACCTGCTGCTTGTTGCCTATTTCTGGGGCGCGCTGTACCAGGCTTACAAGCATCCCGAGACCGCTCAGAAGCCATGGATGCCAACGGTTAAACACACGCTTATGCTGGGAATTACCGTAACTGGCCTGGTAGCTTACTTCCTGCTTGACCATGGTGAGGTCTTTGTTAACGGCGTCTTTAAGTTCAACAATTTTATTCTGCATGATGTGATTCCTATCTGCGCCGTTTTGGACTGGCTGCTCTTTGACGAGAAGCCAACTATGGGCTTCAAAGAGCCTCTGATCTGGCCTTTGTATCCACTCACATATTTTGCATACATTATTGTTTTGGTCCTGGGCTTTGGCGTGCAGATTAAAGAGAAGTCTCGCTGGCCTTATGGATTTATGGACTTTGATAAGCTAGGAGTCCCAACAGTTGCTTTGACCATTGTGATTTTGATTGTTGTCTTTGTTGTCCTGGGCTACCTCTACGTCGTCATTGATAAAAAGCTTGGCGAGAAGATCAAGAAGGCTGAAAACTAAACGGACTGCATAGCCAAAGCGAGGTTAAAACCTTAAGCGATTGCACAGCGCTCGACACTGAACTGCCTCCCATTTCTTGGACATAAGAAATAGGAGGCAGTGCAAAACACACCTAAGTCAGATAATCTGTCAAAAAGACGTATACATGACGCAGAAAATATCTAAAACATGCAGAATATCTGACTTAGAAGTGTAATATGCCCGCAATTGAGCAGAATATCTGACTTAGGT
>CAUUHE010000064.1:0-4142 GCA_963544885.1 uncultured Atopobium sp. | reverse complement strand
GTGCGCCAGGCCTAAAAGCCGACGCTAACACGCTGCAGAATCATAATCACCCGCACATGAACTGCCTCCCCTTTCTTATGTCCAAGAAATGGGAGGCAGTCCGATGACAAGGCGTTTTGCATTTTACGTGTCAGACGTTACTCAAGCTCAAAAGCTCCTGTGTAGAGCTGGTAGTACGTTCCTCGCTTGGCGAGAAGTTCGTCGTGCGTACCGCGCTCAATAATGCGACCGTGGTCAAGTACGACAATAACATCTGCGTTTCTAACCGTAGAAAGACGGTGAGCAATAACAAAGGTGGTGCGGTCGTACATCAGAGCGTCCATACCACGCTGGACAATTGCTTCGGTACGTGTGTCAATGCTGGAGGTAGCCTCGTCCAGAATCATGACGGGTGGATCTGCAACCGCAGCGCGGGCAATGGAGATGAGCTGGCGCTGTCCTTGGGAGAGGGCGCTGCCGTTGTCCTTAAGCATAGTGTGGTAACCCTCTGGAAGACGTCTGATAAAGTCATCGGCACCAGCAAGTTTTGCGGCCTTCACGCAGTCCTCATCAGTAGCATCAAGACGGCCGTAGCGGATGTTATCTAAGACGGTACCTGTAAAGAGGTTGACGTCTTGCAGAACAATACCGAGAGCACGACGAAGAGCGCTCTTTCTAATCTTGTTAATGTTGATGCCGTCGTAGCGAATTTTGCCGTCTTCAATGTCATAGAAGCGGTTGAGCAGGTTAGTAATGGTTGTTTTACCAGCACCTGTTGCACCAACAAAAGCAACCTTCTGACCAGGCTTTGCGTACAGAGAAATATCATGCAACACGGTGTGGCCAGGCTCGTAGCCAAAGTCAACATCAAAGAGACGAACGTCTCCCTTAACAGGGGTGTAAGTAACCGTGCCGTCACTGTGTGGATACTTCCAAGCCCAGTAACCGGTGCGGTACTCAGCTTCCTGAACTTTACCGTCAATGGTTTCTGCGTTGACTAAAGTAACGTAACCTTCTTCAGTCTCTGCTGGTTCATCAAGTAGCTCAAAAACTCGATTAGCACCAGCGATACCCATAACAACAGAGTTAATCTGACTAGAAATCTGGTTGATCTGGGCGGAGAATTGACGTGTCATGTTGAGGAAGGGGACAGCTACAGCAATGGTGAAAGGCAGTCCAGACAAAGAAACGTTTTGAATGTTCAGAGTAATAAACACACCAGAAACTACAGCAACTACAACGTACATAATGTTGCCCAGATTGTTGAGGATGGGCATAAGCGTGTTGGCATAAAGGTTTGCATTTCTTGCAACAACCATCAGCTCATCGTTGATTTTGTCAAATGATTCAATAGTTTCTGCCTCATGACTAAAGACCTTAACGACCTTCTCGCCATTCATCATTTCCTGAATGTGACCCTCAACATCTGCGGTGGTTTTCTGAGTCTTAACAAAGTTCTTTGCGGACTTACCACCAAGGTTTTTAGTAGCAAGGCCCATCAAAGAGAATCCAAACAGAACAACCATGGCCATAAGTGCGCTGTAGTAAAACATGATGAATACTACTGCGATGATAACCACAGAGGTAAAGAGGAGGTTTGGAAGACTGGTACCAATCATCTGGCGCATTGCGTCAATATCATTGGTGTAATAGCTCATGATGTCGCCATTGAGATGCGTATCAAAGTACCTAATAGGCAAGTCCTGCATGTGCGAGAACATCTTTGAACGCCATTTTTGCAGAGCTCCCTGGGTGACAATGGCCATACCCTGGGTAGAGATGATATTTGCAAGAAGTCCAATGACGTAGAAGGTGGCGAGAAGAGCCACGTTCTGGAAGACTAGGCCTTCAGCAGAATTCCAGTCACCACTATCAATAAAGTTAGAGATGATAGAGAGGATTCGCTCCAAGAAGACACTTGGGAGTGACTGCATAATTGCTTGGATAACAGCACCAAGGAGTGCTATAGGGAGAAGGACAGGATAGAACTCCCAGAGCATTTTAATGGTTCGAGTAAGAATTTTTCCCACGGGAAGCTTTGGTCTTGTGTTGTTTGTTTCTGTTGCCCTACTCATGAGAAGTCACCTCACCTTCCTGAGACTGATTTTCATCAACACTTTGCTTGTTCTGTGAGAAGTACACTTCGCGATAGATTGGGTTATCTTTCAGGAGTTCTTCGTGCGTACCAATTGCGTTAACGCGACCGTTATCCAGAACAATAATCTTGTCAGATTCTTCGATACTGGAAGTACGCTGAGCAATGATGATCTTGGTGGTATCAGGCAAGAAATCTTTAAGACCAGAGCGAATTAAAGAATCTGTCTTTGTATCAACAGCACTGGTAGAGTCATCAAGAATAAGTACTTTTGGACGCCTAAGCAGTGCGCGCGCAATACAGAGTCTTTGCTTCTGACCACCAGAAACGTTATTGCCGCCCTGCTCGATATGAGTCTCATATTTATCAGGGAAGGTTTGAACAAAGCTATCAGCCTGAGCAAGACGAGCTGCCTCAAGAATCTCTTCATCGGTAGCGTCAGGGTTACCCCACAGGAGATTCTCTTTGATGGTACCGCTAAAGAGAACGTTTTTCTGAAGAACCATGGCAACAGCACCACGAAGAGTGTCAATGTCATAGTCTTTGACATTGTGTCCGCCAACAGAAACGCTACCAGCGGTTACATCGTATAAGCGAGGAATAAGCTGCACCAGCGTGGACTTTGCAGAACCGGTACCACCGATGATACCGATGACCTCACCAGAGTTGATGTGAAGATCTACACCAGACAGGGCTTCTCGACCCTCTGGACCGGAATAGGAGAATCCAACGTTCTCAAAATCAATGGATCCGTCTGTAACCTCGGTCAGAGGATTTTCTGGGTTGTTAATAGTGGAAGTTGCAAGAAGTACCTCACAGATGCGGCGAGCACCTTCTTCTGCAATGATGATCATGGCAAAGACAAAGGAAAGCATCATGAGTGACATAAGCATCATAAAGCCATACGTAATAAGCGAAGAAAGCTGTCCAACGCCAAATGCAGTTCCTTGAGAAGAGACAATCAGGTACGAGCCAAAGTACAGAATGAAGACAAACAGCACGTAAATAGTGAAGTTCATAAATGGAGAGTTCAGAGCCATGAGCCTCTCGGCTGCTGTAAAATCTTCGCGCAGCTCTTCTGAAGCTTTATCAAATTTCTGACGCTCAAAGTTTTCATTTACAAATGACTTAACAACGCGGATACCAGCCAAGTTTTCTTCAGCGGATTCATTGAGTGCGTCGTATCTCTTAAATACCTTTTTAAAAATAGGAATAACTCTAGAAATAATGAAGTAGAGGCCAATTCCTAGAAGAGGCATGACGGCAACAAAAATAATGGCAAGCCAGCCGCCCATGATAAAGCCAGCAATAAACGCTGCAATAAACATAAATGGAGCACGAACGGCCATGCGGATGAGCATCATAAATGCCATTTGTACGTTAGAAATATCCGTAGTAAGGCGTGTTACTAACGATGACGAAGAGAATGCATCAATAGTGGTAAACGAGAAATTTTGGATATTACGGAACATATCACGACGAAGATTGCGTGCAAAGCCCGTGGATGCTTTGGCAACAGAAATACCGGATAGTGTTCCAAACAGCAGCGATAGCATTGCCATAACAGCAAGAACAGCTCCAGACTGAATGACAGCGTTTAGTTCTGCCCCCGTACGAAGCGTATCAACAAGATTGGCTGTTCTAAAAGGAATGAGGATTTCTAAGATGGTCTCAATTAACACAAAGAGAGGAGTGAGGATAGTGTCTCTTTTGAACTCACCGATACTCTTTGAAAGCACTAAAGCAATCTCTTTAATGGAAAGATTACTGACATCTACAATACCTGTCAGGGTAGAGGGAGCCAAGGTAGTATCTGCTTCAGATGTTTCAACCATGCTTTCAAGTTCTTCAGTTGAAGTTACTTCTTCTGACATGCTGTTTCTCCCTTCTCGTCTCTGTTAATTGTGTCCCAATGTTCAACTAAACGATCTAGATATGCGCAGAATGTAACTTTTTCTTCATCAGAAAGAATAGACAATGCGCGCGCTTCAAATGACTCAATAGCCTCTTGAGCTTCTTTTGCTTGTTTTTGACCTTCTTTTGTCAAAGAAAGAAGTGTCTGCCTGCG
>CAUUHE010000063.1:0-4274 GCA_963544885.1 uncultured Atopobium sp. | reverse complement strand
CATTGATGCTCAATGTGGAGGCTTTAACCTCTCGTGGGCGTGGAAGAGCGGTATGATCGCCGGTCTGGCTGCCGCAAAAAGCGCTGGTCAGAATTGCAAATCTTTGAAAGAGGACAACTAACATGCTGGAAGTATCAAACATTAAAGTTCATGTTGCTCCTCTTCGTAAGCATCCTGCTAAAGAATCAAAGGTGGGGTTTGACGCGCTCCTTCGCACTCTCCGAGTCTCTGCGGATGAGGTTGCCTCATATGAGCTGCATAAACGCTCAATTGATGCACGTAAAAGAAACGATATTGTTCTAATCCTTACCTACCACGTAATCCTTAAAGGTGGATCTGCAGCGGAACAAAAACTCCTTAACAAAATTCAAGGCAAACCTGCGGCAAAGCATATCAAGCATGCTGAGGCAAATGCTTTTACGCTTCCCAAAGCGAAGCAACCTGCTCCCTCAGAGAATCGTCCCGTTGTTGTAGGAGCAGGATGTGCAGGCTTGTTCTGTGCGCTGACGCTTGCCAAAGCTGGCCTTAATCCCCTACTCATCGAACGTGGAGATGACGCAACGAGAAGAACTGCTGCAGTGGAGCATCACAACCAAACTGGTCAGCTAGATCTTGAGAGCAACATCCAGTTTGGCCTTGGAGGCGCCGGTACGTTTTCTGATGGAAAACTCAACACGGGTACCAAGAGCGCTTCTCATCGCTTTATTCTTGAGACTTTTGTTAAGGCGGGCGCACAGAAAAATATTTTGTGGGACGCAAAACCCCACGTAGGAAGTGATGTTCTTCCCACCGTTGTAACCAATATTGTCAAATTGATCCAAGACGCTGGCGGAACCGTTGCATTTAGGACAAAACTCACCTCCCTAGAGCGAGCCTCAGACGGCTCTCTTTCTGCAATTCAGGTTGAAAAAACCACTCCAGACGGTTCAATTCAAACTGAAACCATACAGACTCGCACGGTGATTCTTGCAACTGGACACTCAAGTAGAGATACGTATGTCATGCTCAAAGACAAAGGCATCTCTATGGAGAGAAAAACCTTTGCTATGGGCGTGCGAATTGAGCATCTTCAGTCCCAAATCAATAAATCGCTGTACGGTCCCGAAGCAACCAATCCTGTACTAGGAGCGGCACCCTACAAGCTTTCTGTTCATCTTCCCTCTGGTAGAAGCGCCTTCTCGTTCTGTATGTGTCCTGGTGGCTATGTTGTTTCTGCAGCTAGCGAGAAGGGCGGCGTAGTCACAAATGGCATGAGCCTGTCTGACCGTGCAGGGCAAAACGCCAACTCTGGTCTCTTGGCTAACGTCTATCCAGACGATCTTCCAGGAGATGACGTACTTGCTGGAATTGAGCTGCAACGCTGCTGCGAGCAAGCGGCCTTTAAAGCGGGCGGTGGAGCTTATGTTGCCCCTGCTCAGCTTGTAGGCGACTTCCTAAACAAGAAAGCTTCTACTGGACCTCGTTCGGTAAAACCAACGTATCCACGTGGTGTTACCTGGACCTCGCTTGAAGACTGTCTTCCACCCTACGTCTTACAAACCTTGCGAGAAGCCCTTCCGGTCATGGATAAAAAGCTTCATGGCTTTGCGCATCCCGACGCTGTGCTTACGGGTGTTGAAACACGGTCAAGCTCTCCCGTAAGAATTACCCGCGATGAAACAGGACAGAGCATTAACACACCAGGAATATGGCCTGTAGGTGAAGGCGCTGGCTATGCGGGCGGCATTATGAGCGCCGCAGCTGATGGCATTAGAATGGCTGAGCTGGTAGTAGAGCACTACAACAACGCTTAGTGCTTGCCTCTATAACGTCTGCGAGTTGCGTGAGCGCTGCCTTTTCTCGCACCAGTTTTAAGCCTCTTGATAACATCATCTGAGGTAGTACCTTCAAGCTGGCTTCTAATGGCAACAATCTGATCTCTGAGTTCTGCTGCATGCTCATAATCCATAGATGCAGATGCTTCTGCCATCTCTGCTTCCATACCAGAAAGCATTGCTTCGACCTCTGTACGAGGAAGATTTTGTAGCTCTTCAGCAAGCAACTCTGCAGGCATTTCAAGAATTGATTCTTGCTGCTCTTCTAAAGAGTCTTCATCATCTGAGGCGGTGTAGAACTCTCCATTTTTGCGCTTGCGTTTATCAATGTTCTCTGATGCCTCGGCAATAAAACCTGCAATATCTGTAATAGATTTCTTAACGGTTTTAGGCACAATACCGTGCTCTTTGTTAAACGCTTCCTGAATTTCTCGACGCCTTCTTGTTTCATCAATGGCAATACGCATAGAATCAGTGATTTTATCGGCGTACATAATGACCTGGCCAGAAGCGTTTCTTGCTGCTCTACCCATAGTCTGAATAAGAGACCTTCTGTTTCTTAAGAAGCCCTCTTTATCTGCATCAAGAATAGCTACAAGAGAAACCTCTGGAATATCAAGTCCTTCTCGCAAAAGATTGATTCCAACAAGCACGTCAATTTTTCCCTGACGTAAATCTCTAATGATTTCTACACGGTCAAGCGTAGCCGTATCTGAGTGCATGTAGTTAACTTTGATACCCTCGTCTAACAGGTGATCTGTAAGATCTTCTGCCATTCGTTTAGTAAGCGTGGTAACAAGAACACGTTCTTTTTTTGCCACTCGCTCTTTGACCTCTGAAATAAGATCATCAATCTGACCTCTTACTGGTCTCACATCAATCTTTGGATCAAGGAGGCCCGTTGGACGAATAATCTGCTCAACCTGTTGCTGAGCAACCGTCTCTTCATAGTCTCCAGGAGTTGCGGAAACATAAATGAACTGCGGGATACGTCCCTCAAACTCGTCAAATCTGAGTGGTCTGTTATCAAGCGCGGAAGGAAGTCTAAATCCGTGATCTACCAGCGTAACTTTACGAGATCTATCACCCTCATACATACCTCTAATTTGAGGAACCGTAACGTGAGACTCATCGATAATGCAAATCATATCTTTAGGGAAATAATCAATGAGCGTATAGGGAGGCTCGCCTGGAGCACGACCATCCAAATGGCGCGAGTAGTTCTCAATACCATTGCAATAACCCATAGTCTCAAGCATCTCTAAGTCATAGTTTGTTCTCTGAGCAAGACGCTGAGCTTCAAGTAATTTATCGTTTTCTTTAAGCTCTTTAACACGAGCTTCCATCTCTTCAGAAATGGTTGTAAGGGCGTGGGTAATCTTTGGACGCTCAGTAACATAGTGAGATGCAGGCCAAATGGGAATAGCATCAAACTCTCTAAGCACTTCTCCCGTAACGTTACTAACCTCTGAAATGCTTTCTACTTCATCCCCAAAGAACTCAATACGCAGCGGGTTTTCTGCATACGGAGGGAATACATCAACAACATCTCCACGCACCCTAAACATACCGCGCTGCAGATCGTAATCATTTCTATCGTACTGAACATCAATAAGATCTTTAATAAAATCATCACGCTCAAGAGGAACAGATTTATCTACATTAGGAGCAAGACCTGCATAGTCTTGAGGGCTACCAATACCGTAAATACACGATACAGATGCCACAACAATGACATCACGCCTAGACAAAAGTGACGAAGTTGCCTGGTGACGGAGCTTCTCTACTTCTTCATTAATGGAAGCATCTTTTTCTATGTACGTATCTGATTGCGGAACATATGCTTCTGGCTGGTAGTAGTCATAGTACGAGACAAAGTACACAACAGCGTTGTTAGGAAAGAGCTCCTTCATCTCTGAGGCAACCTGGGCAGCCAGTGTTTTATTGGGCTCCATAATAAGCGTGGGGCGGTTGAGCTTCTCGATAGTTTTAGCCATAGAGAAGGTCTTGCCCGAGCCCGTAACACCTAAGAGCGTCTGATACCTAAGCCCGTCTTCAATTCCTTGGGCAAGCTTTTCTATTGCCTGTGGCTGATCACCTGCAGGCTCAAAAGGAGATACCACCTGAAGCTTCTCTTCTCCTGCTTCACGACCAAATCGGCGCAGTTCAGCACCTATATATTCTTTATGTTGATCTTCAGCATAAGATGCGTCCATGAGATTCTCCTTTTCTTGTGAATGTAGTATACCCCACTTCCCAAAACTGAAACACTTGTTCTATACTATTTATAAATTGCAGTATAGTTTCAAAGTGTGACGGGTAATAAATTTATTACCTATATGCGCTAAACTAGCACCTAAATAAACAAGTTACATCAGATAAAGGAGATACCTTGGGCGTCTCAGATCTTTTCTCGCTAAATAAAGCTTCAAAGCAATCTCAGGGTTCTACCCTAGAGAA
>CAUUHE010000062.1:0-4387 GCA_963544885.1 uncultured Atopobium sp. | reverse complement strand
ACGTGCTGGGTGCACGTCATTCGCACATGCCGGCCCAACAAAAAACGGACCTGGAGAAAATCCAGGTCCGTCGCTTTAACTAGCTGCGAGCGTGCGTCGCTTCGATGCACGCCCAGCATATGCCGCAGGTTAGTTCCAAGCCTTACCGTCGGAACCAAACTCGCGGATGAGCTCCTTGGTGCGCTCAATGATTGCCTCACGACCAGGCTTCAGAAGCTTACGAGGATCGTAGCCCTTGCCGTCGTCGACAAGGCCAGCCTCAACGTACTTCTTGGTTGCCTCAGCAAAGACAAGCTGAAGATCAGTGTTGACGTTAATCTTGGAAATGCCCATAGAGATAGCCTTCTGAACCTGCTCTACAGGAATACCGGTACCACCGTGGAGAACAAGTGGAAGATCGCCAACGCGCTCCTTGATAGCCTTGAGCTGATCGAAGGAGAGGCCCTCCCAGTTAGCTGGGTAGATACCGTGAATGTTGCCGATGCCGCATGCAAGGAAGTCAACACCCAGGTCAGCAATCTTTGCGCACTGCTCAGGATCAGCAAGCTCGCCCTTAGCGGTAACGCCGTCCTCGGTGCCGCCGATGCCGCCGACCTCAGCCTCAACAGAAATACCCTTTGCGTGAGCTGCCTTTACGACCTCTTCGGTGCGCTTAAGGTTGGTCTCAAAATCTGGCTCGTGAGAACCATCGTACATGATGGAAGTAAATCCAGCCTCGATGCACTTGAATGCATCCTCATATGAACCGTGGTCAAGGTGAAGAGCAACTGGAACAGTGATGTTCTTGTCCTCAACAAGACGACGAACCATGTCTGCAACAACGCGGTAGCTTACCTGCCACTTTGCTGCGCCGCTGGTGCACTGAATGATGACAGGAGACTGAAGCTCTTCTGCTGCATCAAGGATTGCTGCGGTCCACTCAAGGTTGTTCTCGTTGAATGCGCCGATGCCATAGTGGCCCTTCTCGGCACTCTGGAGCATGGCTTTTGCGCTTACAAGCATGCTAAACCTCCGTTTGACGGAAAACTGATACATATAAATGATACCTTGTTTCATCACCTTTGATGCGGTCGTTTTTAACAAACATCGCGGGAAATCCGGCGCGTTCTCGGGCGAGAAACCCGATGCGTTCTCGAGCGAGAAACCCGCGCTGCAGAAACATTACGGAACCGTCGCATCGGCGACAACTAGACAGGGCTTCTCGGCAGCTGATGTTGCGATTTAGCGACGAAACATTACTTCTTCACAAAAATGAGGTAGGCTATCAGTTCGAAGAAAGGAGCATCTTGTGAGCTATAAGCACTTTGATGCAGACAAAACTCGATTAGCTTCGCCTGCTCAGCCTACAGATGAGGCAACAAACGAGAAGCCCAGCCTTCTTAAGGACGTCTCAATTACCCAAATTTTGGCAACATCGCTTGCCGCAGTGACTGCGTTTGTACTGTCAAATCAGATTGGTATTGCAGGCTCGATTATCGGCGTGGCCGTTGGTGCCGCTGCCTCGGCGCTTGCTTCGCAGATTTACCAGAACGTTATCAGGCGCTCCACGCATAAATTCCGCGCTGGCGACAACGATGAATATAACCAGCAGGCATATCCAAACAACAGCCAAACAACACTTGAAGGCACACAATATATGCCTCGAGCACAATATGCACCTTCTCGCGATTATTATCCCAGCGCTGACTCTGGTACAGGGCAGTCTTCGCAGGTAAATCGCACGCCAACACTGTCTCGCAAGCGCGTAAGAGCGCTGACTATCGTGACTATTATTTCAATTATCTTTACCATTTCTGCCGTCATTCTTTATGCAATGTTCCTCAGCTATATCACCGACGGATCTGGCTTGGGACCAAAGGTCAGCACAACCCCAGTTGTAACGGAAAAAACTACGAATACCAGCAATTCGACGGATAAGAAAAACGATTCCAGCTCTTCTAGCGAGAAGACCGACGAGTCAAGCAAGTCCACTGATTCCAAGGATTCCTCTTCGGAGAGCACTGACTCCAAGAAATCAGAGACCACCAGCTCCGACAGCTCGTCTAGTTCGGAAAAGACCAGCGACTCTAGCAGCTCAAGCAACTCGTCTGAGAGTAATTCTTCCAGCAACAACTCCGGAACGGGCAGCTCAAACAGCAATTCTGGTTCCAATCAGAACTCCGGTTCCGGTAATAGTTCTGGCAGCGGATCCAGTGGTTCTGGCTCAAACAGCTCCAACGGAGGCAACTAAGTCGCGGTCTCATCACGGGCGGCACACCTTACAGCAACAACAAGCAGCAGCTCACACAGAGCTTGCTACAGAAAGGATAAGTATGGAAACCACAAACGCATGGAAAAAGTACACCTCGGAGGACCTGGACAAACTCCAGTCGTTTACCGAGGGCTACAGAAAGTTTATCTCCGAAAACAAGACTGAGCGCGAGTGCACCGCAAGCGCTATCAAGCTTGCCGAGGCAGCAGGTTACGTTAAGCTTTCTGACGCCATCGCTGCAGGTAAAACTCTCAAGGCTGGCGACAAAGTCTATGCAGACATTCGCGGCAAGTCCGTCATCTTTGTCCAAATTGGTACCAAATCTCTGGAAAAGGGCCTAAACATTCTTGGTGCTCACATCGACTCCCCTCGCCTGGACGTCAAGCAGAACCCTCTTGAGGAGCGCAATGAGCTTGCTACCCTTGACACCCACTACTACGGCGGCGTCAAAAAGTACCAGTGGGTCACCATTCCTCTGGCAATTCATGGCGTTCTTGCACTTAAAGACGGTAGCGTCGTAAACGTATGCGTTGGCGAGGATCCAACTGACCCTGTTTTCTGCATCTCCGACCTTCTCATCCACTTGAGCGCTGAGCAGCTTGGTAAGACTGCTTCCAAGGTCATCGAGGGCGAAATGCTGGACCTTATTGTTGGCAACCGTCCACTTGTTTGGGGCCAGAATGGCGAGAAACCCGCTGATGAAGAGGGCAATGAGCCAAAAGAAGCTGTTAAGGCTAACGTCATCAACATCCTGAAGGACCTCTACGGCATTGAGGAAGCAGATCTTCTCTCTGCCGAGCTTGAGATTGTTCCTGCAGGTCCTGCCCGTGACATGGGCTTTGACCGCTCCATGATCTTGGGCTATGGTCACGACGACCGCAGCTGCTCCTACCCTTCCCTGATTGCGCAGCTTGAGTGCGACACTCCTGCACGTACTTCCGTCACCATCCTGACCGACAAGGAAGAGATTGGCTCCGTTGGCGCTACTGGCATGAACTCCCTCTTCTTTGAGAACATCATGGCAGAGGTTCTGGCGCTTGCCGGTTTTGAGTCTCCACTTTTTCTGCGCCGCTGCATGGCTAACTCCTACATGCTCTCTAGCGACGTTTCTGCTGGTTATGACCCAAGCTTTGCTGGTAGCTTTGAAATCAAGAACTCCGCCATCATGGGTCACGGTCTTGCTTTTAACAAGTTCACTGGTAGCGGCGGCAAGGTTGGCTCTAACGATGCCGATGCCGAGTACGTTGCACTGATTCGTCGCATTATGGACAACGCTGGCGTCCAGTTCCAGACCGCTGAGCTTGGCCGCGTTGACGCTGGTGGCGGCGGAACTATCGCATACATGCTGGCAAAATACGGCATGCACGTCATCGACTGCGGCGTCCCTGTTCTCTCCATGCACGCACCTTGGGAGATTGCAAACAAGGCCGACATCTTTGAGGCATATCGTGGATATCGCGCATTCCTGGAGTTCAGCGAGTAAGCAGGCTGCATAATTACCTGCACAAACAAAATTGTGCGTACGCAAATCGAGCTAACAAGAAAGACGTGAGAGGCAAACTCTCATGTCTTTTTCTGTATCAAATCAAAGGCGAGAAACCCATCCAGCCCGCAGTGAACTGCCTCCCATTTCTTGGACACGAGAAATGGGAGGCAGTTCAAAACACACCTAAGTCGGATAATCTGTTAAAAAGACGTATACATGACGCAGAAAATACCCCAATCATGCAGATTATCTGACTTAGGTGTGTAAAATGCCCGCAATTGAGCAGAATATCTGACTTAAGTGTGTTCCGTAGATACAGAATTTATCGATAGTTAAATTCCTTATATAAGTCTATTCATGTTTAAGCATATTAGATGAAGTTTATGCATAGAGATGCATATCAGGTAGTGCGACCGCCTAGCTGCCTGGCTATCTTGATTAGGAACATGTCGATTCTTCAGCGAGACCTACCAAAGCTGCGCTATTTTGTACGCCAGGCCTCAAAGCCAACGCTAACACGCTGCAGAATCATAATTACTCGCACAATGAACTGCCTCCCATTTCTTATGTCCAAGAAATGGGAGGCAGTTCAATCGCGCTCGTAAAGGATAACTATCCCAGCAACGAAAGCACTTCTCGCTTGGCAGCCA
>CAUUHE010000061.1:0-4409 GCA_963544885.1 uncultured Atopobium sp. | reverse complement strand
TTCTGATTAGAAGAATCCTGCGTTTTAGACGCATCAGCATTTGATTGAGCGTCTGAGCTAGAGCTCCCTTGCGTCTGTGCCGTCTGAGAGTCTGTTTGCGTGCCAGAAACACCTGCTACCGTCTGACCTTGTGCGGTAGGAGCTTCTTGAGCAGAAGTGCTTGAAGCAGGCGCAAAAAAATACTGAATCAATGTCCATGCAAAGAAAAGCATGAACAAAAGAGACACTATTGATGCTGCTAAATAGAGGATCCGTTTGGATTCTCTTGTGAGCTTAACCACTATCTCACCTGGCCTCGGCCATTGGAAACGTGGTGAATTGCAGCAGTTTCTTTCTTAAGCAACGCTACAAACACTGCAAGAACTGCGCCAGAAGCAAAGAAACCAAAGACACTCAGAAGAGGAATGGTAGGCGCAGAGGACACCTGCTGTGGGGCAGCAGCCTGCTTATTTGAGTATTCAGTAGGTGGAAGCTGCTTCTCGTCAGAGTTGTTATCTGCAGTCTTGTTCTCAGATGGAGCCTTTGTAACCTCCTCACCTGCACTCGTAGAGGTGGTCGAGGAAGTTTCATGCGCAGCTGGAGATGAAGGATCTTGAGCTGGTACATTCGTAGACGTTGTGTCTGTCCTGCTAAAAATGTCTCCAGATGGCTGGGTATTCTCGCCAGAAGGTTTCTGATTAATAAGCGAGAAGAGCGTGCCAGAGTCGTTGGTGTAGTAAAGGTTGCCCTCAAAGTCTGCAATAACCGACGACGTGGTGTAGTTCTGATGGTCTTTATCAGGAGTGTAAATCTGAGCTGCTCGGCCAGAGCCCAGCTTGTAGACCCACACACCGCCAGGTAGACCATTTACGGTGAAGTATGCATAGGTGCCGTTTTGCTGAACAGAAACAAGAGGCGTGCTCTGAGACTTACCCTTGCCAGCACGAGCCTGGTCGGTCACCGTAAAGGTGTCCAGAGAAATGACGGAGATTGTTCCGTAGCCCTCGGCATCAACGCCGTTAACAAAGACGTTAGAGCCGCTGATTGTTGGCGTAGAGGTAGACTCAGCTGCAAATTTGACCTGCTTCTCCTCAACAAGAGAAGAACCATTTCTTCTAATCAGGTGCAGCGTACCGTCATTTCTGGTTACGGCAAGATAGGTTCCATTACCGTTTTGATCAACAGAGACAGGAACAATACCTGCGCGAATTGGTGAACCAAGGTTAAGCTCGGCCTCAATGGCGCCGGTTGTACCGTTGATAAGCCTGACAGAGGAGGACTCGTCGCCAATCATAAAGTCCGAGCCAGAAGCCGCTGCGCCAGACCAGTAATAACCTGAAGGCTGACCAGAGGTTGCTCCAGGAATATTTGCAGGCTGAGCGTTCTGCTTCCAGCGAAGCGCACCAGTCGTAGCGTCAACAGCAACCATGTAGCCACCAGCTGCGTCAAATCCGCTCATCTTAGTAAACTCAGCCAAGATGGTGCCGTTATTCACCGTCAGGCTAGAAACAGATTGCAGCGCATTGGTGGTATCCAACGGCTCTGTCTTCCAGATGCACTCCATAGTTGTTGCCGAGAATGCGGTAAGACATCCATCATCGGTAGCAACAACAATCATGCCATTAACGTACAGAGGACGTGCAAAGTACGAAACCTTGGAGCCAATCTGTGCCTGGGCAATAAGGTTACCTGTTGCAGCGTCAACTGCTTTGAGAGTAGAACCGCTTACGTAATAGACCGTATCATGAACAATGACCTGATCAGAAACAAATCCAGGTGTATTCTGTGTTCCTTCGGTCACACTCCAACGAAGAGCTGCAGAATTAATGGGGGTGCTCTGCGTAGTAGTGGAACCGTTTCCACTACCAAAACCGCTCCAAGATGCCTCGTAGTTAGGGTGCTCGGCAAATGGATTGATAACCAGCTCTTTTTGAGGAGTTGGAATGGAGCTATCCTGACCACCATATGTCCAGGTAATGGTAGTGTTTTCGTCCAAGACAACGTTGTTTGCCATCTTGTCCGAAAGCTGACCGTTTACAAAGAACTGCCACCATTTATAGGCGCCATCTACCTGCGCTGTTGCAAGAGTAAGTCCCTGTGAAGGCGACGTAATAGAAGACAAATAACCGCCCGCTGCATCATAGGTAAGGCCATTATTCTTCAGGTAGTCATACGTTACCTTGTCAGCAGTGGTACCCTTACGGACCTCAATAGTCTGCGTAGGAGCCCAGTGCTGAGGCTTACCGTCTTTATCAAGACCTACTACAGAAAGAGTGACGGAAACAAGCTGACTTGGATCTGGGTCTTCCTCTACAGATCGAGCGCCCTTCTCGCCTGCCACAGTAAAGGTGGCAGAGACCTTCTGGTTAGTAAGGGCCTGGAACTGCTCATTATCTGGATACAAGCTTGCATAGCGAGAATAGCGTGCACTTGAAAGAAGTGCCGAAACCGTAACAGACGTGTTGTACTCAGGAGTCTGTGCGAGAACAAGATTCTCGTTCTGAATGATTGTTGGCTGAGAAGAGCTGTAGGTGCGCGCCTGATCAGCAGGGCCCATGGGGTCGTATGTTGGGAACTCTGAAGGCACAATACCACTTGCGGTCTTATCGGTATTGTTAACATCATAAGACCAGGTCAAAGAGCCGTCAGCAGCACGATAGAACTTGTTTGGTGTAGCCAGAGACTCAGAAACACTGTCTTGTTTATTCTGCTGACCAGAAGGAGTAGCAAGTGCATCCCAGAAATGAGCCTTTGACTCATTCATCAAAGCAAGCTCTGCATCAATGTCAGCCTGATTAAGCGGGCTTACCGTAACCGTAAGAGTCTTAGAGACTGATACCTCGGGATTCTCTTTGTCGGTAACGGTCAGAGTGATGTCTACCTGCTGCGCGGAAGCAGAAGGCAGAGGCTGGTACACCGTTCCTTTATAGCCATTGAACGTAATAGCAGCATTGGAGGAAGTGTACGTAAACTGATAGCGCTTTCCGTCCAAGCCAAAGTTCTTTGGCGTAGGCATCTGCAGGTCGTCTGTAACTGCCTGGGCATTAATGGAGTGATTGGTATACACATCTTTAATGCTAGATGCCGAGAAACGCCTGTTAATGCGTCTTAACAGATTATTCTGAGCATCGGCAATAGCCGAAGAATCACCTGGAACCGTTATGGTGAAGGTTTTCTGATAGCTTGTCTGAGGAGCGTCTGAGCTGCTCAAAGAAACGTTTGCAGTCAGCGTTACCTGCTTGTCACGAATGCCGCGGGTAACTGTTGCCTTATAAGGCTCAGTACCATAACCATCAATACGAACAGTAGATGTATCTGAGCTGGTCCAGGTTACCTTAGACCAAGAGAGCTGGCTCCCATCAGCAGAAACAAGCTTATGTGGAAGGGTAAAGTCTGAAGTTACCGAAGACTCATTTTGTCCTGCAGCATATGATGGTGCAAGGTTTTGAGATACGTCAGCAAGCTGTGCCTGAGATTTTGCCTCATCCCAAGGGATTAAAACATTGCAGGTATATTGAACGGTCTTTCCATCCTTGGAAAGTTCAAAGGTAACTTTTGCCTGACGAAGGATAAGAGTGCTTCTCTGGTTAGTAAAACCGGCCGCATCCATCCAGAAGTACTCAATAGAACCATTAGTCGCAAAATCAGTAGAAATGCCTGCGTGAGCATATGAGGCTGTCGAAGACATCTGAACAGATGCCACTCTAACGTTAACCTCTCCAGCGCCAATGCGACGCAGCTCTTCTGCAACCATGGTGTTGAGGTTAGTATCTACACCATAGCGAGGTTTTGGCTTATAGAAGGAATTAGTCAGAGTTTCTACTGCCTGGTCCAGCGTTTTGTGCGGATAGTCAGTCTCATTTGTGGTTGCTGCAACGCCAGGGCCTGTCTCTTCAGAGGTTGTGGTTGCACCAGAGGTGGCGGCTACGGTACCAGAAACAGCTTCGGTACCAGAAGCGCTGTCATTAGCGGTAAGAGCATTCTCTGCTGAGGTAGTTGCTGCAACAGTAGTGGTCAACTCCCCCGCTGCTTCTGCGAATGCAGGAGCTGGTAAGAGCGCAAGCACTAAAAGTATGGAGAAAAGGCTATTGAGCGCCTTTTTAAACATGCTTCTAATTCCTTCCAACTTGTGGTGAGTTGAGCCTTCTTGCCATCACAAGCACCACAATTCCAAGTACAACTAAAGGCAGACTGAGCAACTGTCCCATGGTAATAAAGCTGCCAAAAAGGTAGCCAAGCTGCTCGTCTGGAACACGAACAAATTCCACGACAAACCTAAAAATGCCATAGAGCATCAAAAACGTTCCAATGAACGTTCCTTGTGGACGAGGAGGGTACTTCCTAGAAAGGACGTACAAAATAGCAAACATCACAAGGCCCTCGAGAAGTGCTTCGTAGAGCTGAGAAGGATGACGGTAGACCGCTCCTCC
>CAUUHE010000060.1:0-4502 GCA_963544885.1 uncultured Atopobium sp. | reverse complement strand
CCAACAGCGACCAATGTGTAGACAACGGACGTGTTAAAGCAGGCAGCAATTGTTGCTGGCGTCAAGAATGCAGGATTCATTGCACCAACAATAATAAAGAGAGCAATCAGGAATGCGAGGCTGCTCAGTCCCCTAGCCTTGAGAAGGCGCTTTACAAGATCCATACGTCACCTCCTACAATCCAAATGCAGCGGACATGAGGTTGTCCTGCGTAATTTCTTCTTTTTTGAACTCGTGATTAATGCGTCCCTGGTACATGGTGAACGCACGGTCAGCAAGCTCAATAATCTCTTCCATGTCAGAAGAAATCAGAAGAATAGAAACGCCTTGCTTACGGAGCTCCTGCAAAACGGCGTACACATCGCCACGAGCAGCAGCATCAATACCACGGGTTGGCTCGTCCAAAATAACAACCTTTGGAGCAACCGAGAATGCGCGGCCAATAACAATCTTCTGCTGGTTACCACCAGAGAGGCCGCCTACCTCCTGATCAAGGCCAGTAACCTTGGTGCGGAAGTTATCAACGTAGTTTTGAGAAACCCTATCCTCTTCTTTACGGTTAAGCAGCAGCTTACCCAGGGAAGAATTTGCAAGCAGAGCACTGGTAGTGTTCTCAGCAACGTCACGGATTCTAAACAGACCGTCGTTGAAGCGATCCTCCGGAACATAGCTCAGACCTGCAGCAATAACGTCTTTGGTGGACTTGCCGGTGATGTCTTTGCCGTCAACAAATACCTTGCCGCCCAACACCTTATCCATACCATAAATGGTGGTAGCCATCTCTGATCTACCAGCACCAACAATGCCCGCAAGACCAACAATCTCGCCTGGATAAATGTTGAGGTTTACGTCAGCAAAGCCATAGCCGGTAAACTCAGCAAGTTCAAAAATAGGCTCTGCGTCGTATTCAATATTTGCGCTCTCGGCAATTTCTTTCTTAATCTCTGCTGCGTCTGGCGGGAGAAGTCCACGTACAAGATCTTCTCGCGTGAAGTCCTCTACCTTACCGCGCATAGCCATAACGCCGTCGCGCAGAATGCCAATGCTGGTAGAAATCTCAAAGACCTCTGCCAGGCGGTGCGTGATGTAAATGATGCCAATGTTTTTCTGCTTGAGCTCCTGGACTACCTTAAAGAGGCTCTGTACCTCGTCAAAGGTGAGTGCGGAGGTTGGCTCGTCCAGAATAAGAATCTCGGAGTGACGCATAAGACCGCGGAGAATCTCAACCATGCCCTGCTCAGCAATGGAAAGTGTCATTGCCTTGCGGTCCAGGTCAAGCTCCCAGCCAATCTCTTTCATGGTGTCTTCGAGCATCTTGTTGAGCTCAGCTTTTGGAGCCTCAAAACCAATGGTGATGTTCTCCCTAACGGTCATGTTAGGGAACAGCATTGGCTCCTGAGGAACCATATAAATACTGTGTGCAAGTGCGGCCTTAGGGTTAGAGATATCAACCTTTTGACGATCGATAGAAATTTCTCCCTCATCGGCAGAGTAAATACCCATGATGATCTTCATGAGGGTAGATTTACCGGAACCGTTGCCACCAATAAGAGAGATGACCTCTCCTGGCGCCAAATCTAAGTTAATGCCTTTTAATACCTCGTTGGAACCAAATGACTTCTTGATTCCGCGGACGGAAAGAAGTGTGTCGCACTGCTCGCACACATCTTTTCCTTCAGGCGACTTTGGGTCAGCGGCATCGATATCGATGTCAAAAGTTTCACCCATAGTACCTCCTACCAAAAATAACAAACGGCCGTACAAAATCTCACACTTTGAAGATATATATAAATAGGCATTCTTCAAAGCACCGTCACGGCAAACGGTATTATTACTGCCGTGAATGGTATTTTTGATTGTATCATGAACAATAGTCCGCAATACCTCTATACGTAATTATGGTATTTGTAGTATATCTTCCTGTTAATAGGGAGAATAATTACTATAATGAAGTCTAGTATGTTAGATACAAATGTTTTATCATTAAACAAAAGTATCAACAGGAGGATGCATGGACGAGCAGACATATGCACTAGCCACCAAGGCTGCATGGTATTACTACATGGAAGATAACACCCAGGCTCAGATTGCTGAGGTCATGGGCGTTTCTCGTGCAAAAGTTATCCGTCTACTTGAAGAGGCTCGCGCGCAGGGCATTGTTCAGTTCAGCTTCAGAAAAAACGATAGCCAGCGCGTTTCCGCAGAACAGCTCCTTATTGACCGCTTTGGCCTCAAGGACGCTTTTGTGGTTCCAACGCCCCTGGACAGCTCTGCCATTAACCAATCTATTGCTCAGGGCGCAGCTCACTACGTCTCCGATCACCTGCGCGAGGACGGCTACCTCAACATTGGCTACGGCGATACCGTCAGCCGTATGCTGGGGTTTCTCGCCAAAAACCGCGAAGAGTCGCTCAACGTTGTAAGCCTTACGGGCGGCGTGAGCTACTACCTGCCATCCGTTGGCACCACCGCCTACTCCATGCACCTGTTCCTGACACCGTCTCCACTTGTTGTGTCTTCTCGCCAAGTGCGCGATGCGCTTCTTGACGAGAAAAGCCTGCAAGACGTGTCCACTATGACGGAATATGCAGACATGAGTGTGGTTGGCATCGGCGCTGCAGTTGAGGGCGCTACCGTTTTGCGCAACGGCATCCTTAACGAGGGCGAGCTGACCGTTCTTAAGATGCAGGGAGCCGTCGGCGACGTTTTGAATCACTTTATGGATAAAGACGGCAATCTTATTCAGACAGAAATTGAAGATCGCGTCATTAGTACTGATCTGGACAAGCTTCGCCAGCTCAAGAACGTTGTTGGCGTTGCTGGTGGTAAAGATAAAGTTATGGCAATTAAAGCAGTGCTTAACGGCGGCTATCTGAACGTGCTCATCACGGATTCAGACACCGCTGCTGAGCTGCTTCTTTCGTAAACAAGGAGGATCTAATGAGCAAGTATCTTCTTGCACTAGACGCGGGAACAGGAAGTATTCGCGCCGTTCTCTTTAGTGTTGACGGTGAACAGATTGGAGTTGCTCAGCGCGAGTGGGAGCACCATGAGGACCCTCGTTGGCCTGGCAGCATGGACTTTGATTGGGTTACTAACTGGCAGCTTGCTCTGGACTGCATCAAAGAGGTTTTGGCAAAGACCTCCATTGATCCTAAAGAAATTGCAGGTATTTCCACCACCTGCATGCGCGAGGGCATCCTTCTGTATGACCAAGACGGCAACGAGATTTGGGCATGCGCTAACGTTGATGCCCGAAGTGTCGATGAGGTCAAGCAGCTCATTGATATGGACCCAGAGCTTGAGAAGAAAATCTACCAGAAGAGTGGCCAGACCTATGCACTAGGCGCTCTACCTCGTCTTCTTTGGGTTAAGAACAAGATGCCAGAGATCTACAACAAGGCAGCCAAGATTGGTATGTTCAACGACTGGCTTGCTTACAAGCTCACCGGTGTTCTGGCAGTTGAGCCATCAAACGGCAGCACCACCGGCATCATGAGCTTGGAAGAACGCGCCTGGGATCCGGAGATTGCAAAGGAGTGCGGTCTTCGTGATGATCTCTTTGGCCAGGTTATCGAGTGCGGGGAAGTCCTTGGCACTGTAACTGCAGACGCTGCAGCAGAGACCGGCCTTGCCGAAGGTACACCTGTTGTTGTCGGCGGCGGCGATTGCCAGCTGGGTATGATTGGCGTTGGCGCTTGCGAGCCTGGCCAGGCTGGCGTTTTTGGTGGTAGCTTCTGGCAGTACGAGTTCAACACCGATAAGAGCACTCCAGACCCAGATTATCGCGTCCGTGTAAACTGCCACGCTATTCCACAGATTTGGCAGTACGAAGCTCTGGCATTCAAACCTGGTCTGGTTATGCGTTGGTATCGTGACGGCTTCTGCCAGGCAGAAAAGGCCGAAGCAAAAGAGCGCGGCATTGATGACGTGTATGAGGTCATGAACGAGCGCGCTGCAGAGATTCCTGCTGGTAGCCACGGTATGCTTTGCTGCTTCAGTGACGTTATGAACTACATCCACTGGATCCACGCAAGCCCAACGTTCACCAACTTTGAGCTTGATCCAGAGCGTTTCAATAAGTACACCTTCTATCGCGCAATTTTGGAGAACACCGCCCTTCTCGTCCGCGGCCATATTGAGCTGGTCAAAGAAGCTACGGGCAATGAGCCAAGCGAGCTCATCTTTGCAGGTGGCGCTTCCAAGTGTTCTCTGTGGGCACAGATTGTTGCCGACGTTACCGGCAAGAACGTTCGCATTCCAGAGGTCAAAGAGGCAACTGCTCTGGGCGCCGCTGTTCTTGCAGGCTACGGTGTGGGCATCTACCCAAGCATCGCTGAGGGTGCAAAGCGCGTTGTTAAATGGGATAAGACATTCTCCCCCAACCCAGACAACAAGGCTGTTTACGACCAGCTCTATGTCCAGTGGAAGGATGTTTACAAGAGTCAGCTTGAGCTTGCAGAAGAGGGCAAGGTCAAGAGCATGTGGAGAGCGCCTGGTCT
>CAUUHE010000059.1:0-4657 GCA_963544885.1 uncultured Atopobium sp. | reverse complement strand
AAAACGTCGGTGAAAAAATCTACTACAAACTGACTTAGATTATGTATATAAGTCAGACATAGGGGTATAAGCAAAACCGTAAAGCAGAAACACGGTATGTGTTTACGGTTAGCTTGTGCCCCTTTTCAGGTCATCTACCTGTGGGGTTTCTCGCCAAACGGAACACGTACATAGGAAAGGATGATTCACAATGGGTAAGATTCTTGGAATTGACCTGGGTACTACAAACTCAGCTATGGCTGTCCTCGAGGGTGGAGAGCCAACTATTATCGTTAACGCAGAGGGAGACCGCACAACTCCTTCCGTCGTCGGCTTCCGTGCTGACGGTGATCGTATTGTTGGTAAGGCAGCAAAGAACCAGGCTGTCACCAACCCTGTAAACACTGTCTTCTCTATCAAGCGTTTCATGGGCCGCAAGTTTGACGAGGTTCAGTCTGAGATCAAGACTGTCCCTTACAAGGTTAAGGCTGGCACCGACGGTCGTGCAGTCGTCGAGATCGAGGGCGTTGACTACACCCCAGAGCAGATCAGCGCTATGACCCTTGCAAAGATGAAGGCAGACGCCGAGAAGTACCTCGGTGAGCCTGTAACCGACGCTGTTATTACCGTCCCAGCATACTTCAACGACGCACAGCGTCAGGCAACCAAGGACGCAGGTAAGATTGCTGGTCTTAACGTTCAGCGTATTGTTAACGAGCCAACCGCGGCAGCTCTTGCTTACGGTCTGGACAAGAAGGACCAGGACCACAAGGTTCTTGTCTTCGACCTCGGTGGCGGTACCTTCGACGTCTCCCTGCTTGACCTTGCAGACGGCGTTGTTGAGGTTCTTGCAACCAACGGCGACAACCACCTGGGCGGCGACGACTGGGATCAGCGCGTTATCGACTGGCTTGCAGACAAGTTCAACTCCGATAACGGTATTGACCTCCGCAAGGATCCAATGGCACTTCAGCGCCTTAAGGAGGCTGCAGAGAATGCCAAGAAGGAGCTCTCCAGCGCTCAGCAGGCACAGATCAACCTGCCATTCATCACCGCAGACGCATCTGGTCCTAAGCACCTTGACTACACTCTGACTCGTGCAGAGTTTGAGCGCATCACCCGCGATCTTCTCGACCGCTGCAAGGCTCCTGTAGCCAAGGCACTCCAGGACGCAGGCCTTCAGCTCTCCGATGTCAGCGAGGTCATTCTGGTCGGCGGCTCCACTCGTATGCCAGCTGTTCAGGATCTGGTTAAGAGCATGACCGGCAAGCAGCCTAACATGTCCGTCAACCCAGACGAGGTTGTTGCAGACGGTGCAGCTGTTCAGGGCGGCGTTCTTACCGGCGATGTCTCCGGCATTCTGTTGCTGGACGTAACCCCACTGTCCCTGGGCGTTGAGACCCTCGGCGGCGTTGTTGACAAGGTTATCGACCGCAACACCACCATCCCAACTTCCAGCACAAAGGTTTATTCCACCGCAGCTGACAACCAGACTTCCGTTGAGATTCACGTCCTCCAGGGCGAGCGCGAGATGGCTTCTGACAACAAGAGCCTTGGTAAGTTCAACCTTACCGGTATTCCTGCTGCTCAGCGTGGTATCCCTCAGATTGAGGTTACTTTTGACATCGACGCAAACGGCATCCTGAAGGTCACCGCTAAGGACAAGGCAACCGACAAGTCTCAGGAGATCACCATTTCTGGCTCCACCGCTCTGTCCGACGAGGAAGTTGACCGCATGGTCAAGGACGCAGAGTCCCACGCTGAGGAAGACAAGAAGCGCAAGGACGAGATTGAGGTTCGCAACCAGGTGGACTCTCTGGCATATAGCACCGAGCAGACCGTCAAAGACCTTGGCGATAAGGTCCCTGAGGATCAGAAGAAGGCTGTTGAAGAGGCAGTTGCTGAGGCAAAGACCGCACTTGATGGCTCCGACATTGAGGCAATCAAGAAGGCTGGCGAGAAGCTCACCGAGGTTGGTCAGAAGCTCGCAGAGATTGTCTACGCAGACGCTCAGGCTCAGACCGCTGGCAACAACGGCGCAGCAAGTAACCCTTCTGAGCCAGATGTTGTTGATGCAGACTACGAGGTTGTCGACGACGATAAGAACCAGAACTAATCTGAGTTTCTCGGCATATGCGCTTGGGTAACTTGGTGCAGCAGCTGGTAGACAATGTGATATGACTCGGAGGCGGCTGGCGGAAACGTTTGGCCGCCTTCTACACATAGGGAGGTGATGGCGGTGGCAACAGAGGACCAGAACAAGGTTGACACTACCTTTGATAACGAGAATAACGGTGATGAAACCGTAGGTGCCGTCGGCGTTGTGGGAGATGGTTCCGCAAGTCAGACGCTTGATGGCAACGAGTCCGCTGCCAACGGCGCAGCCTATGCGGGCGCAGCTGGCACAGCAGGCGCAGGCCGTCCGATGACCGAAGAAGAGATGGTCGCTGAGGCAATTCGTCGCGGAGAAGAGACTGCTGAGGCTGAGATTGCAGCTGACGCTCAGCGTGCGGCTCAAGAACGTGACCGTCTGCAGAACGAGCTGGACTCGGTCTCTGACCAGATTGAGGCAGCTAAACAGCAGGCAGTTGAGGCAAATGATCGCTTCCTGCGTCTGCAGGCTGACTGGGATAACTACCGTCGTCGTACCGCTCAGGAGCGTCTTGATGAGCGCCAGCGTGCAACAGAGAAGCTGGTAGTTGACCTGCTTCCTGTCATTGATGACTTGGAGCGCGCAATTGAGCACGCAGACAACCTGACTGACCCTGCAGCTCAGCAGTTTGTTGAGGGCGTCTCCGCAGTATGCAATAAGCTTGTGGGCGTCTTGAACAAAGAGGGCGTTGAGGTAGTCAATCCGGTTGGTGAGGCCTTTGATCCTCTATCTCACCAGGCAGTAAGCCAGATTGAGGATACCCAGGCGTATGATGAGACCGTTGCCCAGGTGTATCAAAAGGGCTATCGCATGGGAGGCAAGGATATTCGTACTGCGATGGTTGTTGTTACTCACGGTGGCCCAAAGCGCCCAGTAGAGCAAGAAGCTGTAGACACTGCAGCTGCTGACGGCGAAACTGCAGACGGCGCTGACGCAAATGGCGCAACCGAGTAAGACAGAGTAGTTTAGAGAGGAGGCCGTGCTGAATGGCAGGTAGTAAAACTTTTTATGATGTTCTTGGCGTGAAGCGCGACGCCTCGAAGTCTGATATTCAAAAAGCGTTTAGAAAACTTGCAGCTAAATACCACCCTGATAGGGGTGGTGATGAAGCCAAGTTCAAGGAAATCTCGGAAGCGTACAACACGCTCTCTGATGATAAGAAGCGCCAGGAGTATGACCAGATGCTCGCATTTGGCGGCATTCCTGGAGGTGGATTTGGTGGTCGCCAGGGTGGGTTCACCTATACCACCAACGTAAACGGCGCCAATTTTGCCGATTTCTTTAGCGGCTTTGGTGGCGGTGCTGGTGCAGGAGCCAGCGGCTTTGACTTTGCCGATATCTTTGGCGGGCGAGCAAACCGTCCAGTTGCAGGCAGCGACCTTACTATGTCCGTAAACGTATCGTTTGATGAGGCGTTTAAGGGAACTTCTCGCAAGGCAACGTATCGCGTGCCTTCAACTGGTGAGGAACAGTCGCTGACCATCAAGGTGCCAGCTGGTGCCTACGATGGCATGAAGCTGCGTTACAAGAAGCATGGCGAGTACGGCGTTAACGGCGGTCCACGAGGCAACCTTGTGGTTACCATCAACGTTGCAGCCCATCCGGTCTTCTCGCGAGATGGCGCTGACGTGCGTATGAAGTTGCCAGTGAGCATTTACGAGGCAGCTTTGGGTACTTCGGTTGACGTGCCAACGCCTGACGGAACTACGGTGCGACTCAAGGTTCCCGCAGGTACACAGAGTGGAAAGACGTTCAGGTTCAAGAACTTGGGCGCCCCTCGCGTGAAGGATCCTGCAACTCGCGGCGCGCTGTATGTTTCGGTGGACGTCAAAGTTCCAACAAAACTTTCCAAGAAGGAGCGAGACGCTCTTCAGGCGCTGCTTGACGCCGATGAGCGCAGCTACCGAGAGGAGCGGTAATGGCTCGAAAGAAGGACGACGGCCGTAACAAGCCGCTCTACATGATTAGCGTTGCGGCCGAGCTCACGGGCATGCATCCGCAGACGCTTCGTGTGTACGAGCAAAAGGGCCTGATTAATCCCGGCCGTTCCAGGGGCAACACGCGCCTGTACTCTCGCGCGGACATTGACCGCCTCAATCTTGTCTCAAAGTTGACGGACGAGGGCATCAATCTTGCTGGTGTTGTGCGCATTTTGGACATGCGTGAACGAGCTCTCGAGAAGGACGATCTTATCGATGAGCTGCGTGAACGCATTCGCGTGCTTGAGGACGAGCTCCACGAGTACCACATGCGCGAGCGCATTACCTCGCTTGTTCGTTATAGCGAGACTAGCCCAGAGATGGTGATGCAGCGCCTGCTTGGTATGCCAAGCCCTGCTCCTTCTGACGCTAACGCCGAGGGCGACCCAGCGCAGCCAAAGGAATCGTAAGACAACGAGGCAAATGCTACTAGTAAATGACCAGCTCTTCACGCGCGTATGTGGGGAGCTGGTTTTTTGTTTGGTTACCATTTACCGAATACCGAATACCGAATACCGAATACCGAATACCGAATACCGAATACCGA
>CAUUHE010000058.1:0-4830 GCA_963544885.1 uncultured Atopobium sp. | reverse complement strand
CGCAACTTTGCCTGCCTGATTCGAGGAAATGGTGCAGGGAAGTTGAGGTAAATAACAGAGACTTCTTCTGGCGAGAAGTACTCATCAATCTTCATACCGGTACCAGGAACTACGATGGCGTTAGGCACTCCTGCTTCATAAATTGTTTTAGCAGCATATGAAATACAGATAGGTTCTGTATCAATGGCTACAAAAAGCACATTAGGATTTGCCTTAGCTTGAGCGGCAGTAAAAGATCCCTTGCCGCAGCCAAGGTCTACACGGACCTCAGAGAAGGGAACATGCCCCTCAGCAGTAATTGGCGCACACGCAGAAGCCCACGTACCTCTTAAAGTCTCTGGATGAGGCTCAATAACGCTGGAATACGCCTCTAAGCGCTCTTCCAGAACAAAGTTTTTAGGCAAACGTGCATGTAGTGCGCGCAAAGCAACTCCTCAACAAGCAGGCAAAATCAGCGTTTCTTTACAGAAGCTGATCAAGCGTTTCTCCGTACGAAGGTAGGAATTCTGTCATAAAATCGCGCACTTCTGGAAGAGAATCTGCTAAATCTTCAACAACTCCACGAGTTGAGGCTTCAGCGGTAATAAATTCTGAGTTTCCAGACTGAGCCTCCTCAATACACTTAATAAGTGCTGCAATCTTATCTGCAGCTTTAATAAGCTTTCTAAGATAAGCTTCACTCTCTGAAGCCTCAGCGCTGTGAGTAAGCACCTGAGCATAGGCATCTTGCAGGTCTTCTGGCAGTGTGGAGAGAATGGTTTTCTCGGCACGTGCCTCTACCTGATGATAGGCATCTCTAATCTCTGAATTAGCATACTTTACAGGCGTGGGCATGTCTCCGGTGATAATCTCTGATGCATCGTGATATATACCAATAAGAGCTGCACGATCTGCGTCAAGATTTCTGTGATAGCGCACATTTGCAATAGTTGCTAGGCAGTGAGAAATAACGGCCACGTCAAGGGCGTGTTCAGCAAGGCTTTCTGATCGAGAATTGCGCATAAGCGACCAGCGCTCAATGTAGCGCATGCGAGATATAAGTGCAAAAAAGCTGGACTGCGACGAAGAATTCTGAGACATTGCCCCTCCTTAATTTGTTTTCTCAACCTTACCACGGATACCGGACAAAAACTGTTTTGACACAACTATGCAATGTAGTCATAGCAAATATGAAGTAATCAAATACTTTAGATGTTTATATGAAATTATTGATATCTGAACATCCGTTCATGGGTATTTTTGCTCCGCTTACCGGCAACCATGGCTAACTTATTCCAAAGGAGTTAACCCGGGCTTACTATGCAAGTAAACCTCGTCCGTTTAAAAGAAGTGAGCGGACAACAAAGGAAGGATGGGAAACATGAGTAAGTATGCTTTTGTAGGCGGCAAGCTCGTTGACGGTACTGGCGCTGCACCAGTTGAGGACTCCCTTGTCCTTATCGATGACGACAAGATTACCTATGCTGGTCCTCGCAAAGAGGTCCCAGAGGGATATGAGGTACGTGACGCATCTGGCCATACCGTAATGCCTGGTCTTGTTGATACACACCTGCACTTCTCCGGCAACCTGACCGACAACGATAACGACTGGGTTATCGAGTCCGTTGCTCAGAAGCAGGCATGCGCAGTCAAGCAGGCTTATGACGCTCTTACCCACGGTCTTACCACTGTCGTTGAGATTGGCCGCAATGGTATTGCTATCCGCGACCTCGTTAACATGGGCATTATGCAGGGTCCTCGTATCTTTGCTACCGGCCTTGGCCTTTGCCGCGTTGCTGGTCACGGTGACTCTCACCACCTGCCACTGCAGATTTCCAAGGACGGACACCCTTGGGGCGACCAGGTAGACGGTCCATGGGAGCTTCGTAAGGCAATTCGTCGTCGTCTCCGTGAAGAGCCAGATGGCATCAAGATCTGGGCAACCGGTGGCGGCATTTGGCGCTGGGACTCCGACCGTCTGCAGCTCTTCTGCACCGAGGAGATCAAGGCAATTGCTGACGAGTGCGCACTGGTAGGCATTCCTCTGTACGCTCACTCCTACAATAACTTTGACGCTGCATATGACTGCGTCCGCTTTGGTTGCAAGCAGCTCATTCACGGCTTTGAGCTTGACGAGCGCACCATGAAGCTTATGGCTGAGCAGGGAACATACTTCACCCCAACCATCGGCTTCCTGCCAACTTGGTACGGAACTTATCCACCAGACTGGACTCCAGAGCTTGACGCATTCCCAGGCGAGACTGTTGTCGAGAAGGGCCTTGCACGCACCTACGCTAACCTGCGTAAGGCTTATGACATGGGTATCACCATTACCATCGGCTCCGACTCCTTCAGCTTTGTCACTCCTTACGGCTACGTCACCATCGATGAGATGTATGACTTTGTCGAGAAGGTTGGCATCTCCATCCTTGATACTGTTGCAGCTGCTACCTACAACGGCGCAAAGATGCTGGGCAAGGAGAACGAGTTTGGTGCTGTCAAGGAAGGCCTCTCCGCTGATATCCTCGTAGTCAAGGGCGACGTTGCTAACAACATCCGTGACCTCACACCTGAGAACATGGACGTCATCATGAAGGAAGGCAAGATTATTGATCGCGGTAGCTTCTAAGCTTCCTGTTCGATAATTTGTAACGCGAAGGTTGGGCCCTGACTCACTTAAGCGTCAGGGCCCACTTTTACAGGTAAGAAGTTTATTCTTTGATATAAAAGTTTGACATTTGATAGGAGCTCACTATGTCGGAACCAAAGCAGGTGAAAATTGTGCTGCTTACCGGCTATTTAGGCGCAGGTAAGACCACTATTTTGAACCACATTCTTTCTAACACTGAAGGTATTCACGCAGCAGTTATCGTCAATGACATTGGCGAGATTAATGTTGACGCCGGTCTTATTAAAGACGGCGGCTACGCTAAAGAGGGCGACGTTATTCCTCTGACCAACGGTTGTCTCTGCTGCACCCTTTCTAATGACTTGGCACTTCAGTTGGGTGATTTGGCCGATACCGAGGAGTTTGACTACATCATTATTGAGGCTTCGGGCATCTGCGAGCCAATCCCCATTACCTATAACATTTCTGCATTCTGCAATCAGAGCCAGCATGCAACTAATCACTCTCACCTCAACCTTGATAACATCGTCGCAGTTGTTGACTGCGCTCGCATGTTTGAGGAGTTCCACAACGGCGCCGATCTTCTCGACCCAGATATTGAAGAGGACGACATTGAGAACCTGCTTATTCAGCAGATTGAGTTCTGCTCTACGCTGGTGCTCAACAAGACCGATCTGGTTACTCCAGAGCAGCTCCACGAGCTCAAGGCGCTAGTTCGTGGTCTGCAGAAGGACGCCGTTATTGTCGAGGCAGTTAACGGTGACATTCCAATGAGTGAGCTTATCAACACAGGTCGTTTTGATTTTGACAAGGCATACGCCTCCGCTGCTTGGATGGATGCAATGGAACACCCTGAGGAGCACGAGGACCCAGAGGTTTTGGAGTACGAGATTACTACCTTTGTGTATCGCCGCCGTCAGCCATTTGACCTGGACAAGCTCAATCAGTTTGTGGCTAGCTGGCCAAAGAACATCATCCGCGTCAAGGGTAGCATTTGGATTTCGCAAGACCCCGAGATGAGCTACGTATTTGAGCAGGCCGGCAAGCAGGTCCAGTTCTACGAGAACGGTATGTTCTACGCATCGCTGCCAGAGGATGAGCGAGAAACCCTTCTTGACGAGAAACCCGAGCTACGCGCAGAATGGGATGATGAACTGGGCGATCGTCAAACTAAGCTGTGCTTCATTGGCCGTCATATGAACCATGAGGAAATTGAAGCCGGCCTGGATGCATGCCTTACTGAGTATGTTCCTGACGAGTTTGACTACTAGCGTTTTCAGCGCCAAGAGCTCCGGCGCTTGAGACGAGGGACCCAGTTTATCCGGGTCCCTTTTTTAGGTTAGAGGTGCCTAATGACCAAGATTGAGCAGCTTAAAGACTGGATTCAGTCGTCAGATAACATTGTTTTCTTTGGTGGCGCCGGCGTGTCAACAGAAAGCGGTATTCCAGATTTTAGGGGTACTAACGGTCTGTATCGTCAGGGTGGTATCAAAGTAGAAAACATGACCATTGGCCTGGGCCAAGACGGCTATGACATGGGAAAAGAAGCCTACGACCTGGGAAATGGTGTAACGGTTGACCCCGATAACGAGGAGTCTTTTGCCTACAGCAAGGCACCAGACTTTACGCTTGAAGAGATCTTCTCGCTTGATGTGTTTTTAGATTACCCCGCAGCGTATTACACGTATTTTAGAAACTCTCATCATTTGGGGGAGGCTCAGCCAAACATTGCTCACAAATGGCTGGCAGACTTGGAAGCTGCGGGAAAGTTGCGCGCGGTGGTGACGCAAAACATCGACGGACTACATCAAGCTGCTGGTAGCAAGCGAGTATTTGAGCTTCACGGCAACGAAACGCGCTTTTATTGTCCCGAGTGTGGCCACACCTATACGCTTGATCAGATTGAAGAGCAGTCGTCTGTGGTGCCGCTCTGTCAATGCGGCGCAGTTATTAGGCCTGATATCGTCTTTTACGGAGAGGGCCTTGATATGGACACGGTCTACGGCGCGCTGAATGCTATCTCACAAGCGGAGGTTCTTGTGGTTGCAGGAAGTTCGCTGGTAGTACAGCCTGCCGCTGGTCTTCTCGACTACTACGAGGGCAACAAAATGGCCATTATCAACGACCAACCTACGCCGTACGATGGTCGCGCCAATCTGGTGATCAGAGACAGAATAGGCGCCGTCATAGAACAGCTCCTGTAGAAAAACGCCTACCCGCAA
>CAUUHE010000057.1:0-4927 GCA_963544885.1 uncultured Atopobium sp. | reverse complement strand
AACGATGTCACCTACTACCTCAAGTGGAAGGAAGATCCTTCCATCCAGAGAGTAGAGCTTACTAGCGATCTTCCTGCTGATATGTGGAGTGATTCTCAGAGCAACACCACTCAGATCAAGGAAGTTACTAACGATAAGAGCTTCAGTCTTACAGGCGCTATTGACGCTACTTCCGTCATTAATCAGATGAGCGCTTTTGAGAATGGCATTGCTGGCGGCCTCGACGACCTAACCAAGATTACGCTTTCTGGCACAACTTCTACCTTTACTGCAAAGCTCACACTTCCTGCTGGCGTTGTTGTCCCAGCTAATCCAACAGTAACTACCTCTGGCCTTGGTGATCTCTTTGAGGTTACAAACGTTTCCGTGAACGGTCAGGAAGTTACCGTTACCCTGAAGCTCAAGGGCACTTACACCAACTACAAGCAGCTCAAAGACGCTGTCGAGACAGTTGGCAAAGACGATGCAGCTACTGCAGAAATTGCAAGACCTCTTACCGTAACTGTTGATGGTCTCACACTTGACCCAACTCAGGTAACCAATGGTCAGGAGCTCACCGCTACAGGTACTCTTACTGGCACCTTTGAGTCTTTTGCAAAGAACACCGTCACCAACGTCACCAAGAAGTTCGAACTTTCTTGGAACGGCGTCCAGATTGCTGCGAGCAGGGACCCTCGTGGTACCGGCATTCAGCAGACTCTGATTGTGAACAACCCAATTGAGATGAACCTTCCTGCAGATATGCTTGCTGACGAGAATACCGAGCATGACCAGGTCATCACTATGAAGGCAGGTTCTACCTTTAACCTCACTGGTTCAATTCTTGCTTCCTCTATCCAGGAGCAGATGAACAACATTGAGCGCGCCTACCCTAATACCAACCATGACACCATTACTCTGAGCAACCTGAAGTTCAAGTTCACAGCAACTCTGACTGTTCCTGAGGGAATGACTCTTCCAAGCAACCTTGATGCCAACACCATCCAGGCCTCTAACTTTGGTAGCGGCTTTAAGGTCAGCGATGTTCAGGTCAACGGTCGTACGGTTACCGTCACCTTTGAGCTCAGCGATCCTTCCTCCATTAGAACGTACTCTGACCTCGAGCGCATTGTTGATGAGGCAAGTGCCAACGATGGCTGGATGAAGCTCACCATTCCTGGCGTCACCATTGACTCCAATGTTGCTGCAGGCACCCAGCTCACCGCTGTCGGCACCGTTACCGGCTCCTTCAGTGCTATTGCTGATTCCGCAGCTGGCAACCGCAAGGTCTTCTCGTTCACCTGGAATGGTGTCCAGTGGCCAGATGGTAAGGACGCCGTTGCAACTGATAACGACACAATCCAGCTAACCATTACTGTTGCAGAGGATGAGACTCCAGAGACTCCTTCTACTCCAACTAAGCCATCTAAGAAAAAGAAGCAGAAGACTCCATACACCGGAGATGCTTCTGCTGCAGCACCTCTTGCTGCACTTCTCGCTGGTATGACCGCTGTAATGACTTCACTTGGCATTACTAAGCGTCGTAAGAATAAGTAAGAAAGAAAGTGATTGGTTCTGTATCGCTCTAGTTAGGATGTGCTATGAAAAGTAAGGCAAGGATTGTAGCGGGATTGCTTTTAGCTGCCGTTGCATTCGTCGCAGCATTGCTGCCCAACCTTAGCGTAGCTTACGCAGAAGACACCACAGGTCTTCAAATCAATGCTCTGAGCATTGAAGATGCGTCGACTCACGCCCAAGTTGCTGACCTTCTTGCTGGTCAAACTCCTGCTCTTAAGGCGGGAGTCA
The DNA here is from genome assembly GCA_963544885.1 of uncultured Atopobium sp. Taxonomy (GTDB): domain Bacteria; phylum Actinomycetota; class Coriobacteriia; order Coriobacteriales; family Atopobiaceae; genus Lancefieldella. Next base: position 3,142 of record CAUUHE010000057.1, on the reverse strand, counting down.
CCTACGCCTTGAATGTTGGCTACACAATCCCTGCATCGTTGCAGTTCTCTCCAACGTACCTCAACGTGAGGTTTGGAGACGGGCTCTATGTCACAGGTACTCCAGGTGCAACATTTACCATTGGTGGTATCTCAAACACCAGCTTCTCTGACCTGGTTACCGCACCTACGGGAACAGGAACCCTTCCTTACGGCTATCCTGGCGCAAGTTCCGAGAAGAACCGCAGTGGTGATCTGGTCTACATGACCAAAAACGGCCTTACCCAGGTTTCTTCCAGGGGAGAAATTCAGTTCAAGCTTGATGACGCTGTTGAGAACCAGAGCGCAAGCCAGGTTATTGCAAACGCAATCCGCGTTAGCTTGAGCACCGCTGCAACACAAAACATTGATCCACATACCTCATCTGTTACTGCAGCTGACGCCATGACCTATGGTTTCTGGGCTGATCAGTCCACCGAAGTTCTCTCTAAGGGTGGTACCACCTCTACCCTGAAGGTTTCTGCCACAGGCTCTAAGGTACTCACCGAGGCAAACAGTAAGACTACGGTTCAGGTTGTCTACCCAAGTGATATGGAGCTTGTTGGTGTTAACGAGACTAGCCTCTATAACACCGCAGGTACCATTGTTTCTACCACTGATGATGGTACTAACAAGACCGCAACGGTTGAGTGGAATGAGCCAGGTTCTTACGCAGGTACCCCAACCTTTAAGCCACAGATTAAGGTTCCTGCATCAAGCACTAGACCTAACAACTCAACCTTTAACGTCATCATTAAGAACCTCACTATGAGCGTTTGGAATGACACTCCAAACGTCAACCGTACCTCCGCAAACGCTTCATCTACGCTTACGGTTACCGTAATTGACGGTCTTAATCCAGAGCGTCTTACCACACACGCTCTTGTCGACACAGCTCCTAACTGGGCATACAAGAAAAACGATACCTACAACGTTCGTCTTGGCACTTACCTCATCAAGAACGAGCTCTCCACAGACACCGCTCCAAAGACACTCGAGATGACCATCGACCAGAACCAGACCGCTATCATCCGCGGCGTCACCATCCCTTACAAGGAAGGTATGACCTATGGTCCAATCCACTGGACCGCATCAGACGGTACGAGCGGAACTGCTGATCCAAGCATTCTGCGTAAAGATGGTGTCTCCGCACTTATCACCAACACTGCCCTTGGCCTTGATATCAATACCTCCATCACTTCCATCAAGGTTGACCTTGGTCCAATTCTTGGCGGATACGATGGTATTATCAAAATGAACGCTCTTCTCGACGCATCTAATCCGAACAACAAGTTTGTCACTGACGAGTACTACGGCTGGAGCTACATCTCCAACGGCGTTTACGGCTCTTGGAAGAAGGGCACTAACGCCGACGTTGTCACTAACGTCAAGCTCTACAACACCGGTACCACTCCTGACGCAGGCGTTACGCTGACCGCCAAGTCCGGCGCACCTAAGGTTCTTAACGGAGTTGGCAAAATCGATAAGACCCAGATTAACGGTGGCGATACCTTTAATATTTCTGGCCGCATCGACGACGCTAACTGGGACTGGAACCCTCTTCAGGAGCCAGTGCTCTACGTCATCATGCCTGAGGGCTTTACCTACAGCAACCTGACCGTCACTAACGACACACTCAGTACACCTGAGTTTGTTGGCACCTTTGATAAGGATGGCGTTGCAGTTAGGGTCTGGAAGTACACCATTGATGTTGGCGACGGGACTCGCGGCCAGTATCAGCCAAACTTTACCAGCAACAACATGAATCTGAGTATGGACGTTCAAACCACTAATCTTGCCGCAAGAGGTACTTACCACATCAATGACTTTATTGGCATTACCACCAAAGACTTCAAGGAAATTGGTGCTCAGATTAAGGCTGAGAAGTGGGACAGAGACAATTGGGACACTTCCCAGTACACCAGCCTATTTGGCAACAGCGTCAACTCTGGCGAGACCATGGTTTCACTCTCCGAGGGCCCTGGTATCAACATTGCACAGGCATCTGCTATTGCCGCCGCATCCACCCTTTCTGTAAAGGACGGCATCTCTGGAACCGTAACTGATTACACGTACGATTCCACAAACCCAAGTACTACTACTCCAGTTATGCAGAGTGGAGACACCGCTACTGTTCACATTGCTGTCCGCAATAACACGGGCAACACCGCAAATGCTACACAGTTGTTTGTTCCTTTGCTCTCTAAGTCTGCAAACCACGGTGCTGGCATCAATCCAGAAGGTGCAACCCAACTTCCTCTTGCGCTTGAGGGCGTAAGCTCTTCTTCCAACTTCTCTTACCAGTACATCAAGCTGAACCCTGGGGTTACCTACACTGCAAACCATGCTCCTCAGCCTGGCGACTACACCGTAGTTACCGATCCAGCTGATGCTGACATGGTGCTGTTTACTTCTACAAGCGCGCTTGCTGAAAATAGAGGCGGCTTTGTTGACGTCACCTATAAGGTTGCCGATAACGTAGATGCTTCCTACGACGGTAATCGCAGTGTATTCAGCAGCGTTCTTGACTACGACATTGCTGGTAACCACTCCACTCGTACCCTCTCCACCCACGCTCTGAGCTACGCCGGCGTTGACCTCAAGATCAATAAGGTCTGGGACGATAACAACAATGCTGGCGGCAAGCGCCCATCCACAACTGATTTTGGTGCCAACAATCTGGTTCTCTCTAACGATAAGCACCTTGATACCAGCACCATTGCGCCTGAGGTTACCGATAACGGCGACAATACCTACACCATTGTCTACAAGGGTCTTCGTAAGTACATAAACAACACAGCAACTGATACTGTTTCGTACACCATCACCGAGAACGTTCCTAATTCCTACGTTTCAACCAGAAGCAGCATTTCTCGCGTTGAGCAGTACACCACCACTCAGTCGCTGGTAAATGTCTACAACGTCAGGCCTGTCATTGTGACACCATCCGTTACCAAGATCGTCGAAGGCGATTACCCAGTTGTTCCTATACCTGGAGGGCCTTCACCTGCGTCTCTGGTTAATTCTTATCTGAGCACAGGTAACGTTAGCGCAGCAGGCGCCACAAGCACTGCAAGCGCAACAAGCGCCGACGACACTGCAAGCGGCAGCTTTGCCGAGAGCCT
>CAUUHE010000056.1:0-5211 GCA_963544885.1 uncultured Atopobium sp. | reverse complement strand
AGACAGAATAGGCGCCGTCATAGAACAGCTCCTGTAGAAAAACGCCTACCCGCAAAAGTGCAGGTAGGCGTTGTCATTTCAATCAATTGCGAGAAGTCCGACGCGCAAGAAAGTCGCGCAGTGAAAGCTCGCATAAGGCGCGACGCGCGAGAAACCCGTGTTAGTTAGCGTTTTCCTCGGCGAGCGTCTGAAGCGTTGCCATGAGAGATGGAACAACCTGTTTCTTACGGCTTACGACGCCTGGAAGAACAGCAATGTTGCCATCAACCTTTACGTTAAAGGCGCGCTCGATGACATTGGCAGCATTTGCGCCGTAGAAGAGCATCTCGGTGACCTGGCTCTTAACGTCGGTGAACATGTAGAAGACCATTGGAAGCTCTTCGGACTTAGCGGCAGTCTCCAAGAATGGTCCAACAAGTTCCTCTGCAGCTTTGCGGCTGGACTCGGTCATGAAGGAGCCCTGGCCAACGCCAAACTTTACGCCGCCACGGCTGAATACCTTGTAGTCACCATGGAAGACTTCTTCTGCAGTACGACCAGTGAGGTCAGCGCCAGCGTCAAACATTTGCTCAGAGTAAGCGTCAATGTCTTCTCCACAAATCTCTGCAAGCTTTTTACCAGCAACAATATCGCGCTCAGTGCAGGTAGGGGAGCGGAATGCAAGGGTGTCGGAAAGAATTGCAGAGAGCATGAGGCCAGCAATATTCTTTGGAATCTCAATGCCGTACTCGTGGTAGAGGCCATAGATGATGGTGCAGGTGCAGCCAACAGGGACGTTTCTAAAGGTAATTGGGTTAGAAGTCTCAATGGAGCCGATGCGGTGGTGATCAACAATCTCCATGATCTCGGCCTGCTCAAGACCATCAACTGCCTGAGTGCGCTCGTTGTGGTCAACAAGAATGACATGCTTCTTGCGAGGATTCAAAAGACCAGGGCCGCTGATAAGACCAGCAAAAGTTCCGTTCTCGTTGATAACAGGGAAGAAGCGGTGCCTTGAGTTGGTCATTTCCTTACGAGCATCATCAATTGCGGTGTTGACGCTGAACTTAAGGATGTCGTCAGTGAGCATCTTCTCACGTACAGGCATAGACATGATAAGCAGGCGAGCTACCTCAAAGGTATCGCGAGGAGTGCTGATAATAGCGCAATCACGCTTTTTAGCCAGGTCAATGACGTCCTGAGCAATTGGAGCATCGCAAGAGACAATAAGGCAGGAAGCACCGTGCTCAACTGCGATAGTCTGGTTCTCATGGTTGCCAGCAACAACAATGATATCGCCAGCATCAACAATCTCTGAAAGAGCGGAAGCGCTGGTACCAACGCGAATATTGCCCTGCTTAACAACGCCCTGAGGATCACCAAGAACTATGGTGCCACCAAGCGTAGAAACAATATTTGCATAGCTTGTCTTAGCCTTAGAGAGCAGGTTTGGCTCGGAAAGACTCATGTTTGCATTTGCAATATCTTTAACGGCAATCAGGCCAGTAAGCTCTTCTTCCTCATCAGTAACGCAAAGTGTATCAAGCTTGACGTCCTGCATAAGCTGCCAAGCAGCATAGAGGCTCATTCCAGCATCAACTTTTGGCTGAGCTTGAATTTCTGCATCTTTAATTTGAGGAGTAACCGTAGTAATAAGCTGCGGCTCTTCAAAGCCAAAGTGATTTAAAACAAAGGCGGTCTCACGGTTGAGTGAGCCAGCGCGACGAGCTTCATAGATAGGGTTATCAATCTGATTTTTGAGATACGCATAAGAAATTGCAGCACAAATGCTGTCTGTATCTGGGTTCAAATGGCCAATGATATTTACTTTACGAATTGCTTCTGCCATCTTCGCCTCCCTGGTAATGTCGATGATGTAACTTTCTAATTAGAACACACTTTAGTAAGCACATTTTGTTTCTTTTTTAATACCACCTTGTAGTGTACCCCTCTCTGTTTTTACTTAGAACATAAAATCGCAGAAAAACAGCGGGCGTACCTGTGAATCTGGTAAATGTGTATAGGACAAATGACAATTCAAAAGTTGAAGGAAATTAGTACAATGAAATAGTTAACAAATCGATTGAATTGGAATACCTAGTGAGTTCTCCTACGCGTTTTTCTGCTAAGAAAAGAAACGCTCGTCATATGAATAAAGCGCCGCACGCCCCTGAGCCTTCATCTGAGGCAAGGGAAGCTGCGCCTGTAGAAACTCCGCACGCTTCTGCAGAGAAGGTTGATGCTGCGTCAAATCCAGTAGCTCCTCTGCAGACTGCATCTGAGCAACTTTCGTCTGCTTTTGCGTCGTTTACGCAGCGCAAACCTGCAGCTCAGCCCGCTGAAAAGCCTGCTGCGCAGTCCGCGGGAAAGCCTGCAACGCAGCCTGCAGGAAAGCCTGCAGCTCAGCCTGTAGTACAGCCTGCAATACAGCCTGTAGACAACACGCGATCTAAGGTTGCGCCAGAAAAAAAGAGGCGACAGAAAACGCCTCTATCTTCACGCAAAAACATTCGTGTTGAGAAGCGCCATCGCAATCAAGCAGATCCTGAGCCAGAACAGCGTCCTTCTCGCCCCGTGAGTGCGAGTAGAAAAAGGCTGGAGCTGGTAAGTGTTGTTGCCATTCTGGTGCTTGCGGCCCTCTCGATTGTTTTGGTTAACCGACCAAGCACAAAAACGCTGGTATTTGGCGACAATCAGGTGACGTATACCGGCACCACCATTCAGGGAAAGATGAATGGACAAGGCAAGATGACCTTTGAAAACGGCGATACCTACGAGGGAGAATTTGTCGACGGGTATTTCCAAGGTACCGGAACGTACACCTCAAAGGACGGCTGGACATACGAAGGTCAGTTTGTAAAAGGCCTGGCAGACGGCCAAGGAAAGCTCACTACGCAAGACAATATTGTGTACGAAGGAACTTTTAAGCAAGGGATTTATCAAAGTGCGAATTAAATGGTTTTCGCTTGTACGTATAACAGGACTTGTTCTGGTCCTTATATATCACTTTTTTAAGGAAGCACTTCCAGGTGGCTTCATTGGCGTCGACGTATTCTTTACGTTCTCGGGCTATCTCATCACGGCTCTTTTGATTGACGAGTTTGCTCGCTTTAGATCTATTGACGTCATTGGGTTCCTACGCAGGCGTTTCTATAGAATTGTTCCGCCGCTTGTGTTTATGGTGCTCGTGTGCACGCCATTTCTTTTACTTGTGCGAACCGAGTTTATTGCCGGCATTAAGTATCAGATTGCCGCAGCTCTTGGCTTTGTAACTAACTACTTCGAGATTGTTCTAGGCAACAGCTACGAGAACCAATTTGCTCCTCATGTGTATCTGCATACCTGGAGTCTTGCTGTTGAGATGCACTTTTATGTGCTCTGGGGTCTGTGCGCCTGGCTGCTTGCGTGCCTCAGCAAAACAATTAGAAGCTATAAGGTAAAGATTGCCGGAGCTTCTCTGGTGCTGCTGATTGCTACCTATTTGGCAATGGCCACAGGTGCATCTACCTCTACAAATCTTTCTATCCAGTACTTCTCAACGCAAACGCACGTGTTCCCCTTCTTTATTGGTGCACTGTTGGCGTGCGTTGCAGGAATTGCTCAAACGGGCGAGCTCTTTGACCAGCTTGAGCAGAAGCTTTCAACGCAACTGACGCTCGCGGGCCTTGTAGCAAGCTGCGGCGTTCTTGTCTTCTTGAGCGTTTTCATGCACTTCGAGGACCTCTTTACGTACACCTTTGGTTTCCTTTTTGCCTCGCTCGCGGCAGCCGCAATGATTTTCTTTGCTCGCATGCTGCATCAAAAAACCGAGGGTATCCAAGAGCCCGGAATTATTTCTTTTGTGGCAGATACCAGCTACGGCGTGTACCTGTTCCACTGGCCTTTGTACATTATTTTTGCCGAGAAGACCAATCCCGTCCTAGCTGCACTCTTAACCTTGGTGCTTTCGTTTGTGTTTGCAAGCTGCTCGTTCTATGTGCTTGAGCCAGCGTTGGCAGGAAAATCCCCAGAGATCTTCTCGCACATTAAGCTTGATGGTCAGAAGGTTTTGCGAGGTACTGGCCTTGCACTCATTCCATTTGCTGCGGCTGTTGCCTTTATTGCACTAACCGCTCCACAACTCAGCGATTTCCAGAATGATTTGCTGCTTAACGCTTCGTTGCAGGAGCAGAGCACCATGACCATGACCCGCAAGCACGCAGACACCTCGCAGGCAAGTAATTACAACGTTGTTGAAGGTGTCACGTATATCGGCGACTCTGTTTCGCTTCGTGCCCGTTCTTACCTGCAGGATGCTCTGCCTGATGCTCAAATTGATGCTTCGGTTAGTAGAAACGTGGCGATGGGCGTAGACTTGCTGCAGTCTGCGATTGACAACAATACGCTCTATCAGGACGTTGTTGTTGCCCTGGGCACCAACCCTGTTGGCGGCTCCGATGCAGTCGACAAGATTGTAGACATGCTGCCGCGTGGCCATCGTTTGATCTTCGTAACTCCATACGACGGCAGGAACTCTGATCCAAATGCTGGTGCAAATGCTATTCGCGCGCACGAGCTTGAGCTTGCTCAACAGTACGACTTCATTACCATTGCGGATTGGGCTCAGGTTGCTCAGGATAATCCTGACATTTGGGCAGGTACTGACTACGTTCATTTTGGTTCTGATTCAGATTCCATCAATCGTGGTGGCACCCTGTATGCGCAGATGGTCAAAGACGCCGTAGAGAAAGCAAACCAGGGCCACGTCAAACCATAAAAGCTCGGGCCACGCCATAAAAGCTACGTCAAACCACAGAAGGCTACGTCAACTACAGTTTATTGCCATTCTTCCAGCTCGTTTGTGACGTGCAGTTGAATGGCAATTTGCATTTCGAGTGTGCTAGATGGCTTGGAAATCTGGTAATCCTCGCGACAAACCGTCTGAAGACGGCAATTTAGTGCAAGTCATGATTGCAATTTATGGCTTAATTCATTTTCATGTATAAATAATGTTCGATATACGTAATGATGAATAACAATACATAAATAGTTTAACTACCACTATTTTCAAGCCTTCAACAACACACCTATGTCAGATAATCTGCTAAATCCGGGGCGAAAAACACACCTAAGTCAAATAATCTGCAAGATATAGAGGTTTTGAGTGCAATGTATACGCTTTTTGAGCAGATTATCTGACATAGGTGTGTTTTCGCGTTTTGTAGACATGCCTTCGCGTCCGCGTCTCGCACA
>CAUUHE010000055.1:0-5224 GCA_963544885.1 uncultured Atopobium sp. | reverse complement strand
CGCTGGTACCAAGAGGACTTGGACAGCCAGACCTTCTCGCTAAATGGAGTAAAGCGAGTATCCCAATTTGCGGAGAAGTTCATTGGGGTCTTGGTGCCGTCGGTATTAACTTTGTTGGCGTTGACCTTGATGATGTTGGTAAGAGGTCTGTCGCTGTAAACCTCGCCAAATGGATTCATGAACATCATCTGGATGTTGAAATCAATGTTGCTGGTTGGCTGCAGGGTTACGTTCTTGAAGTAAATACCAATCTTCCTGTACTGAGGAGACACAGCGGAAGCGTTGGATGGATCAAGTGTGCCCTGGTTGATCTGGTCCAGATAGGACTGCAGCTGCTGCTGGCTTGCCGAGTTCATGTCAGCACGGTAAAGCCAGTTTGCACCGTTCTTTCTGGTAGGAATGATGTCGTAGCTGCCGTCTGCCTTGTAGCCGCGGACCTCAATCTGGTCCATGGAGAGTCCAACTCGCTGGCCAACTGCAACAAGATTGCCGGTCAGTGCGGTCATAAAGAGACGGTTGTCAGTGTTGGCAACATCCTCGATGAACTCGATGTCGGTGAGTGGGGTGTCCAGCTTGTTGACCAGCTTGATAGTGTAATCAAGCTTCCTAACAGCAAGGCCGTTTTTGTCAAACTGAATGGTTACTGGACCACGCTTGCTGAGCATACCGTTGCCGCTGAAATCATTACCAGCAAGACGGAATTGCTTGGTATCATTGCCAAAATTATGCTCATTGCCTGGAACCTGACCAACTGTCTCTTCAGCAGCACTTGGATTATAAGGAATGCCCTGAAGAGTAGCAGTGTTGTTGAAGATTACGCGATTAGTACCATTGAGATAGCGAGCACCTGGGAAGGAAAGTTTGAGCTGAGAATATGCAGGAAGGTTATCTCTGATGTAGTCGTTAAGAATGGTGGTTCCTGCAGGAATATCAAATTTGAGGGTTACGGTACGTCCATCTGGACTGAGCGTCCAGTTAGGGTTCTTAGCTGGGTCAAAGTGAGCGGTAACGGTTTGACCTGCTGCATTTACGTACGTAGGAAGGGTATCGGTGATGATGATGGAGCGATAAGCGCGATAGTACTGGTAAAGCCTAAAGTTGAAGATAACGTCTGCGGTTTTATCGTTGGAAAGAGCGGACGAATCACCTGGAGCGTTAATACCACCGTACAGGAGCTGGTCGTTGGTCTCTTCACCTGCAACCTGCTTCATGAGCCAAGGCTTGTCGTAGGTGATGGAGTATGTCTGATCAGGCATGTTGGCAAGCTCGGTGCCGTCTGCATTGTACACACGAACAACTGGCTTGAGCTGGAAATCTGCTGGGGTAACCATGTCTCTGAAGCTCATAACGTAAGGGAGCTCCAACTTAACGGTAGTATCGATAGTATTGAGGTACAGACGCTTAATGGTCTTGCCATCAGGGGTAACGATGGTCTCCTCGCGCTTGATAATAGGCTGTGTAGCTGCTGCTGGAGTAGCAAAGTTATCAAGATAGGTATCAGGAGTAATGTTGTTGGTATTGTTGATATCCGTAGCGGACTGCTTGGTGTTTACCTCAATCTCCAGGTAAAGACCGTCGATTGGCTTATGAAGGCCAGTTGCGTCAATCTCGATACCTGTGGAGATATTTGCATTGCCCTTAACGGTTGTGGGTGAAGTGGGCTTAAGGTTAACAGTAAGTTCTCCGTCAGCGCCAAAATCAATGTTTTGTGTTAACGGATAGGTCACTGCCTTTGCAACAGTGCTTGTACCTAAAATAATGATACCGGTAAGCATCATTAAGGCTGCAAACATAGTTGCAAACGTCTTCTTAAAGTTGCTCATATCAACCCCATCTTTCCTATCGAACGTACCCCTGGAGATACATAAAGCTCCACTAAACATACTAATGGTTTTTGACAAAATATTTAAAGAAATATCGTGTTCAAATAAATTTTTTTATTTCAATCTTGGACAAAGACTTTGAAAACTGACTAAATTGCGCTCAATTAATGCTACAAAGTGCGTAGATTTAACTTCATTTCTGCTAGCGAGAAAAACGTGTACACCACGCCATCTTGTTTTTCATTTCCTACATACTCCTTCAAAAAAATTGGCTGGCGTATACGCGTTAGCCAGGAATCAATCATCGGTCAGTACTTTCTGCAAAAAATGATACTGGAATAAGTACATATCAACAATAAACAGACATCACCATGAATAAATAATCAAATTAATTCCACAGTTTTCTTCACGTTTGGGGCTGGGAGCGGTCTTCAGCGAGCTGCCAAAACCGTAGGGTTTCTCGACAAAATGTTGTGGATACAACAAATGAGCGCAATAAACAAACGTAAAATAGAGTTACTGCTAAGCAATCTGCAGATAAAATTAAACAAACTGCTGTTAGACACTATAGGAGAGTCGTGCCAGAACGAGCCTACATTTCCAGATCAACTCACCTGATGGGCGCGACTATCACCATTTCTTTATTGCCACCCTCCAATGATGCGCAGGAAGAGCGCACTGCAGAACAGCTACTTGACGATGTCTTTGAACTCCTTAACATCTATAACCAGCGGTTTAGCGCAAATGACGTCAATTCCGAGCTTATGCAGGTCAATCATGCAGCAGGCAAACATCCTGTCCCCGTTGACCCCGAGCTGTTTGAGCTCATTCAGATTGGCAAAGAACAAAGCCTTTTACCTGCAAGTCATTTAAACATTGCTATTGGCCCCTTGGTACAAACCTGGCGAATCGGCTTTTCTGACGCTCGCATTCCAAATAACGCCGAGGTCACGCACGCGCTGTCGCTTACTGATCCACAACTCATTGAATTGGATCCTCTGAACTGCACCGTGTTTCTCGCCAAAGAGGGCATGAAGCTGGACCTGGGGTGCTTGGCCAAAGGCTATATCGCCGACAAAATTGCAGATTATCTGAAAAGTCAGCACGTTGATTCCGCACTTATCAACCTTGGCGGTAACATTAAGACAATTGGCGCCAATGTGCTCGCGAACAGGCCGTGGCAGATTGGCATCCAGGATCCGCGACAACCGCGAGGCACTAACCTTGCTGTGCTGCCTATTTGCAACCAGTCCGTGGTGACCTCCGGTACCTACGAAAGGAAATTGCAGGCAAATGGCCGCACCTATCACCACATTCTTGACCGCAAGACAGGCTATCCAGTTGACACGCAACTTGCGAGCATCACGATTATCTCGGATAACTCGCTTGACGGAGAAATTTGGACCACGCGCCTTTATGGCGAGAAACCCCGTCAGCTCCTTGCCCGTGTAGAACAAGAAAAAGACATCGAAGCGCTCATAGTAACCACTGATAATCGCGTATATTATTCGTCGGGGATCTCGCCTGAGCTCCTTGCGTAATTCAGAAAGGAAGTTTGATGCTTAACTTTGTTGGCCTTATTGGCACCAATTCAAAAGAGTCAAATAACCGAAGACTCCTGCAGTTTATGCAGAAGCACTTTGCCGACAAGGCCACTATTGAGCTGGTGGAAATCGACAACATTCCCCTGTTCAACAAGCCCGCAAAGATGAAGGTTCCCGAGGTTGTTTCCGAGCTTGCCAAGAAAATTGAGGCCGCCGACGGCGTCGTCATTGCAACCCCAGAGTACGACCACTCCATTCCAGCCGTGCTGCAAAACGCGCTTGCTTGGCTATCCTACGGCATCTTCCCTATGGTCAACAAGCCAGTCATGATTGTCGGCGCATCCCTGGGCACGCTCGGATCTTCTCGCGCACAGCTTCAGCTCCGTCAAATTCTGGACGCTCCCGAGCTCAAAGCCGCAATCATGCCAGGTTCCGAGTTCCTTCTTGGCCGCGCCCCTCAAGCATTTGACGAGAAGGGCAGCTTGAAGGACAAAGTTACCGTCAAGAAGCTTGACCTACTCTTTGACGATTTCCGTCTGTTTGTGAAACTCAACGAGAAAATGGCCGCATCGCGCGAACTTCTCCGCAAAGAGGCCGAGAACTTTGACTGGGAAAACCTGTAGGCCTGGAAGGAACTACTACTATGAAATTTGTCGGAATCGTCGGTTCAAATGCGGAGATTTCCTATAACCGAAAGCTTCTGCACTTCATCAAAAAGCATTTTGCCAAGCAGTTTGAGCTTGAAATCCTTGAGATTGATAACATTCCTTTGTTTAACCAGGACCTCAAGTGGGACGAGAACTTCCAACTCCGCCTGCTGTACAACAAGATTACCCGTGCTGACGGCGTCATTATTTCTACGCCCGAGCACAACCACACCATCTCACCTGCGCTGAAGAGTGTCATTGAGTGGCTCTCCTACGATGTGCATCCGTTTGAGAACAAGCCTGTCATGATTGTCGGCGCTTCTTACTACGACCAGGGAACTTCTCGCGCGCAAGTTCATCTGCGCAAGATTTTGGACGCTCCAGGTGTGAACGCATACGTTTTGCCTGGTAATGAATTCCTTCTTGGAAAGGCCAAGCAAGCTTTTGACGAGGACGGCAACATTATCGACGAGCGCACCGTCGGCTTCCTGGGCCTTTGCCTGGATAATTTTGTCAAATACGTAGAGGTGGTCTCCAAATTGAAGAAGCCAAAGCCAATCGCGCCAGAAGATCTGGACGTAACCAACTCAATTTCCACCACTATCCAGGGCATTGATCCCGACGATCCTGATTGGGTCGAGAAGGCCGCCGAGCTTGTAGGCGCGGTCTCGGGCGACACATACGTTAAGCTTGACCACGGCATTTTGACGGTCAACCAGATTGACATGTTCCTGAAGGCAATGCCATTTGAGCTGACCTACGCAGACGATAACAACCAGTTCCTTTACTACAACAACGCTCATGACAACCCAGACACTATGCTGGCAAAACGCGTTCCTGAGCAGTCGGGTAACCGTCTTTCCACAGTTCACAGCTCTCTTCCAGAGGGTCGCATGAAGAACGTTGAGTTTGTCATCGGAGTACTTCGTAACGGCGACAAAGAATACGTACGCACCATTGTCCCAGGTACACCAGCCGACATCATCAACACCCACAACTACCAGGCAATGTACTACCCCGATGGCTCGTATGCAGGCATCAACGAGATTGTCTTCAACTTCAAGCCATGGCTTGATTGGTATCTGCAAACCACAGGTCAACGCCTCGTAAGCGCTAGCGGCGCAGTTGTTCCACCAGCTGGCGCTCCCGCCCCTGCTGCTGGTGCTCCCGCACCAAGTGCAGGCGTAGATGCTACCTCGGGTGCAAGCGC
>CAUUHE010000054.1:0-5533 GCA_963544885.1 uncultured Atopobium sp. | reverse complement strand
CGCTCAAAGGAAAGCTGACCAATCCTCATGCCAGGATGCAAAATGATTGGAAGGTTAGCAACATTAGAAAGCTCCAATGTGAGCTCTCCGTCCCAACCTGGATCAACATAACCTGCAGTTGAGTGAATCATAAGGCCTAAGCGACCCAAGGTAGACTTACCTTCAAGTTTGCCAAGGATATCGTCAGGAATAGCAATGCGCTCAAGCGTAGTACCAAGCGCAAACTGACCAGGATGAAGAACAAAAACTTCTCCCTCAGGAACATCAATTGACTCAGTAAGACCCTCTTGAGCTACAAGTGGGTCAATTGAGGTGTGCGTAGAATTGCGGAAAATTCTAAAGTTTGAGCCAAGACATACGTCAACCGATGCAGGCTGCACATTTTTCTCGCATAAAGGCTCAATAACGATACGACCAGCAGCAATCTCGGCTTTAATGTCGCAATCAGAAAGAACCACAACGTCCACCTTTCTTACGTCATACAAATGTATGGTCAGAAAAACTAATTATCCATTTATATAAAATATCACGCCCTACACAATAATGTGAGGGGCGTGATATATAAATTTTGTAATTACGCAGGTCAATTATGGTTCACCACAACTTCTCTGCATAAAAAACACGTTTATGCGCATGAAGCTCACAACCGATAAGCGCCAAACGTTCATTTTTTGACGCCGAGCGATAACTTACAGCATTGCAGGCTGAACGCGCTTAACGCCAGGAACGTGCTCAATCAGGATGCGCTCAATACCCTCAGACATGTCGTATGCAGACATTGGGCAACCAGCGCAAGAGCCAGTCATCTCAAGCGTAACGGTGCCGTCATCACTTACATCGATAAGCTCAACGTCGCCGCCATCGGTCTGAAGGCTCTGACGGATAACATCAAGGGTTGCATTCAAAAGGTCACGATTAATGGCCATGTTTGCTCCTACTCAAATCTACTCAAAGCGCGTCCGCGCTCATAACTTACAACAAGGGTATCCTACCCAAAATTTCAAACTTATTTCTTACCTATCCAATTGGCGAGAAAAGATGTCCAACTGACGCATCTTTCAGACGTGCAGGCAATGATGCACCCGACGCTGTTGCCGCAATCGCAGCAGCTACGCGAGAGGTAGCCCCTTGTGTCTGCTCCGTGCTCAGAAGCGTTGCGTCTACCATAAAGCGCTTCACACCGGCAGAGAGCATCTCGGCCACCTCTGGCACGCCGTCAAAGAGCTTAGGGCTCCAAATCTTAGAGCGACCGTGCCTATCAGTCCTGACCGGCATGTAATCGTTGTCAATGCCTCTGAGCGTGTGTTCCTCAAGACGCAGCTTGCAGGCATCACAATCGTGAATGCACTTGCCCGTAGACATCAAAATACAGTGCTCAGTTGTCATGGTGCGAATACGGCCGCTGACCATATAACCCACAGGAATCGAGGCGTTTCTCGCCATATGACAGATCTCTTGGAGGGTAAGCTCGGAGTTGAGCCAGACACCTTCTGCGCCCATGTCGGCAAGTGCCTGTAAGGCGTAGTCGTTGTGGACTGGAATGCACTCGCGCACCTCAGGGATGGCTCCGCGCTCAACGGCCAACGCCAGCTCGGAGATGTTTCCCACGGCAATCGGCTTACCTGCAGCAACGTAGGGATCCAGGCGCTTATGGTCAATCTCGCGACATACCTCATCAAGCCATGGGGTTACCTTGGCGAGAAGATCCTCTGGCCACGAAGTCTCTACGAGCGCATCGGTAGTTGCATACAGACGATGTGCTCCCGCTTTGAGCGCAACACGTGCCTGCTCTGGAGACTCAACTAGAACACAGACCTCTGCCTGCGATGCATTTGTTTTTGCAGCCGCCTCATCAAAGGCAAAAAGCTTCTCTTTGTCCTGGGCTTCTCGCTCCTTTTGATAGGCAAGACGAGAAAGCGGAGCAATCTTCTGCTCGCGGTTCTGGTACTCTTCGAGAAGTGCGGTCTCGAGCTGCTCACATGCTGCGGCGCGGACCTTGTGGACAGCACTAAAGCTCATGCCGCACATATCGTCCATCTGGACGTCAAAGCTTACGGCCTCAAACGGAGAGGTTCCCATGCGACCAACGTGCTCAATGAGCTCGTCAGAGGTTACCGCCTTAGTGCGAGCCTCCTCCACCACAAAGCCCTCAGCAGACGCACGTGCAACGCCGTCTGCGGTAGCGAGCGTCACCGTAAAGGGCTGGCCAATGCGGGCAATAATAGCCACGTCAACGGCACGTTTGCGAGGAAATTCCAGCGAAGAAATCTGCTCAGCCGCCACGCGCGCTGCCTCGGAGCGAATAATGCGTACCGTGGAGCCAGTCTGCATAACGCGAGAAGTGCGCACGGTAACTGTCTGACCAGGCTCAACGTCAACAGGACAAAGAGCGGTCAGGAACTTGTCAGGCTCATCCAAGGGTCTAATCTCAAGCAGGTCGTTCTTGCCAATAGGTGCGTGAGCAATAAGGTCAACGTCCGCCTGTTTGTAGCGGCGGAGCTTCACACGGCCACCATTGAGGCCGCTCTTGCGTTCAAGAGCATCCTCAAGTGGGCGCCCTCCGGTAACCTCACCGACGATCTCTCCGCGGTTGTTGGAACGCTCATAGCTCATCATCTCGTTGCCAGCGGTGCCATGCAGGTACGCGTTGGTCAGGCCACGGTTAAACGAGCGTTTAAGCAAGCGGTGGCGACGTGCCACATCAGCCTGGTTGTCCACGCCCTTCTCGGCAGCATCAATTGCCTGACGATACGAAGACACCACCGAATACACGTACTCGGGTGCCTTCATGCGGCCCTCAATTTTAAGCGAACCAACGCCCGCCTCAATCATGTCAGGCACGTCATCAATAGTGCAGTAATCCTTAGGGCAGAGCAGTCTATCAATGCCACCCATCGAGACAACTTCATGCTTAGAATTGAGCAGCTCATACGGCAGGCGACACGGCTGAGCACAGGCTCCACGGTTAGCAGAGCGGTCTCCTCGCATAGACGACATGTGGCAGATGCCCGAATAGCAGAAGCACAAGGCGCCGTGGCCAAAACACTCCAGCTCAACGCCAAGCTTGGAAATGGTAGAAATCTCTTCTTTAGTAAGCTCTCTAGACAGGGTGACGCGACCCACTCCAAGCTTTTTGCAGGCAGCAACACCGCGCGTATCGTGGATGTTTGCCTGCGTTGATACGTGGCATTCAATCTCTGGCCAGGTTTGTCTGACCTGAGCCATAAGACCCCAGTCCTGGATGATAAAAGCATCTGCGCCAAGGATCCACGCGCGGCGAATCAGGCGCAGGACACGCTGCATCTCGTCCCACTTAACAACAACGTTCACGGTGACGTACACGCGAGCGCCAGCTAGATGAGCCTGTCTGCACGCACGCGCAAACGACTCGTCGTCAAAGTTGTCCGCACCGCGGCGGGCGTTGAAGTTGTTACCCAAGCCGCAGTAAATAGCATCTGCACCACCAGTAAGAGCTGCGGTAAATGGAGCAGGACCTCCCGCTGGGGCGAGAAGTTCCATCTGGGTTGCACGAGGGAGCGGCGAAGACGAAAGTTCTTTATCAGAAGCTTCCTCTGTCCACTCTGGCTCGTTCATGCGATTAAGCTCGTGAGCTGTGGATTCTCGCTCACGACGATTACGTTCGTTCATACTACCTAACTTGCCGCGTCGCTTACTACTTCTTAAGTGAAGAAAGTGCTGAATGAATCTTGTCTTTGTCGGAAAGAATAACCTTTGCAGAATCTAAGGTTTTCTCGCCAAGAAACGCTGGCCACTCAATGCCAAGCTCTGGATCATTCCACATAATGCCGCCCTCATCACCTGGGTGATAGATGTCGTCACACTTGTAGCAGAACTCCGCAGTCTCGGAGAGTACCAAGAAACCGTGAGCAAAGCCGCGAGGAACAAAGAACTGTCTGCGGTTCTCCGCGGACAAAACAACGCCTTCCCACTGACCCCAGGTTGGACTTCCCTCTCGCAGGTCAACCGCAACGTCAAAGACAGTGCCGGAAATTACGCGCACAAGCTTTGCCTGTGGGTGCTCAATCTGGAAGTGAAGACCGCGGAGCACGCCCTGAACGGAGTAGGACTGATTGTCCTGCACAAATGAAGCATCAATGCCGCCAGCAACAAAGTTTTCCTCACGATAGGTCTCCATAAAGCCACCACGAGCATCACCGTACAGCTTTACGTCCACAACCTTTACACCTTCAATCGAGGTGTCATAAAACGTAAAATTGCCCGACTGAATAGGGTTTTTAAGCTCTTTTGGAAACTCCATAGCGTTCACCTTTCGATTTCTTTAGGTAATCTACTATATACGAGTCAAGATTAATAAGGCTTTTGAGCTATGATATTCATGCAGTTAACGTGTAATTTGCAATTCAAAGGATGCTTGTGAGAATTCTTGCAGTCGTTCCCGCTTACAACGAAGAAGCCTGCATTGCTTCAACTATTACAGAGTTGTGCCAGGTAGCCCCTCAAGTTGATTACATCATAATCAACGACGGCTCATCTGATCGCACGCTGGATATCTGTAAAGAGCGTGGATTTAACTACCTTAATTTACCTGTTAATGGTGGTCTTTCTGCTGGCTTTAGGGCCGGTATGCGCTATGCAAAAGAGCATGGCTACGATGCAGTAGTGCAGTTTGACTCCGATGGCCAACACAGGCCCGAGTATATTGCTCCTATGGCGCAAGCAATGATAAACGAGGGAGCAAACATTGTTATTGCTTCCCGCTTTGTCACTAAGCCACGCGGAAATTCTCCCCGAGAGATTGGCTCCAAGCTTATTTCTTGGCTTATCAAAACAAGTACTGGTCAGACCATCACTGACCCTACGTCAGGCATGCGCATGTACGACCGCGGCCTTATTGAGACGTATGCGCGCTCCTTTGACTTCTCCCCCGAGCCAGACACTATCTCGTTGCTGATGCGTCGCGGTGCAAAGGTTGTCGAGATTGAAACTGAAATGCGTGAGCGTCAAGGCGGCGAGTCCTACTTGAGCTTCTATAACTCAATTATGTACATGGCTCGCACGTGCCTCTCGCTTTTGCTCTTCCAGTGGTTTAGATAAGGTGACACCATGACTTTAGTTCTGAGAATTCTGCTGCTTATTGGCGCCCTTTTTGCCATGGGCATTGTCATCAATAGCGTCCGCAAATCAAAGATTCGCATTTCCGACTCAGTCTATTGGGTTGTTTCTGCAGGTATCCTTGTTTTGTTTGCGCTCATCCCTCAGCTTGCTTATTTCTTCTCAAGTCTGTTTGGCTTTATGAGCCCTGCAAACTTTGTTTTGCTGCTGGTTATTGTGATGATCCTCATCAGGCTCTTCCATCAGTCCTGCGCAATCTCTAAGCTCACCTATAAGGTTGAGCAGCTTTCTAGTGAGCTTGCTCTGCGTGATAAAGATACACGTGACGAGAAGAACCTTGATTTTGTAACTGATCTTAACCAGCGTACTCGCGTGTAAACGACGCGTCAGCTCTCTGACGGCACGCTCACGCAGGCAATACCTTAAAAAGTCCGCTTAC
>CAUUHE010000053.1:0-6023 GCA_963544885.1 uncultured Atopobium sp. | reverse complement strand
ACGTTTTATAAGCAAAATTTTCACAGGACTCGGAAAATTGCCGTTTTTGGGACCTCAGGCGGTAAAAAATGCGTTTAGTTGGGGATGGAGAAATTTAGTTCAATTTTTTATCTTTATGTTTGCCCAGGAAAGACGAAAATGTTTTAACTATTCCTTTTACTAATTAAGTCAAAATGGCTCATTTTCAAAATGAATACACCAACTAAACGCATTTTTTACCTTTTTGAGCCTAAATTCGCCAAAAATGAGCCCCAAACCAAAGTTTGGGGCTCATTAACGTGCAAATCTCAGTTTTTGCGTCTGCCGACGCGTCGCCGCGCCGGCGTGCTACTTGACGCCGGCCTTCTTCTTGGCGCGCTCGATAGCAGCCATTTGCTCCTCGGAAAGCCTAATGGAACCGTAATCTTTTCCGTGGTCAGGAGCGGTACGACCATGATCGCCCAGGTTGGCACCAGTTGCTTCCAGCACAGACATGTGGTGTGAAGAGCAAGAGTGGCTGCCCTCGCGGACAACGGAATCCAGGCCAAACTTGTCGCGGCCGGTATACGGCATAGTTGCGTCGTTGGTGACTGGGTCGTCAGCGTTTTCTAGTTTGAACTCGCCGTTTACGCCATTCTTGTAATTCTCCTTAGCCACCGAAATCATCAGCTTAATACGGTTAAGCTGGTTAACCTCGGACGCACCTGGGTCGTAGTCGACGGCAACAATGTTGGACTCGGGGTGCATCTGGCGCAGGCGCTTGATGACTGCCTTACCCACAACGTGGTTAGGCAGGCACGCAAACGGCTGAGCACAGACGATGTTTGGCGTACCCGTCTCAATAAGGTCGCACATCTCGGCGGTGAGCAGCCAACCCTCGCCCATCGTATTGCAGAGCGAAAGGATCTGCTCGGCCTTCTCGGCCAGCTCATTGATGTTAGGGTATGGCTCAAAGCGCTCGGATTTCTCCAGCATCTTGTTGATTGGCGCGCGCAGGCCCTGGACCATCTTAATGCCTGCGATGTGCGTCATGCGGCTCTTAAACGAGGTACCCAGCTCCTTGTGCGTGTTGATCGCGTTGGAGAGGCCAAACAGGAAGAAGTCGACCAGACCCGGAACGTTGGCCTCGCAGCCCTCGGACTCGATGACCTTGACCAGCTCATTGTTGGCCGTTGGGTGGAACTTAACCAGAATCTCGCCGACAACGCCAACGCGTGGCTTCTGGCGGTCATTGACCACGGGCAGGCTGTCAAACAGCTCGATGGTACGCTGGCACTGCTTGTAGAATTCCTTGCGAGAAATTCCGTTGATCTTGGAACGTGTATCAGCCATGAGCTGGTCATACAGCTCGTTTGCGGAACCCTTAACGGCCTCGTATGGACGTACACGATACAGCAGCTGCATGATCAGGTCGCCGTACAGGAGCGCGTAAACTGCCTTGATCAGCAAGTCAGGCTTGAACAGCTTGAATCCTGGGTTGTCCTCGTCAAGACCGGAGGCAGCAGAAACGGAAATGACCGGAATCTCTGGGTGACCTGCGTCTTTGAGCGCCTTACGAATCAGCGCAATGTAGTTGGTTGCACGGCAGCCACCGCCGGTCTGCGAAATCAGAACCGCAGTCTTGGTCAGGTCGTACTTGCCGGAAAGCACTGCCTCCATAATCTGACCCGTGACCAGGATGGATGGGTAGCAGATGTCGTTATTGACGTAGCGAAGGCCCATGTCAACGGCGCCCTGGTCGACCGAAGGCAGCAGCACAACGTTGTAGCCCGCACCCTTCAGCAGCTCCTCTACCAGCTCAAAGTGGATCGGCGCCATCTGCGGAGCCAGGATGGTGTAGCCCGCTTCCTGCATCTCCTTGGTGTAGCGGACCTTCTCGTAAGCTGCGGATTCTGCCTCGCGGTACACGGGCGCACGGCGAGAAGAACTAGCGCTTCTGGCCTTTTCCAGAGAGCCATCGGCCATGCGAACGCCCTGTGGAACGGCCTCGGTAACCAGGCCAGCAGCTGCAAGTCGCTCGAGCTCTGCCTGCTGCTCGCTCAGGGCAGCCATCAGCGAGCGGATACGAATACGCGCAGCACCCAAGTTGGAGACCTGGTCAACCTTGAGCATGGTGTAAATCTTGCCCGAAGCCTCAAGAATCTCCTGGACCTGGTCGGTAGTCAGTGCGTCAAGGCCACAACCAAACGAGAAGAGCTGGATGAGGTCCAGGTCGTTTCGGGACGCAACAAAGCGAGCCGCACGATACAGACGAGAGTGATACATCCACTGGTCAACAATGCGGATGGGGCGCTCAGGCATCATCTTGTGAGCAATGGAATCCTCGGTGAGAACCGCAAAGCCAAACGAAGAGACCAGCTCAGGGATGGCGTGGTTAATCTCTGGGTCGTTGTGGTATGGGCGACCTGCAAGAACAATACCGTGAGCGTCGTGCTCCTCAATCCACGCAAGAGCCTCGTCACCTGCACGGTGCATCTGGTCCTTGACGTTGATGTCTTCCTGCCAAGCAGCCTCAACAGCGGCATCAATTTCGGCGCGCGTGATGTGCTCGCCGCGGAAGCGACCCTTGCCTACCTGGGCGTCCTTCTCGCGCTGTTCACTGATGAGCTCGTACAAACGACGCTTGAGCTCGTTTTTCTTGTCGTACGGAATGAACGGAGCCATGTACTGGATGGACGGATCGGAGAGCTCGTCCACGTTGAGGCCCAGCGCCTGAGGGTAGCTCATGACAATTGGGCAGTTGTAGTGGTTGGTTGCGGAGTCGTCCTCCTTGCGCTCCCAACGAATACAGGGCATCCAAATAAAGTCTGGGTCTTTGGCCAGCAGATTCATGATGTGGCCGTGGGAAAGCTTTGCAGGATAGCAGGCGGACTCGGAAGGCATGGACTCGATACCCGCGTCGTACGTCTTTGCGGTGGTCTGGTCGGACAAAATGACCGAGAAGCCCAGCTTAGTGAAAAACGTGTGCCAGAACGGATAGTTCTCGTACATGTTCAGCGCACGAGGAATGCCCACGGTGCCGCGAGGTGCCTCGTCTGCAGGAAGCGACTCGCGATCAAACAGCAGCTTATTCTTGAACGCAAAGACGTTTGGTGCTTCATTCTTCTTAGCACCACGCTTCTTACCTGCGCCTTTCTCGCAACGGTTACCGGTGATAAACCTGTGGCCGCTACCAAAGTCGTTGATGGTAAGCATGCAGCTGTTAGGGCAGATGCGGCAGTGTGTGTTAGTAAGCTTGACCTGCAGGTTGTCGATAGACTCGCGGTCTAGCAGGGTGGATACGCCATCAATACCTGCGCGGTCGCGGGCGAGAAGAGCGGCGCCGTAGGCACCCATGACGCCTGCAATGTCTGGGCGGATGACGTCCCTGCCGGTGAGCAGCTCAAAGGCGCGGAGCGTTGCGTCGGACATGAAGGTACCACCCTGAACAATGCAGTGCTCACCAATCTCACTGAAGTCGCGGAGCTTGATGACCTTGAACAGGGCGTTTTTGATGACGGAGTACGAAAGACCAGCAGCAACGTCGCCGATGGTTGCACCCTCCTTCTGCGCCTGCTTGACGCGGGAGTTCATAAAGACGGTACAGCGAGAGCCCAGGTCAACAGGGAGTGTTGCCTTGGTTGCAGCGGTTGCAAACTCGCGGACGTCCATCTTCATGGAGTCGGCAAAGGACGCAATAAAGGAGCCGCAGCCTGCAGAGCAAGCCTCATTCAGCATGATGTGCTCAATGACGCCGTCTTTGACCTGCAGACACTTCATGTCCTGGCCGCCAATATCAAGAATGAAATCAACGTCTGGGACAAATGCCTTAGCGCCACGCAGGTGAGCGACGGTCTCAATCTCGCCCGAGTCTGCGCGGAGAGCCTCAATCAGGATACCCTCGCCATAACCGGTGGTTGTGACGTGGCCAATGATGCAGTCGGAAGGCATCTCGTCGTAGATGGAGTCCATGATTTTGCGAGCAGTGCCCAGGATATCGCCGTTGTTATTGTCGTACCAGGTGTAGAGAAGCTCGCCCTTCTCGCCAACAACTGCAGCCTTCATAGTGGTAGAACCTGCGTCGATGCCGATGAACACGCGGCCGTGGTAGTTGGCCAGCTGGCCCTTGGGGACTACCTCTTGATCGTGGCGGGCCTTGAAGTCGTCAAAGTCCTGCTGAGTAGCAAAGAGTGGGTCCAGACGAGCAACCTCGGAGCCCTGGATGTCCTTAAGGTTATCCAGTGCCTCCATGACCTGCGTAAAGGTGATTGGTCGGTCGGACTCGCCCGCCAAAGCAGCGCCCGTTGCAACAAAGAGGTGGGCGTTCTTTGGCAAGACGATGTGCTCGTCGTCCAGGTTAAGCGTGATGTAGAAGCGACGGCGCAGCTCAGAGAGGTACTGCAGCGGGCCGCCGAGAAACGCGACGTAGCCGCGGATAGGGTGACCACAAGCCAGGCCCGAGACGGTCTGGTTTGCAACGGCCTGGAAGATGGAAGCAGCAATGTCGGCAGGAGCGGCACCCTCGTTGAGCAACGGCTGAACGTCTGACTTAGCAAAAACGCCGCAGCGAGATGCAATTGGGTAGATCTGCTTGACGTCTTTTGCCAGCTCATTGAGGCCAGTTGCGTCGGTCTTGAGGAGAGACGCCATCTGGTCGATAAACGCACCAGTACCACCTGCGCAGGTACCATTCATGCGCTGCTCAATACCGTTGTCAAAGTAGATGATCTTTGCGTCCTCGCCGCCCAGCTCAATGGCAACGTCAGTCTGAGGGATCAACGTCTCAACAGCGCGCTTGGAAGCGATGACCTCCTGGACAAACTCCAGGTCAAGCCATTGCGCCAGCAGCATTCCGCCGGAACCGGTGATTGCGGCGTACATGGGTGTCTCGCCAATGTGCTTCTGAGCTTTAACGAACAGGGAGCGAGCCGTTGCGCGGACATCCGTGTGGTGGCGCTCGTAGTTTGCGTAAACCAGCGTACCGTCCTCGTCGATGACGGACAGCTTTACCGTTGTGGAACCAACGTCGATGCCCAGCATAAGGTGGGCCTGAGACAGGTCAAGTGGAACGTTTGGTGCAAGCTCTGCACCGTTCTCTACCAGCTCAAACTTTGGACTAATCATTGTTTTCC
Source organism: uncultured Atopobium sp. (assembly GCA_963544885.1). GTDB lineage: Bacteria > Actinomycetota > Coriobacteriia > Coriobacteriales > Atopobiaceae > Lancefieldella. The sequence goes on along the minus strand of CAUUHE010000053.1, from coordinate 933 downwards.
TCTCCGAGAACAAGAGTTGCAAGCGCAAATCGTGGAACGTCTAGCTTGATTGGCTTGCCGTACAGATCGCCAGGTGCAACAAACATGAGGCCGGTCATAAGGCCTGCCATCTGCTCGTCGCTCTCGCGCATGCCGCCGATTAACCAGCGGATAAGGACGCCGACCTCGGCAGAAATTGCGAAGGTCAGATAGTAGTCAAAGAAGGGACCGAGTGCGCGCGGATCAAGATCGTGCAGGGCGCGCTGGGCGATAACCTCGTGTACCAGGTGCTTTAGCTTGTCCTGGAACGCAGGGTCGCCGCCGTTGCCCAGCAAGGGGCGCAGGTAGAAGCCGTGCTTGCGAATGCTTCGGAGCATCTCCGTTGCACCGGGGCATGGCCTGTAGGAGTCAATGGCCTCCTTGAGCTCGACAAGGTTCACGCGAGCAAGCTGCTCGACAGCAGGTCGGAGCTCTGCCAGCGCTTCCTTTTCGATGTGAAGCACCAGGTCAGGGATGTCTTTGTAGTGGGAATAAAAGGTTCGACGCGTGAGGCCGGCGCGCTCCGTTACACCCGTGACGGTCACGGAAGTAAGGTCGCCGGTAGCGTCTATCTCTTCTGCCAGGGCTTTTCTGAGCGCCGCGCGAGTTCTTGCGGTGCGTCGATCAAGCTTGCAAGCTGAAAAAACAGCAGGTACAGACAATGTTTCTGTCATACGTTTCTGAAGCCTCTCCTGGTTACAGGTACGTACTGGGTGCGTGCGAGCGTTGCAGGCTGCGCGGGCGCGACAGCACAACAACACCGTAGCACCCGACTTATTGCACATACTGAGTATTATTACACACTCTGTGCAATAACTGCAACCTCGAGAAGACCGATTTTCTCGCCAGATTTACTTTGACCGCAAGGGTTCTATTTTGGCCTGCTAGCGCGCCTAATTTCTGCAAAGAATCTGT
>CAUUHE010000052.1:0-6142 GCA_963544885.1 uncultured Atopobium sp. | reverse complement strand
GCTTCTGGCATCACCGCTCTCGGCTTTGCGCTGAGGGCCCGCAAGCAGAAGTAAAATCCAACTGCTAGACCGGTCTTCTCGCCTCTAAGGTTTTGTCGTTTTACGAAATAACCCCGGACTTTCCCGGGGTTATTTTTTGTACTAATTCTTCTGTTAATTCATCTTTGGGGATTTATCCATTAACGAAAAATATACGACCTTTTACAGAAATGCTTTCATCTCTCGTCTGCATCGAAATCACAATTTCTAATAATTATTGAAGAAATCTACGTAGTTCTATCCTTCTGTCCGTTCTGTTGGACAGAATCTCTTTTCTAACTGGAAATACTAATCACATAGATTTCTCTTACAGAAAGGACTTCTTATGAAGCCTACCATTGATTTAGATGCTGCTCGTAACAAATTAGTTGGTGGCAAAGATCAACTTCTTAAGAAAATTGATGAAGCACATATTCCCGCTAATGCACAAAGCATTATATCTGCTGCAGGAGATGCTATATCTGCAACTGCTAAAGGAGTAGCTGACAACGCAGTAGAAACTGCATCAAATGTCTCAAAAGTTGTTTCTGACGGAGTTAATGTTATTAAGGAAAACACGCCTGCAGCACGTCGTAAACAAGCTCGAATGAGTGGCTTTGGAGATGGTATCAAGCAGGGAGCTTATCTTGCTGGAACAAAACGTTTTAACTTCTTCTATGCCTACGTTGCTACAATGTGCTATTTCCTCCGAGCCGATGGAGAGTTTTCATCACAGGAACAACTTTGGGTCGAAGAACAACTCGATAATCTACAGCTAGGTCTCACGATTCCAAAGGCCGTTAAAGATAAGTTGCTTTCTATCATTGCTGATGACTCTTTAACTTTTGATGCTGTTAAGGAGTTTCTTGAGCCTGTTGAAATTTCTCAACTAGAATCAATCTCTCAAAGGGTACAGATTGCTATCGAAATTGATGAGGAAATTACCGAAGAAGAACTAGCAGCAAATGAGCTCTTTAATACATACATTACAGAGAGAGTTGCAAATGACATTGTCAATGACCAGCGAGTCAAAGAGATTATCAGTTCCGCTGTAAAGGAATATGGTGAAAATCTCGACCGCATTGATTATGAGTTTAAGCAGCTTACTAAACTCCAGGATTCAGATGCGGCATTTGTTTTTGGTGCAACTGCATTTCAAATTCTCAGAATTATTCTTATTAATCGGCTTACTAAGATTGAGCTAGCTGGAAAAGGCTCGCTTGAAACATCCCTTAAAGACCTTCAAAAGAAAATTTTTGACCCCCTTGATAAAACTCCGGGAGAAAACCGTCCACTTTATGCTTCAAAGCATCACATATTAACAAACCGTGGAGTTCCATATGATGCCACCTCTTTTGCTGATTTTAATAACGACATGTTTAAAGGAGCAAACCATCGATTTGGTACACTTGGCCATGATCCACTTCTCGGTCTTATTTTTGGCACAGCTAACATTATGACCAACACGATTACCTGTCCTCCCATTAATTCAATATTCAAAGGAATTGATTTATTTCCAAAAACATTTAATGTGACTTATGACATTGGTGGTAAAAACCCACATATTGTTTCAGCTGATCCATCTGGAATTAGTGCTCAATTTTTAACACCATTAATGCTAGCCTCTGCTGCTAATAGAATTCTTGTAGAACCAGATGCGACGGCCGCAGCTTTGATTAAGCAAATTATTCATATTGGAACAGATTTATATACGCCAATGGGTATTCAGTTGCCTTTCGAAAATTTAATTCTTGATAAAGCAACTACTGAAAAACTGACAAGTTATGTCAATATGGGTGACATCATAAAAGTTGGTGGCCAGGCAGTGGCTGCAATTGCAATCAATTGGCTTGTTGCTGCTCTTCATGGATGCTCTCTCTTTAATAAAGATGATGGAACTGAATTTTGCTCTGAAATGCACCAAGTCAGAACTAAAAAGATTCTTCTTATTTCGAATTCTATTGCCACATCAAGTAGCGTTATTCAGGCTGCTATCACAAAGAATCCTAGAAACCTTGATATTGGTGGAGCTGCAGTTTTAATTTATAGACTCTTCACGGATACGAAATTTATATCCAAGCTCAAGCAGGAGTTTATGACATCTGAGCTGGCAAAGGTATATGACCAAAGAGTTCAGGGACTTCTATAGCCTATAAGTGAAACAGCCGTCCTCTTATTTGAGGACGGCCGTTTTTCTTAGACAAGACGTTTTTCTCGCCAGGAGTTACTCCCCTAGCATAGTTTGTAGGTCGTAACCAAAGGACTTAACAAACTCGTAGGCATCCTTCTGCCAGTCCTCTTTGAAGATGCCAGGAGCGGTCTCGAAGAAGCTAGAATCCAAATAACGAATAATAATGAAGTTGCTGTTTGGCTGGTCGAAGCCATTACCCCTACTGAAATCAATACCGTGACCGGTATTTCTTCTCATTGCTGCTTCAAGAATAGGTACTGTGAGCTCGTTGACGGGAACAACAATGTCTGCCCTATCAAAGAAGCCACCCTTCTCCTTAGTGAAAACAAAGAGGTTATTGAGTGCGCCACCTGCAACACACTGAACTCGGCGAATGTCAGAAAGCTTGACCTGATGCTTTGCGCCGGAAATCACGCCGTTTGCGATAGTAATCTTTTTCTCTTTGAGGCTAAATCCGAGCTTGGTGTTTAACGTGTCAAGGTTATTGGGGAACTCGGTAGTAAGTTTATTAGCTGCAAAAGCGAGGATGATTGTCTTGGTATCCAGAATATTATGTCCAAATTCGCGGAGCTTTAAATCTGTGTCAATGCTAACGAGGTTGTGGCCTTCGTTGTCCTTAAAGGTAATCTCGTAAGGGCCGTTTGAGCTGCAATAGTTCAGCAAAAAGGTTGAACCGACCTCAGAAAACAGGACCTTGACCTCTGGCTTACCATTGCCTGGAACATAAGCCAAGCCGTCTTTTGTGACAGTATAAGAATACTTATCGTCGCACTTAATTGATACTTGTCGATCCTCAAAAATGCTTCTCATATGCCTTTTACCTCCACGTTTTGCAGTACAGGAAATAACCATGAACTACCTAAAATTATATCGCGTTGCTGGATGATTCTTTGCTGCACGCTAAGTTTTCGGCGGATGAGGAGAACTTAGCGTTGCCAAATCTGTTAAAACTGATCGATCAATTTGATTCCTGTATAACGGAGTCTGTTTATTCATAATCGTGAATACAACAATTTTTGGGTACTGATTTTAGTGCCTAAATAGGTAAAAAACCCGTTTAGTTGGGGATGAAAATTGAAATTTCGTTATTTGATGCCCAACTAAACGCATTTTTTACCATAGTTAAAAGTTTTTCCTGGGCAAACGCGTATGCAGAAAAATGTAACCCCCAACTAAACGCATTTTTTACCACTTGGCAGTGAAGCGGGAGTGAGAACTTTGCAAAACCCCAGGAAAGCGGTATGGCTACATGGTTCTGTGCTCCACATACGGCGACCTTGGTGGACTTGGTGGCCTTGGCAACCTTGGTGGCCTTGGCAACCTTGGTGGCCTTGGCAACCTTGGTGGCCTTGGTGGCCCTGACGGTTTTGCTGAGCTACACAAAAACAGGCTCCTGGTTTTACCAGGAGCCTGTTTTTAGTCAGCTATCAGCGAGTTCGAAAAGCCTAGCTATTAGCTGTTCTTTCTTCTCAGAGCAATACCAAGACCACTCAGGGACAGAGCTGCAGCTCCAACGATTGAAGCAATGCCTGAAGCGTCGCCAGTGTAAGGAAGGCGTGGCTTCTTAGGCTCTGGGGTGGTAGGTGGCGTGGTTGGAGGAACAACAGGAGCAGTGTTGGTCACTGTAAAACCGTCGTCCTGATTACCTGTGATCTGGGTTGTGTAGCCAGAAATAGGAGTCTCGGAGATGGTGTATGCGTACTCGTGACCATCAGTCTTGTCGTAGAACTCAAGGTTGCTGAAGGTGTGCTTCCAGTCGTCAGCCTTGGTGATGGTTACCCTATCAACCTCGACACCATCACGATACAGAACAATCTCAGCAGAGTCGCCTTCCTGGTTCTCCCAAACCTTGGTGACCGGAATGTCGCGAGTCTTCATGTTAGTGTTAGTTACTACATATTTGGTAGCGTCGCCAGTAATCTGCGTGGTGTAACCATCAACTGCATCCTCAGTAATGGTGTAGTTGATCAGTGCGCCATTGTTGTACTGGTTAAGGTTGCTGAACGTATGCTGCCAGTTGTCTGCAGCAGTCAGAGTAGCGCTCTGAACCTCAACGCCGTCAGCAAGCAGGTGAATAGTTACGCTATCAGCAGGTGCACCAATCCACTTCTTTGTTACTGGAACAGAAACCTTACCTTCAATGGTGTTGGTAACTGTAAGCTCAGTAGCTGAAGAACCAGAGTAGGAAGTGGTGTAGTGAGCAATTGGGTCTTCCTTGACGGTGTACTCAATCTCGTGACCAGCGGTATAACGTGGCAGGCCGTTGAAGATGTGAGACCAGTTGTTACCTGCGTTCAGGTCAAACTCGTCAACCTGAGTGCCGTCTGCATAGAGCCTGACGTGAACACTAGTAGGACGCAAGCCCTGAGCATTATTGTCGTCAACCCAGACCTTCTTAACTGGGATACTCAAAGCCTCAGGAGCATGCTGGTTTGTAATCTCAAAGCCATTGATGCTTGTGGCGTAGTCAGGTACAGCGTCCTCAGAAACGGTGTAGGTAATCTCTGTGTTGCCATTGAACTTAGGCAGGTCAGAGAAGGTGTACTCCCAGTTATCTGCAGCAGTGACTGTCTTGTGCTGAACCTCAACACCATCTGCAAGAAGCCTAACAACAATGGAAGCAGGACGCTTACCGTCGTTGTCGTTGGAGTCGTCCCAGAGCTTCTTGCCAGAGACGGAGACCTTCTCCTGCTGCAGCTGGTTGGTAACACTCAGTGCAACGGAATCGTTTGGTGAATTCTCATCTGCCTGACCAGAAGTAGCGGTTACCTTGTACTTCTTACCGTTGTAAGTGACCATGCCATTAGCGTCTGTGCCTACCTCTTCAAGAGTGTAGACGATAGGAGTCTTTGTGACGGTACCGTCGTTGTCAGTCTCAACGGTGTACTTACGAAGGTGCGTAAACGAAGCAGTCCAGTTATTAGCTGCGGTAAGGTCAAGCGTCTTACCAGTATCAACACCGTCGGCAAGAAGCTTTACGGTAATTGAGGTAGCGTCTGGCTGAGCAATTGCATTGCCGTCAGCATCAAGCCACTTCTTCTCTACCTTGACGTCCATGATGTCAACAAGCTGGTTTGCGACCTTCTCGGTACGGCGCATAGCTGCTTCGTTGTTGTAGATAACGCTCATGTCGTTGTATGCAAGAGCCTCGGAGAGGTTTGGATCATACAGTGGTGCCTTCATGGTAAGAACCGCAGACAGAACGGTGTATGGAGGCAAAATAGTGCCATCCTTACCAACAATCTTGATTGCCGTTACCTTGGTGTAGTCAGCTGGAGTCTTAGTCCATTCTGGGCTGTTAATCTCGTTGATATCGTTCTGAGCTGGGTGTTCATCGGTGCGATAGTAAATCTCGTACTGGGAGCTGACATCAGTTGAACCAATCCTCAGATCAATAGGACCCTGAAGTGTATTGCTAAAAGCAGAGTTTCTGCCGTCGCCCACATATGGCAACACGTCGTACATAAGAATCTTATTCATTGGCGTGTTGTAGTAGTTACGAATGCTCAGACGATACTGGAAGAGTCCGCTGGTATCAGTGACGCCAGCAAAGTCAGTCATGATAGTAGCCGAGGTAAATGCCCTACCGTAGAATGTACCGCCGCCAGCAATGTTTGGCTCAAGACTACGGATGTGCTTGTCGGACTGAATACTCTCAACGTTGTTGCCAAGAACCTTTGCAGTTGCCTTCAGAATAGTCTCGTCAGTGACACCATTCATATTGATGTCAAGATTATCCCGAACAAAGTTACTGGCGTTATACATACCAGAGAAGTCATCTGGTGTGCCGTGAGTCCAGTTTGTGGCGTAGAAGTAGACGTCATTATTGTTGTTCAGAACGTCATTCTCGGCCTTAGAAGGAATGATGTCGTCGTTGATTACCAGGTTCCTAATCTCATAACCCATGGTTCCATACTGATACACGTATCCAGA
>CAUUHE010000051.1:0-6455 GCA_963544885.1 uncultured Atopobium sp. | reverse complement strand
CGTCTATGATGCCCTCTTTTGTCTGCAGACCCTGAACCTCGGACTCAAGACGTTTCTGATCTTCCTCAAGCTTCTGCTGATTTAGCAGCAACTCATCATGCTCGCGAACAGCATGGTAGTAGCCACGAATTGGAGGATACAAACCCACAAGCAGGAAGATTACAACGCCGAGAAACACAACAAGCTTGGTGTGGTTACGTGCAAAATCAAGCGCGTTGTCTTTAAGCTCTACCAAAGAAGCTACGCTGAACTGCGGTTTATTTGTTCTTTCAGACTTCTGACCGCGCTCGGAACTTTGGCCTCGCTCAGGCCTCTGTCCGTGCTCGGACCTCTGACCTCGCTCAGGCCTCTGCGTCCTATCAATTTTTTGAACAGGAGCAGTTCTTTTAGGCTTTGTGTCCTTGGAACTCTTCTGGGAAGAAGCGTCTTTTGTTGCCGCAGCGTCTTTTTGGGCCGTCGCAAGCTTTTCAGGCTCAACAGCCTTTAAGTCAGATTGGGACTTATTATCTACCTGGGGTTTCTCGGCCTTTTTAGATGAAAATATTTTGAGAGCACCAGAGGCGTGCTCCGCGCCAGTCTCTTTAAGAGGCTCGACGGAACGCCTGGTGGGCGTTGTTTTTCTTTTTGTACCACTCTTTTTAGTGGTGTCTTGACTCATCACGGATCTCATTTCTGGTTTGTTTGGTGATGCGTCGCAACAAATTGCAACATCTTTATTATGGCAGAGGCAGCGCCGTTAGCCCTGCCTCAGTTTGGAATTTCATCGTTTCAGCGAATAGAAGTCGTCACTCCACGGTAAGTCGCAAGCTTTGCGGCACGTCGCACGTCTTCGCAGCGATCTATGCAGCTTGCTTACGCATCAAGATGACGCTTAGCTTCTTGCCACAAATCTTCTTGTAGCTCGGATTTCTCGTCAAGCGAGAAGCCCTTCTCAGCAGCAGCTTTCTCCATGTACGACCAGCGAGCACGAAACTTTCTGCAGGCGCTCATCAGTGCCTCTTCCGCATCAACGCCTTCCCAGCGAGCAACGTTTATCAGCGCAAACAAGATGTCGCCAAACTCGTCCGTTTTCTGCTGCGTACCTGGAGCTTCGGCGTCAAACTCCGCGCGTTCCTCGGCAACCTTGTCCCACACGTCAGCGACAGACGCCCACTCAAAGCCCATCTTTGCGGCGCGCTTTGAGATCTTCTGGGCTTGCATTAACGCAGGTAGAGACTGTGGAACCGAGTCGAGAAGACCCTCGGTGTGCACGGTATCTTCCGCACTGGCGCGCTCCTCAGCTTTGACGCTCTCCCACACGTCTAAGACGGCCGCTGCCGACGACGTTGAGCCAGCTTCTGGCCCAAATACATGCGGATGCCTGCGTACCAGCTTCTGGTTGAGCGCTCGGCAGACGTCGTCGATGTCGAAGCCCGCTGCGCCAGCGCTTGTAGCATGGTTGCACACGCCGCTCTTCTCGGCGCCGTTCGTACCGCTATCCGCCTCAATCTGCGAGTGAAGAACTACTTGTTCAAGCACATCACCAAGCTCTTCCTCAAGGTGCTCTGGAGAGCCCTCGGCAATGGCCTCAACCGCCTCGTAAGCCTCCTCAATCATGTTCTTTGAGATAGACTGATGCGTCTGCTCCTTGTCCCAAGGGCAGCCATCCTCCTGGCGAAGGCGCCAGATAGTTCTGACCAGGCGATCAAACTCCGGATGCGTCTGAGGTGCGCCAGGACGAGCCTTTGTTTCTTCATCAACTGCAGCTGCTAGCTGAGCGATCTTCTCGTCAGATGTCATGAAGTTTATTGCTCCTCGGGATACAGGAAATTCCAGTCGTTGCGCAGGCCAGTCATGAGCTCCATAACGTCCTTTGAGACCTCAAGCTGCGCCTGAGCAGAAGCGTCTCCTGCAACAGCAGCCTCCAGATCTGCCAGCACGTATGCCAGAGCATCAGCGGTGCGTCCCACCTGGACTTTCTCCTGCTTGCCGTCGTCAGTCCACGTGATTGTGGCAACGTCCGCACGTGGGTACTCCATAATCTCAATGAAGGCTTTATCAGCGGAAATCATGGCGCGTTTTGGCTGCTTGGAATGAAGCGTCAGTGCCAGAACAACCATCTGGCCCTCGGCGTTTCTGAGCAAAATGCCATCCGTCTGATCAACGCCGGTAGGAGCCGGATTCATCATAGAAAGCACGTCATGAGGCTGGCTCTTCAGGAAAAGACGAGCCAGCGTCAGCGAATACACGCCAATGTCCAGAAGAGCGCCACCGGCAAGCTTAGGATTGAAGAAGCGATTCTCCATATCAAACTCTTTGTAGCTGCCAAAATTCTCTTGGATCAGGTTGACTGGGCCAAACTCGCCCGACTCTACGCGGCTGACCAGCTCTTTGTAGAGCGGCATGTGCAAAATAGTGCAGGCGTCCATGAGCTGTACACCGTTTTGACGTGCAAGTTCTTCGGCCTCGAGCAGCTCGGCGGAGTTGAGCGTAATGGACTTCTCACACAGCACATGCTTGCCCGCCTGAAGCGCTTTGCGCAGGTAGATGATGTGCGTATTGTGAGGCGTGGTCAGGTACACCGCGTCAATCTCGTCGCTGGAGAGAAGATCGTCGATGCTGTCATACACACGTTTGACGTGGTGTTTTTGAGCAAACGCAACGGCCTTCTCCTGCGTCCTGTTGGCCACGCCGTCGATAGTTCTGCCAACCGAGGCCAGCGCCTCTGCCATCTGGTTTGCAATGACTCCGCAGCCAATAACACCCCACCTGAGGTGTGGTGCGGTGAAGATTGCGTCAACGGCACCCGTGGCGTTCTGTGACGTCTGACCTGCTATTTGGCTCATGTTTACTCCTCAACCTCGTCGTCGCCACCAAGCTCTTCAAGAACTCCCAGGGCGGCGGGCATCAGCTGTTCTTCATTTCGATGGAACGGATACGCCAGCTTATGCGTCTTTGGATACACAATAGCACCGCGACCCTTCAACTTGAGGGCTTGTTCGCGAGGAATTTCTACACCCAGATATACCAGGCGTCCATTTGTCAGACTCACTGACGTTGCACCCAGACGCTGCGCACGAATGCGCACGCGGGCACGATCAAACAAGTTCTTGCCCGCAAAAGGCAGGGCACCAAAGCTATTCTCGGTATCTTGCTGAAGAGCATCAACATCAGAAAGCTCTGTAGCTGCGGCAAGGCGACGATACACCAAAACGCGACGGTCAACCTCCGGCAGATAGTCCTCGTCAAGATAGAAGTCTGCAGGTAGATTGATGGTTACCTCGGCCTGCTCAAGCTCGGCGGACTCACCGCGAGCCTCCGCAACCGCCTCGCCCAGCATCTGCGTAAAGAGGTCAAAGCCAACACTGGAAAGGTTTCCGTGCTGCTCAGCGCCCATAAGGGAGCCCGCGCCTCTGATCTCCAGGTCGCGCATGGCAATACGCATGCCACTGCCCAGGTCCTGGAACTCGTTGATTGCGGTTAGACGCTCGGTTGCCTCTTCCGTCAGCGGCAACTCCGAGGGGAACATAAAGTACGCGTATGCCTGCTGCCTGCCGCGACCAACACGACCCTTGAGCTGGTACAGCTGAGCCAGTCCCAGGCGCTGGGAGTCCTCGATAATCAGCGTGTTAGTGTGCGAGTTGTCAATGCCGGACTCAATGATGGTAGTAGCTACCAAAACGTCAATCTCGTGCTCCTGGAAGGCAAGCATGACGTTTTCTACCTCGCGAGCGCTCATCTGGCCGTGAGCCACGCCCACGCGAGCCTCCGGTGCCGCCTCCTCTACGCGAGCCACCGCCTCATCGATAGTGGTCACGCGGTTGGACACGTAGTACACCTGACCTTCTCGCTCCAGCTCACTTCTAATAGCTGCGGAAACAAGGTCCGGATTGTACTCGCCCACCATCACCTGAACAGGCTTTCTACCAGGCGGCGGCGTCAGAATCAGGCTCATGTCACGCACGCCGCTCATGGCCATCTGCATGGTGCGCGGAATTGGCGTTGCCGAGAGCGTCAGCACGTCTACCTGCTCGCGCATGTTTTTGAGCTGCTCTTTATGCTGCACGCCAAAGCGCTGCTCCTCGTCGATGATAACCAAGCCTAAGTCGTGAGGATTGACGTCGGCTGAGAGCAACCTATGAGTTCCTACCAGCACATCTACAGTTCCGTCCGCAAATCCCTCAAGCGCTTTTCTCTGCTGGGCAGGTGTGACAAAACGCGAAAGCACGCTTACCTTCAAATCAAACGGAGCAAATCGCGAGAAAAACGTCTCGTAGTGCTGCTGAGCCAAGATGGTAGTTGGGCACAAAATCATAACCTGGCGAGCATCCTGGCACGCCTTAAATGCAGCTCTCAGCGCCACCTCTGTCTTGCCAAAGCCCACGTCGCCGCAAAGCAGACGGTCCATTGGCTTGCGAGCTTCCATGTCCAGCTTAATGTCTGCAACAGCGCTTTCTTGGTCTGGTGTCAGCTGATACGGGAAGCTGGATTCCATCTCTTCCTGAGCAGGGGTATCCAGTGAGAACGCGTAACCCGGCACTGAAGCGCGACGCGTATAGAGGTCTACTAGGTCAAATGCCAGTTTCTTGGCAGATTTTCTTGCCTTGTTAGTGGCGCGCGACCAATCTGCCGTATTAAGCCTGGTCAGGCGTGGATTATTGCCGTCAGGTCCTACATAGCGCGTAATGCGGTCAACCTGCTCCAGGGGCACATAGAGTTTATCGTCATTGGCGTACTCAAGCAGGAAGTAATCACGCTCTCTACCTGCAACTTCTTGACGCACAATAGCGGTAAAGTGCGCAATACCGTGCGTTGCGTGGACAACGTAGTCGCCCGGCTTAAACGGAAACGTCACCGTTGTGGGGTCAATGCGTTTGGAGCGCTTCTTGTTGCGCGCGCTTCTGGCCGTCAAGTCCGAGACAGAAAGCACTGCTAGATTAGCTGTAGGGATAATGATTCCAGCGGGAACAGGTGCGTCGGTAAATGTGACGCGACCACGCTTGAGTGGCACGTAAGCACCGTTTTGATCAGGTTCGTTTTCAAGCGCCGTACCCAGCGACTCCTCAAACGGAATGGACTCATCCGAGAAAAGCAACTTAAGATGCTCTCGAGCGGCACGGTCTGGAACCGCAAATACCACGGCATCGCGGTCTTGCACCAGCTGCCTCACGCGACCCAAAAGCTTTGTGTCTGAACCCGCAATAGACGGCTGCACCACAGAGAGCTCCGACGTTACCGCAGCTCCCGTACGCAAAAGTGACGAGAAGGACAAGCGCTGCTGCGAGCCAAAGTCCATGGCCTTGGGATCTGTATACAGACCATCTAGTTTCACTTTTGATGCTGTTGCGGATGCAGAAATTTCGTCAAAGGCACGCTGGCAATCGTCAAACAGTGAGCGAGGCTCCGCAAGAACTACCAGCGTCTCTGAAGAGATGTGCTCAAGCGGGCTGGCAGTACCTCCGTACAACACAGGCAGATAGCGCTCAAGTGCAGGAGCCTGAGCTCCGCGCTGAATAAGCTCCAGGTCAGCAGCAAGCGCGGAGTTTTCTTGCGCGCGCGTGTAGAGCGCTTCTTCTGCGCGGCGGATGGTTTCTTTGGTAAACGCAAGCTCTCTAGCTGGGGCAACGGTTACCTCATCAATGGCACCGATGGTCTGTCCGGTAGCCGCCACCATGCGCCTGATGCGGTCAATCTCGTCTCCGAAGAACTCAATGCGTACAGGACTTGTGTCCTGAGCTGGGAAGATATCAACCGTATCGCCATGAATGTGGAAGGTGCCAGGAGCATCTACCTCGCCTGTATCGGCGTATCCCATGCCAACGAGCAGCGAAGCCACGTCCTCAAAGGGGACGTCGCCGCCAACGGTAAACGTTGCAGGAAGAAAATAGCCCGAACCAACAGGGGGAACTCTGCGCATCAGCGCGTGAGCACTTGCAACCACGATGATCTTCTCGCCAGCGGAGAGCTTGGCGATGGCACGGCACCTGGCTCCAATAAGAGCGTCGTCCGGGGTAGCGTCCGACCAGGGGCGATCCTTGCGGTTGGGATAGCGCAGCACGGCGTCGTTACCAAGCCAGGCAGCGAGCGAGCGCGCCGTGCGGTCCGCAGCGTCCTCTCCCGCAACAACCAGCAGGCACGGACGGGGGTTCTGCGCCCAAAGCGCAGCCAGCATCAGTGGACGAGCGCTTTGCGAGAGGGACAGCGTAGCGTCTGATCCGCGCGAAAGCTCTCGTTTCAGCTTCTCTAGCTCGGGCGCGCTCAGTAGTTGAGCTGCAACTCTATTGATAAACACACAGTCTCCCGCCATGCCGCTAAACCCACATGCAAACGCATGCGGGTTACATCAAACCTTGCTGAGCGTGCGTCGACAACGTGCGACCGCGCAGGTTTGATAACTTTTCAATTGGGCTGTTATTGTAGTCGTTATGCAGCTATTTTGCTATTCTCGCCCCACGTGATAACGTAACTACATACTG
>CAUUHE010000050.1:0-6461 GCA_963544885.1 uncultured Atopobium sp. | reverse complement strand
CGTCTATGATGCCCTCTTTTGTCTGCAGACCCTGAACCTCGGACTCAAGACGTTTTTGATCTTCCTCGAGCTTCTGCTGATTGAGCAGCAACTCGTCATGCTCGCGAACAGCGTGGTAGTAGCCACGAATTGGTGGATACAATCCCACAAGCAGGAAGATTACAACGCCGAGAAAAACGACAAGCTTGGTATGATTGCGCGCGAAGTCAAGTGCGTTGTCTTTAAGCTCTACCAGAGAAGCTACGCTGAACTGCGGTTTATTGGTTCTTTCAGTCTTCTGTCCGCGCTCAGACTTTTGACCTCTTTCGGACCTCTGAGTCCTATCAATCCTCTGAACAGGAGCAGTTCTTTTAGACTTGACGTCCTTGGAACTCTCCTGGGAAGAAGCATCTTTGGTTGACATAGCATGTTTTGTTACCGCAGCGTCTTTTGAGGCCGTCGCAGCCTTTTCAGACTCAACAACTCTTGAGCCAGATTGAGATTTCTCAGTTACCTGGGGTTTCTCGGCCTTTTTAGTTGAAAATATTTTGAGAGCACCAGAGGCATGCTCCGCGGTAGTCTCTTTAAGAGGCTCAACGGAACGCTTGGTGGGCGTTGTTTTTCTTTTTGTACCACTCTTTTTAGTGGTGTCTTGACTCATCACGGATCTCATTTCTGGTTTGTTTGGTGATGCGTCGCAACAAATTGCAACATCTTTATTATGGCAGAGGCAGCGCCGATAGCCCTGCCTCAGTTTGGAATTTCATCGTTTTACCGAATAGAAGTCGTCGCTCCAACGGCAAGTCGTAAGCTTTGCGGTACGTACGCACGTCTTCGTGCGATTCACGCAGCTTGCTTACGCATCAAGATGACGTTTTGCCTCTTGCCACAGATCTTCTTGAAGCTCAGGTTTCTCGTCAAGAGAAAAGCCTCTCTTAGCAGCGGCTTTCTCCATGTACGACCAGCGAGCGCGAAACTTTCTGCAAGCGCTCATCAGCGCTTCTTCCGCGTCAACGCCCTCCCAACGAGCAACGTTTATCAGTGCAAACAAAATGTCGCCGAATTCGTCCGTTTTCTGCTGCGTTCCTGGAGCTTCAGCGTCAAACTCCGCGCGCTCCTCGGCAACTTTGTCCCACACGTCATCGATAGACGCCCACTCAAAGCCCATCTTTGCGGCACGCTTTGAGATCTTCTGAGCTTGCATTAACGCAGGTAGAGACTGTGGAACCGAGTCGAGAAGACCCTCAGTGTGCACGGTGTCTTCTGCACTGGCGCGCTCCTCAGCCTTGACACTCTCCCACACGTCCAAGACAGCCGCAGCCGACGACGTTGAGCCAGCTTCTGGCCCAAATACGTGCGGATGCCTGCGCACCAGCTTCTGGTTGAGCGCTCGGCAGACGTCATCGATGTCAAAGCCCGCTGCGTCAGCGCCCTTCTCGGCACCGTCCGCGCCGCTGTCCGCCTCAATCTGCGAGTGAAGAACTACCTGCTCAAGCACATCGCCCAGCTCTTCCTCAAGGTGCTCGGGAGAGCCCTCGGCAATAGCCTCAACCGCCTCGTAAGCCTCTTCAATCATGTTCTTTGAGATGGACTGATGCGTCTGCTCCTTGTCCCAAGGGCAGCCATCCTCCTGGCGAAGACACCAGATAGTTCTGACCAGGCGGTCAAACTCCGGATGCGTCTGAGGTGCTCCGGGACGAGCCTTTGTTTCTTCATCAACTACAGCTGCTAGCTGGGCGATCTTCTCGTCAGATGTCATGTAGCTTACTGCTCCTCGGGGTACAGGAAATTCCAGTCATTGCGCAGGCCAGTCATGAGCTCCATAACGTCTTTTGAGACCTCAAGTTGCGCCTGAGCAGAAGCGTCTCCCGCAACAGCGCCCTCCAGGTCTGCCAGCACGTATGCCAGAGCATCAGCTGTTCGTCCTACCTGGACTTTCTCCTGCTTGCTGTCGTCAGTCCACGTGATTGTGGCAACGTCCGCGCGTGGGTACTCCATAATCTCAATGAAGGCTTTATCTGCGGAAATCATGGCGCGTTTTGGCTGCTTAGAGTGGAGAGTCAATGCCAGAACAACCATTTGACCCTCGGCGTTTCTGAGCAAAATGCCGTCCGTCTGGTCAACGCCGGTAGGCGCTGGATTCATCATAGAGAGCACGTCATGAGGCTGGCTCTTCAAGAAAAGACGAGCGAGTGTCAGCGAATACACGCCAATGTCCAAAAGGGCGCCGCCGGCAAGCTTGGGATTGAAGAAGCGATTCTCCATGTCAAACTCTTTGTAGCTGCCAAAATTCTCCTGGATCAGGTTGACTGGGCCAAACTCGCCCGACTCTACGCGGCTGACCAGCTCTTTGTAGAGCGGCATATGTAGAATAGTGCAGGCATCCATAAGCTGAACGCCGTTTTGACGTGCAAGTTCTTCGGCCTCAAGCAGCTCAGCGGAGTTGAGCGTAATGGACTTCTCGCACAGAACGTGCTTGCCCGCTTGGAGCGCTTTGCGCAGGTAGATGATGTGCGTGTTGTGAGGCGTGGTCAGATACACCGCGTCAATCTCATCGCTGGCGAGAAGATCGTCGATGCTGTCATATACGCGCTTGACGTGGTGTTTTTGAGCAAACGCGACGGCCTTTTCCTGTGTTCTGTTGGCTACGCCGTCGATGGTTCTACCAACCGAGGCCAGGGCCTCTGCCATCTGATTTGCAATGACTCCGCAGCCAATAACACCCCACCTGAGGTGTGGTGCGGCGAAGATTGCGCCAATGGCGTCAGCGGCGCCCGCGGCGTTCTGCGACGTCTGACCTGCTGTTTGGCTCATATTTACTCCTCAACCTCGTCGTCGCCACCAAGCTCTTCCAGAACTCCTAAGGCAGCGGGCATCAGCTGCTCTTCATTTCGGTGAAACGGATACGCCAGTTTATGCGTCTTTGGATACACAATAGCACCGCGGCCCTTCAACTTGAGGGCTTGTTCGCGAGGAATTTCTACGCCCAGATATACCAGGCGACCATTTGTCAGACTCACTGACGTTGCGCCCAAACGCTGTGCGCGGATGCGCACGCGGGCACGATCAAACAAGTTCTTACCTGCAAGCGGCAGGGCGCCAAAGCTATTCTCGGTATCTTGCTGAAGCGCATCCACATCGGAAAGCTCTGTAGCGGCGGCAAGACGACGGTACACCAGAACACGGCGGTCAACCTCTGGCAGATAGTCCTCATCAAGATAGAAATCTGCAGGTAGATTGATGGTAACTTCAGCCTGCTCCAGCTCAGCGGACTCACCGCGAGCCTCAGCAACTGCCTCGCCCAGCATCTGTGTAAAGAGGTCAAAACCAACGCTGGAAAGGTTTCCGTGCTGCTCAGCGCCCATAAGGGAGCCCGCACCTCTAATCTCCAGGTCACGCATGGCAATACGCATGCCGCTGCCCAGATCTTGGAACTCATTGATTGCAGTCAGACGCTCGGTTGCCTCTTCCGTCAGCGGCAACTCCGCTGGGAACATAAAGTACGCGTACGCCTGCTGTCTACCGCGACCAACACGGCCCTTGAGCTGGTACAACTGAGCCAGTCCCAGGCGCTGGGAGTCCTCGATAATCAGCGTGTTAGTGTGCGAGTTGTCAATGCCGGACTCAATGATGGTAGTAGCTACCAAAACGTCAATCTCGTGCTCCTGGAAGGCAAGCATGACGTTTTCTACCTCGCGAGCGCTCATCTGGCCGTGAGCCACGCCCACGCGAGCCTCCGGTGCCGCCTCCTCTACGCGAGCCACCGCCTCATCGATAGTGGTCACGCGGTTGGACACGTAGTACACCTGACCTTCTCGCTCCAGCTCACTTCTAATAGCTGCGGAAACAAGATCCGGATTGTACTCGCCCACCATCACCTGAACAGGCTTTCTGCCAGGCGGCGGTGTCAGAATCAGGCTCATGTCACGAACGCCGCTCATGGCCATCTGCATGGTGCGCGGAATGGGCGTTGCCGAGAGGGTCAGCACGTCTACCTGCTCGCGCATGTTTTTGAGCTGCTCTTTGTGCTGCACGCCAAAGCGCTGCTCTTCGTCGATGATAACCAAGCCTAAGTCGTGTGGATTGACGTCAGCTGAAAGCAACCTATGAGTTCCTACCAGCACATCTACGGTTCCGTCCGCAAATCCCTCAAGCGCTTTTCTCTGCTGGGCAGGTGTGACAAAACGCGAAAGCACGCTTACCTTCAAATCAAACGGAGCAAATCGCGAGAAAAACGTCTCGTAGTGCTGCTGAGCCAAGATGGTAGTTGGGCACAAAATCATAACCTGGCGAGCATCCTGGCACGCCTTAAATGCAGCTCTCAGCGCCACCTCTGTCTTGCCAAAGCCCACGTCGCCGCAAAGCAGACGGTCCATTGGCTTGCGAGCTTCCATGTCCAGCTTAATGTCTGCAACAGCGCTTTCTTGGTCTGGTGTCAGCTGATACGGGAAGCTGGATTCCATCTCTTCCTGAGCAGGGGTATCCAGTGAGAACGCGTAACCCGGCACTGAAGCGCGACGCGTATAGAGGTCTACTAGGTCAAATGCCAGTTTCTTGGCAGATTTTCTTGCCTTGTTAGTGGCGCGCGACCAATCTGCCGTATTAAGCCTGGTCAGGCGTGGATTATTGCCGTCAGGTCCTACATAGCGCGTAATGCGGTCAACCTGCTCCAGGGGCACATAGAGTTTATCGTCATTGGCGTACTCAAGCAGGAAGTAATCACGCTCTCTACCTGCAACTTCTTGACGCACAATAGCGGTAAAGTGCGCAATACCGTGCGTTGCGTGGACAACGTAGTCGCCCGGCTTAAACGGAAACGTCACCGTTGTGGGGTCAATGCGTTTGGAGCGCTTCTTGTTGCGCGCGCTTCTGGCCGTCAAGTCCGAGACAGAAAGCACTGCTAGATTAGCTGTAGGGATAATGATTCCAGCGGGAACAGGTGCGTCGGTAAATGTGACGCGACCACGCTTGAGTGGCACGTAAGCACCGTTTTGATCAGGTTCGTTTTCAAGCGCCGTACCCAGCGACTCCTCAAACGGAATGGACTCATCCGAGAAAAGCAACTTAAGATGCTCTCGAGCGGCACGGTCTGGAACCGCAAATACCACGGCATCGCGGTCTTGCACCAGCTGCCTCACGCGACCCAAAAGCTTTGTGTCTGAACCCGCAATAGACGGCTGCACCACAGAGAGCTCCGACGTTACCGCAGCTCCCGTACGCAAAAGTGACGAGAAGGACAAGCGCTGCTGCGAGCCAAAGTCCATGGCCTTGGGATCTGTATACAGACCATCTAGTTTCACTTTTGATGCTGTTGCGGATGCAGAAATTTCGTCAAAGGCACGCTGGCAATCGTCAAACAGTGAGCGAGGCTCCGCAAGAACTACCAGCGTCTCTGAAGAGATGTGCTCAAGCGGGCTGGCAGTACCTCCGTACAACACAGGCAGATAGCGCTCAAGTGCAGGAGCCTGAGCTCCGCGCTGAATAAGCTCCAGGTCAGCAGCGAGTGCAGAGTTTTCTTGCGCACGCGTATAGAGCGCCTCTTCCGCGCGACGAATGGTCTCTTTGGTAAACGCAAGCTCTCTAGCTGGGGCAACAGTGACCTCGTCAATGGCGCCGATAGTCTGGCCGGTAGCCGCTACCATGCGCCTAATGCGGTCAATCTCGTCTCCGAAGAACTCAATACGCACGGGACTTGTTGCCTGAGCTGGGAAGATATCAACCGTGTCGCCGTGAATGTGGAAGGTTCCTGGCGCATCTACCTCGCCGGTATCGGCGTATCCCATGCCCACGAGCAGCGAAGCTACGTCCTCAAAGGGGACATCGTCGCCAACGGTGAACGTTGCAGGAAGAAAATAGCCCGAACCAACAGGGGGAACTCTGCGCATCAGCGCGTGGGCGCTTGCAACTACAATGACCTTCTCGCCAGCGGAAAGCTTAGCGATAGCGCGACACCTGGCTCCAATGAGGGCGTCGTCCGGCGTGGTATCCGACCAGGGGCGATCCTTGCGATTGGGATAGCGCAGCACGGCGTCGTTGCCCAGCCATGCAGCGAGCGAGCGCGCCGTGCGATCCGCAGCGTCCTCTCCCGCAACGACCAGCAGGCACGGGCGGGGATTCTGCGCCCAAAGTGCGGCCAGCATCAGCGGGCGAGCGCTTTGCGAGAGGGACAGCGTGGCGTCAGATCCGCGCGAAAGCTCTCGTTTCAGCTTCTCTAGCTCGGGTGCGCTCAGTAGTTGAGCTGCAACTCTATTGATAAACACACAGTCTCCCGCCATGCCGCTAAACCCACATGCAAACACATGCGGGTTACACCAAACCTTGCTGGGTGCGCGGCGCGCGACCGACCGACCACGCAGCCGGCGACGCACTTGCCGCGACGCTCGATCGCACAGGTTTGATAACTTTTCAATTGGGCTGTTATTGTAGCCGTTATGCAGCTATTTTGCTATTCTCGCCCCACGTGATAACGTAACTACATACTG
>CAUUHE010000049.1:0-7601 GCA_963544885.1 uncultured Atopobium sp. | reverse complement strand
AACGTCTCCAACAAAAACTTGTCGAGCCGTAGTGTCAAACCGAAGTTCTCCCAACTTCAAAGACGCTTCTCCATGCGTATATTCGCGACGCAAGAGCGTCCTAATACGGGCCTCGAGCTCACCAAACGCAAAAGGTTTTATAAGGTAGTCATCAGCGCCCGCATCTAATCCAACAATGCGATCAGATACCGATGAACGCGCAGAAAGAATCAATACCTTAGTCTCTGAGTGCTCCGCACGCAGGGCGCGTAGCAAATCAAGCCCATCAATGCCAGGAAGATTAAGGTCAAGTAGAATCAGGTCATATTGCTCAAGCTGAGCCATTTCAAGAGCCTGAGTGCCGTTATCGACAAGGTCAACGTAATAACCGTCCAGCTCAAGCCCCTCTCCAATAGAGGCAAGAAGCTCTTTTTCATCTTCCACTACAAGGATTTTCAATTCTTCCCTTTCAAATGCAGCTTGATGCTATTTGCAAGTATTAGAGTACGCCTGGGCCAAGCTCAAGTGACTCAGCCCAGGCGTACTTCTACAACACTACAAATGCTAACCGATTGAACCCTACGGCGAGAAGTACTTCTCGCCGTGTGCCGTGAGCGGTATGTGAGCTTCTATAACCTACTTTGACTGAGCAAGAGCCTGGTCAACGCGCTTTTGAAGTTCGCTGCCTTGAAGCTTGCTGGAGCCACCGGTAATTGGATCGCCCACAAGTCTACCGTTCTGGTCAATAACCATAGTAGTTGGGAACGCTGTGAGGCCTTCGATAACGTGACCGCCATCGCTGTGAGGATCAAGAGCGACGTTTCCGTAGGTAACACCCTGCTTCTGGAGGATATTCACGGCTTCCTTCTTAGCGTCGTCCGTGTATGCGGCTTCGGCGTTGACACCCAAGACATTGACACCTTTGTCCTTATAGGTATCAGCAAGCTCTTGAAGCATTGGCATCTCCTGAATGCAGCCAGTACAGCCATTGAACCAGAAGGTCAGAACAGTAACCTTATTCTGTCCAAATACGGTGTTGTCATAGGTAGCGCCAGTAGTGATATCCGTTGCTTTAAAATCTGGGAAGGTATCACCGTCTTTGAGGTGCAGTTTTGATGCTGCCTCAGGTGGAACTGCAGAAGAATTCTGCTGCTCGGCAGTTGGAGCGGTTGTGGTGCCTGTGTTGCCAGTACCACCAACGCTGCATCCAACAAGCGCAACTGCCATAAGTAGGCCAGCGACATACGTCAGGGATTTTGTTACGAATTTTTTCATTTCATAGTCCTTTCTGTCTTTTATACGTACGAAACGTAGCTATACACGTTTTATGACACTTACTTTATTGAGCTTGTTGCCTGTCGATCAGCCAAGTGCTTTGCTGTAGCAACCTTTTCCGACTGTTCGATTTTCTTGTTGATTAACAGGAGCTTTGCGTCAATCGCA
Organism: uncultured Atopobium sp.; assembly: GCA_963544885.1. Lineage (GTDB taxonomy): Bacteria > Actinomycetota > Coriobacteriia > Coriobacteriales > Atopobiaceae > Lancefieldella. Next base: position 6,179 of record CAUUHE010000049.1, on the reverse strand, counting down.
TGAACAGGACAGACCTTGATGCACTCTCCGCAGCGAATGCACTCAAGAGCTGCGTTATTCTTCGTGATATCTACGTCCATCTTGCATGTACGCGCACACTTTCCGCAGCTTACACAGGTCTTCTCGTCAACTCGATACTGCAAAATTGAGATGCGATTGAACAGAGAATAAAAAGCCCCGAGCGGGCAAATCCATTTGCAAAAAGGACGATAAAACATGATGCTCAACAGTACGACAGTTGCCAGAATGCTGAACTTCATCGTAAAAAGTGTGCCCAGAGCTGCCCTAATGCTGACATCTGCTAAAGAAAGCGGAATTGCTCCCTCAAGAATTCCCTGTGGACAAACATACTTACAGAAATAAGGCTCTCCCATTCCTACGGCATTTTGAATCAAAGCTGGTAGAGCCCAGACAAGCACAATTAATATGACGTACTTCAAATAGCGCAAGGCTTTGAGCTTTTTAGTGCTAAATTTTTTTGGGAATGGAATCTTGTGGAGAAGATCTTGTACCCAGCCAAATGGACAAAGAAATCCGCAGACAAACCTGCCTAGCAAAGTTCCAATGAGAATCAAAATACCCGTAATGTAATACGAGAAGCTGAATTTAGAAGATCCAACTACTGCCTGAAATGCTCCAATCGGGCAAGCGCCCGTAGCTGCTGGGCAAGAATAGCAGTTAAGTCCAGGGACACAGACTGACTTTGCAGGACCAGTATAGATAGTTCCCTTAGCAAAATTTGTTAGGTGAGGGTTGGTTAGAAAGGTTGCGCATGCCTGCACGAAACCTCTTTTAGTGATAAATTCTCGCACTTTCTTTCCAAGAAATTTTATCCCTGAGAACACTTTCACTGCAGGTCACCTAACCAATACCTACACACTCAAGGCAGATTCGTACCGCTTTTCCCAATACGGCACTAACCTCTCCGCGAGAAGCGCCATAGACTACAAATGCACATCCTAGCAGCAAAAATAGAATAGGCAGGATACGTAGGCGGCAGCTCCAGCCACAAGCTTGCTTTGATTTCATAGATACTCCCTTCTCCTGGCTCTAGTACAACAGAAGGGGTGTTAAATCGTTGTTAAGCTGATTTAAATTTTCCAGGAAGGGTTACAAACAGCCGCTCGAATATCTTTTGAATTTCTATAAATGTCATGGCAATGACATGGCAATAGCTCTTAAATACACCTTAAATGTGATTCAAGTGCGACCCGAAAGTTGCCATGAAATTTTTTATACAAATCTCCGAACATATAAAATATGCAATCACATAAAACCGCAGGTATACGACCTGCGGTAAAATCGGGGCCTCTCGCCATCGGCTCACAAGGCAAATTTCGGATTTTGGAAACACACTTAAGTCAGATAATCTGTCAAAAAGACGTATACATTACGCTGAAAATACCTCAAACGTGCAGATTATCTTCATTTGATGTGTAATATGGCCGCAATTGTGCAGAATATCTGTCATAGGTGTGTTCCTTAGGTACGGAATTTACCTATAGTTAAATTCTTTATATATTCCTATTCATTATTCAGCATATTAAATAAAGTTTATACATAGAAATGTATATCGGTCAGTGAGACCGCCTAGCTGTCAGACGGAATGCCTCTAGCTGTCCAGTTTTCTTGATTAAAAGCATGGCTATTCCCAGTGAGGCCTGCCAAAGACGCACTATTTTGCGCGCCAAACGCAAAAGTCGCCGCTAACGCGCTACAGAAAAAAGCTGGTAGTCCGAAAGGATTACCAGCTCAAGGTCAGTATGTTTCTCGCCACATGAGAAAGCCACGTGTGAGCAGCGCTTTCGTGCTCGGAGGCCGCGCGGGCTCGCGCCCGTCGTACCTGCGACAACGCCGCGCTTGAAGGCCGCACGGACCTGCGCCCGCCGCGCCGCCGCGCGCTCTTAGTGGGTTGCGTCCTCGAAGAACTCCCATGCCTGAGCGTCGGTTGCGCCCTCGTGAACGATCATGCGGACAGCCTCGGCCATCTGCAGAGGATGGGTGCTCTGGAAGATATTACGGCCCATGTCAACGCCGCGTGCGCCCTTGCGAATGACGTCGTATGCAAGGTGCAGAGCATCGCGCTCAGCAAGCTTCTTGCCACCAGCGACAACAATTGGAACTGGGCATGCTGCAACAACTTCTTCGAAGTCCTCGCAGTCGTAGGTCTTAACAATCTGGCAGCCCATCTCAGCAATGATACGGGTTGCAAGCTTGAAGAAGCGACCGGTGCGCTCCATGTCCTTGCCAACAGCGCAAACGCCAAGGGTAGGAATGCTATAGCGGAAGCCAGCGTTGATGACCTGGCTCAGGTTGTCGATGCTGGAGAGCTGGCCGTCGGCACCGATGAAGGTCTGAACAGCCATGCAGTCTGCGTTCATACGGATAGCATCCTCGATGTCAACAGCAACAACCTCATGGGAGAGATCTGCCTGCAGCATAGAAGAACCAGAAGAAACGCGAAGAGCGATGCCCTTAGAAACCTCAGGAGAAACGCAGGTCCTGATTGCGCCACGGGTACCCATGAAGCAGTCAACGTAAGGAGCAAGCTGTGGAAGCAGCAGGTCAAGACGCTCGAGGCCAGCGGTTGAACCCATGAAGTAACCGTGGTCAAATGCGAACATTACAGTGTTGCCGCTCTTTGGATCAAAGATGTTGGAGAGGTGCTTCTGCATACCCCAGTCGAGGTTGTTTGCACCCTTTACATAAAATCCCTGATTGTTAGCAAAAGGAGTGTCTACGTGATAATCCTTAGCTACTTTCAATCCGTCCAGATCTGCCATGAAAATCCTTTCAATAAAACCTTAAAGCTCGCAGAGAAGCTGCTATCTTTTGAGCGTCCGCCCCAAGAAAACGTGCCTCGTAAGAGGAGCACCTCTTTGGATGTACCTCTTTGAACGCGCCTTTTTGAGCTTCCGCCCTGGAAGCCGCTTCCCTCTGCGGCTGAATTACCTCATAAGCTGGCGAGAAGATCGGTCTTCTCGCCAGCCGTGAACTTACGCCTTGATTAGAAGGAGTAGTTGTTCATGTTCTCCTTGGTGAAGACAAGGCGCTCAGGAAGCAGGACAACGCCGTTGTTCTTCTCGGCAGTCTTTGCACCCTCGGCGATGGAGTCGTTAGGCTCAACCTTGACATCGCCGATGCTTGGGATGGAGATGGTGTCGCCAACTTTGACCACGTTACCAGCTGCAAGGAATGCTGCAACGTAGCAGCCCATTGCGCCCTGAACTGCGCAGTCCCAGAGACCCCAATTGTAGATGGTGCCGTGCTCGCAGTAGGACTTGATGGACTGTGGAGAAGCAAAACCGGTGATGGTGATCTTCTTTTCGTCGTAGCCCTTGTTCTCTGCAGCCTGGAGCTGGCCAGGAAGAGCGGTGGAGTCGTTGCAGATGATTAGGTCGATATCTGGGTAAGCGTCGAGAATTGCCTCACCAATAGTGATTGCCTGCTCAGCGTCCTGGTTGGAGTAGTAGTTCTCGTGGACGTTCTTCCACTTAGGATACTTCTCCTTGATGATCTTCTGTGCAGCTACCTGCCAGGAGTTCTGGTCAGTAACGGTTGCCTGGGAGTAGTGCCAGACGTAGGTGATCTCGTCCTTCTCTGGATCCTTGCCGCGCTCCTTGAGACCAGCAACACTCATGTCAACAAGCATCTGACCAAGAATCTCTGGAGTACCCTGAGAAACCATGAGGGTACGATCCTCTGGGTTAGCGTCGGAATCCCAAGTGGTAACTACGATACCAGCAGCGGTTGCCTTCTTCAGTGCGTCAGAAACACCCTTTGCGTCAACAGTGGAGATGCTGATTGCGTCTACGCCGTTAGCAACTGCCTGGTTGATGACGGAAACCTGAGCAGAAACGGATGCGGTTGCGTCGCCGATGTAGTCAACGGTGAAGCCCCACTCCTTGGACTTGTCCTGTGCGCCCTTGTTTGCGGACTCGAAGAATGCGTTACCGGTGACCTTAGGAATAAATGCTACGGTCTTACCCTTGACGTCTCCGCCGCCCTCGGACTTCTTGGTCTCTTCCTTCTTCTCGCCACCACCATTATTGCAGCCTGCCAGAGCGAGGCCAGCGCTAACTGCGGTGATACCAGCGGCACCAATAAAACCACGACGAGTAATCTCTTGCATAGGTAACCTCCCTTGTCTGTGCCTAAGGCACAATTTCCCCAAAGCTTATGCCTTGGCTTTACTGCTGCTTGAAAGCAGCGATTTCAAAAACGTACCAATATTTGTTCCGCTTGCTGCCGATCGAGCAACGATGACAACAACCAGCAGGACACCAACAGGAATATCCAGGTACTGTGGGCTTACCTTGAAGCACAGTGGCAAGCCGAAGCGCAGGAATGCAATGACAAACGAAGCAAGTGCGGTACCAACGATGGAGCCCTTACCACCAGTGGAAAGCGTGCCGCCCAAAACAACTGCGGTGATGATGTCCATGGTGAGGTCGGCACCAAGATCGGACTTAGCGGTACCCAGGTAAGCGGTCAGAACAACACCTGCAATAACAGCGGAAACTGCGGTGAGCATGTAGGTGGACATGATGACTGCTCGGCTGTTAATGCCAGAGAACTCAGCTGCGCTCTGGTTAACGCCAACCAGGGTAATGCGGCGACCATACTTGGTCTTGTGCAGCAGAATAAACGCGATGACCAGCATCAGGATGTAGATAAGCAACTGGAATGGGATGACGCCAAAGAGCTGGAAGTTAGATACAAACTTGAAGTCCTCGGGGAAACCGCCAATTCCCTGGTAGCTCTCGGTCTTGGAAAGTGTAGAGATGAGAAGCGCCAGACCAGAGTACAGGAAGCTGCCGCCCAGGGTAACAACCATTGCTTGCACTCGGCAGTACGCAATCAAGAAGCCCGAAAGCGCGCCACAAGCAACGACCAAAACAAAGGCAACGCCTACAGCGCCCCAGATGGGAAGGCCAAAGTCTTGCCAGCCAACGCCAATAGTGATGGACGTCAGACCAACCAGGGAAGCAACCTGGATGTCGATGCCGCCGGTAACCATAACAAGCGTTACAAAAAGCGAGATCATAAAGACGGGCAGGTTATCGTTAATGCTGGTAAACAGCAGTGCTGGACGCAAGAACTTGCCGTTAGCAGCACCAAAAATCACAAACTCAAGCACAAGCAAACCGATAAGGATCATGTTCCAGCTTGTCTGACCCTTGGACAAGAATCCCTTAAGTGTCTTCATCATTAGCGAACACCGCCCTTCTTACCCAAAGGGCTCATTGCTGCCTCGCCAAAGTCTGCAATCTGCTCTGCAAGAACCTCAGAGCTTGACTTTGGAGAAACACGTGCGTTCAGACGAGCGTGCCTGTTCTGAACAATGGAGCGGTGCTGAAGCAGGGCGTCCACAACAACAATGACAATCAGAATAACGCCGGTAATTGCATTGTCGTAATTTGACGAGAAGCCCATGAAGACCAACAGGTAGCTAATGGATGCCATGATGACGGAGCCGACAGCTGCACCAAGAACGGAACCAACGCCGCCAAGCAGGCTAACACCACCAAGAACGCAGGCTGCAATAGCCTTCATCTCGTAGCCGTTGCCACTCATTGGGGTAACAAAGCCAATACGGCTGCAGAAGATAATGCCGCCGATAGCTGCCATAACGCCACAGATGACGTATGCCAGAATCTTGGTCTGAAGAGCTGGAATACCAACCAGAGTTGCACCGTTAGCGTTATCGCCAACTGCTGCAAACCAGCGACCACGACGAGTCTGGGTCAGTGCAAAGTGGATCAGAATAACCAGTGCAATAACTGCGCAGTAGTAAACGGTGAAGTCGCCAATACCAGTTACTGCCGAGAAGTCCTTGAACTCCTTAGGAAGGTTCTCAACCCACTGGCCGTTGGTGTAAACGTAAACAATACCGCGCAGAACGCCATTGGTACCCAGGGTAAAGATAAGCGATGGAGCCTTCATAACGGCAACGCCCCAGGCGTTTACCAGACCAATTGCTACACCAATAAGAATACCTACCAGGCAAGCAACGGGAAGTGGAGTTCCATCTCTGAGCATGCTGCCAACTACTACAGCAACAAGACCCAGGTTGGAACCAACAGAAACGTCAATCTCACCAATGAACAGGGTGAAAGCCACGCCAACAGCGACCAATGTGTAGACAACGGACGTGTTAAAGCAGGCAGCAATTGTTG
>CAUUHE010000048.1:0-7728 GCA_963544885.1 uncultured Atopobium sp. | reverse complement strand
GCATCCTGGCTCGCGTTGCTTTGCCCGAAAGTGTAGACGTGCTCTTTGCTTCCAAGACAAACTTCTGAACAACAAACATGAGCAGCGTGATGGAAAGAAGAACAACAGCCATAGCAGCAGCGCCCTGCTTGTCGTACGCGCCTGTAATTTGCAGGTAGATGGTTGTTGCCAGGGTATCGTACGAACCACCAATAATCATTGGGTTAGCAAAGTCTGCAATTGACTCAATAAATGAGACGAGAAAAGCATTGCCCAAGCCAGGCAAAATAAGAGGAAGGGTAACGCTGGTAAATACCTTCCAGCGGCTTGCTCCCATATCACGGGCTGCTTCTTCAAGAGATGGATCAATGTTTTTAAGCAGGCCCTTAAGCATCATGTAGCACACAGGGAAAAACGACATAGTCTGGACAATAAAGATGCCCCAGAAACCATAGATGTTGTTGTCAAAAATACCCAAAAGACCGCGGGTAATCAGGCCTTTCTTGCCAAACATCATAATCATGGAAAGCGAGAGAACAAATGGTGGAGAAACAACAGGAAGCATGGAAACCACGCGGAAAAGGCCTGTCATAAACTTTGTACGAAGCTTTACGTACACTTCGACGTATGCAAAAAGAAGACCAATAAGCGCTGATAAAATGCCTACCGCAAAACCAACTCTGAGGGTATTGGTAATTGCGCGATCAAACGAAGGCAAAGCCAAGATGCGCGTAAATACATCAAAGCTAATCCCATTATCGGAGACTACAGAGTCAACCATAAGAATGGCAAGTGGATACAAAATAAAAAGGGTTAAGAAGGCGATAAGAACGACAATGGTCGTTATCAAAATTGGATCGCCAAGGAGCTTTTTTCGCTCAAGTCGAGCGCTCTGGGATTTTGCCATGCTGGTCCTAACTCTGAAACACTAAACCTATACGCAAAGCTCTATGTGGAACTGGGTAGGCAGATCTCTGCCTACCCAGTATAATCTGCCACTCAAAGCTTGAGCAACAACATTGTTTGTTTGCTCGACGGCGCTGGTTTTACTCTGTCTTGAAGCGGCTGTCTCCGCCACCAAGAGCTTCCATAACGTCCTTGACATACTGCTCGGTATGCTTCTTGGCATCCTCGAAGTTGTAGTCCATGACGTTGTTTGGATCAAGGCCGTACTCAGTAGCAATCTCAGGCTGCTTTGCGTTGTCAATTACCAGGAACTGGTAAGAGCCGTTCTTCTGAGCAAGATCAACACATGCTGGTGAGAGTGCATACTCAATCCAGAGCTTAGCTGCGTTTGGATGTGCAGCGCCCTTGAAGATTGCGGTTGCGCCAACCTCGTATGATGCGCCAGAGCTTGGAATCTGAAGACCAACATTCTCATGCTCTTGATCAACAATCTGATAAATGCCGTCATGGAGCATACCAATTCCGATGGTGCACTCGCCTGTTCCGATAGCCTTGGAAGGACCAGAACCGCTCTTGGTGTACTGAGCAATGTTCTTATCAAGGTCAACAAGATACTGAATACCCTGATCGTGACCGTACTTCTGAATAACGGTGTTGATAATCAGCTTTGCAGTACCTGCGGTGTTGTAGTTGGAAGACCAAATAAGACCCTTATATTTTGGATCGATAAGATCTTTGTAATCCTGAGGAACATCAAGCTTAAGGCGCTGAAGCTCATCCTTATCGTACAGAATGCCCAGAATGCCCTTATAAATTCCGTACCAGTCTTTGTTGGTACTCTTGAACTTATCGGAAATAAGATGTGATGCATTCTTTGGCTCATACTGCTCAAGAAGACCCTTTGAGGAGCTGACATTGTAAGGATCGGTTGTTCCGCCAAACCAGACGTCAGCTGATGGATGACCGTTCTCTTCCTCAATCTTTGCAGCAACTTCTCCAGTTGAGAGACGCTGTGCCTGAACATCAATGCCGTACAGGCTCTTGAAGTTTGCACAAACTGCGTTTAGGTACTCTTCCTCGCAAGAGCCATAAACAATTAGCTTACCTTCTTCTTTTGCTGCCTTTACCAGCTCTTCTGGTGCACCAACAGCATCGGTAGAGTTGGTGTCAGATTCTTTTTTCTCGCTAGTATCAGAATCGGACTTTTTGCAGGCGGTGATACCCAAACCTGCTACAACTGCGCTGACACCAAAAAAGTTGCGACGAGTAAGGTTTGACATTAGAACTCTTTTCTCTCCTTGTGGTTACCCACAGCGCCAATGAAAAGAACATACTCCTGTGTAAATCGTACTCAAACTTTTTCGAAAATATTTCAACTATTCGATAAGTGGCTGATATTGGCGGCTATCGGTATGTTTTTAACGTCTAAGCAAAAAGGCCAGGGAGAAAATCCCTGGCCTTGAACATTTGGTGGAGAATAGGGGGATCGAACCCCTGACCTCAGGCTTGCAAAGCCCGCGCTCTCCCAGCTGAGCTAATTCCCCGTACTAACTTCTGGTTGGGCCCAGAAGGTTTTAATAATCACCCCAACGGCGACTCGGCTAACGTTGGGGTGACTATTGTCACATAAAGTGGTGGGCCTGACAAGGTTTGAACTTGTGACCTCCCGGTTATCAGCCGGACGCTCTGACCAACTGAGCTACAGGCCCAACGCAGGGAAAAATAATACCTCCATAATTCTCATAGGTCAACACTTTTTTTGTTTTGTTTTAAACTTTCTTGAAACTGGGTATGAAATGAAAACAGAGAGTCGTAGACTATCTGCCCAAAGATTGATAAAAGACGTGCTATTTGGAGTGTTTGTGTCGCTGAAGCGTATGGACATACAGACAGTTGTTGTCGGAGGAGGACCTATCTCTTCCGTAATTGTTCTGCGTCTTCATGACCCACGCGGCGTCTCTTCTTTAAGTCTTCCTATCAAGATTGGCAATATTGAGGCATCTGCTATTAGTCTTGGCATTGATCAAGAATCTACCGAGAGACCTCTAACGCATGACCTTCTCCGCTCCGTTCTTGATTCTCTAGATGCAGATATCAAAAGCGTACGCATTGTGGGCGTCCGCGGCACCACGTTTTTCTCGCAAATTGAGCTCATCTCTAAAGAGGGAGAGCATATTTACGTGGACGCTCGCCCATCCGACGCAATTGCGCTGGCAGTCAGAACAAACGCTCCCATCTTTGCAGACGAGAGCGTTCTAGAAATTGCTGCTGCTCCAGACTTTACTGATGTCGAGAAGGACGTTCAGGCCCAAGAGCTTGAGGAATTCCGTCAGTTTATTGAGGATGTCTCCCCTGAGGATTTCTCATAAGTCCTGCTCTAGGGCGGATTTTAAACAACTGACTCATCTTTTATATAAAAATCATTACCGTTAGCGCGCTGATTTTCTCGGTAAACGAAAAGAGCCCAAGGGAATTACCCCTTGAGCTCTTCAAATTACGTATAGCTGAAATGCTTATTCGTCATCATCCAGCAGTGAATCGTCCAGTACTTCCTCTTCATCTCCAAGGTCAACGGACTCTGCCTCATCAGCATCACGAGCACCTGCTGCCATCAGATCAAGCATACCTTGGTTCTCTGCATGCTTAGGAGCCTTCTTCTTGTTGGCAACCATACGAGCAACAGCAGAAACAACGTCGCTACCAGAGAGGTTCATAACCTTGACGCCCTGCGTAGAGCGGCCCAGCTTGGAGATATCGCCAGCCTTGACGCGGATTACAACGCCCTCCTCGGACATGATCATAATCTCGTGCTGAGGACCAACAACACGGCAAGCAACCAGGTTACCCTTCTTCTCTGTCATTGTGATGGTAAAGACGCCCTGGCCACCACGCTTATGGACTGGGTACTCAGAGATTGCGGTGCGCTTTCCGTAGCCCTTCTCAGTAATAACGAAGAGGTCACCATTGCCGTTGGTAATCTCCATGCCAAGCATAGTTGCATCGCCCTTGAGCGTGATACCACGGACGCCCGAGGTTCCACGGCCCATGCTTCTTGCCTCAGCCTCGTCAAACAGGATTGCCTTGCCGTCAGAGGAGCACAGAACAACCTTGTCACCTGGGTGGACGCGGCGGACGTTAACCAGCTCGTCGCCGTCCTTGAGGTTGATTGCAATGAGGCCGTCCTTGCGTGTACGGTCGTACTCAGACATTGCTGTCTTCTTGACCATACCCTGCTTGGTAGCAAACATCAGGTAGTTGTCTTCTGGGAAGTCGCGGGTAGTGATAACTGCCTTGACCTTCTCGCCTTCTGCAAGCGTCTCAATAACGTTGATGATTGCGCTACCCTTAGTGGTTCTGTTGCCAACAGGAAGCTCGTGGACCTTGAGGCGGTACACCTTACCAAAGTTGGTAAAGAACAGCACGTAATCATGGGTGGAAGCAACAAAGAGGTTCTCGACAAAATCGTTCTCTTTGAGAGAAACGCCCTGTACGCCCTTGCCGCCGCGCTTCTGGGAGCGATAAATCTCAACAGGAACGCGCTTTACGTAGCCTGCGTGAGTAACGGTGACAACCATATCCTCTTCAGCGATAAGATCCTCGACGTCCAGGTTCTGAATATCCTGGTCAGAGATTTGCGTACGACGCTTGTCAGCGTAGCGGTTGGAAATCTCACGAAGCTCATCAGCAATAACAGCCAGAATCTTTTCCTCGTGAGCGAGAAGATCCTCGTAGTAGGCAATATCAAGTCTGAGCTGGGAAATCTCGTCAACAAGATCCTGACGAGCAAGGCCGGTGAGGCGACGCAGACGCATCTGAAGGATTGCCTCGCCCTGAATCTCATCCAGACCAAAACGCTCGTTCATGCGCTTCTTTGCCTCAGCATCATCCTGCGAGCTGCGGATGATGTGGACAATCTCGTCGATGTTATCAACTGCGGTCAGAAGGCCTTCCAAAATGTGGACACGCTTCTGAGCCTTATCCAAATCAAACTCAGTACGACGGCGTACAACATCAATCTGGTGATCAATGTAGTGACGAAGAATCTCGCGAAGAGAAAGGGTACGAGGAACACCGTCAACCAAAGCAAGGTCAATGATGCCAAAGTTGGACTGAAGCTGAGTCTTCTTGTACAGGTTATTCAGAACAACCTGTGGAACAGCATCACGCTTAAGGTCTAAAACAATGCGCATGCCCTTACGATTGGACTCGTCGCGCATGTCAGAGATGCCTTCAATTTTCTTCTCGTTGACTGCCTGAGCAATCTTCTCCTGGAGAAGACCTTTATTAACCTGGTAAGGAATCTCGGTAACAACAAGACGCTGGCGACCGCTCTTGACCTGCTCAACGTGGACCTTTGCACGAACCGTAATAGAACCGCGGCCAGTCTCATAGGCATCCTTGATGCCCTGAGTGCCCATGATGATGCCGCCTGTTGGGAAGTCAGGACCAGGTAGAACGGTCATGAGCTCCTCAGTGGAAACGTCAGGGTTCTCAATCATCATGCAGACAGCGTTAGTAACCTCACCAAGGTTGTGAGGAGGAATGTTGGTGGCCATACCAACTGCAATACCTGAAGAACCGTTAACCAAAAGATTTGGGAAACGAGCAGGAAGAACTGCAGGCTCTGTCAGCGACTCATCATAGTTTGACTGAAGATCAACGGTGTTCTTGTTAAGCTCTGCCAGCATCTCCATAGCACTTCTGGTAAGACGTGCCTCGGTATAACGCATTGCTGCTGGTGGATCACCATCGATAGAACCAAAGTTTCCGTGACCGTCAATCAGAGGAAGTCTCATTGAGAAATCCTGAGACATACGGACCATGGAGTCATAAATAGCGGAGTCACCGTGTGGGTGGTACTTACCCATGACTTCACCGACTGCCCATGCAGACTTCTTATGTGGACGGTTTGGCGTAATGCCAGCCTCGCTCATTGCGTACAAAATACGGCGGTGAACAGGCTTAAGGCCGTCTCGAACATCTGGAAGTGCACGAGCAACAATAACGGACATGGAATACTCGAGGAAGGAAGTCTTCATCTCTGAGGACAAATCGGTTGGCTTAAGCGTGCCACCGTGAATGTCTGAGAGGTCAAGACGAGTACCAGCCTCATCAGAGATAATGTGTGAAGTTTCTCCCGTTATGAGATTTTCCCCAGTCTCTGGGTCAAACTCGTCAGAATCTTCTTCTACCTCGTCATCTTCGTATTCTTCATCCATATCGTTTTGTGCATCAAGGTCTTGATCCTCGTCTGCACCAAAAAGATCGTCATTCATATTTTTATCGTCTGCCACAAGTTACCCTTTCATTTTCTGTCTAATGATTTAGCGAGAAACCATTAAATGTCCAGGAAGCGGACGTCTTTTGCATGTGTTTGGATGAAGTCTTTACGCTTCTCAACCTGGTTGCCCATAAGGTCAGAGACCGCGCGATCAGCGGCAAGAGCATCATCGATGGTTACCTTAAGAAGAATGCGGTTCTTTGGTTCCATAGTGGTTGCCCAAAGCTGCTCTGGGTCCATCTCACCAAGACCCTTATAACGCTGAATAGTGAACTTGGTGTTGTCCTCAAACTTCTTTGTCTCAAGAGCAAGTTCTTCATCGGTATAGATGTATTTACCGTTCTTTTTACCCTTTGGCTTAATCTGATACAGAGGAGGCTGAGCAACGTAGATATAACCTGCGTCAATCATTGGCTTCATATAACGATAGAAGAAGGTAAGTAGAAGAATTCTAATGTGAGAGCCGTCAACATCAGCATCGGTCATGATGACAATCTTGTGATAACGAGCCTTCTCAATATTAAATTCATCACCAACACCAGTACCAATTGCAGTAATCAAGGAAGTGATGGTGTCAGAAGAAAGCGCACGGTGAGCCTGTACGCGCTCGACATTCAAAATCTTTCCGCGAAGTGGAAGAACTGCCTGGATAGAACGGTCACGTGCCATCTTTGCTGAACCACCTGCGGAGTCACCCTCAACGATGAAGAGCTCAGTCATCTCTGCATCGCGAACGGAGCAGTCTGCAAGCTTTCCAGGAAGAGCAGCTGACTCAAGAAGTCCCTTACGGCGTGTTGCTTCACGAGCTTTACGAGCAGCAAGACGGCCTTTTGCAGCCTGAGATGCTTTCTTGAGAATCTCTTTTGCCTGATTTGGATGCTCTTCCAGGTACTCTGAGAGACCCTGAGTAACAATCTTGTTGGTGAGAGTTCTCATGTAAGAACTACCAAGTTTTGCCTTTGTCTGTCCTTCAAACTGAGGATCTGGCAGCTTAACTGAAATAACAGCAGTTAAGCCCTCACGAATATCGCCGCCCTCAAGCTTAGGGTCTTTCTCTTTAAGAATTCCCTGCCTGGTGCCGTAATCATTTACTACTTTAGTAAGAGCAGTACGGAAGCCCTCGAGGTGCATTCCGCCTTCCTCAGTGAAAATATCGTTTGCAAAAGAAAGAGTTCTGTCACTGAAGTCAGTATTCCACTGAATAGCAACCTCTACCTCACCCATCTGAGACATTGGAGCGTCAGGGTCTGACTTACCTTCAATATAGATAGGGCGAGAAAGTCCTGGTAAAACGGTTTTCTCGTCATTAAGGTACTTAACAAAATCGATGATGCCACCAGCATACTGGAAATCAACCTGACGAGGAGTAAGCTCACGCTCATCAACAAGAGTAATTTTAAGGTTCTTGTTAAGGAATGCGGTTTCCTGGAGACGGTCACGAAGTGTGTCAAAGTTATACGTAGTGGTCTCAAAGATCATGTCGTCTGGCCAGAAAGTAATGGTAGTACCGTTAGATTTTGAAGTACCAATTTCCTTCATCTTCTGAACGGTTTTACCACGCT
>CAUUHE010000047.1:0-7900 GCA_963544885.1 uncultured Atopobium sp. | reverse complement strand
CTGGCGAGAAACCCGTTCACTCCAAACGTTTCCGTCTGCCGTTCACAATCTTCTTACGACGCTCGCGGACTTACCCCGCACACCCAAATAACCTGCGATATCATTACGTAAGAGAGAAAGGAATCACGTGGCGTTTGACCCAGTAAAAGAAGACTACCAGCGGCTTATCCTCCGCTTTGCTCGCACGCAAGTCAGCGACGAGGACAGCATTGCCACGCTGATGAAGGACTTCAACTGGCGATTCTCCAACGACCGCGATTCTCTCCCCCAAACAGACGAAGACCGCGCATTTAACCTGGTTGCTCAGGCGTCCGAGATTGTTGATTATCGTCTGCCTTTTGTCGAGGAATCTCAGGCGCAGACCCTTATCGACCAGGGAAAACGCCTCCTCAACCAGGCAATTCAACTGGACCCCAACTGTTTTGACGCCCAGCGCATGCTCCACGCCTCAAATAGCAGGCTTTTTGACGCCTACTACCAGTTCCTTGTAGAGAAGCTCCCCCAGGTAGAAGCCGCGTGCTACCAAAAGGCGCAAGAGTCCTCGCAGGGACTCCCCGCTGAACAGGCAGAGCTTGCCCAGAGGCTGGCAATCAACCCCTATAAGCGCTGGTTGGCAACGCTTTCTTCTCGCGCGCTTATCTGCGGCCGAAACAAAGATGCCATCGCATATGGCGAGAAACTCCTGGAGCTTGACGCTGCAGATGCGGCTGATGCTCGTTTTACGCTTGCACTCGCATACGCAAAACTCGAGGACGAGGACGCTCTCGACAACCTCATGGACCAGTACCGCAAGCTTGATCCGCCTCGCGGAGCGGATGACCCGTGGATTTTGCTGGCTCGCTTGGCTATTCATTTCAAGAAGCGTGAGTTGGTTGAGGCGGAACACTACCTTGACCTGCTGATTGAGCGCTATCCCGAGGCAACGCTTTGCTGTTTTGTGCAGAAGGACTTGCCCGAAGGAGAGTTCTCGCGCCTTAACGTGCTCCCCTATTCTGAGGACGAGCTCATCATTGCCATTGCAGAGGCAACGGTGCTGCTGCAAGAAGGAAATGACCTGATAGGACGCGGTGTTCTTGGTCGTTGGCTTGCAGATCAAGTTAGGGCGAGAGACCCAAAGACCGTTGAACTTGCAGAAAAAGAGCTGCAGATGCAGGCAAATGCGTTGTTCGCTTCGGCAGATTCTTTCCCTGGTGGATCCGACTTTCCCGACGGCCCGGTCGGCTCCGGCCCCGCCGGCCCCAGCTTCCCTGGCGGCCCGGTCGGCTCCGGCTTCCCCGGAGGTCCCGCTGGCCCGCGACCAAGCGGACCGCATATCGACGGGCCAAATGATCCACACTCGGGTGGTGATGCAGAGTGATTAAGCATTCCGCTAACGATATGGTCAGCGAGCAAGTAGATCGCCTGGTAGCTAAGTGTGCACGAGAAAAGAATATTGTCTCTGAAGCTGCTCTCTACGAGTTGAAGCTTGCTGTTGAGGCATCTCCTGAAGACTTCATTGCTGACGAAGAAGAAAAGGCTTTTGCTCAATACGTCAATGTCATAGGCAAGTATCAGGCTGGAATTACTAAAGAAATTGATTCCGATGCGGACTTCTTCTCAAGCCGCATGGATCTGCTTAACTTCTTGCATAATCAGATGACAAATATTACTGAAAACCCAGCTCTTGCCAACACAAGCATCAACCTTGAAGCTCAGAGAATCTTGGCGCAAATCTCCAACAATCATCCTGCAGCAATCCTCAACGACCTGCTAGACCTGCAAAAAGAATTTGACCCCATTTTTAAACCAAAGCTGGAGCAGACAAAGCAAGAGCAAGGTGATGCCTGGACCTGTGCTGAAGCTCGCCCGCTCTTGCGCCTCTACGCACAGATTGCCCAGGTTGCTACCGATTGTGCCTGCTTTAAGCTCTCCAAAAAAGCCTGCGAAGATCTCTTGTTTTTCTCGTCAACAGATTTGCTGGGTGCGCGTTTTACCTTGGCATATGTGCTTGCTCGCCTGGAAGATGAGGAGGGGCTCCATAAGCTTGACGAGAGTTGCGGGTATCAGTCAAATGCCTGGATGCGTCTGGCGTTTACGCTGCTGTTCTTCAAGTTGAATCGCATGCCCGCGGCAAAGCGAGCGCTCAAAGGCTTTGTCAACCTAGGCGAGGGAGCGGCGTATGCGCTGCTCAGGCCATCTTTTGTTGATCTCTACATTCCGTGCAGAATCAACTTTACACCTGATACGTTTGCCGAGAACGTTATCGCAGTTCATGAGGCCGAAGCGATTATCGCCGACGTGCCGGAATTTATTTCGTGGGCAGAGTCGGTGCCTGGCGTGACTCAGAGCGCTCGCGACTACGCATTTAAGACTGGGCTGGACTGGTGGGAAAACGAAGAATAGATGTAAGCTCAAAATCAGCTCGTTTAGCACTAGAAATCTGCAGCAACTTTGCTATACTTTTTCTTCGCGTCCCCATCGTCTAACGGTTAGGACATCGCCCTTTCAAGGCGGCAATACGGGTTCGATTCCCGTTGGGGGCACCATAGAACGCAAATCCCAAGGCAGCAAACGCTCCCTTGGGTTTTTTCTTGGGTCTTATTTTTTGGGTCTTCTTTTCTTAGGTCCTCATTTAACAGTTGGCGAGAAGAACCTCTTGTAGACTCTCAACCGATAGCCCAGCACGCGCAAGAATGTTGTGGTGAACATCTGCTTCGAGGTATGCATCCGGCATGCCTAAACGTAGTACCTGCGGACATGCGCCTGACGCGCTCAACTGTTCGACAACCGCACTGCCAAATCCACCCAAAACGCTGTGCTCTTCAACGGTAATAATCACGTCAGAGTTCTGACAGATTTGCGTCAGAGAAGCGTCAAGTGGTTTGATGCTCGATACGCCATAGACCTCGATGTTCGTCTGGTTGGCAGTCCCATCTGCAATCACCTGCTCTGCAGCTCGCTGAGCAGCCTCGACGACTCGGCTGGCTATCGCACCTGTTGCAAGAACTGTCACGTGTTTTGGTTGAGTGGTAGCCGCTGCTTCAGTAGTCGCGGCTTTGGTGGACGCCGCACCCACCGCGCCAGCTGACTCAAAGAGTTTCTCGACACCAGAGTCATCAAAAACGTAACCATCTGGATGCAGATTAACACCATCACACGAGGTCATGCGCACGTAAGCTGGTCGTGGATGCTTTGCAAGCTCCATGAGCGTTGCGGCAAGCTGGGCGTTATCAACCGGATTGAACACAGAAAGTCCCGGGATGGTCCTGGTAACCGCGATGTCCTCCACCGCCATATGAGAAGGTCCTGTAGCTGCAGATTCACAGCCAGCAGCAACACCCACAAGCACCACAGGCGACTTCATCATGCCAAGGTTGACACGAATCTGATCGAGCGTTCGTGAGGTCACAAACGTGGCATAGCACGGTGCAAAAACATGAAAGCCTTCATTTGCGCAGGCAGACGCAACCTCAATGAGGTTTTGCTCTGCAATTCCGCACTGGATGTAGCCGTCTGGCCTAATCTCTCGGAAGCGCTCCAGATTCAAACGGCGACCATAGTCGGCAACGGCAACAGTTAGCAGCTCGTCGTCCTCGGCAAGCTTACCCATAACCCAGCCGAACACTTCTTTTGTATTCATACCCGCAAGCATCTGCGCTTCATCGGCAGAAATTTGCGCTGGCTGCAAAGATGTATCTAGCATGAGCATGCCTCCTCTGCGACTTTCAGATCAAGCAATGCCTGTTCATAGAGGTCGTCCGTCACACATGCGTCGTGAAACGAGACGTTATTCTCGGCAAATGAAAGTCCCTTGCCCTTGATGGTGTGCGCGATAATCGCACGAGGCCTGGAAGATTGCTGCTTTAATGCGTCGTACAACGCGAGCACGTCATGGCCATCTACCTCGGCGGACTCAAAGCCAAACGCATCAAACTTTCTTGCAATTGAACCGGTGTCCAAAATGGACGCGCAAGGACCGTCCAGCTGCATGCGGTTCTGGTCAACAATGACCGTCACGTTGGAAAGCTGGTTGTGGCCGATAAACGCCGCGCTCTCCCAAATGGAACCCTCGTCACACTCGCCGTCGCCCAAAATACAAAAAACGCGAGAAGGGAGATCTTTTCTACGAAGGCTTAACCCCAGGCCAGCGGCATAGCCCAAGCCCATGCCAAGGCTGCCACCAGAAATTTCAAAGCCACGCTGAGGGTCTCGCAGTGGATGCTTAAAGAGTACGGCATCGGGTCCAAAGACCCCGCGGTCAATATCCTCTTGAGAGATCATTTCTGCACGTAGAAGAGCTGGGAACAAAGCCAGCGATGTGTGAGCCTTAGAGAGAATCAAGCGGTCTCTGAGTTCCCACTCGCAATCCCTGTGGCCTACCTGCATAACCTTGTTCAAAAGCACGGAGACTATGTCTGCTACAGAACACGCGCCGCCAATGTGAAATGGCGTTGAGCTGTAGCGATGTGCCAGCTCGATAATGCCTCGACGCACTGCCAGCGCCTCGTGGTGCAAATCAAGTTCAAGCTGTTTTCGCTGATCAGAGTCCATTTCTGCAGAAGTCAGCGATGCACCCACGTGCTCTGACTGGCGAACAGAAGAGATGTCCAGAGGCCCAATAGAGCCATCTACCTGCTCAGATACGCCAACAACACTCTGATGCGGGGCAAGCCAAGTCTGGCTCCACTCAATGCAATTACCGTCGGACAGCTCGATTACCTGCTCAAGTACAAGCAAAGCCTCATTTGGAGAACACTGCAGGTAGTCGGCATGGTCTTTACCTGCAATTTGCGACTGATAGCGCATGCGAGAGCGCGCAATCTCTTTTTGAGAAGTTCTTTCAACCGCGTCAAAGAGCGACTCATTCTCAAAGTCTGCCTCTTCAAGCTGAGGACAAACAAGCAGGTTAGACCATGATTCCTGGCACACCACAGGTCTATCCGAGACACTCCTAACGCGACGCAAAAAGAGTACGTCAGAGCCAATGGGAATCTCCAGGTGCTCGGCAACGGCTTGATCTGCAGGAACCACCTGCTTAAACAGGACTTCAGTTCGATACTCAAAGCCACCATCTCTGAGTGCGGCTGCAAATGAAAGTACGGTATTTCCTGCCGCATGACGAACGGTGTTAGAGATAACCTGTGTTGCTCGGCCCTTTTGAGTAAGCAGCAAACCCTCTTTGACCAGGGATTGAATAGCTTTTCTGATAGTTCCTCTGCTCACGCCGTACTGCGCCATAAATTCGGCCTCAGACGGAATGTACGTTCCCGCCTTCCAGTCTTCTGACAGAATTTTGACGCGCATCAAATCTGACAGTTGCACATGAAGAGGTGTAGCGGACGACGCATTGAGTCCTCCCCTGACCTGGGGAGATAATGACTCAGAAGCTGAGTCCTCAGAAACTAAAACCGGAAAAACTCCTGTCTCAAATGACATAGGTCCTCCGAAGTAAGTAAGAAATTAGTCATACATACGTTAGATACAAGACATGTAGTATACAAGTTTCTGAAAGAGAACAGAATAGGCATGGAAATAACTTTTACCAGTTTGATTTCAAAATAAAATATAATTACTTTGTTAAATACACTTACTCTTGATTAAATTAGCCTTTAAGGAGATTGAATAATGACACACTTGCCTGATAGACCGTTTCTTAAGTCATTACTCGATAAATATGATTTTAGTTATGTTTTGGAGCACTTTTTTGATGAAAATGGCGTCAAAGACTCAGCCCCAGAAGAACTAAAGGCTGAATTCAAAGATGTTGAATTCAGGCGTTATCCAGAAAATAACCGCCTTTAATCACATAGAGTAAAAATCAATTAGTAACCTCTAATCCTCCCACCACAAGTGAGATTTTTTAGATGTTATCATCGCAGAAGAATTTTGGTGTCGATAAGAAATAAATAGATAAACTGTTATATTTACCAAGATCGGAGGGCTATAAATGGATGCCGAAGAAATAAAAAAGATTTGTGATTTCCTTGCGTCTTTACCAAATGATGCGGTCACTTCGGCTGACCTTGTAGACCCAGTTTCTGGCTTTGTTGTACAACATGGGTATTTCGACCATCATATTGGCGATATGGGTGTATCTGACCAAGACATTTTGAACTATCGAGCTGGCATAGAGCAGATACCAGACTTTGCTCTCGAATACGCCAAGTTACATATGGAGTAACTCCTAACCCCGCCACAAGCGGGGTTTTCTTTGGGTTTTTAACACTCACAAGCAATTTATCAGCATAGAAAAAATAAATAGTTGAACCATATTATGTCCCATTTTTGTCCCATGAGCTGAATGTCGAGTTAAGTTTTACCAGGTCAAGAGCTATATACTCTTCACGCTCAATAATGCCTAATACTTAAATATTTTCT
Source organism: uncultured Atopobium sp. (assembly GCA_963544885.1). Taxonomy (GTDB): domain Bacteria; phylum Actinomycetota; class Coriobacteriia; order Coriobacteriales; family Atopobiaceae; genus Lancefieldella. Next base: position 1,543 of record CAUUHE010000047.1, on the reverse strand, counting down.
AGAAATACACAGCTTAAATGCTATTTAATCTGCAATAAAAGTGGTAGGGGCGGCGGGACTCGAACCCGCAAGACCGAAGTCGAGGGATTTTAAGTCCCCTGCGTCTGCCAATTCCGCCACGCCCCCGGATATGTCTAGCTATTATGCCACTACTTTTAATTCAGCGGGCGCAAAATTGGCTTCCAAATCACAGGCGACTGCTTTCCCTGATGAACGGCAGAAGCAGTTATCACCAGGCCAAAGAGCAGGTCACTCTCACTTACTACCAGGTGTTTAAAGCCCGAATTCTTCATCAATTCTGCAAGCAAAATAGTGCCCGCGAGCATGACAGGCGCACGTTTTGCCTGAAGTCCCGTTATGTCTTCTCGCTCCTTTAACGTTTTGCTGGCGAGAAGCACCTCTATCTGCAACACTTCGTCAAGCGAGATGTGGTTGAGGTGCACCTTTGACGGGTCATACGGGTCAAGATGGTCCCTGATGGCAATGAGGCTGGTTGCGGTTCCTCCAACGCCAACCAAAAGCTCTGGCGCCGCACACTGCTGTTGAGCTCGGCCAATAGCTTCAGACATCATTTGAGCTGCCATTTTATGAGCCCCATCAATGTCCTCAGCTGACGGGTGATCCGATGACAGATTAAAGCGCTCGGTCAGACGTCTGCAGCCAAGGTCAACGGACTCGACAAAGTTGATGTCGAGCTGCTGCCCCTCAAGCTGCTGACCTGCGCCTTGGGCTACAGGCTGGCCTGCCAGCGTGCCAACAACCAACTCAGTTGAGCCGCCGCCGCTGTCGGCAACAAGAATGCGATGATTCTCAAAATCGTGAGAGACACCCAGAAATGTGAGCGCGCCTTCAATTTCACCTGGAATAATCATGGGCTCAAGTCCCAGCGAGGCTAGACCCATTCCCAGGTCAGGAGCATTTTCTGCATCGCGAGCAGCACTTGTGAGCGTACAAACAACCGCCTCAGCGCCCTCTTTTCTCGCGTGATCAACATAAGAAGAAACGCAACCAACGCAACGGCGAATTGCCTCAGGTAGCAGGCGCTTTGTCGTATCAACACCCTCGCCCAAATTGACAATCTCGGTGTATTTGGCCATGCGAATGACGCGACTGTCCTCTACCTGCGCAAGCGCTAGTCGAGCAGTTACGGTTCCAATATCAATTGCAGCTAGAAGCATTAGTGTGAGTTTCCACTATCAGACTTTGAATTGTCGGCTCCGGACCCCTCAGAAGATCCACCTTCTCCAGAGTTCTTCTGCTCGTGAGACTCTCCAGGAGCTGGTGCAGATGTAGAATCGTCAGAGTTTGCGCTCTTAGGAGCCTCAGTATTGCCGGAATCGCCTGGTGTAAATCCAAAAACAAAATCCCCAACCTTGATGTACCACGGATAGTCAGGATGCTGAACGGTGTTCTCGTCCTTCTTTTTATCAAGGCCCTCTACTCGCGCAGATTCCTCGCCGCCAGAAACCAAGCCCTGCTTATGAGCCTCGTCTATGATGCCCTCTTTTGTCTGCAGACCCTGAACCTCGGACTCAAGACGTTT
>CAUUHE010000046.1:0-7922 GCA_963544885.1 uncultured Atopobium sp. | reverse complement strand
AGCTTAGTCTTTGTGAGGGTATTTCTTCCTGCGTCTCCGCGTGCTAAGAAGAGGAGCTGCTCGACAAGGTCATGCATGTGTTCACTTTCAGACTTGAGTGCAGCAATAGACTCGTCAAGTACGGCCTCGTCTGTTTTGCCCCATCGGTCAAGCATGTCGGTATAACCTCGGATAACAGCTATAGGCGTACGAAGTTCGTGGCTAGCATCGTTGACAAAGCGCATCTGCTGCAACTTTGCTTCTTGCATACGACGAAGCAGTTTATTCAAAGCTATCTCAATGCTCGCAAGATCTTGGTCACCTGTTTGAATCTTAGGAGCGTTAATATTAGCTTCTTCGATGGCCTGCTCAAGACTTCTGATTTTCTCGCTTTTAACCAGGGTGTCACTTGTTGTTTTATCAGCAGCAAGTACATCTGCATTAACGAGTTGATCTGCTTTAAGAGCAAGTGTATTAAGGGGCTGAAGAGCTCTTCTGACGCGACGCATATCACCGAAGAATGATAAAAGATCAATAGTTTCCCAGATAAGAATTGCAATATACAGGGGCCAGAAACGGGCTAAGTCTACACCTAAATCAAATATTTTGGCACCAAAGGTGGGTCCATGAACCAGGTACTTAAGGCTTGGGAGTCCGTGTAAAAAAGTAAAACCGATAAATGAAATGGAATGAGTCTCGGTAGGAAAAAATCCCAGGTAGAAAGTGCCCTGTGGAACATGCTGGTTATACGTATAAATAAAGGCCAGCGCAATAATCACCAGCAAAAAGAGATTAAAGCCAACGTAGTTCATCAGCTTACGCCACCAAAATCCCCAGGTAATAACTCCAGCGGTTGAGGAATCAGAGGGAGTAAAGAAAGGCTTTTTATGCTCTTGTATGGTGGACTGGTTATGCTTCTCTGATGACATATCCGACTCCACGAACGGTAGTAATTAGCTTGATGTTGTAACGATCATCAATTTTTGCACGTAGATGAGCAATATGAACATCTACGTTATTTGTTTCTCCAGCAAACTCATATCCTAGGGCTTCAGATGCAATACGCTCACGGCTCATAACAACACCAGCGTGTTCCATGAGCATACGAAGCACTTCAAATTCCTTAGTAGTAAGTTCGATTGAATCGTTCTTGACGCAGACTTCTCTACGATCAACATCAAGCGAGACACCTTTAAGCGTAAAAGTGTTAGCAGCCGCTGCTTGTGGAATTACTTGAGAGTTTGTGTTGTCTGCCTCGTGATGTTTGAGGGCCACTCGAATGCGGGCGAGAAGTTCTTCTATTGCAAAAGGCTTGGTGAGGTAGTCATCTGCACCTGCATCAAGACCAGCAACTTTATCCATAACCGAATCACGAGCAGTGAGCATGATAGTTGGCGTGTTTTTCTCGCGACGAATCCTTCTAAGAACTTCTAGACCATTAAGCTGGGGGAGAAGTACATCAAGCAAGATAAGGTCGTAGTCATTTGACAGTGCTTTTTCAGCTCCGGTTTTTCCGTCAAGAGCTTTGTCTACTTCATAGCCCTCATGTTTAAGCTCGAGTTCTATAAAGCGTGCAATTTTTTCTTCATCTTCAACGATAAGAACCTTAATCATTTTCTCGCCTAAATATCGAAGTTTTCTATTTTAGGTTTGGAACCAATTGCATTTTATTTTTTGTCGATAACATCTTTTTTGATGGAACCCGCTGCATCTGCAGCCTTATCCATTGCCTCATTTACATCAACAACAATAGGATAAGCTCCCTGGATGTGATAGCGCATCTCAAAGAACAAGCCAATGATGAGCAGCCAGAACGTAGCACCCCAGAGGAATAGACCAACAATTGGAATAATTACTGGCATGGCCATGAACTGCTCACCGCGACGAGTAACAATAAATTTTGTCTCTACGCTTTTATTAAACAGCTCCTTGCACTTTTCCCAAAGAGAAGACATATTCTCTGAGAAATCAGACTTCTTGCTTGATTCTTGGTAGGCAATTTGAGCTGCTTCCATTTCTGGAGAAACGTCTGACTGTGCAGCTGACTCAGTAGTATAGTTTGCAGTCTGCTTAGTGGACTTGCCCTGCTTCTCGAGCCAAATAATTGCATCAAGAACATTATCATCACAAGCGTCAAGTGCTGCCTTTGCGTCCTCGTAGCTTACGCCGCACTTCTCGCGAATTACCTCAACCTTTTCTAGCTTTTCCATGATCAGCTTCCTTTCGAGATGTTAAAGACGCCTCTCGTCTTCGTGATACATGGTCTCTTATAAAGATTAACCAATTATTGAGACTAGATTAAGCTTTCATAAGTATTTTAATGGGATTCCTTACACGTCTCAATTACAGACAGCGCGTTTACCATTTACCGATTACTTATAAAACAATCTTGTTTTAGCTATTCAGCAGTTTGAAACTAATAAATAGTTATCTATGACTAACTTTTGGCAGTTAAGTTTTCTGTCAGAGCCAGCCTGATTTACAGATACACGTAATGAGTTTGTGACAGGAGGCAGTATGGAAGCAACAAAACATCAAAATATATGCGGTCAAACTAGTGCGGAAAAGCAAAATACAGAAAGCACCCCACAGCAATCTGAAGTAAATCCTGTTGCAGTGTTGCTCGAGTGGTCAGACAGAAAAGGTATGTACGCGCTCTCTGTCATTCTTGCCATTATTGGCGTTTTGGGAGGAATGGTTCCCTACGTTGCCGCAGGCAACATGGTGGTTGGTATCTTTAATGGAATTAAAGAATGGCCGTTTTATCTGCATTGGGGGCTTATAGCGGGCTTTAGCTATTTAGTTAAAATAATTTTCCATCATCTTTCGACGGTCGTCTCTCATAAGGCAACATTTGCGACAATCGCAAATATGCGTACCCGAGTAGCAAAGAAGCTGACAACTATCCCTATGGGATATGTGCTTGATACGCCCTCAGGCTCTCTCAAACGTCTTCTGGTCGAGAAAATCGATAGCATTGAAACCACACTTGCTCATGCGGTTCCAGAGCTCACTTCAAACCTTACTGCTGCATTTGCAGTTTTTGTCTATCTGATTATTTTGGACTGGCGACTTGCTCTTGCTGCTCTACTCACTATTATTGTGGGACCTGCTTGTTTATCAGGCATGATGAAGGACTATGAGTATTGGTATCAGAATACTATCGTAACTGGTAAAGAGATGAATAACGCCTCAGTTGAGTACGTGTCAGGAATTGAGGTAATTAAGGCTTTTGGACAGTCGGCAAGTTCTTACGAGAAGTTCTCTAAAGCTGTTTACGCCTCCGCTCATGCCTTTATTGACTGGATGAGCCACTGTCAAATCTGGCAGGATGCCATGCTGTCTATTGCTCCAGCAACACTCGTAACCGTATTACCTTTGGGATGCCTGTTTGTGCTCCAGGGGAGTCTTTCTCCTTCTACGTTTGTCATGTGCGCAGTTCTTTCTCTAGGTATTTTCCAGCCACTCTTTGAAGCAATGAGCTTTATGGATTCTCTTGCACAGGTTGGTTCTGTTGTTAAAGAAATTTCTGAGGTTTTAAATTACCCTAATCAGGTGAGAGCTGAGGTTCCTTGCACGCTTGAAGGTACTGAAATTAAGCTGAGCGATGTTCGCTTCTCCTACGGAAGCAATGAGGTGATTCACGGGATTACTTTAGACATTGAGCCAGGACAAGTTACAGCACTTGTTGGCCCAAGTGGATCAGGTAAATCTACTGTTGCTCGGCTTATCGCAGGTTTTTGGGATCCAAATAAAGGATCTGTTTCTATTGGTGGGCAAGATATTCGCTCCTGCAGTCCATCTCAACTTGCAAACCTTGTAGCTTATGTTGACCAAGATAGTTACCTTTTTGATGAAACCATTATGGAAAATATCAGAATGGGCAAAAAAGATGCCACCGATGATGAGGTTATTGCCTGCGCAAAAGCCTCTGGCTGCCACAACTTTATCCAATCACTTCCTCACGGCTATCAAACGGTTGTAGGAGGCTCAGGTGGGCACCTTTCTGGCGGAGAACGCCAGCGTGTAGCAATTGCACGAGCTATGCTCAAAAACGCGCCGATCATCATGCTTGATGAGGCAACAGCTTACGCAGATCCAGAGTCTGAAGCAGAGGTTGAATCTGCAGTTGCAAAACTGGTAGCTGGCAAAACACTGGTGGTTATCGCTCATCGTCTTTCTACCGTACAAAATGCCGACAAAATTGTTGTTGTTAATGATGGCTCTATTGAAGCTGAGGGTACGCATAATCAGCTTATGGAGACATGCCCGCTCTATGCAACCATGTATCGCGCTCATATCGGCGCACTCGACGAGGCTTAAGGAGGGGAGTAGCAATGTTATCTGTCTTAAAAATGTACTTTCAATTTGGAAGTTCTTATCGCCAGAAACTCCACAAGGGCCTGTTCTTTACCGTTCTTGGCTGCCTCTTTGAAGGTGTGCAAATAACGGCGCTTTGGATTGTTTTTACTGCTCTTACTACGGATACGCTCTCAACCCAGACGATAGTTTCTGCGCTGGGAGTCATGCTTTTGAGCATTATAGGAACGTTTATCTGTGCTCACTTTAAGAGCGAGAATTTCTGTGATGCTAATTTTAGTATGGCTGGAGCTAAGCGCGCAGAAATTGGAGATACGCTGCGCCGTTTACCCATGGGTTATTTTAACGAGAATAGCCTTGGAGAAGTAACAGCTGTTATGACTAATCAGCTTGATGTAATGCAAAATCTTGGCGGCTTGCTCTATATGATGGTTTTTGGTGGCTTGGCCTTAACAGCAATTATTGTTGCGTTCCTGTTTGTATTTTGTTGGCAATTAGGCCTTATAACTGCAGCTACATTTGCTCTTTTCTGCATAACTATGGAGCTCTTACAGGCCTATGTGCGCAATACATCAGATGATTATGTAGCCGCAAATACTACTTTGATTAGCTCCGTCCTTGAGTATGTTCGCGGCATTAGCGTGGTAAGGGCATTTTCCCTTATTGATGACGCTGAGGGAAAGTACGCCAAAGCAGTTGATGATTGCCGCGTTCAAGCGCTCAAACTTGAGTTTAAGGCACTTCGTTTCTCAGTTTTGCAGATGATTATCTCTAAGGCCACTAGCATTATCATGTGCCTGGTATCAGTTGGTCTATGGCTATCTGGAACACTTGATACAGCTACGTGCTTAACCGTAGTGGTTATGTCATTTATGCTGTTCAGCCGTCTTGAATCTGCTGGTCGTTTCTCAACTATTCTGCGTAACATTGAAATTGCAATGGAGCAAACAAACGCCATTCTCGCCACTCCTGCAATGGAAGAGGGAGAAGGTCTAGAGAAAGCGGATTCTTGCGACATAGAGCTTTCTCATGTGTCGTTTGGCTACGACGACAGGCAAATTCTTGACGATGTGAGTCTCTCGATTCCTGCAGGTACTTCTTGTGCCATCGTAGGTCCAAGCGGATCAGGCAAGACAACGCTTGTTCGTTTGATTGAACGCTTCTGGGATGTGAATACAGGCCAGGTCACGCTAGGTGGACGCGATGTACGTGACTATAAAGTTGACGCTTTGCTCCAAAACTTCTCTACTGTTTTTCAGGGAGTCTTCCTGTTTGATGACACTATCGAGAACAACATCAAGTTTGGCAATCCAGACGCAACTCATGAGCAAGTAGTTGACGCGGCTCGTCGTGCTTGCTGCGAAGAGTTTATCCAGGCATTACCTGACGGATACGAAACGCGTTTAGGAGAAGGTGGCTCAATGCTTTCTGGTGGCGAGCGCCAGCGTTTATCTATTGCGCGCGCCATCTTAAAAGATGCGCCAATCGTGGTGCTTGATGAGGCTACGGCTAATGTTGATCCAGAAAACGAGCTTGAACTTCAGCGTGCAATCGCAGAACTCACCAAGTCTAAGACCGTCATCATGATTGCCCATCGCTTAAAAACAGTGCGCAATGCTAATCAGATACTTGTCCTGGATAAGGGCCGTATTGTTCAGCGGGGAACCCATGAATCTCTCATGAAAGAAGGCGGCATCTACGCTGATTTTGTTAACATGCGCGAGAAAACCGTCGGATGGAAAATTGCGTAACTACTGGCAAGTTGCTGAGAAATATCACATGTAAAAAAATATGCACCCAAGCAAGCGCTTGGGTGCATATAACGTTAAAGCTGAAATGCGGTTTACTGAACCTGGCAGATCATAGCAACATTAGTTGAAGTGGTGTAGTCACCAAGACGTGGGCTGGTATGAGGATCGCCAGCAGTCAGAACAACAATGTCACCGGTCTCAACAACGCCAACTTCCTTTGCAATGTTCAAAGCGTTGTACATGGTGTTAGAAAGAGTGCCCTGCTCAGAGGTCTTGAATGCATAGACACCCCAATAGAAGCAGGTGCGACGAACTGCCTCATCAGATGGAGACATTGCATACAGAGGACGCTTTGGACGGAAGTTAGAAACAAGGCGAGCGGTACGACCAGAGTGGGTTGGGCAGATGATGCACTTAGCGTCAACACGGATTGCCATATCAACTGCAGCAAAGCCAGTAGCGCCGTTGACGTTCTTAAGGCCCTCACGCTGGTGATAGACATCCTTGACTGGCAGGTACTTCTCGGTCTCCTTGCAGATGGAAGCCATAGTCTTTACTGCCTCAATAGGGTACTTACCAGCTGCAGACTCACCAGAAAGCATGACGCAGTCAGTGCCGTCGTAGATTGCGTTAGCAACGTCGGTAACCTCTGCACGGGTTGGGCGAGGGTTGCGAATCATAGAGTCAAGCATCTGAGTTGCGGTGATGACAGGCTTGTAAGCATCGTTGCACTTCTTGATGACAGTCTTCTGGATGTGAGGAACCTCAGCTGCAGGAACCTCAACACCAAGGTCACCACGGGCAACCATGATGCCGTTAGAAGCTGCAAGAATCTCGTCGAAGTTCTTTACGCCAAGAGCAGACTCAATCTTAGGGAAGATCTGTACGTTAGGAGTGCCCATCTCACGGCAGATGTTACGAATCTCCTCAACTGCAGCGCCATCACGGATGAAGGAAGCAGCAATTGCGTCAATACCAAGCTCGCAACCAAACATGATGTCTGCGCGGTCCTGCTCAGTAACGGAAGGAAGGCCAATGTTGACGTTAGGAACGTTTACGCCCTTCTTCTCGCCAAGCTCACCGCCGTTGATGATCTTGCAGTGCATGTCGGTGCCCTCAACGTGATCAACCTCAAGACCAATGAGGCCGTCATCAATAAGGATGATAGAGCCCTTCTTGACCTCTTTTGGAAGATTCTTGTAGTCAAGCGAGAAGCGCTGAGCGTTGCCGATGACGTCATCATCGGTGGTTACAATGACGGACTCACCAGTAGTAAGGGTGACCTTCTTGCCATCCTCGAGAAGACCGGTGCGAACCTCAGGTCCCTTTGTATCAAGCATGATAGCAATAGGAATACCAAGCTCATCAGAGATAGAACGAACGCGACCAATCATAGTGCGGTGATACTCATGGCTACCGTGCGAGAAGTTGAAGCGTGCGACGTTCATGCCAGCAAGAATGAGCTCACGAAGGACCTCATCACTTTCTGTAGCAGGACCCATAGTACAAACAATCTTGGTCTTTTTGCGAGCCATATCTCTCCTTTTCATAGGAATTGAAATCACATTCAGATATCAATAGTAACCGTTTTTGAAGCGATTGTTTCTCTGGCGCTTAGCAAACCACACTTTTATCAACGTAGTCAGTGCCCTCAGCAAAAGCAGTTGCGTTATCAAGCGTAACCTGAGCAATTTGTGAGAGAGCCTCATGAGTAAAGAATGCCTGGTGGCTTGTCATGACTACGTTAGGGAAGGAGCAAAGGGTAGAAGTAACTGAGTCAAAGACCTCAGCACCACGGTCCTTATAAACGTTTGGATTTTCTTCTTCATAAACGTCAAGGCCACAAGCACCAATCTTGCCAGAAAGAATGCC
>CAUUHE010000045.1:0-8191 GCA_963544885.1 uncultured Atopobium sp. | reverse complement strand
CACTCGGTGTGGTTGACCTCTGGGTGGAACTGAGTGGAATACAGGTTCTTAGCAGCGTTTTCCATAGCTGCGATAGGGCAAACGTCGGTAGAAGCGGTAACGGTAAAGCCCTCTGGAACCTCAGACACAGCATCACGGTGGCTCATCCAAACGGTCTGCTGCTCAGCGGTACCGTCAAAAATGCGGCTCTCCCCTGCGCGAGTCAGATGAGCTGGGCCATACTCGCCCTTCTCGGTGTGTCCAACGGTGCCGCCCAGGGTAACCGCCATAATCTGCTGTCCATAGCAGAAACCAAAGACAGGAAGGCCAAGCTCCAGAATCTCTGGATCAATCTTTGGCGCATCCTCAGCATATACGGAAGCAGGGCCACCAGACAAAATAAGCGCAGATGGATTAAGCTCACGAAGCTCATCTGCGGAAATATCACAAGGAACAATCTCGGAGTAGACGTTAAGATCACGCACGCGACGTGCAATTAACTGGCCGTACTGGGCGCCAAAGTCTAGAACTGCAACAAACTGCTTGGGCCTGGACTCGCTCATGCATGACTCCGCTTCTCCGGTTTCCCGGTCACTCTTGGATTCTGTGCCGCCGCGCAATACCGCACGTACAGGCGCATATCTCTACCACGAATTTATTGCTTTTAATAATACCTTCAACCAGCCGATAACACCACGAGAGATTACTCACGCCAAAAAGTCTTCTTATTCTGCGCAAACAAAAGACGGCAAAGTTCTATAATATGACAAGAAATGCTACTAATTTCTAACAATTATAAAACACAAAATATGGCGAGAAGAGCAGGTCAAAGACACTATAATTTGAAATGTAATTGTTTTGTGACGACCAAAACTGGTAACATTTTTTAAGTACCTATCTGCAATAATTTTCTCACGCTCGCAAGACGAATTGGAGTTTAGTTTATGAAAAAAGTACTGGTCAGACTAGGTGCATTTCTTGTGCCATTTATGATTGTTGTTACTTTTGTGGCAACATTCGCTTCGGCTGCAACTGTTTCACCGGTTCAAATTACCAGCATGTCTGTGGCTGATGATACCTATACACCAGTCAATGAGATTACCACTGATAATCTGTACCATATTACAATCAACTGGGAATCTACCGCTTCTACCGTGGCAGAAGGTGACTATTTTGATATTACCTTGCCCGATAAAGTCCAGTTCACAGCCACACAAAACACAACTCCAATTGAAGTTAAAGATCCTAACGGCGCAACCGTAGCTTGGGCTTACCCAACTCCAGCAGCTGGCAGCATTTTTGGCGGCACCCTGCATGTTGTTTATACAGACTATGCAAACACCCACACTCAGATTAAGGGCACTTTCTCGCTGTCCGCTCTCTACGACCGCGACGCTATCAACGCAGGTGATAACACCCACATTGACTTTGGCGTTAACGGCACCGCTGTTCCTCTCAACATGATTGTTCGTCCAAAGAACACCATTGGCCAAGAGTGGCTCAACAAGTGGGGCGGCCCTGTTACCGGTACTGAGTCCGAGGTACTTTGGTACGTTCGCCTTAACTACTCCGCTGCTCACATGACTGGCGTTGAGTTCTCTGACTCCCTCTCTGATAGAAACGGCGGAGACCTGCCAGCTTCTGTAACCTACATTGCCAACTCTTTCCACCTGTATCGTGCAGACTTTGATGCAACCGGAAACTACAGCAACCTCCAGGAGGTCACCATTCCTAATGGTGCACTCTCTATTGCAGCTGACGGTCACTCCTACCACCTCAACCTGAGCGGCGTTGACTTCTCCCAGGGCCAACGTTACCTTCTGCAGTATCGCACCACCTTTATCCCAGGTATGGCTCTGCATAACTATGGCGTGCTTACCAATGCTGGCGGTGCTCCAAGAAGCGAGATTGGTTTTACCTACTACTCTCCAAACAACTCCGGCGCCGCAAACGGCAATCTTGTCGGCCGCATCCGCATCATCAAGGTTGACGCTGACAACGCAACTACCCAGCTTCCAGGCGCAACTTTTAAAGTAACAAGCGTTGCTAACCCAGCTGATTCTTGGACTCTTACTACAGGCGCCGACGGAACTGCAACCTCCGAGAGGCTTACTACCGGCCCCTACACCATCGAAGAGATCACCGCTCCAGATGGTTATGTGCGTGACGCTACTGTCTATACCGTAAACGTTGACAATCAGTCTGGCACTATCAAGATTATTGAGAACAAGAAGAACGCTCATGCGGACATTCCTGTACAGAAGGTTTGGTCTGGTGCAGAAGGTGGCCCCGTTACTATCCACCTGCTTGCTAACGGTGTTGACACTGGTAAGACCCTTACTTTGAGCTCTGACAACAACTGGCAGGATTCTTTCACGGGTCTTGAGGCTTATGCTGCTGACGGCTCCGAGATTACCTACACCATCTCTGAGGACGAGGTAGCTGGCTACACCAGTCAGATTACGGGCGACGCAACTCAGGGCTTTGTAGTCACTAACACCCAGGTTCCTCCAACTCCAGAGAAACCTGCTAAGACTCGCAAGAAGTCCAACCTCCCCTACACCGGAGATACCTCTTCTGTTGCAGGCGTTCTCTTTGGATCTTTGGCAGCACTGGGCAGCGCAGTTGCTCTTAAGCGTCGCAAGTAAGTCTGGCGCACAATCGTAGCAGCACAGACGCGCAGCTCCACGCAACGTTACAAGAACGTCTTGTCCTCGTGGCAAGGCGTTCTTTTTTGGCGAGAAACCCGTCCATTTTGCAAGGCTCCACAGAACTTCTCGCCTCCTTAATTGCATACAGAAAAATGACCTATCCGGAATCACGTATAAAAAGTGACTAATGTCCAGCATTTGAATTTACTAGAGGTAATATTTATCCATTTTTATTACGTTAAGCTGCACATAGTGTGAAATGTTCGTTGTGAACAATTGTGAAGAACCTGTGAATTTAGCTGTACTTTATTTAAAAGGTATCAGAAAAAGAACCGATAAATTCCTTGTACCTGCATAAATATTTGAACTTTAAAAAAGCTATATAAATATATACAGAATCTCAAATAAATTCTCTTTGTAATAGGTGAAAATAGACGCATCTATTGCAAAGGAGTCCTGATGAACAAACGACTGTTTAAGCTGTTAAGTTTTGTCTTCATGCTGGTCCTGGCGCTTCCGCTTGCTGCAAAATCAGCTTTTGCTGAGACTGCAAGCACTGAAGCTGCTACAGGCACCCCTAAAGCGGTTGTCGCAACCATTACAGAGTTTAGAGTTGAAGATCGTTTTGGTAAAACAGCTACCGAAGTTAACAAGGCAAATGTGTATGCCATTGCTATGACGTGGGACGCCTCTGCAAACGCTAACGTAGAGCCGGGCGATTACTTTGACGTCACCCTCCCTAACGAGATGAGGTTTACCGCAGCTAATCCTGCGTCTACCTTTAACATCACCGATGCAGCAACCGGCGAGGTCATGGCAGTAGCTCATGTCAACCATGGTACCGGTGGTTTTGGTGGAAACATGCGTGTTGTCTTTACCAACTACGTTAACAACCACACTGACCTGCGCGGTACCGCTCGACTTGGCTTTACCATTGATTCGCAGCGTGTTCAGACAGGTACCGGCAAGTCTTTTATCTTTACTGTCTCTGGCAACCCTGTTCCTGTAACGTTTGATGTCACTGCTCCTGGCACCATTGGTACTGAGTACCTTTCCAAGTGGGGCAAGATTGTTGATGGCAACGCAAACGAGATTCAATGGACCGGCCGCATCAACTACTCTGGTGGGAACTTCCACAACGTCCGTCTACACGACCAGCTCCTTGACCAGGGCGGCGGAGATCTTCCTGCAGAGATTAGGTATGTTCCAGGCTCTTTTGAGCTTTGGAGCGCTCGCTTTGACTCGTACGGCTCAACCATCCCAGGAACCGATACGCGTATCCCTATTACCCCAGGTATGCTCACTATTTCTCCTGATGGACAGTCGTTTGATCTTGACCTTTCTGGCATAGACCTCAGCAACGGTCAGAGCTTTAAGTTCAAGTATCGCACCACGTACGTTCCAGGTGTTGCTCTGCGTAACCTCATCAAGATGTACTCCGACAAGCCTGAGTGGAGCTCCGATTGGGTATATCGCAACGCAACTTCCGGTGGAGAAGGTACTTCTACCATCATCGCTCGAATCCGCATTATCAAGGTGGATAAGGACGACCACAACACCAAGCTTGCTGGCGCAGTCTTTAAGGTAACCAGCACCACTGATCCATCTAAGACCTGGACTATTACCACTGGTGCAGACGGTACCGCTACCACCGAGAAACTCCCTGCTGGCACCTACAGTGTTCAGGAGATTACCGCTCCTGATGGCTATCAGCTCAATACCGATACGTATAACCTCACCGTTTCCGCAACTAACGGCGTTATTAAGACCGTTGAGGACGAGAAGACCCCAACGGTTGACGTACAAGTCAACAAGACCTGGGTAGGAACTGTCGGCGGACCTGTTACCGTCAGGCTCTACAAAGACGGCGTTGCAAGCTCTGAGACGGTTACTCTTGACCAGACCAACGGATGGGCAGGCACTTTCACTGGTCTTCTCCGCAACGATGCAACAGACGGTCACGTTATTGCTTACACCGTAGCAGAAGAGAACGTCCCTGCTGGATATACCAGTGCAGTCTCGGGCAACCAGACTGATGGCTTCACGATTACCAACACCGAGATTCCACCAAACACTCCTCCTACCACGCCACCAAATACACCACCAAACACCCCACCAGCAACTCCTCCATCAGAGACTCCAAAGAAGCCAAAGAAGAAGCAGCCTAAGCTTCCTGAGACTGGCGACTTCTCCGAGATTGCTCTTGTTGCCGTAGCTACCGTGGGCAGCGTTATTACGACGCTTGGCTATGCTCTGAAGGATCGTCGTAAGTAAGACAGCGTTGCGCAGTAAGTAACGACATGAGCAAAAGTTGCTCGTACTTCTCGCGCCGGCTCCACGAACTTCTCGCACACGTCCCCGCTTCACACGTTGAAGCGGGGATTTTTTGTGGCAGGTTTGTTTCTATGCAGCACAAAGACGCAAAATTGCGTATAGTAGATGTTTGACAAAACGCATTGGGCAAAACGCAGATTAAACACAAAGGAGCCCCAATGGCCAGAAGGTCACATTCATCTCAGAATCACGGTCGCAACAGCCGTGATAAGCACGAAGATACCCCTGAGTACGATACAGAGGACTTCGCACAGGACGATTATGACGCTTATGATCAGGGCGCATATCAGCCTCGTACGCTCGGAAGTGTCAGAAGCGCTGGTGCAAGTTCTGCACGCAACAATCACGAATCCCACGGCTCCAGGTTTACGCGCGAGCCTTTGATTGGCCAGACCAACGTCGGTGACGAGTGGCCCGAAGAAGCCCCAGCTCAGCAGCAAAAACACACCCACTTTGCTGCACATCGAGCAGGTGCCGTGAGCCATGCGCCTTCGCGCGCAGAAGGCGTTGGCGCATACTCTAAGAAGCGCCAAGGTTCTTCTCGCGGTCGTGGTCTTAAGATCTTTGCCGGCATTCTGGGAACGTTGCTGCTGGTAGCAGGCGTAGCATTTGCCTGGTGGATGCTGGATACCAACTCAAAGCTCCGACAGGGCTTGGACGCAAACCTGCAGGCCACGCTGGTACAGGTTGCTCCGTCTGACCCGTTCTACATGCTGCTTCTGGGCGTCGATAAGGACGAGGGACGCGCAGAGAACTGGGGCGATTCCGACGCAAACTTCCGTGCCGACACTATCATTCTGGCTCGCGTGGACCCCAAGAACAAGAAGATCACCCTGATTTCTATCCCCCGAGACACTATGGTTGACCTGGGAGAACACGGAAAGCAAAAGATTAACTCCGCATACAGCTATGGCGGCGCATCCGGAATGGTCGAGGCCGTTTCCAAGCTGGCAAACGTCAACATCTCGCACTACGCAGAAGTAGACTTTGAGTCGTTCACCAAGATTGTGGACTCTATTGGCGGCATTACGGTCAACCTGCCCGTTGCTGTTTCTGATATGCAGTACTCAGGCATCGACCTTCCTGCGGGAGAGCAGCAGCTCAACGGCCAGCAAGCGCTCGGCCTTTCTCGCAGTCGCCACGCATACGACAACTACGGAGCCGGCGACTTCTACCGCGCGGCTAACCAGCGCATGATTTTGACAGCCATTGCCAAGAAGGTCCTCCAGCTGGACCCCGTTTCTATGTCGGGCGCCGTGTCTACCATGGCCGAGAGCGTGACTACTGACTTCAACGTTACTGATATTGTGGGACTGGCCATGTCATTCAGGGGCATGGATACCTCCAAGGATATGTATTCTGCGCGCACGCCCACGACGTCCGAGCTCATTGATGACGTGTGGTATGAGATTGTCGATAAGAGCGCGTGGAAGACCATGATGGACCGCGTAAACCAGGCGCTGCCTCCTCTGGAGGATGCAAGCACCGACGAAACCACAGGTATCGTTGGTACCGTTGCGGGCGACACCTCCGCGGCGGATAGCATTAAGCCAGACTACACCGGTGAGGTTGCGGTGCTCAACGGCACCGACGTTCAAGGACTTGCAGCTCAAAAAGTTGGCATCCTGAAGACTAAGGGCTATACTGCTTACGCCGACAGCTCTCTGGAGCATCCAACCGACTCGATTATTGTCTACGACGGCACGCGTACGGGCCTGGCAAAGGCCGTTGGCGTTGCAAAAGCGCTGGACATCCCTACCGCTAACATCAAGGCAAACGACGGCTCCTACCCAACTGACGTGGACATCACCGTAGTCCTGGGCACCGATCAGGCTCCAAAGCGCTAGCGGCTCGCAGCAGCTCGCAACCTGCAACGCGCAGCGTGTGACCCGCGACAGCATGCGCCACGCAGCGACGCGCGACGCGCGACCCGCTACGGCGTGCGCCACACGCGACGCCACCCCACCCCACACAAAAACGGGCGAGAAGACCAATCTTCTCGCCCGTTTTACGTTTACCGTAAGCGGTTTTGTGGCTTAGACATTAAAGCGGAAGTGCATGACGTCGCCGTCCTCGACCACGTACTCCTTGCCCTCGATGCGTAGCTTGCCCGCAGTCTTGCAGCCGACCTCGCCGCCCAGCTCAACGTAATCGTTGTAGCTGGCAACCTCGGCCTTGATGAAACCGCGCTCAAAGTCAGAGTGAATGACGCCCGCAGCCTCGGGAGCCTTTGCGCCAATGCGGACGGTCCACGCCCTGACCTCCATAGGGCCAGCGGTAAAGTAGCTCTGCAGGCCAAGCAGCTTGTATGCTGCCTGAGCAAGCGTCTCCAGGCCGGAGTGCTCAAGTCCCAGGGACTCCAGATACTCTGCAGCCTCCTCTGGATCAAGGTCAGCAAGCTCGGCCTCAACACCTGCGCAGACAGGGATGGACTGAACGCCGTTGATGACAGGAGCCGGCTCGGTGAGCATGTCCTCGTCGACGTTTGCGACGTACAGGATTGGCTTCATGGTAAGCAGGAAGAGATCACGAGCAGCCAGACGCTCCTCATCGGTCATCTCCATGTCAGCGGCGCGATTGCCCTCGTTCAGCCACTCCTGAAGGCGCTTTGCCACGTTGAGCTTGGGCTGGAGGTCCTTATCGCGCTTGGCCTCTTTCTCCAGCTTGGGCAAGGCGCGCTCAATGGTGCCCAGGTCAGCGAGGATGAGCTCCGTCTGGATGATGTCCACGTCCTCGTCAGGATTGACGCGACCCTCAACGTGAATGACGTCGGGATCTTTAAAGTAACGAACAACCTCGCAGATAGCGTCGGTGTTGCGGATGTTTGCCAGGAACTGATTGCCCAGGCCCTCGCCCTCGTTTGCGCCCTTGACCAGGCCAGCGATGTCCACAAACTCAACGGTTGCAGGCATGATACGGCCAGGATTGACAATCTCGGCCAGCTTCTGGAGCCTTGCGTCGGGTACGTCAACGATACCCACGTTAGGGTCGATGGTGGCAAACGGATAGTTTGCGGCCAGACCACCCTTGCGGGTCAACGCGGTGAACAACGTAGATTTACCAACGTTTGGCAGGCCAACGATACCAATTGAAAGCGACATGTGAGTCCTCTTGTTGTCGGTGGACGGTTACGGTTACTTGCGTTTCTGGCGAGAAGAACGTGGAGCTAGAAGCGTTGCTCTGCACGTACGCAGCTATTTGCTACTCCCCATTATCCTCTTTTGGAG
>CAUUHE010000044.1:0-8262 GCA_963544885.1 uncultured Atopobium sp. | reverse complement strand
GAAACGGCAAGGTTACTCGTGGTAAGACGGTTGAGTCTGGCGTAGTGTACGTTGACGGCCTCTCTGTCACCGACGCTAACCCTGTTGTTCTTCGTGACCGTCAGCGCCTTTCTCAGGACGGCATTGTCACAGCTGTGGTAACCCTTGTTGGTCGCAACCTTAAGCCAGGTGTTGTTGAGATTTCTGGCCGCGGTGTTTCATTTGCTGACGATGATGAGCTTATGAATGACGCGCAGAATCTTGTGAGAAATTCAATCGAGAAGGCCTCTAAGTCCGAAGGTGCAAACATTGAAGCAATGAGAAAGAGCGTTCGTAACGCCCTTTCTAACTTCCTTTGGAGCAAAACTCGTACTCGACCAATGGTTATTCCGGTCATTATGGAGGTATAAGCCCAATGCCCTCTAAACGCACCTCAAACGCAGCAAAAAGAAATTCTAGAAATGCCGCTTCTTCCCAGGCAGTAGGCTTGAGCCCACTGCAGAACGATATCATTGGTGTTGTTCTTGCAGTGGTTGCAATTGCTCTGTTTTTGTCCATTATTGTCCCTTCTAACGCTGTTATTACCAGCGCGATGGGTCATGGGCTCAAGCTCTGTTTTGGTACGGGAGCACTACTTTTTCCCATTGCAGTATTTGTCTTTGCTATGACCTTCTTTATGCGTGATGATCAGGGAATCTCAACGCGTATTGCAATTGGTCTAACGCTGGACGTTCTTGCTGCCCTTGCTCTTATTTCACTTAACTTCCCAGGTGCCGAGGCTGCTCCAGATATGCTTCTGGGCACAAAAGTCCTAGAGGCTGCCGGAGGTTATGTGGGCGGCGGAATTGCTTGGGTTTTGCTGCGCTTTGTTGGCCGCGTGGTGGGCAATGTCCTTTTGGTTGGCTTTATTATTGCCGGTGTTGTTATCTGCGGCTTCTCCATTTCTGACATGGTTGAGCGCGTAAGCTTCCGCCTGGATGAAGCGCGTGAGAATCATCGCTACCGTAAAGAAGAGCGTGCTCTTGCAAAAGAAGAGGCGCTCTACGCTGCAAATGCTCCACAGCCTGCAAAGAAGCAGGGTAGACGTGGCGCAAACAACCAGTCTTCTCTCTTTGACGAGACCGGTGAAGGGGAGACCACGTATTTGGGCAATCGCAAGACTTCTGTCATTAAGCGTGACGCCCGTCTTTACGAGGAAGAAGAGGCGCAAGAGGACGCAGGAGATGCTCCTACTACGCTCATTGATAAGGCTAAGAATAAGCTGCGCTCTAAGAAGAAGGACCAGCCAGATGATGCAGTTGTCGAGAAAAACGATGCTTCTGCAGCTGATGTTGCTCCTACAACAAAACAGGCTAAACCTAAGAGCAAAGCTAAAACGACACCCGATTTTCTCGCCACACCGGACCAGCTCAAAAGGCCTGGCGATGACGATGAGTCGTATGAGCTGCCACCATTTAGCATCCTGAAGTCAAACAAGAACTCGGCTACTTCTGCCGTAAGCGATGATGAGCTTGAAGCCACTGCACAGAGACTCCAGGCTACGCTTGAGGAGTTTGGCCTCTCGAGCCAGGTGGTTGGCTGGACCGCCGGTCCTTCTGTTACTACGTTTAAGATTTCGATGGGCGAGGGTGAGCGCGTCAACAAGATCACCAATCTTGAGGACGATATTGCGCTTTCACTTGCGGCAAAGTCTGTTCGTATTTTTGCACCAATTCCTGGAACTTCTCTAGTTGGTATTGAGATTCCTAACGAGAAAGCCCAGGCAGTCAACTTGGCTGACGTTCTTCCGTTTGCAAAGGGCGGTCCTCTTGAGTGCGCCTTTGGTCGCG
This sequence comes from uncultured Atopobium sp., assembly GCA_963544885.1. Taxonomy (GTDB): domain Bacteria; phylum Actinomycetota; class Coriobacteriia; order Coriobacteriales; family Atopobiaceae; genus Lancefieldella. Next base: position 6,454 of record CAUUHE010000044.1, on the reverse strand, counting down.
ATTCTGAGGGCAAGCCAATTGTTGTTGACCTTGCCAGCCTTCCTCACTTGCTGGTAGCAGGTACTACCGGTTCTGGTAAGTCTGTCCTGCTCAACGCTATTGTCATGTCTATGCTCATGCGAGCAACTCCTGAGCAGGTCCGCCTTATTATGGTTGACCCAAAGCGCGTTGAGTTTACGGGTTACGCTGGTCTTCCTCATCTGTATGTTCCAGTTGTTACCGAGCCAAGGCAGGCAGCAAGTGCGCTTCAGTGGGGCGTCACCGAGATGGAGCGCCGCCTGAAGGTATTTGAGCACTACAAGGTTCGTGACATTAAGACGTACAACAGAAACGTTGATGGCGATAAATACGCTGATATGGAGAACCCTCCAAAGCACATGCCATACTTTGTTATTGTAATCGACGAGCTTGCTGACCTTATGATGGTTGCGGGCAAAGACGTTGAGTCTTCCATTGTCCGTATTGCTCAGCTTGGTCGTGCTGCAGGTATTCACCTGATTGTTGCAACACAGCGTCCTTCTGCTGACGTTGTAACTGGTCTGATCCGCGCAAACATCGATAACCGCGTTGCACTCTCTGTTGATAACTCTTTGAACTCCCGTATTATTCTGGACCAAAAGGGTGCAGAGCAGCTGCTGGGTAAAGGCGATATGCTGGTTAAGCTTCGTGGTAAGAAGCCAAATCGCGCCCAGGGTTGCTGGGTCTCTGACGAGGAAATCGAGGAAACCGTTAAGTACATTCGTACTCAGCGTACCGCAGAATATCACGACAACATTTTGACTGTTGCAACTCCAACACAGGCCGATGGCGTTGGGGGAGTTGGTGGTATGGCGCAGGCAGACGATCCGCTTATTTGGGAAGCTGCGCGCATAATTGTGGATTCTCAGCTAGGTTCTACATCTAGTTTGCAAAGAGCGCTCTCTGTTGGGTATGCTCGTGCTGGTAGAATTATGGATATGCTTGAGGCAAAAGGTGTTGTTGGCCCAGCTAACGGATCAAAGCCTCGAGAAGTTCTTATTGATAAAGATGCTCTTGAAGAGCTCAAAGTTCAAGACGCTGCCTATAGGGAGGTAGAGTAAGCATGCCACGCCCTCGTTTTAGTGAGATGCTCGTAGAACGTAGACGTCAGCTCGGGCTTTCTATCACTCAAGCATCAAAGATTCTTCGCCTCAAGGAGCAGGCACTTATTGCTTTTGAGGAAGGCGATTTTGAGAACATGCCGCAGAGTGGTTATGCTCAGGGCATGCTTTCTTCGTATGCTCGCTACCTGGGACTCAATCCGCGTGAGATCGTAGACCTCTTCCAGGAAGAGAGCTACGAGTTTGAAAACGGCACCTATTCTCATGAGCTGCGTCGTCGTACGCGCGATACCCAGTCTGGCCGTGGTATTGCTGGTTATGACGTTGTAAACGAGTCCGGTAGCAGGCCAAAGGCATACGTACAGTACCACGGTCTTCTCCCCACATCGGGAGGCCCTGCTGGCGATATGGGCGCATTTGCAACTACCTCTGGTGTTCGCTCCAGGCAAACCGGTGTGCCTCTGGGTGCTCAGGCATCTGAAGAAGACGCTGGCGGCTACTCATATTCTCGCTACGCCACAGGTCATGCGTATAACGCTGGTATTGAAGAGGCTTCTCGCCAGAAGACCATGGCAAGTCGTACACGTGGCGGCGTTCAGCGCAGACGTGTAGGTATTGCGGGCGTTAGCATGCCAGCTTATAAAGACGATGTAACCAGAAGAACTGTTGCTCCAAGCGATTACACCGATGACCTTCGCTATGACAATGTAACTGATCCTTATGAGCGAGCATCTACTATTTCCGGTCGCCGTGGCTCTAGAAATATTGCGCAGGTAGATAGGCCTAATGTTCGTCGTCGCCAGCCATCTAGCGCCGCCGCTCAACAGCGCCGTGCTCCTCAAAGACCAGGCGTTATGGGAGCGCTTCAGAATTATTTCTCTGATACGGGCCGCACCATTGCCACCGTATTTGCTCTTGTTGTTGTGATCATTACTGCCGTTTTGCTGTTTAGCGTTCGTTCCTGCATGACAGCTCGCACTACGCCTACTACAACTAAAACGGTAAGCGTTAACAACTCAACATCCGATTCTTCTAAGAATTCCACTACTACAAATAGCAACACGGACACCTCTAAGAAGGATTCTACTGATACTTCTAAGAGCACCACTACAACTGAGCCAAAGAAGGAAGAGACTCCTAAGCAGACTACCGTAGTGGTTACTGTTGCAGATGGTCAGACCAGCTGGGTTGAGATTACCGTTGACGGCAAGAGTGTTGAGGCTGATGCTATTACCGGCCCATGGTCTCAGACATACACCGTCACTGACTCCATGACCGTTCTTGCAGGTACTCCTGGTGCTGTTGCGGTAACCGTTAATGGTACTGCTAAGCCATTTGACGCAAATGCTTCTGGTATTGGCACCTTGACTATTCAGGGTACTAAACCTGCAGACGCTAACGGAGCAAACGCTTCAGGAACTCAAACAAACAGCACGTCAACAAATACAACAAGCGGAACCTCTGGTACAACTAACAACCAGAATTCCAACAGCAATTCAAATAACTAAACGCCATAGGGCGAGAAGTTCTTCTCGCCCAGGTAATACGGAGGGGAAATGGCTAAAGAATCAAGCTTTGACGTTGTGTCTGAAGTAGACATGATGGAAGTTGATAATGCATTTCAGCAGGCAGCTCGTGAGCTTACCCAGCGCTACGATCTAAAAGATTCTGGTGCAACACTTGAGCTCTCTAAGAAAGAGGGCAAGTTCACTATTGAAGCTCCTGCAGATTTTGTTGCATCTCAGGTTAGGGATGTTCTTGGCTCCAAGCTGGTAAAGCGCGGAATCGATCTTACTGCTATTCGTTGGGGAGACCCTATTCCTGCAGCAGGTTCTACCGTGCGTCAGATTGGCTCCATTGTTTCTGGAATTGACCAGGAGACTGCCAAGAAGATTGCTAAAGATATTCGTGATATGAAAGTTAAGGCTAAGGCAACCGTTGAGGGCGATAAGCTGCGTGTTTCTAGCGCTTCTCGCGATGTTCTTCAGTCTGTGATTGCAAGCCTTAAGGAGAAAGACTATGGCCAGCCCCTTCAGTTTAACAACTATCGATAGGGGCTATAACGTCCTATACATCACGTTAGGATGCGCTAAAAACGAGGTTGATACAGATCGCATGCGTGCGCGTCTTTTGGCCTCTGGTTTTGGTGAAGTTGCAGATCCAGAGTCAGCAGACGTTGCAATTATCAATACCTGCTCGTTCTTGGCCTCTGCAACAGAAGAGTCTATTGAGACTACCCTTGAGATTGCCGAAGGCGCTTCTGAGGGAGTGCGTAAGCTGCCCATTATTATGTGTGGCTGCGTGCCTTCTCGTTACGGCGCAGAACTTAATGAGCAGCTTCCTGAGGTTGCTGCTTTTGTTCCCGCAGATCAAGAAGATGGCATTGTGAGCGTTGTCGCAGACGTTCTGAATATTCCCGAGCCAACGCAGTCTATTGTTGCTGCTCACGGCATGCTGCGCACCATTGATGGCGCCAGTGCATTTGTCAAGATTTCTGAGGGCTGTGACAGATTCTGCGCTTTCTGCGCCATTCCGTACATTCGTGGTCACTATCACTCAAGGCCCGCTGAAGAGATTCTTCAAGAGGTACATGAGCTGATGGAAGGTGGTGTTCGTGAGGTCATTTTGATTGGCCAGGATACCGGCATTTGGGGCTCTGATATGCCTGACACAGAAGACGGTCAGACGCCAACGCTTGCTAAGCTTATGCAGCAGGTTGCTGAAGTAGTCCGTCCCTATAAGGGCTGGATCCGCGTTTTGTATCTGCAGCCAGAAGGTATGACCGATGAGCTCATTAGCACCATTCGTGATACGCCTGAGGTTCTACCTTACATTGACATTCCAATTCAGCACTGCAATGAGCGTATTCTTAAGCGCATGGGTCGCTCCGGCTCTACGCAAGAGCTTCGTGAGCTTTTTGATCGCCTCAGAACAGAGATTCCTGGCATGGTCCTTCGTACCACCGGAATGTGCGGCTTCCCAGGCGAGACCGATGAAGAATCAGACGAGCTCTATGACTTTATTCAGGAGCAGGAGTTTGACTACACGTCCGTCTTTACCTATTCGCCAGAAGAGGGAACTCTAGGCGCAAAGATGTCTGATCAGGTTCCTGACGAGGTAAAGATTGAGCGCACGCAGCGTCTGCTTGACCTTGTAGAGCAACTTGGCTTTGCCGCAACTGCCCGTCACGTTGGTGAGCGCTGTGAGGTCATTATTGACGGAATCGAAGAATCCGACGAGGGCACTGAGCTTATCGGCCATACGTGGTTCCAGGCTCCTGACTGCGATGGCGCTGTTCACATTGCAGAGGGAGAGGCCGCGGTTGGAGATATTGTCCTTTGTGACTTGGTAGATTCTTTCTGCTATGAAATGATTGGCGAGATTGTAGACACTACAGACACACAGTCTGGCGAGAAAACCGTTTAGTTGGGGATAGGTCATGTCATCAAAGACAATTTGGACACCTGCAAATATTGTTACCTGCGCTCGAGTGGTGCTGGTACCCTTTTGGCTTCTCCTTGCACAACTTTTAGGCGTATCTCTGGCCGATTCTCTAGCAACACCTGGCTTTAACCTCGGTGCTTTTATTGTTTTTATGGGCTATGTTGTTATTTCTTTGACCGATAAGCTTGATGGCTATCTAGCGCGCAGTAGAAATGAAGTTACTACCTTTGGTAAGTTCTTAGATCCAATTGCCGATAAACTCGCTGTTGTTGTGGCTCTTTTTGTACTTCTTGAGTGGCACATGGTTTCTCCTTGGGTGCTCTTAGTGATTGTTGCACGAGAGTTTTTGGTATCGGGCCTGAGAATGGTTGTTGCATCAAAGGGTGTTGTTATTGCTGCATCTGACTTGGGCAAATGGAAGACTGCAACAACTATGGTTGCTATTTGCGGCTTGCTTTTCTTGCCGAGCATCCCCGGAGGAATGATTCAGGACGTTTTGCTCTTTATCTTTAACGTATCTATGTGGGTTGCAGTAGTTCTTACTGCCTGGTCAGGAATTGACTACTTTGTAAAGTCTTGGCAATACATTGCTGAAGTTTAACAAGATGGCGTCTCTCTGAGGCGCCATACGTATATACGATAGGTATGTTTCATACCAAACGTTTGCATGCGGACCGAAAAGTTGTGATTCATATGTTTTCATCTGAAGTGCTTTTAGAAGCTCAACAAGTTGTTTCAGAGGCTCTTAAAGCTGGCCTTACCGTTGCTTCTGCCGAGTCTTGTACGGGAGGACTTGTCGCAGGTGCTCTTACCGCCATCTCTGGTTCATCAAGCGTGCTTAAAGGCTCTGTTGTGAGCTACACCATTGAGATTAAGCAGAAGGTATTGGGTGTCTCAAAGGATATCTTTGAAGAGCCGTCCCTTGGTGCTGTTTCTGAACCCTGTGCTGCTCAGATGGCTTCGGGTGTTAGAAAAGTTATTGGTTCAGACATTGCAGTTTCCGTTACTGGAATAGCTGGTCCAACAGGAGAAGAGCCCGGTAAACCAGTTGGAACGGTTTGGTTTGGTATTACCAGTAATAACTTTACCCATACGGTCTGTAAACATTTTTCTGGCAATAGAGAACAGGTGCGAGAAGCTGCAGTTTTACAAGCTTTGCAACTAATTCATGAAGCAATTGTGAAGGCTTAAAATCTGATTTTAATAAGGAAGTCCAAAACAAATCAGTTTTGAACTTCTTTTTTTATGCAGCTTTGCAGGATTTATACAGACAAATTTGTACTTCAGTAGAAATTTGCTGCTCAAGAGCGGAAACAGAGAGGTAAGAATTCTGACAAATTACCTCTATAGAGTGTATGTTTGACGTTGACATAGAACGTCTGTTCTTATAATATTCTAGTAACAAAAAGAGCAAGGAGTTCCCATGGCTAAAAAGTCCGTTTCAAAAGAGATCAAGGCTCGTACTACTGGTGATGAGAGGGATGAGGTCATCTCTTCAACTACAGCAGAAATCGAGAAAAAATTTGGCGCAGGCGCAATTATGCGTTTAGGTGAGGGTGGTCCTGCCTTTGATATTCAGGCTATTCCAACCGGCTCACTTGCTCTTGACGCAGCACTGGGTATTGGCGGCGTTCCTCGCGGACGTATCGTAGAGATTTATGGCCCAGAGTCTTCTGGAAAGACAACTCTTTCACTAGAAATTCTTGCAGAAGCCCAGGCATTAGGTGGCGTTGTAGCTTTTATTGACGCAGAGCACGCACTGGACCCAGGCTATGCGGCTCGTATTGGTGTTGATATTGACGATGTTTTAATTTCTCAGCCAGATACTGGTGAGCAGGCTCTAGAAATCTGTGACATGCTTGTTCGCTCAGGCGCCATTGATGTTGTGGTTGTAGACTCCGTTGCTGCTCTTGTTCCTCGTGCAGAGATTG
>CAUUHE010000043.1:0-8874 GCA_963544885.1 uncultured Atopobium sp. | reverse complement strand
ATTTCTTAGACACAAGAAATAGGAGGCAGTTCAAAACACACCTAAGTCAGATAATCTGTCAAAAAGACGTATACATGACGCTGAAATTACCACAAACATGCAGATTATCGTCATTAGATGTGTAAAATGCCCGCAATTGAGCAGAATATCTGACTTAGGTGTGTTCCGTAGATACAGAATTTATTGATAGTTAAATTTCTTATATTTCTCTATTCATGTTCAAGCATATTAGATGAAGTATATGCATAGAAATGCATATCAGGCAGTGTGACCGCCTAGCTATCTGGCTATCTAGATTAGAAACATGTCAATTCTTCAGCAAACCCTACCAAAGCTGCGCTATTTTGTGCGCCAGGTCTAAAAACCGACGCTAACACGCTGCAGAATCATAATCACCCGCATATGAACTGCCTCCCATTTCTTATGTCCAAGAAATGGGAGGCAGTTCATCGTCGGGCGCCATTTTAATCGCAAAATTTTACGTGCAATTGTGTTTAATCGGATCCAGCTACACGCATCCACCGAAGTTCAACAAGACCATCTGTCGAGCAGCTTGCTGACCAAACAGCGATTAGCAGCGATTAGCTTTCCAAAGCCTCAAATGACTTAAAGCCTTCGCCGATTGCCTCGTGGACCTCTGAAACAAATACCAGTGCATCGGGGTCAATCTCGGAAACGATAACTTTCAGCTGAACAACCTCCGTACGACCAAGAACGCACATCAAAACAGGCTTGTGCGCACCACTCCACAGTCCGCGCGCCTGAAGCTCCGTACAGCCACGATTAAGGTTATAGAGAATCTCGTGAGCGATGGCATCGTGCTCAGAAGAAATAATATATACGCAACGCTCGGACCTTGGTCCGTCGATGACAAAGTCGATCATTTTTCCTGTGACAAAGATTGCCAAGCTAGAATACAGACCGTTTTCTAGCGAGAAGACCGGAATAGCTGCAATAATGATGACAATATCAACAATGATGATTGCGGTACCTGATGGAATACCAAAGCGCTTGGAAACTGCCTGAGCAATGATGTCTGTACCACCGGTATTTCCACCCGCTCTAAATACAAGGCCAAGACCAAAACCACAGATAATACTGCCCCACAAAGCAGCAAGCATAAGATCATTGGCGCCAAGAGCTGGTAAAAAAGGTGCAAATAAATCGACAAAAATGCTGGAAATTAAGAAGCCTACAACGCTCTTGAGCAAGTATTTTTTGTTGCCGCTTTTTGCAACAAAAGCCATCAAAATGATATTCATAGCGATTGTTTGCATACCAACAGGCAAATCAAATCCAAAAGGCAGTGCAACAGCTCTAATAATCGTTGCAAAACCAGTAATGCCACCAGCCGCAAGTCCGTTAGGAACTTCAAATACATCAAGGCCAACTGCAAAAATTGCACAGCCAAGGACGATAAAGAACGAATCTTTAAAGGTCTTTTGCCAAGTAGATTTTTGCACACTAATCCTTTCCGCCAACAACCCAGCGATGGTACGCAATGATGAACTGATCAAGATCGCCGTCTGAAAGAACGGACTCTACGTTTCCTGTTTCTGCACCTGTTCTTAAGTCCTTAATAAGCTGATAAGGATAAAGAACATAACTCCTAATTTGATTGCCAAACGAGATTTCTCTCTTTGGACCACGAAGCTCATCCAGCTCAGCCTCGCGTTTCTCCTTTTCAATCTCATACAAACGACTGCGCAAGATATTCATTGCTGCAGCTTTGTTCTGAAGCTGGCTGCGTTCGTTTTGGCAGGTTACTACCGTTCCTGTTGGAATGTGTGTAATACGAACTGCCGAGTCTGTAGTGTTAACTCCCTGACCTCCTGGACCAGATGCATGGTAAACATCAATGCGCAAGTCATTGGGGTCAATGTCAACCTCAATATCTTCAGGAAGAACAGGTAAAACTTCCACACCAGCAAATGATGTCTGCCTGCGTTTTTTATCGTCAGTAGGAGAAATTCTTACCAGACGATGTACACCCTGCTCTGCACGAAGCATGCCATAAGCGTTCTTACCGCTTACGGTAAAGGTTGCACGGTCAAGACCAATAACCTCTGCAACGGGTGCATCGTTAATGTCAACTTTCCAACCACGGCGGTCACAATATTTGAGATACATGCGAAAAAGCATCTCGCACCAGTCTTGAGACTCAAGGCCGCCTTGACCCGGCTTAATGGTAACAATTGCATCGCCATGATCAAGCTCATCAGTAAACCAACTTGAAAGCTCAAGCTCAGATAAATCTTTTTCAAGGGATACCGCCAACGCTTGAGATTCATCAAGTGACGCTTGATCTTCAAGTTCTGTTCCAAGCTCAAAGGCAGCCTCGGCATCACCGAGTTTCTCTTTAGCCCTATCAATTCCAGCAACATCATCACGAAGCGATGCCAGTTGGGTCATTACCTTTTGCGCAGCCTCAGCGTCGTCCCAAAAATTGGGACGAGCGCTTTCTGCTTCAAGTTCTGAAATTTGCTGACGCTTCTCGGCGAGGTGAAGATATCCTTCTACCTCTGAGAGACGCTCCGCTAAAGCTTGGAGCGAAACAACCTCTGTATCAGCCATTCTTACCTGTTTCGGCCGTGGCAGTTCTTAAACTTTTTACCACTTCCACATGGGCAAGGATCGTTGCGACCAACATTGACGTAAGGATTTGGATCATCAGACTTACGATAGGTAGACACAGAAGACTGGCTAGCGCCGGTTCCCTGTGGGCTCTTGCCAATAGCTGCGGCATTCTTAAGCATGCTCTTGCCCTGCTTAAGTGCCTTTTGATCGCCGTCAGTCTCTTCTCCACCAGAATAGTGAGCATTCTGGAACGCCTCTGCCTCAGTATTCTGACGTGGACGGTTAACCAGCTCAAGGCGAAGAATAGTACGAAGGAAGTCCTCGTACATGGTGTTTACTAGCAGCGTAAATGCCTCATATGCCTCAGTCTTATACTCAACCAGAGGATCGCGCTGACCAAAACCACGAAGACCAATACCAGTCTTTAGGTAATCCATTTCCTGAAGGTATGCCATCCAGCGAGTGTCGATAACACGAAGCATAACCTGAGCAGCAAGCTCGCGCATGACTTCTTCTCCGAGCTTCTGGGTCTTCTCGTCAAAGGTTTTCTGAACAAAAGCGGTGACATCCTCTTCAAGCTGCTCAAACTTGGTATCCTCGGTAAACTCTGGAAGATCTGTCTTACCAGTAAGCTCGGTGAGCCACTTCTCAAGACCCTCAAGATCCCACTCGTCGGCATCTCCGTAGCAGAACTCCTCGCAAACGCGCTGAGTAGTAGAAGCAGTGACTGTCTCGATGAGCTCCATAAGATCCTTGCCATCAAGAATCTTATTTCTCTCCGCGTAAATGACCTGGCGCTGCTTATTCATGACGTCGTCGTAATCAAGGACATTCTTACGCATTGCAAAGTTGACTTCCTCAACCTTATGCTGAGCGCCCTCAACAAGCTTGGTAACAATCTTTGCCTTGATTGGCATATCGTCAGGAAGCTCATAGCGCTGCATCATTGCCGCAACGCCATCCATGCGGTCTCCGCCGAAGCGACGCATCAGATCATCTTCAAGAGAGAGGTAGAACTGGGTCTGACCTGGGTCTCCCTGACGACCAGAACGACCACGGAGCTGGTTATCGATACGGCGGCTCTCGTGACGCTCGGTACCAATAACGCACAAACCACCTGCAGCGGTTACGGCCTCACGCTCAGTAGCGCAAATCTCTTTGGCCTCTTTGCGAGCTGCTTCTTTTTGCTCCTGAGTAGCCTCGGCTGGCTCAATTCCCTGGTTGCGAAGGATATCTTCAGCCATAACGTCTGGGTTGCCGCCCAAAAGAATATCGGTACCACGACCTGCCATGTTGGTTGCGATAGTAACAGCACCCTTACGACCAGCCTGAGCAATAATCTGTGCCTCACGCTCATGGAACTTAGCGTTCAGAACGTTGTGCTTAATACCGCGCTTAGAAAGAATGCGAGAAATACGCTCGGAATTGTCAATAGAAACGGTACCGACCAGCACAGGCTGACCATTTTGGTGACGCTCTTCAACGTCTCTTACAACAGCCTCAAACTTAGCGTCAATGGTGCGATAGACCAGGTCATCGAGGTCTTCACGCTCTACAGGGCGATTAGGTGGAATAACCTGAACAGGAACGTGATAAACCTCACGGAACTCTGCGTCCTCGGTCATTGCGGTACCGGTCATACCAGAAAGTTTGTCGTACATGAGGAAGTAGTTCTGGAGGGTAATAGTTGCCAGAGTCTGGTTCTCTTCACGTACCTGAACGTTCTCTTTTGCCTCAATTGCCTGATGAAGACCCTCAGAATAACGACGGCCTTCCATAATACGACCAGTAAACTCATCAACAATCTTAACTTCGCCGTCAATGACAACGTACTGCTGATCACGATGGAACATGTACTCAGCCTTCAGCGCCTGCTGAAGGTGATTGACTAGCTGGCCGGACTCATCGTTGTAGATGTCGTCAATGTTAAGAGCGCGCTCGACCTTCTCGAGACCAATCTCTGTTGTTGCGATGGTGTGCTTTGCCTCGTCCATCTCAAAGTCAACATCTGGAGTTAAGCCACGAACTGCCTTAGCAAAATCCTTGTAGGTACCAGCAGATTTAGTGCCAGCACCAGAAATAATCAGAGGAGTACGAGCCTCATCGATAAGGATGGAGTCAACCTCGTCGACGATGGCATAATGATGTCCACGCTGAACGCGCATCTCTGGACGAGTAACCATGTTGTCGCGCAGGTAGTCAAAGCCAAACTCTGAGTTTGTACCGTAGGTAATATCTGCCTCATACGCAGGTTTTTTAAGGCTTAGGCGCATACCGTTCTGCAGAAGACCAACGCTGATGCCCAAGAACTTGTAGATGGTACCCATCCACTCACTGTCTCGTTTAGCCAGGTAGTCGTTGACGGTAACAATGTGAACGCCTTCGCCGCTTAGTGCGTTAAGGTAACCAGCAAGGGTGGAGACAAGCGTCTTACCTTCACCGGTCTTCATCTCTGCAATAGTGCCCTTGTGGAGCGCAATACCACCAATAAGCTGGACGTCAAAGTGACGCTGACCAATAGTTCTTACCGAAGCCTCGCGTACCGTTGCAAAAGCCTCTGGAAGAAGATCGTCTAGGCTTTCTCCCTCGGCATAGCGAGCCTTGAACTTCTCGGTCTGGGCCTGAAGCTCTTCATCACTCATTGCCTGCATTGTTGGTTCAAGCGCATTGATCTTCTCGACAATACGCTTATATGCTTTGAGGTCCTTATCAGCACCAAAGGACAGAATCTTAGAGAGGAAATTAGGCATAGCTTTTTCCTTGACGTCGGGCATCTATCTTCGGTTGATAGACACAGTATTCAACTTATATATCATACCCTGTCTAACTGCTTGAATCACACTACATGGCGTCGTAAAATCCCAATTTCGTTATTTCTCCACCACTGGTTTCTATTGATTCTTTTCCTTTTTCTGCGCCTGCAATCATCCTAAGTTGTTTGGAGGGCATTTTTCTGCGCTTCGTAACGTATTTCTGCACGTACAAGTCATAGTACTGTTGTGCATCCTGCGCCCGGCCACACTTTCTGAGCGCCTGGATAAGTGCCATAAGCGTGTCTTCTCGCATATCATCAACAAGGTAGGCAAGTTCCGCAAAGTGCACCGCAAGCGTATAGTGAGTAATCCTCAAGGCTGCCGCAGAAGCCGTCACCATAGTGTCTATGTATTGATCTCTCAACGCAATACGGATGGGGTCTGCAAACCTAAAGCACTCATCCTCGGGAAGATACAAATCACCTTGATAAAGCTCTTCTGCCTGCTTAGCCAGATGCACTATATCTTCATCGCTGTTTGATGATGCAACGCTCTTTGCTAATCGCGTAAAAATATCAATGTCTACGGTTACCTGCTGAGGATTAAAGCCAAGCGTTCTTTCAATCCGAGATGCTTCCAAAGGCTCACAGCCTTTCTTGATCTCCTGCACCTCTTTGCGAATAACACGAGTAGCTTGATACAGGCGCTCTTGCCAATGTGCCTGATCAGCCTCAGGCCAAATCTGCTGAGCAATCTGCGACCTAAAGCTCATGTGATTGTGGGCAAGCGCCAAATACACAAGCAGCGCCTTTGCCGAACGATAAGCAATTTTTCTTCCTGCAATCTCCTCCCCTTGAACCGACAAACTGAATCTGCCGAGAAGAGCGATGTACACCCCAGGATGAGCATTCTGTTTCTTCTCTACGCGCGAACTCTTAACCACAGAGTTTTCAGTCCGAGAATCCCCTGCTCCTTGTTTAAATGCTCTCCATTTTGTTACGTCTCGCTTACCCTCATTAGAACGTAAATAATGCAGCCATTCTTCTGGCATTTCTTGTTCTAGACACTGCTGGAATTCAGACTCGTCAGACAGAAGTGCTCTCATGAGCCACATGGCATTTTCAGGTACTCCATACTCAACAGCATCAAGCCAGACGGGAGAGTGTCCTTTTACACTTTTAAAGAGAGCTTTATATATTGTTCTACATGCTGCTTTTAGTGATGGATGAGTAATTGCTTCAAGACTCTTCTCTGTGGGAATAACGCCCAAGAAAAATTCTGCAATATCTTCGAGTATCTTTCCAACCTGCGTCACATATAGTGAGTCCCATTCCCTGCTCAGCAGCACCGCCCTTCTCGCCTGGAGCTGAGCTTTAGGGTATGCCCTACTTCTGAGACTGAGAAGCGCTCCAATAAGAAGTGCAGGTACTTGAATCATACGATTGCCGTGTGATTCAGCTTGGCTTATGAGCTGCTCAGTGTCGTATAAATTGCCCACAGAAAAGTTCTTTTCAAAAAGATAGCGAACACATTTAAGCAATCCCGCAGATCCCTTTAAGGCACTTGCTTCCCCTTCTTGTAAAAAGGAGAACGCTTTGGAGCTGCGTGCATCAAAGTCCTTTTGATATACGCCCAGCAATGCGTAAAGCAGTTCAACATCAACTGTTTGAATTGACGAGGTTATAGAAGAAGCCTTTTCGTACTGTTGCTCAAGAAGCAGCAGTTGAAGGGCGTATTTAAAATTTCCCTGGATAGCCAAATCAATCGCACGTTTATGGAGTGCAATTTTCTTTTCAAGCGGACTTAACTCAAGGTCCTCTTTCAAGGCTGGCAGCGGTTTTTGCAGAAGCAGCTTTAGCAGTGTTATGTAAGCGGTCTGCTTGAGAAAACCATTAAATGAGGTAAGGTTCTCAAGTGTTTTACCAGCATCTTTACTGTTCATTGGACCTTTGGTATTAGACAGGGCATCTACCATTCTTTTTGCGGCTTTTTTACTTGAGTTTTCTAGCGTACAGTCAGAATGTGTAGCGGTAAGCGCATTATCTACCAGCTCAATATATCCAGCATCAACAAACTCTGTTGCATGAGAAAGCACAATTTCCCAGGTAATCTCTTCTCTAATCAACGAGCTCACAAATGCAGCCTTAGAAAAATCCTCCCTATCAATGAGCAGCGCTATAGCTTTCAAAGCGAGTTTTTCATGTTTGCTCACTAGAGCAACAAGCTCCTGTTTATTAAAGTTCAACACATCAAATTTTGTAGTATGAAGGCACGAGAAACGCCTCGTCTCTACATGTACGCCAAAGAAAGGCGCATCTTGTTCTATCTTGGCCAAATACTCAAGATCGGCTTGTCCGCATATACGACTCAAATCATCGAACGAACCAACGCCAAGCAACATCATGCCTAATCTGAGCCTAAGTTCCTCAATGCCAAGAGTGCTCCTGAGCATATATGATGCAACACAAGCCAGACTTGTTAGATACGTAATAGGAACGTCGGCATCACCACGCTCGCAGAACGTGACCGGCAAAGAATACACAAGCGTTGGAATACCGCGTGTCAATCTCATACTATTCAAAACGGATTGTTCTGAATTATCAATGCCAGGCATAAAGGTAAGTAGCTCATTCTTGCCCAGAACATATACGCTCGGAACTTCATCAATTAACTGGCGCGCTTCAGGAGATAAAGAAAACGCAACAAGACAGCCGCCCATACGAAGTCTTGCAATAGATTTGACCTGACGAGCAACAAAATACTCGTCAGACGGAGGAAAGTCGTCAATAAGAACGAGTCTCTTAAGTGCCTTTGAATTCTTTGCATTACAGATAGAAGTACTTTTCTTAGAAAGAATCTGGGTTGCCTCTTGAGCCGAAAGGCTGGAAAGAGAAATCTCATACACATTCCACCCGTTCGACTGTGCATAGTCTGCCAGCTCTCTCAGAAACATGGTCTTGCCCATGCAGGGTTCCGCACAAAGCGCGAGCGGCCTCTTCGTCTTTTCCATTGTTCTAAAGAAGTGTTGAGGCGGAACAATCCTGCTATAGTCTCCCATCACATGGCGAGAAGACCCACCTAGCAGCGACTCTGTTCCAACTTCTTCCTTGTTTTCCGACTCCATAAAGCTCTCCTTACTATTCAAATACTCAAGCGCTACAAGCGCTCTAACATTTTTCATTTCAAAATTTGGTGTGCGATAAATAATCAAGCTAAATTTGTCAGAAAGTGAGAAGGTTTAGGTGAACGGTAGGTGAAATATGGTCAGATTAAAGACAGATTAGTGACAAAATGTATGCAGAAATGCACAAATGTTGAAATTAGATAACATCAAATAGTAAAAATTATCTTCCGTGAACGGTATTTAATTAAGATAATTATGTAAATATTGTGACACATAATTAAAACATATTACGTAATTAATATGTGTTTTTAGTAAATATTTTTATGCTATTTTCGAATATTTTGCCACCAAAAAAAGAGGACCCCATAAACGTGAGATCCTCTCGACATAAAAATGCCCCTTGTTGGTCAGCGACGTCCT
>CAUUHE010000042.1:0-9129 GCA_963544885.1 uncultured Atopobium sp. | reverse complement strand
ATTTTTTATAAATTAAAATGAGTAGTTTGATTAGGTAGAGAAACTTTTGGGTATAAAGATTTGCGCTAATCTATCGAAAGGATATTTGTGGCTGCAAAAAAGGCAAATGACGAGGTCAAACTCTCAGATGAGCTTACTAAAATTGTTGATGATCTGGTAAGTTCTTCAAAGTCTAACGGTAGTATCAGCGAAGACGATATTCAGGTTGCCATTCGTGACGTTGACGTTAACGATGATGAGCTTTCTGACCTGTATGATTCGCTGCGCGTTAAAGGTGTTGAGATTACTACCGCATCTGAAGCAACCGTTTCTTTCGCCATTGAAGATGACGCCGTAGAGGACGATTTTTCATCCGATGATGACTTGGATGACTCTTCTGATTTTGAAGATGAAGATGATGAAGATTTTGATGCCGTAAATGAGGCTCGCGAGGTCAAAGAGGCTCTCCGCTCTGTTTCTAAGGCAAAAGTCTCCAAGCCAAAACGTTCTTCTCGCGCTCGTGCTCGCCGTTCAGATACCACTACGGTTATGCTTACCGGCGATCCTGTCCGCATGTATCTTAAAGAGATTGGTAAGGTTGACCTGCTTACTGCATCAGAAGAGGTTCACCTTGCTATGAAGATTGAGGCAGGTACTGCAGCTTCTCAGAAGCTGGAGGACTTTGAGGATGGCCTCATCGAGCTTAACCGCGCAGAGCAGCGCCGCCTTATGCGTATTGAGTCTGTAGGACTTGATGCTAAGCAGCAGCTTATTTCTGCAAACCTTCGTCTTGTTGTCTCAATTGCAAAGCGCTATGTTGGCCGCGGTATGCTGTTCCTTGACCTTATCCAGGAAGGTAACCTGGGCCTTATTCGCGCTGTCGAGAAGTTCGATTACACCAAGGGCTTTAAGTTCTCAACGTATGCAACCTGGTGGATTCGTCAGGCAATTACCCGCGCTATTGCAGACCAGGCACGTACCATTCGTATTCCTGTCCACATGGTAGAGACAATCAACAAGCTCATCCGTGTTCAGCGTCAGCTTCTGCAAGATCTTGGTAGAGATCCTACCCCAGAAGAGATTGGCGCAGAAATGGGTATGTCTCCTGATCGCGTTCGCGAGATCCAGAAGATTAGCCAGGAGCCTGTCTCTCTTGAGACGCCAATTGGTGAAGAAGAAGATTCACAGCTTGGAGACTTTATTGAGGACTCTTCAGCTGTTGCTCCACCAGATGCAGCTTCTGATTCAATGCTTCGTGAGCAGCTTGAGCAGGTTCTTGACGGCCTTGCTGATCGTGAGCGTAAGGTTATTAAGTTCCGCTTTGGTCTTGAGGATGGCCACCCTCGCACGCTTGAAGAGGTGGGCAAGGAGTTTGGAGTTACGCGTGAGCGTATTCGCCAGATTGAGTCCAAGACCTTGGCAAAGCTTCGTCATCCTTCTAGGTCCGGCCGTCTTAAGGACTATATGGAGGAGTAGCTTCTTGGTTTAGGTATGCAAGAGATTGTGCAAGAAGAATTTGACTAAATTTTTTCTAAAAAATGCTTGCATGGTTTGGAATGTCTCTCTATACTTAAACACCGCTGAGAAGCACACATATTCCCCGATGGCGCAGCGGTAGCGCAGCTGACTGTTAATCAGCGTGTCGCAGGTTCAAATCCTGCTCGGGGAGCCAGAATTTTCAAGACCAGGCAATGCCTGGTCTTTTTTTGTAAGAAAAGCTGTCCTGCTTTTCTCGAATTGCCAGCAGATTTTTAATCACAGATTTGAAGCGGACGATTTTCTCGATAACTTGGCCATTTGACCGCTTTTTCTTTATTTATCCTCAAAAACTTCAAAATTGATACCGTAAAAGGTACAAAACATAACGCTTACGGTATTTCTACAACCGTTGAGCGACATCTCACAAAGAGCTGTGATGAGATTTGTTAACGTACTCATTAAGGTCAGTGTTATGCAAAAGGCATAACAAATGAGAAAGGTCACTACTATGGATGTGTCTCGTCGCAGTTTTCTAAAGTTCTGTGGTCTAGGCGTTCTTAGCGTTGGTGGATCTAGCGTTCTTGCAGCTTGCGCACCTAGCGAGAAAAAAGAGGAAGGCGCTAAAGGTGCAAAGGTAGAGAACAAGGATAAGCCTGTTGTCTTCTTCAACCGTCAGCCTTCTAACAGCTCAACCGGTGAGCTTGATACCAACACCCTTAACTTCAACAAGGACACCTATTACGTTGGCTTTGATGCAGTTCAGGGCGCAGAGCTCCAGGGCCAGATGGTTCTTGATTACATCAAGGCTCACGCAGCTGAGCTTGATCGTAACAAGGATGGCATCATTGGTTACGTTCTTGCAATTGGTGACATCGGTCACAACGACTCTATCGCTCGTACTCGTGGTGTCCGTAAGGCACTTGGTACTGGTGTTGAGAAGGACGGCAAGATTATTTCTGATCCAGTAGGCACCAACACTGACGGCTCCGCATCTGTTGTTCAGGACGGTAAGCTTGAGGTTGGCGGCAAGTCCTACACCATCCGTGAGCTTGCTTCTCAGGAGATGAAGAACACTGCTGGTGCAACATGGGATGCTGCAACCGCTGGTAACGCAATTGCTGCTTGGTCTTCTTCCTTCGGCGATCAGATTGATGTTGTTGTTTCCAACAACGACGGTATGGGTATGTCCATCTTCAACGCATGGTCAAAGGCTCAGAAGGTCCCAACCTTTGGTTACGACGCTAACTCTGACGCAGTTGCAGCTATTGCTGACGGCTATGCAGGCACCATTTCCCAGCACCCAGATGTCCAGGCTTACCTGACACTCCGTCTGCTCCGCAACGCTCTTGACGGTGTTGACATCAACACCGGCATTGAGACTGCAGACGAAGCTGGCGACAAGATTGACTCCAAGGACTACAAGTATGTTGCAGATCAGCGTTCTTACTACGCTCTCAACCTTGCAGTTACCGCTGAGAACTACAAGGACAACCTTGACGCAACCACTCCTTACAAGGATGCTTCTGCTCAGCTGAGCGCAGACAAGCACCCAGAGAAGAAGGTTTGGCTCAACACCTACAACTCTGGCGACAACTTCCTTGGTTCAACCTATGTTCCACTGCTCAAGAAGTATGCTCCACTGCTCAACCTCAACGTTGAGTACATCGCAGGCGATGGCCAGACTGAGTCCAACATTACCAACCGTCTTGGCAACCCTGACGAGTACGATGCATTTGCATTCAACATGGTTAAGACCGACAACGGTTCTTCCTATACCCAGCTGCTTAAGTAATTAAGTAGTCGATAGCACGAAACAATACCGGAGGGGAGACACCTGCTCTCCTCCGGTGTTCTCGCGAATAAGCGCAATAACTTAGCGAGATAAGGGGTGATTACATGGCAGATACAGAAAACGATATCGTTCTAACTATTGATGGAATGAGCAAGTCCTTTGGACGTAACCGTGTTCTGGATCATATTTCAATGAACGTACGCCGTGGAACCGTTATGGGTCTTATGGGAGAGAACGGCGCAGGCAAATCTACCATGATGAAGTGCCTGTTTGGTACGTATCAAAAAGATGAAGGCAAGATATTTCTTGACGGCAAAGAGGTTAATTTCTCCGGACCAAAAGACGCACTTGAGAATGGTGTCGCTATGGTTCACCAGGAGCTTAACCAGTGCCTCGATAGAAATGTTGTAGATAACTTGTTCCTTGGTCGCTATCCCGTCAATGCAATGGGTGTTGTCGACGAAGGACGTATGAAAAAAGAAGCTAATGAGCTCTTCAGGCGTCTTGGTATGACTGTAGACCTGACACAGCCTATGAAGAACATGTCAGTATCTCAGCGTCAGATGTGCGAGATTGCAAAGGCAATTTCTTACAACGCTAAGATTATTGTTCTTGATGAGCCTACTTCTTCGCTTATGACTCAAGAGGTCGAGAAACTCTTTGAGATGATTCGTATGCTCAAAGAGCAGGGAATTTCACTGGTCTACATCTCTCACAAGATGGATGAGATTTTTGAGATTTGCGACGACATTTCAGTTCTTCGTGACGGTAAGCTTGTTATGACCAAGCGCTCTAATGAGACCAACATGAACGAACTTATCTCTGCAATGGTTGGCCGCTCACTTGAGAATCGCTTCCCAGATGTCACTAACACACCTGGTAAGACGTATCTTTCTATTCAGCACCTTTCAACTAAATACGAGCCATACCTGCAAGACGTCACCTTCGACGTAAAGAAGGGTGAGATCTTTGGACTGTATGGTCTTGTCGGCGCTGGTAGAACTGAGCTTCTCGAGACAATCTTTGGTGTAAGAACCAGAGCAGCAGGTCGTGTCTACGTCAACGGACACCTTATGAACTTCTCGACAGCTGCAGAGGCAATGGATCACGGCTTTGCCATGATTACCGAGGAGCGTAAAGCAAACGGCCTATTCCTTAAGGGCGATTTGACGTTTAACACAACCATTGCAAACTTGAACCAGTACAAGTCTGGTCCAATCCTTTCTGATCCTAAGATGACTAAGGCTACCGTCAACGAGCTCAAGGTTATGAACACCAAGGCTCAGGGTCCATCAGATTTGATTTCAAGTCTTTCTGGCGGCAACCAGCAGAAGGTCATTTTTGGTAAGTGGCTCGAGCGCTATCCTCAGGTTTTTCTGATGGACGAGCCTACTCGTGGTATTGATGTTGGTGCTAAATATGAGATCTACCAGCTCATTATTGACATGGCTAAGAGCGGTACCACTATTATCGTAGTCTCTTCGGAAATGCCAGAGATTTTGGGAATTACCAACCGTATTGGCGTTATGTCCAACGGCAGACTCTCGGGCATCGTCAATACCAACGAGACAAATCAAGAAGAACTCCTGCGCCTCAGCGCAAAGTACCTGTAGGAGAGGATGATACAAATGCCAAAAACAGGTGGATCTGTTCTGACGGCCGAGCAGGAAAAAGAGCTGCTAAAGCCTATTGATCAGAAGATTGGTTCCATTCAGGCTCAGATTGATGAGCTTCGCGCAAATGGTACCAACAAAGTAATTTCAACACTGAGCGCTATTGAATCAACAAAGCGCGATAAGTCTATCTCTGCCGAAGAGCGCAACACGCTTATTGAGGGCTACAAGGCTGAGCTGGAGCTTGCAAAGAAGGTTGAGTCCGAGAACAGCGCTCAAGTCTCCAAGCTTATTGCAGAGGCCGAGGCTTATCTCAAGGAGCACTACAAGAGCAAGTATCTTGAGCCAGTTAAGGCAAGCTGTGTCGTAGAGAAGGAGCAGGCTAAGCAGAATTACGCTGCTGCTCTTGAGCGCCTCAAGAAGGAGCACGAAGAGGCTGTCAGCGAGACTTCTGATGCTCAGGAAATCAAGGACGAGAAGTACGTCTATAAGAACCGTCAGTTCGACGCTAAGGTCAACTATCAGAAGGATCTTCAGCGCATCAAAGATCGCGCTCACAATGCGTTTAGTCATGAGTATCACCTCATCGACCTTCTCAGGATGTCTAAGTTCACTCCACTGGAGTCTCAGGCTCAGAAGTGGGAGAACTACAAGTACACCTTTAACACCCGTTCATTCTTGCTTCAGAACGGTCTGTACATTGTTATTCTCCTGGTATTTATTGCCCTTTGTATCATTACCCCAGCAGTCAAGGGCACTCAGCTTCTGACATACTCCAACGTCATCAACATCCTTCAGCAGGCATCGCCTCGAATGTTCCTGGCTCTTGGTGTAGCTGGATTGATTCTGCTTACTGGTACTGACCTGTCTATTGGTCGTATGGTTGGTATGGGCATGACTGCTTCAACCATCATCATGCACCAGGGCATCAATACTGGCCAGGTCTTTGGAATCACTTTTGATTTTACTGGTGTTCCAATTCCTGTCAGAATCATCATGGCTCTGGTTACCTGTATTGTCCTGTGCACCTGCTTTACCAGTATTGCTGGCTTCTTTACCGCTAAGTTTAAGATGCACCCATTCATCTCGACCATGGCTAACATGCTGATCATCTTTGGTATTGTTACCTATGCAACAAAGGGTGTTTCGTTTGGCGCTATTGAGCCATCTATTCCAGACATGGTTATTCCACGAATTGGTAAATTCCCATCCATCATTTTGTGGGCAATCGCAGCTATCGCTATTGTTTGGTTCATCTGGAACAAGACTACCTTTGGTAAGAACCTTTATGCTGTAGGTGGAAATCCTGAGGCAGCAGCTGTTTCTGGTATTTCAGTCTTTAGAGTTATGGTTGGCGCCTTTGTTATGGCTGGTATCCTCTATGGATTTGGTTCATGGCTTGAGTGCATGCGTATGGTCGGCTCCGGCTCTGCAGCTTACGGACAGGGTTGGGACATGGACGCAATCGCAGCCTGCGTTGTTGGTGGCGTTTCGTTCACCGGTGGTATTGGTAAGATCTCCGGCGTTACCGTGGGTGTTCTTATCTTCACCGCACTGACTTACGCACTGACCATTCTTGGTATCGACACCAACCTTCAGTTTGTCTTCTCGGGCGTCATTATCCTGACCGCTGTCACCCTTGACTGCTTGAAGTACGTCCAGAAGAAGTAGTCCACTACTACGTGCAAGTTTCGAGGCGTCTACTTACGTAGACGCCTCTTTTTTCGGCAAAAAACGGTGCCTGCACGTTAAGGAAAAGTGGCTTTACGGGGAAATTACAAAGCAGCTGGTAAACTAAGGTATCTCTTCGGACATATGTCCTTTTATGATTTTCGCACCACACCTATGACAGATAATCTGCAAAAATTGGCGAGAAAAGCACACCTAAGGCTGATATTCTGCAGATTTAGAGAGAAATAACACACCTATGACAGAAAATATGTTAACTATCGACAGATTATTTGACTTTGGTGTGCTTGGGTTTCTCGATACATGCAGATTATCAGTTATAGGTGTGGTCAGAGCATTGAGCGGAGCTATTTCCGACAGATTATCCGACATAGGTGTGCTAGAAGAGTTAACCAGATTCCACATCCAACAGAATATCCGTCTCTACGGAGCTTATACTTTTTTTAACTGTCGCAGGCTGCTGGTTTGGCGGTAAAAAACAAGAGGACCGATCTTCTCGGCCCTCTTGCTGGGTGATTTATGCGATTGTGACATGCGGTTCGTTGTAAGCTGCGTGTGAACCTTCGGGCATAAGCGACTACAGAGACTCGAGGAAGCGATGCTGTGCAGCTCGTCCTTCTTCGTCCCACTTGAATACGCCGGCGTCTTCTAGGACGTGCGAGAAGACAATGCCAACCTCGTCGTAGATGTATTTCTTGAGCTGCTCGGACGAGAGGGAAGCGGCGTCCTTGCTGGATCCGTCACCCTGTTCAAGCAGCTTAGCGTAAATCTGGCGCGCCCAGTCGGCGTGGGAGATGGTAGTAGAGTCTGTGGTCAGCTGGCCGTAGACAGCATTGGCTTTCCTGTCATTTGCCAGACACTGCTCCATAACCGACTGAACCTTGTTGAGCTCTGGCACAAGGCGAGGCGGAAGTACGGCAAGGCCCATGACCTCGATGAGGCCGATATTTTCTTTTTTGATGTGATGATACTCAGCATGAGGATGGAAGATGCCAAGCGGATGCTTTTCGCTGGTAATGTTGCAGCGCAGTGCAAGAAAGACCTCGTAGGTACCATCTTCAAGCTTGCGAACAACAGGGGTAACCGTGTTGTGGGGCTCGCCATCAGTTTGTGCATAAACAGAGACGGACTCGTCGGTATAGCTGCGCCATGCAGTGATGATAAACTCCGCAGCCTTGAGCGCTTCTTCTCGACTGGTGGAGGAGAGGCGAAGTACAGAGAGCGGCCACTTAAGAATTGCGCCCGCTACCTCGGGGAACTGCTTGAGTGCAAACTCTTCCGAAACTTTCGCGCGCATCATAGGGAACTCGTAACGTCCGCCCTGGTAGTGATCGTGCGAGAGGATCGATCCGCCCACAATAGGTAGGTCGGCATTAGAGCCAATAAAGTAGTGGGGGAATCTGTCCACAAAGTCGAAGAGATTGACAAGCGCCTCGTGATCAATGTGCATTGGAATGTGATCAGAGTTCATAGCAATGCAATGCTCGTTGAAGTACGCGTATGGACTGTACTGGAATCCCCAACGATGCTGATTGAGCTCAATAGGGATGATGCGCAGGTTCTGCCTGGCAGGATGAGCACCTGCGCCAGACGAAGCGCCGCGTCCGGAGTAGCCCTCGTTATCCAGGCAGAGCTGGCATGCGGGGTACTTCTCGCCAGAAGTGTTTTGAGTTGTTTTAGCTGCTGCAATCTCACGAGGATCTTTTTCTGGCTTGGAGAGATTGATGGTAATCTCCAGGTCTCCCCAGGTAGTTGGGGTAGTCCACGTGATATTCCTGGCAATGGCGCTTCTTCTGACATAGCCTGCATCGCAGCAGAGCGTGTAGAACCAGTCAGTTGCGGCGCGAGGTCCCTCGGCAACGTACAGCTCATTGAAATGGCGCGCCACCTCGGAAGGCTTTGGCAGCAGAAGGCCCATGACGCGCATGGCAAAAGAGTCTTCACCGCTCTGGGTGTTCTCGGCAAGACCGTGAGCAACAGCTAAGCGAGCAAGCTCGGCAAGTGTCTGGTCAAGATCAAACGACTCCAGGTCAATTTTCTCCCAAGGCTTAACGGGAGCGGGCCCCTCGTACGAGAGCATATCCAGCAGAGCGTTATAGCACCAGGTCAGATCCTCAGTTTGAATAAGTCCGCGCTCGCATGCATATGCAACAAGCTGCTGAATACACAGTGCGCTTTCGTTATCTGCTACAGCCATTGTGCGCAAGCTCCCTGGTCAGAGATGGCGTAGTGGCGGCAAGCACCTTCGCCAAACCACTGGTTCATTTGTGCGATAAAGGTCTCGACAAGGGCGAGAGGAACAAAGCACTGGATAGAGCCGCCAAAACCGCCGCCGTGAATGCGAACGGCACCAGAACCTTTTAAGATGCTCTCGGCCAAGCCAAGGGCAAGCATGGCTGGCTGATATGAGCCAGAAGTAGAAACGTTCTGCAGGTACATACCGGAACTTGCGCCGGAAGCGTTGGTGAGTGCAATAAAGGACTCAATATCAGAGTTCTGAAGATCTGCCCATCTCTTGTCTACCAAATCATTCTCGTACCAGTAGTGAATAGCGCGGAGAAGAGCGCGGTCTCCAAG
>CAUUHE010000041.1:0-9195 GCA_963544885.1 uncultured Atopobium sp. | reverse complement strand
AGCTTGAGCTTGCAGAAGAGGGCAAGGTCAAGAGCATGTGGAGAGCGCCTGGTCTGTAAACGCTAGGTCTCCCGCTGCGCCGCGGAGGGCGGCACACGCGGCAGGTCGCTGCAACACGCTGCGCGCAACCGCCGCGCGTAACCGCCGCGAGGCACGCAAGAAGAACGTTTGGTCGCATCAAAAGTTGCGCCTGAAAGGAAAGCAAGATGTTTATTGTCAACGAGAACGATTTTGAGTACAGGTGCGGAGATCACGGTCCTAAGTACCTGATGAAGGGCCCTCGCATGAACTATGCCATGGTCCAGTTCCAGCCAGGCCAGGATTTCCAGGCCCACTACCACAACATCATGGAGGAGAACTTCCACATCCTCCAGGGTAAGATTGACATTGTGGTTGACGGCGAGGTCCACACCCTCTCGGCTGGCGACTTCATCCACATTGAGCCCGGCGAGGTCCACTATGTCAACAACCCTTACGACGAGCCAATCGTTATGGTCTCAACCCTTGCTCCTTTCCAGGAGGTCGACAAGGTTGAGGTAGAGAACCCTACCTACTAAGATCACCATTTAGCGAGAAAACCAGCACTTGACGAGAAGATCGTTCAAGCGCAACGTTCTTCTCGCCAGCGCAAACGCGAAGAGGGCCGCCTGGTAGTGGCCCTCTTTTTTATAAATCTCTAGACGGCATGATGTCAGACCACAACCAGATAGCACGGCTCATGTGTCTTGTTAAAGAGCATGTTTAGCACCAAACAATGGGATGTTTTGTTTCTATAGATGCTACAAGAAGGTTCCTAATTTTATTTAACCTCCAAAAGTGACCAGTTTCTTTGAAGTCTAAAGTTGCCTTTTGAACAGAAAAGCTTCTTAAAACAGAATTGTCTAATTCACTGTCAATTGGACCTGGTAAAGACATATTAAAGTTTGATGCATAGTTCTTTTGGTCATAACAAAAAACAATTACCTTTTGCGTTTGTTTGTAATCATCAGCTGGAGCCTGGCAAAAATGGTCAACATAAAAAGGTTGTAGAAGCTCACGTAGATAGAAATACATTTTGTCTTCTACGAATCCATAATCAATATAACCGTCTCTATACATACAAAAATCATCATCAACCGCGCAAGAAGAAATAACTTTATGCGTTTCCTCATCAATGAGCTGATATCCCGGAATCTTTGAATGCTCTTCTATAAATCTATCAAGTTCATCAAGGGTAGGCTGTGCTTTTTCAACAGGATAGAGACCATCATTGCTATCAGGAAGCATAGTATTTAATAACGGATACTTTGACTCACCCTCATCTGAGCTTAAAACGGCGCCAATACATAATAAGCCGCAAAAATTACCAACATTTTCAGAACAAATTTCTCCATACTTATGCTCACAGGCGCTATCCTTCCAATCGCGAAAATCACACTCTAGATCTCCATAGCGTTCCCAAAACAACTTAGAGCCAAGCTCTTCACGCTTTTGATCTAAAAACTTTGAGCTGATGTAGTCTTCATCGTCAATGTAAAGATCTTCCAAGGGTATTGGACCGGGTTTAAGTTTTCCCTCTTCAAAACACCTGCAACGAACAAATGCATCAAGACCCATTACAACTCCTTTCTCTGTTGCAACAAATCTAGATGCTTACGAAATTTCACGTGTCCAACAAAGTGGACACTAAGGCAATTGTCACTCTGGAAAGCATGCCTAATTTACGCTGTCCCAGAACAAAACTGCCATTTCTTACTAATCAAGACAGAGAAGTTACCTTGCATTAAAAGCAGCGTGCATACTATTTACTCTTTTTGACAAAACGGTTAAATCACACGGGTTTCTCGCCAAAGGGATATGGAAAGAAGGCAAAATCAGCGCAATCAAATTTTTAGCGTTCTCTTGCAAGGAGACCACATGACCAAGATTCCCGAGGGCTACCGTTCAAGCCTTTCGCTTTACGATACGCAGAAAGCTATTGAGCAGGTCAAGAACGTGTTTTTGACCAAGCTGTGCGCCGCACTGAAGCTGTCGCGCGTCACCGCTCCACTGATTGTTGACCCGCTTACCGGTATGAACGACAACCTCAATGGTGTCGAGCATCCGGTTGCATTTGACCTGCCAAACGTCGGCAAAAACGCCGAGGTAGTTCAGTCGCTCGCAAAATGGAAGCGCTATGCACTCTGGCGCTACAACTTTGCCGTCGGTCGCGGCCTGGTGTGCGACATGAATGCTATCCGTCGCGACGAACAGCCCGATAACCTGCACTCCATTTACGTGGACCAGTGGGACTGGGAACGCATCATCACGCAGGACGAGCGCAACACCGACACGCTGGAAGACGCTGTCTGCCGCATTGTCGAGGCAATCTGCGGCACGCTCGACGAGCTCAAGTGGCACTATCCCCAGCTCAACACGCGGCTCAGCCGCGAAGTCACCTTTGTAACCTCGCAGGAGCTGGAGGACCTCTACCCTACTCAGACGCCTAAACAGCGAGAAGATCTGTTTGTTCGCGAGCATCCAACCACGTTTATTGTGGGTATCGGCGGCGCTTTGAACTCCGGCCAGCCACACGACTTTAGATCTCCCGACTACGACGACTGGTCGCTCAACGGTGACCTGCTGTTCTGGGATGAAACCTTGGACTGTGCGGTTGAAATCAGCAGTATGGGTATTCGTGTTGACGCCGAGGCGCTTAAGACACAGCTGGCAATTGCCGGATGTGAGGACCGCCTTGAATTACCATTCCACAAGATGCTCGTTAATGGCGAGCTGCCATTTACCATCGGCGGCGGCATTGGACAGAGTCGTCTGTGCATGCTGCTGCTGGAAAAAGCGCACGTCGGAGAAGTGCAGGCGTCTATTTGGGATAAGCAGACCGAGGATCGTTGCGCTGAAGCAGGCGTTTCTCTGCTCTAATCTGCGCTCTAATCTGCTGCCTGGAGCACTTGGCATCGAGCCACATCACGCAGCCCTCAGCGCGCGCAGCCGCCCTCAAAACTAAAAACATTTTGGCGTTTCTCCTGTTAACGCTACAATAGTAACCCAGTGTAATGAAAAGCCACTGAGTCTAACTGGCGATTTAAGGAGCGACTCTATGAATTGCCCCAACTGCGGAGCTGAAATTGGCAAGCACGCAAAGTTCTGTTCCAACTGCGGACAGAAGCTTTCGGACGTCGTGGACATCACTGATGTCGCGGACGTCGAGAAACCCGATGCGCTCGCCGAGTCTACAGAACCTGCACCAGAAACCGCACCCGACAACTCCATCGCAGCTACCGAGGTTATCGCACCAGCAGAGGCCGACGATTCAGTTGATACCGCATCAAATCCAGACGTAACTGATTCAGTCGCAACTGACCCAGACGCAGCCGATCCAGACGCAACCGTCCTTGCAGAGTACCCAACCGATGACGCAGCCGCTGCAGAAACCTCGCTCCTAGAGGCGCCAGCTGACGACTCCTACATCTCCCCAGATGAGGCGCCTACCGTTGTCGCCGGCGCTGCCGCTGCCGCTGTCGCTGTCGCTGACTCCACCGCTGCTGAAGACCCCAACGCTGCAGACGCCGAGGAGCCCACAACCTTCATCAACGACCCTGACCGTATCAACGTCTTTACCACCGATGACCTCGATTCAACTGCAATTTCGCACTTTGATCCTTCGCAGTTCACTGTTGTTTCAAGCGGACCCAGCTCCGTCGAGCGCAAGCAATCCAAGGACGGTTCAGATGCGCTCCGCAAAGTTGCATTTGGCCTGCTTGCCGCTGTCCTGGTTGTAGGCGCATTAGCCGTTGCCTGGGTTTTCCAATCCCATCAAAACGACGCGGCCAAGCGCAGTGCCGTTCAACAGCGTATTGCCAGCTATCAAGAGCAGATTGAAAGCGTTGGCGTCAATCCAAGCAGCGATAGCAGCCGCGTTGAACTTCTCAACCAGTACGAGAAGCTCGATCAAATTGAAGAGCAAATCACTGGCGACCAGAAAAACGGCCAGTTCCGCCTTCCTAACGGCACCGATGACTCGGGCGTTAACATTCTGAACAGCTCAATTTCGGATGGACAGAAGCGCATTCGCGACTGGTTTGAGGCCGATTACAAGCGCAGGCTTGCTGCAAACAGCTTTAACGATACCGATTCTGCAACCACGCTTGATCTCAAGTCCGTTTCAAATAGGCTTGTTGAGCTGCAGGCTCTTCTCGGCGACATAGAACACGAGAAGGAAATCTGGGGCAATGATACTGGCGCTAATTCAACGTATGATTCATATCATTCTCGCGTTTCCGACCAGATAAAGAAGGGTGAAAGCCTCAAGTCTGGCGTTACCGAGAAGAACAAAAAAGAGCAAGAGCAGAAGGACAAAGATAAGAAATCCGAGGAAGACCGCAAGAAGGCCCAAAAATGGGTTGGTACCTACAGCGGCACCGGCACTGACGGCAAGCCAATGGAAGTTGTCATCCAGAAAGATGGCACAGTTCTTTGGCGCATCGGCGGCCAGCCTGAGGTTCGTGGCACCTGGACTGGTGACGAGAACAAGCTTGAGCTTAGCTTCAACGGCCAGGTCAGCGGCAAGAGCGAGCCGTTTACTCTCTCCTCCACCAACGGCGGCAAAACCGTTACTATCAGCTCTCAAAGCAGCACTTGGAACACCGACACGCTTTCTAGGAAGTAACGCTTTCTAGGAAGTAACGCTTTCTAGGAAGTAACGCTTTCTAGAAAGTAACGCTTGCTGGAAAGTAATGCCGACTAGAAAGTCGCACATCGCAAGACGCAAAAAGCGAGAAGACCAATTGATCTTCTCGCCTTTTGCGTGTATGGGTGTGCGACGCGGAGTTCAGCACACGGCGCAATGCAGCCTGGTTGCCGCCCGACGGCTGCTCGCCGGCTACTCGCCCAGGATGACGTGCCTAAACTCGCCGTCCTCGTAGATTCCGCAGCTGTGAGTGCCGTCCTTTGGAATGCCCACAGAACCTGGGTTGAACACGGTGACCTCTGGATGGTCAGCGCTTTGCATGTTCACTTTTCTGTGCGTATGGCCGTACACAAACGCGTCCATACTTGGCGTCTGAGGCCATTTATCAACGCTGTTATGAATACCAGGGCCAAAGACGTGACCGTGAGTAAAGAAGATAGTGAACTGCTTGCCCGTCTTTGGATCTTTATCAAACAAGATGTTGTAATCAGCCATGCAAGGGAAGTCCAGAACCATCTGGTCAACCTCTGCCTCGCAATTTCCACGGACCGCAATGACCTTATCGGAAATGCTGTTCAACATCTCAATAACGCGCTTTGGAGCGTAGTCTGCAGGAAGATCGTTGCGAGGACCGTGATAGAGCAGGTCTCCAAGAAGCAAGACGTACTTTGGCTGCTCCTCCTCTATGACCTGCATAAGCTTCTCGCAATAGTCGGCAGCGCCGTGAATATCTGAAGCAATTACAACCTTCATCAACGTATCCTCTCTATACGTGTTTCTACACGTAGCTTCATACGCGTGTATCAATCAATTATTTTATGGTATTGATGGCGTCTAACCAGTTACAGGCGCTGGCAAATCGGTCACCGTGCAAATGCCTGCTTAGAACCTACCGGTCATCCTTGCGTCAGGATCAGCCTCGGAAACACGTTGACGAAGATCTGCAATAGCCGCAGGTATCTCGTCTGTGTTGTACGGCGTCATCTGGTACACCCAGTTAATCCAGTTGCGATACAGCAAGTTGGCATGAGCGCGCCAGGTAAACAGCGGCTGCTTTTCTGGATCGTTATCAGGGAAGTAATTCTCCGGCAGACGAATGGGCAGACCCTTATGGAAGTCGCGCCAATACTCCTCTGCAAGCGTGTCGCGATCATATTCAAAATGCCCGGTTACAAAAATCTCGTGAAAGTCTCTTGTGGCGAGAAGTGCAGGACCACTGGTAAATCCTTCAGAAAGCACCGCAAGCTCAGGATGATTTGCCAGAGCAGATGTCTCAATCGCAGCATGACGAGAATGCGGCATGTAATGTACCTCGTCAAATCCATTGGTGAGGAAGCAATACTCATCGCATAAACGCTGTGGGAAAATACCAAAGAGCTTAGCACCCAGCATTTTCTTAGGAATATCGTGCAGATAATACAGGCCAGCTAGTGCGCCCCAACACAGGTACATGGTAGAAAAGACATGCTCCTGAGACCAATCAACAATGCGACAAAACTCATCCCAGTAGTCAACATCCTCGTATTTAAGATCCTCGATAGGAGCTCCCGTGATAATCAGACCGTCGTAATTTTTATCTTTGAAGTCATCAAAAGTTGAATAAAACGTTACCAGATGGTCGGCGGCAGTATTTTTAGATTCATGCGAAGAGATACGCATAAAATCACACGTAACCTGAATAGGAGACTTTGAAATCAGACGGAGAATCTGCGTTTCAGTCTGAATTTTCTTGGGCATTAAATTCAGAATTGCCAGACGAAGCGGGCGAATCTCCTGGTGTTCTGCAACTTCTTCCTCAAGCGCAAAAATACGCTCCTCTTGCAGTGTCTTCTTAGCTGGTAAACCATCTGGAATATTAATAGGCATGGTAACTTCCTTTAGCTAATCGTTGCACATAAGTATACTTGTTTGTATGGAAATAACTTTTGCCGAGCTCGGGCTAAACGAGCAAATTCTGGCAGGCGTAGCAACGCTTGGGTTCAACGCACCTACTCCCGTGCAGGCCGCGGCAATTCCCGCTGTCCTTGCGGGCAAGGACGTTGTTGCGTCAGCGCAAACGGGAACGGGTAAAACTGCAGCGTTTATGTTGCCTGCGCTGCAGCGCATTGCTGTCGAGAAACCCGGTGGGGCCGAGAAGCCCGACGCCAAGGAGCCCAACGCGAGCGCCAAACCCAACGCGGCCGCCGGGCGCGGCGCCAAGCGCAACGCGTACCCCCGTGCACTCATCATCACGCCAACGCGAGAGCTAGCTGCTCAAATTGATGCCGTTGCCAAGAGCGTTTGCGCATCCACCGGTCAGCAGGCCGTCATTGTTACCGGTGGCGCTCGCTACAAACACCAGATAACTGCGCTACAAAAAGGTTGCGATGTGCTGGTGGCAACACCTGGCCGCCTGATAGATCTTCTCGACAAGAAGCATACAAGCCTTGAGAACATCCAGGTGCTGGTGCTCGACGAGGCGGATCGTATGCTTGACATGGGATTTTGGCCAAGCGTTCATCGCATTATGGAGCAACTGCCCAAGGCGCACCAAACGTTGCTTTTCTCGGCAACGCTCCCCGCATCAATCACATCGACTATAGATGCGCTGCTTAAAGATCCAGAGCGTATTGAGATTGCAAGAACTGGACAGACTGCGGCAACAATCGAGCAACATTTATGCTCGGTCACTCAGGGACAAAAACCGCAGCTCTTAAAGGCGCTTATCGACTCGTTTGATCCTGCGCCAGAGCGTGTGTTGGTTTTCTGTAGGACAAAGTCGCGCGTTGACAGCATTTACAAAAATCTCAAAGCCGCAGGTCTCAAGGTTGATGTTATGCATGCGGACCGTCCGCAAAAAGCTCGCGCAAGAGCGCTGGAGCGATTCCGTAGTGGCGCCATTCAGGTTCTTGTTGCAACCGACGTCATGAGTCGCGGCATTGATATCCAGGGCATTGACGCGGTAATCAACTTTGACGTACCGCTTGACCCCGAGGATTATGTTCACCGCATTGGCCGAACAGGCCGTGCAGGAGCCGCAGGTCAGGCATTCACTTTTATGGGACCAGATGAGGTCACGCCGCTCAGAGAAATTGAGTATTTCACAAAAGCGCTCATTCCTACATGGGATCTACCTGGCTTTTCTTATGATGTGGGGCGCATTATGCTTCAGGATTCCCGTTCTACCACCAAGACCACGCGTTCGATGTTCTCGGGTTCAAGGTCAAGAGGCAAAGGATTTGGATTTGGCGGCAGATATGGCCGACACACGTAATCTATAATCAGATGCAGTCAGCTCATACAGTAAAGGAATCAAAATGGGCCCTTTTAATGGCGTTGGTGTAATTTTTGCTCTTGGAGCAGCGACTCTTCATGTGGTTATTTTTTATCTTGAGTCATTTGCCTGGACTTCTAACGGTGCGCTTAAGGCCTTTAACATGACAAAAGAAGAGGCAGAGAGCACCGAAAAAATAGCTTTTAACCAGGGATTTTACAATCTCTTTCTTGCCATTGAGGTATTCGTTGGCGTCTTCTTGATGGCCACCAGAAATCCAGCAGGTAAAGCGCTTGTTATCTTTGCTGTATGCTCAATGGCATTTGCCTCAATTCTTCTCTATGTGACTTCTCCCGACAAACGCTCCGCAGCCATTAAACAGGCAATATTCCCTCTTATGGCTCTCTGCAATTTGATTCTCTAACTTTTTGAACATCGACGCTGGGCACATACAAGCACCCAGCCTTTTGTAAGCACTTCTCGCGAGAAGGACCATCATGAAGCAACTCCGCCCTTATCCACAGGTTATTATCACCAAGAAAGCTGCTCGCGCACTTGCGGGCGGACATCCTTGGGTCTTTGAGGGCGAGGTCATCCGTGTAGAGCCATCTCCAGAAAGTGGCGAGTGTGCTCAAAATGGTTGCATTGTTGATGTCTTTGAAGAGAACGGTACCTACCAGGGAACCGGCCTTCTGTCAGAAATGAGCAAGATTCGCGTCAGAATTGTGACAAGAAACGCCAACGATAGGCTCAATGAAGCATTTTGGAGTCGCAAGATTAGCTGGGCGTGGGAACATCGTAAAACCACTATGGGAAACCGCGCTCTACCAGGGACTGAGCCTGACACCAATTGTTGCCGCGTCATCTTCTCTGAGGCCGATGGCTTTCCTGGCTTAATCGTTGACCGCTACGAGAATGTGCTTGTTGCGCAGGTAGGAACCGTTGGCATGGAGCGTCTGCGTGATGCTATCTATCCACTGCTACTTGAAGTTTTCTCTGCAGACGGTCAGGTAATCGACGGCATTTACGAAAGAAATGACTCCCCCTCTCGCCTTAAAGAGGGACTTCCGCAATATAAAGGCTGGTGGACAGGCTCTTCACCGAACGAGAATGGCTTGATTGCAGAAAGTCTCCTTTCCCTGCCTTCAACTCATGTTCTTGCAACAGAAAACGGACTTAAATTTAATCTTGACCTGGAGAACAGCCAAAAAACCGGCTTTTTCTTGGATCAAAAATACAACCGTCGAGCAGTTCGTCAGCTTGCACAAGGTCGCCG
>CAUUHE010000040.1:0-9733 GCA_963544885.1 uncultured Atopobium sp. | reverse complement strand
CCTGCCCACTCTGCAAGCGGATTGGTTCCAGTGAGGTTAATCTGATCAGTAATAACGCCAAGGCCAGTCTTTGCGTTTCCAGAAACAGCACCCGTTGCACCTGCAAAAATAATATCTTTGCAGCCTAGGTGATGAGCATGCTGAACAAGAGAGGTTACCTCAGCGGCAGAATAACCCTGATAGAGGTGTACGCGACCAGGATAGACAACTACAGGCACGCCATCGATAGTACCAATAGTTGCCTCAAAGCTGTGACCTGCCATAGGAGAAGCGTCAACAGGGAAACCTGGAATGTCACGATAATCAATACGACGAACTGGCTTTACCAGATCAGCAAGATGACCAAGTCCGGTTCCCAAAATAAGAGCAACAGGATGCTCAACAGATGGGCTTACATTCTCAATGGTTTTCTCGGTAACCACGCAAATCCCCTCCTCTAAGAGGTAACGAGTAAGTGTTCCCTCGCCAGAAACAAGCTTTCCTGAGTACGTACCATCATAAATCTCATGCACGCCACAAGACGGGCTCTTTGCCTTCAAAACGGCGAGCGTTATGTCAGAAGACGTAACGGCATTAAGAGCAATCTTAGATCCACGTTCAAAATCTTCCGTTACATCTGAGCCATCCTTGAGCCAAACACGACCTTCTCGCTGTTCCGCGGGCGGACGAGGCACAGGGAGACCTGAGGAAGTCTCGGGGCAGATCTTTGTGACGTTTACTTTTTCTGCAAGCCTTTGTACTGCAGAAACAGGCTTGGCCCCTCCGTCATATCTGACGGGGAGGCCAAGTAAACAAGCGCTAATAGCAACTTTCATTGCTTTTCAGATCCTAGAGAGCAAGAGAGTAAACAGCAATAGATGCCTTACCAAGAATCTCGTTAATCTTCTGTGACCACTCCTGAGATGCCTTGCTTGCAACAGCAGAGTACTTGCTCATTGCGACCTGATAAGCGGTCTGAGCAGCTGCATAAGAAGCGGAATCGTTGGAGATTGAATAAGCAGAGAGCTGCTTGTAGTAATCGCCATCCTGGGAAGCCCAAGTGTTGTTCTTAGCGTCCCACTCATCACCAGCAAGACCAATGATGTACTGAGCGTACTCCTGGCTTGTAGTCTCAGAGTTGCCGTCCTCAGGTGCAGTTGGTGCCTGTGGAGCATCTGGAAGGGTTGTAGTCAGAACGCTATCACGATACTTCTTCATAATGACAGCATCATTGATGAGCTTCTTTGCAACGTCTTCAGAGAGCTTGTATGCAGAAGCAACCTGGCTAACATCAGTAGTCTTGAAGTTGGTCTGCATGTAATTGTTGACTTCGTCATCAGTGACGGTAATACCCTTGCTCTGAGCCTCAGCAACAACAAGAGCATTGCGAACATAGCCAATGATCTTATCGGCTGCTGGGACAGCATAGGTGCCGTCAGACTGCTTTGCAGCGTCAAGACCGGAAGTGTTCTCAATAACCTCACGAGCAGTTACTTCTTTGGTCTGACCGTTATAGGTATAAGAAGCAATAGGAGTGTTGAGCTCACCCTCAGAAAGTGTGGTGCGACCGTTCAAAGAACCAGTAGCTCCGCCACCACCCAGAAGGAAGCGACCGATGACAATACCAAGAGCAAACAGTACAACTGCTCCTACTCCAATAAAGATCTTTGAGTTCTTTCTTACATCAATAGATGGCATATCCTTGCCTTTCATCGCTTAATGCAACTATACGTACACTAATATAAACCTGTAGTTTACTCTTATTAGCATGCATAAAACATACAACCAGTAAACTCCCCCATTTGTACACAGTCGTTTACATGCAAAACAAACTACTTGGTAGCTGCAACAATCTCTTCCGAATACTGTTTGATGTATCCAGTGGCATTTTCTGCATCAAACTTCATGCGCTGAGACAGTGCTTTCTTCACGTCCTTAGAAATAGTTCCGTGCGCTAAGGCGAGAAGACCCTGGAGCATATCATGGTACTCAGCATCTCCGTGATAGCACTGAACCGCCTCATCCAAAAGTGGCCACGCTTCATCAGAATGCTTTGCAGAAGTTGCTCCGTACTGACAGAGGAACAAAAATGCTGCGAGACGAACCGTTGCCGAGTCGTCATCAAACAAAGAAGCCTCAGCGGCATCAAATGCTTTGAAGACCTGGTCACCAAAATGCTCGCTCAAATGAGCAAGTGCATCAAGCACTTCCCAACGAGTCTGTGCTTCTGGCCTATACAGTGCATCAATAAGAGAATCAATGTGCTCTTCAAAGGCAAGAGGAGCAATATGGGCTAGCTCCGCAAGCTCATGAGATGCGTCTTGACGAGCACGCCTACTAGCATCAGACAAAGCGATGACCAGTGCATTCACTTTTTTCATCTGTGCCATAGTTGGCTTTTTAGTAGCCTTCTTAGCAGGTTGCTTTTCTTCTTTTGGCGCCTTTGTAGAGCCCGCTTTTGCGGTTGCCTTAGTTGAAGCCTTTTTTGGCTTCTGAGCAGTTTCTTTCTTTTCTGCCATGAAACCTAAATCCTCTCTAAAACACCCTTTATTCTCTAAATCCGTCTACGACAACGGTGCCGCTTTTTTGATCCTCATGAATTTTAATAAATCCAAGGCTCGATGCTTCACGTAAAAGAGAAGTAAACGAACGATATCCATAAGTTGCCTCAGCAAACTGTGGACGCTTCCTTCGCATAGTCTCCTTTAAACGAGACGCATAAATAAATGTTTCGCTTTCGCGTTCCAAAGACTCAATGGTCTCAAATAAAAGCTGATAGCAGTCGTGTTTCTCGACAGGTACCTTCTCTTTGAAGTCTGGAATCCTGCCAGAACTCAAAATATCCTCGTAGAAGATAAACTCGTCACAAACCTCAGCAAGAAGCGAGCTGGTAGATTCCTTCATACCAACGCCAATAACTGTTTTACCAGCCTCTTTAAGCTTTGCCACAAGTGGCGAGAAGTCCGAGTCACCAGAAAGCACAGCAAAAGTGTCAATGTGGTCTTTAGTAAGACACATCTCAACAGCATCTACCGCAAGTCTAATGTCAGCGGAGTTCTTGCCGGTATAAGCCCTATCGGGAATCTCAATGAGCTCAATGCCAAGCTCATGCAGAGGCGTAATTGCATTTGGAAAGCGCTGCCAGTCGCAATATGCGCGCTTAGCAGTAATGCGACCCTTATCAACCAGCCTCTCCATAATGAGCTTCATCTCTGGAAGATGACCTGGTTCTTGGTGGCCGTTTCTCTTTCTTTTGCCTGTTCCTAGTGCCAAATTTTCATAATCGATGAAAACCGCAATAGAGCTCTGAGGAGTAGAAATATCACTCATAACCTGGGTTCCTTTGCGGCTAGCTCTTAGTGGCAGCAGTGGCCGTCATGACCGTGCTCGTGGCCTTCGTGGTCATGATGATGTCCATGACCGTGACACTCACACTCGTGCTCACCATCTTCATGGTCATGGCCACAGCAGCACTCATGCTCGCCCTCGTCTTCCTGGCTCTCAAGGAGCGACCAGTCAAGGCCAGCTGCAGTGCTGGTTGCCTCGTCAGCATAGAGCAGCGAGATTGCCTGAGTGCCCTTACGAGCGCCACCAATCTGGCACAGCATGTCATAGAGGGTAAACGCAGTTTCTGCTCCAGGAAGTGTAATCTCAAGGTCCTCAGACTGAGCAAGTGCCAGCGCAATATCCTTGCGGAAATGCTCGGCCAAAAATCCTGGCTGGAAGTCTCCCTCAAGCGACTTAGGAGCAAGCTCTTTAAGTGCGCGAGAAGAACCCATGCCACTAGCAACAACCTCAAGCATCTGCTCAACGTCAAGTCCGCCCTGCTCTGCCAGAGCCATTGCGTCGGCGTAGCCGATCATGCAGGAAGCAAGAGAAACCTGGTTACAAAGCTTTGCGGTCTGACCCTTGCCAGCGCCGCCCATGCAGAAAATCTTTGCCGAGAAGGTCTCGAGAAGAGAGCGTACTGGCTCAACGTCGTTCTCAGTTGCGCCGACAATCAGCGTAAGAGTACCGTCCTGGGCGCCTTTCTGGCCGCCAGTAACCGGACAGTCAAATGCATGCTTTCCCTCAATTTCAGCAGCATCGTGAATATCGCGAGCAAGCTGAGATGAAGAAGTAGTCAGATCAATAAGGTACGCACCCTTCTTAGCAACGCGGATAAGACCATCTGTTGCCAAGTAAACGTCTTCAACGTCAGTTGGATAACCAACCATGGTAAAGACAACGTCAGCGTCTTTTGCAGCATCTGCCACACTCTCTGCAGTGTGAGCACCCAATGAGACAAGCTCTTGTGCTTTCTCTGGTGTTCTGTTGTAAACAGTAACGTCATAGCCAGCAGAAATAAGGTGCTCTGCGATAGGAGCGCCCATAATGCCTGTTCCAATAAAAGCAACCTTTGCATTCTTGCTCAGTGCCATGTGTGAGTCCTTTCAGACTGAAATAAATATACAAACTGGGGCCGCTCCAAAGAGCGACCCCATACCTTGTACCCGTTAATTAGATTTACGAACCCTGTTAGCAATTCGGTCAGAAAGCGAAAGCTTCTCGCGGCGGTCAGTGCCCCAGAAGACAATAGCTACCATGCCTGGGCCAACGTGAGCGCCAATAACTGGTCCCACCTGACTGTGAATAATGGTAAGTCCCTCGCAGCCCTTCTCTTTACGAATCTGAGCCTCTAGCCAATTGGCGTCCTTCTGTGCGTCTGCAGAAATGATGCCAACAGGAAGCGAGGTGTCATGAGAATAGCTATCTCTAAAGTCCTGGATAAGAGACTTGAGTGCCTTCTTACGGCCTCTGCACACAGTCTTGACGGTAAGAGCTCCTGTTGAGTCATACGTAAGCTCTGGCTTTACATCAAGCTTGCCACCAATATTTGCTGCAGCTGCAGGAATACGACCGCCCGCAGCAAGAGCATCCAAGGTCTCAAGTGTTAAATAGCCATGAATGTAGTTACGAGCATCTTCTGCCCACTCGGCAATCTCTTTTGCCGAGAGACCCTTATTGGCCTGATGTACTGCTTCAAGACCCAAAAGCTGAGCTGCGGACGAAGGTGCACCATTGTCGACTACGTAAATCTCAAAGTCTGGGTATTTCTCTCTTACCATATCTGCTGCTTGCTCAGCTGAATAGTAGGATGAAGAGAGCGCAGAAGTAAAGCAAAGATACACCGTTGGTGTGCCCTGTTTTGCAGCACGCTCAAAGACCTCAAGGTAATGACCAGGAGTAATTGCAGAGGTGGTGTAGTGCAGCTTTTTGTCTTTGCGCATGCCCTCAAAGAACTCATGTGCACTAATGCTCTTCCAGCCATCGTCATAGTGCTCTCCATCTGGTCCCACATAAGGGAACTGGATGATATCAACACCTAGCTGTTCAGCAATTCCTGGAGCAAAGTCTGCGCAGGAGTCCATGATGATTCGAACGTTACTGGGCTTATGATATGCAGCTGAAAGCTCAGTAGGCTCAAGATCCTCAAAGGCGACCTCGCTGATTTCTTCTTCGGCCTTATCTTTTTTATTGAACATCTGGTTCCTCAATCTTAGGTTTGATAATTCCATAACCACCATTTTTACGATGGTAGATGACATTAGTCAAACCAGTAGAAGAATTAACAAAGACATAAAAATCATGGCCGAGAAGGTCAGTTTGGACAAGCGCCTCCTCTTCTGTCATGGGCTCAAGATCAATGTATTTCTCGCGAACAAGCTGGTCATCAAGATCTTCAGCTGGAATCTCAATGAGATTGGCAAGATCTTCTTGTGTAAGAGCAACTCCGCGCTCAGACTTTACATGATGACGGCGCTCAACAACTTTTGTCTTGTACTTGCGTAGCTGTCTGGAGACTTTTTCTGCTGCTTCATCAATAGCCACATACATATCATCAGAGCTAGCAGTGACACGAACAACATTGTTACGAACAAATACCGTAACCTCAGCTGTCTTTCTATCTGGATTTGAAGGGTTTTTGTCTACTCTGAGAACTACATCGCAAGACATAGGAGTGATGTCAAATACTTTAAGCGCATCACCGATCTTCTGGTCTACGTGTGTGCGCAAAGCCTCAGAAATACTTACCTTGCGTCCCGAAATCTTGATGTCCACCATGGGAGCCTCCTATCGGATACACGAGACATCTTCTATCTGATGTCTGTATAACAACAATACCCATTTGTCGGTCAATCATTCCATAAAAAGTTGAATTGAGCGGTAAACGGTTAGAGACTATTTCTCTTTATGTGCAATTAATTTTGCTCAGAGGAAGATGTAGCTGAATCAGCACTGGTAGATTGTGTAGAAACTTCTACAAGACCAGAAATCTTGTTGGTAGTTGAGAGGTGTGGCAAGGTACCAGTCCACTTGTTTCTAATAACTCCCTCGACACCGTTAGATTGAATAGCTGAAAGAGCTTGCTGAATTTGTGTAGCGAGAGCTTTGTTACTAGTTGCAACAGAAATACCAATCGTGGATGGAACGTCAACGACACCAACCATAGAAATATCTTTGTTTGCTGCTAAATAAGCACCAGCATATGCATCACAGGCCACATAATCAATGGAACCATTTTCAAGTGCTTCAAAAGCATCATTTAGGTTAGAAAAACCCTGAACAGACATGCCCGTGAGCACCTGACCCATTGCGCGCTCAGACAAAGAACCCGTTTGAACGCCAACTGACTTTCCACTCAAACTATCAGCAGTAATGTTTGTCTCTGAACCCTTGTGGAAAAGAGCTGTTGCATACTCAGCATAACCAGAAATGAGCGTACTTGTTGAGTCTTCACCACTTCTGACATCCATGACAATATCGCAGCCTGCTTGCAAACCATCAACTGGACCATTTACTGACACAAACTTAACGTCTACGCCTAACTGATCTGCAATCGCAGAGGCCACTTCAACGTCAATTCCTTGCAGCGTTCCGCCTTCTGAGGCCACAATCATAGGAGCAGTCACTGACTGCGTGCGCAAACCTACTGTAAGAGTGCCAGCAGTATGCAATGCGGAATCAGGAATCTTCTGCTGACGGGCTTCTCGCTTCTCTTGAATTGCCTCTTGCACCGACTTGACGTGGAACCATTTGTCCAAATCAATGTTGATAGGACCAATGGAGCAT
Source organism: uncultured Atopobium sp. (assembly GCA_963544885.1). Lineage (GTDB taxonomy): Bacteria > Actinomycetota > Coriobacteriia > Coriobacteriales > Atopobiaceae > Lancefieldella. The sequence continues at coordinate 2,641 of CAUUHE010000040.1, read as the reverse complement.
CCTGTTAAAACAACAGCTAGTGCTATAAGAAGTAACACCTTAAGAGAGCTTTTAACGCGCGTCATCAGAACTCCTTCTTCTAAACAGGTGTCTTTTCAGCTGACCTGGTATTTGACCCCACACTCGCATACTGGAACGTTTGCTTTGCTACCGCAGCAGCTCCACTACTAGCTCTCTCGCCTGCGAGACCCTTTGTCTCATTGATATAACAGGCGGTATGGCTTACTTCTAGGACGAGCCATGATCGTTTACGTGCGCACACGCAAACTTACGTGGATCCCTTTGACCTCGTCTGTCATGGACTAAAAGCTCACAGAGAACTTCGCAACCACAGACCTGAAAAGACTTATCAAGTATAGCCGTTTGCAACCATAGGTAACTCACCATACGCGAGCTAATGCGCCTACGGTTACAGATTGCACGCCTGCGGCACAAAGTACTCTTGTGGCTTCTCTAATTGATGCTCCGGTAGTTACCACATCATCTAAAAGTAAAATATTTGATTGGTTAACTGGTACGGTACAAGCAATACTTCCTTTCAAATTGATTTGTCTTTGAGCAGATGAGAGCGTTCTTTGGTCCTTTGCGTGTGGACGTATAAGCACGTCATACAAAGGCAGACCTGTAAGCTGGCAAAACGATTGAGCTACCAGCTCCATATGATCAAAGCCTCTGCGCGCGTATGCCTCTGCAGTTGCCGGAATAAAGCAAACGCCATCAATTTTTGAACTATCAAAGCGAGAAGTACCATCACGAGCACTCCATGCTGAAGCTTCTTCAAGCGCACACAAAATAGCTGCGGCAATTACCGGCGCCAGTCGAAGTTCATGGCCGTCTTTGAGCGTCAAAATCAACCGTGCTGGAGGGCCTTTAAATCCCATGGCACAAATAACTGCCCTACTCTCCCACTGAACGGGTCGTTTCTTTTTATCGGCGCACTCTGAACAGACAAGTTTCCCATACGGAGCGCCGCAATTAGGACATGCCCATTGCTGAGAGATCCACGGCAGCTTTTCCCGACACTCATCGCAGAGGAGCTGACCGGGTTTCTCGCACACGACACAGCGCGTAGGAGCAAGCAACTCAAGTGTTGAGTTTGCCGTTGCAGCAAAGATAGATGTAGGTGGCATTTTTACCCCCAGAATCTGGGGGCTGACAGTGGATTAAGTCTAGATCAATGGCTGCAAAATAAAAGATATTTTAGGCAGACGGTAAAAGTTGGTTTATCTAAAAGTTCTACCAGTGAGATTATATTTTGTGAGGATTCGGTCAACGGATGTTTGCCACGGGAGCCAGAGCAAAATCAAGAAAATAAGCGTTGCTACTCCATGCGTAAGATCAAGCGGAATAGAAGCTGCAAACGCAAGAAGGGCGGACTCGAGGGTTAGAGGATGGACAAATCCAATAACAAAGTACACGTTCATGACAAGACCAAAGAATGGTCCAGAGATAAACGCCCAAGCCATAAGAAGAAAAGGTGGAAGTTTGTGGGGTTTCTCGCCTTGTGAAAGGGCCTTATTACTAGTGACTGCAGAATGAGTCGGTGTAAAGGTTGTAAGAAGACCGCCCAGGTAGCCAACAAGTCCCCACGCATACATCTGCCACGGAGTCCACGAACCTTGTCCAAAGAACACGTTTGAAAGAAGCGCAGATAGTGCGCCTACCAGAAAGCCTGCGTGTCTTCCGAGAAACGCTCCAGCAAAGATAGCAACTGCTGAGACAGGCTTTACGTATGCGAGTGGCGCAAAAGCGATTCTACCCGCGGCTCCCAAGGCACTAAAGACGGCCGTGGGTACCAATTTGGCAACTGAAGGCTTTTGGGTCTCAAAACTTAACATAAATAATGCAACTGAAATGATTGCTAAAATAATGGAAGATACTGCAGTAAAATCGGGAAAATATATCATTTCAACAGCAAGGATAATAGGAGTAGCAAAGAGTGCTACAACCTCTAGAAGAATTGATAACGTGTGCCGATTACCCACGAGAACCTCACGCTTACCGTCAAAATAAAAATATCGAGAAGGTCTGTCTTATTTTGGCATAAGATGATTTGAAACTACAACAAGGAGGTCTCATGATCTATCTGGGAAACTTTAGTTATAACGACGAGCTTGATTCTACTGACAACTACTGCCTTATGCCTTGCATTGTTGAGGCAGACTCCACAGATCATGCACTTGAGCTTTTCTCGGAGCACCTTATTGAGGTTGCAAAGACATCTGACCTGCTTGATGGTGCAAAAGAGATTTTCTTGGATTCCATTGTTGAGTTGGGAGAAGTTCCAACCACTCCTCTGATTGCTCAGTGGCAAAAGATTATGCCTGCAGGAGTTGGCCTATGCAGCATCACCAGCGCTCTTCCAACACTTGAGTTTGATGATGAGACGGCAAATGCGTACGGCTTCAATGAGCATTCTCACGATCATGAAGAAGATGAAGAAGAGGAGCATGAGCACGAGGAGTTTGGCGACATCAATGATCTTGACGATGAGCTTCTTGAGGAGCTTGGCCAGGATGAGGAGCCTTTCTTAAGGTTCTAGACGCCTATTCCGCCGACCACACCCACGAGTTTGCAAAGAACTCTGAAGTTGGCTCTGTCAGAGAAATCTGGCCATCAAAAACTAGAGAAACGTTATCAG
>CAUUHE010000039.1:0-10418 GCA_963544885.1 uncultured Atopobium sp. | reverse complement strand
GGTGCCTTCTACTCAATTATTATTATGACTTTGTATGCTTGTACGGCCGGATTAGGCCATGTCGGCTATATGGGAATTTAAGTTTTAGGTTTTACAAGGGGAGAGTTAGTAAGCGTGGCAGAGAAGAAAGACTTCTACGAGCTCTTAGGTGTTGCTCGTGATGCAGATCAAAAAACAATCAAGCGAGCTTTTCTAAAGCTGGCAAGAAAGCTGCACCCTGATGTTTCTGATGACCCTCATGCAGAAGAGAAGTTTAAAGAGGTAAACGAAGCTTATTCTGTGCTTTCAGATGAGCAAAAGCGCGCCAACTATGACCGTTATGGTGATCCTAATGGTCCATCCGGTTTTGGTGGCGGCTATGTGGATATGTCAGATATCTTTGGCGGTGGTTTTGGCGGCTTTGGAGATATCTTTGATTCCTTCTTTGGTGGTGGCCATGGTGGTCACAGCGCTGCTCAGCGCACTCGTGGTAGTGATATGGGTATCAGGCTGTCCATTACGCTGGAAGAAGCCGCAGCCGGAGTTACAAAAACTATCTCCTATAACAGACTTTCTACCTGCGATGATTGTAATGGCACTGGTCTTGGTGAGGGTGGAAAAATTGAAGACTGTCCACGCTGTCACGGAACAGGCACGGTAGTTCAGGTCCAAAATACCGTCTTTGGTCAGATGCAGTCTCAGACAGTATGTCCAGAGTGCCAAGGAACTGGCAAAAAAGTAGAGCATGCCTGTGAGACCTGTGGTGGCCAGGGAAGAACTCCTGACCATGAGCGTGTTTCTGTTGAAATTCCTGCAGGCGTTCATTCTGGCCAGTCAATTTCCATTGCCGGTAAAGGTGAAGCAGGCGTCAGAGGTGATACCTCTGGTGACCTCATCGTAACTATTGAGGTTTCCCAGCATAAAGATTTTGAGCGCAGGGGAGACGATCTCTTTACTTCAGTTAGTGTTGATTCTCTGGAGGCAATCGTTGGTACTACCGTTACCATTGACGGCATTATCAAAGATGAAACTATTGAGATTTCTATACCAGCAGGTTGTAAGTATGGCCAGCAGCTAAGCGTGGCTGGTAAAGGTATGCCTCGTTTGCATACTAAGGCTCGTGGAAACCTTTACGTTCTGGTTCACATTGAGACTTCAACAGGACTGACCAAAGAGCAGTTGGAAACACTCACCTCACTTATTGATGAGCGTAAACAAAGTAGTGCTCAAGATACTCAAGATCAGTCACACGCCGATCAATCTGAAGGTAGAGATTCTTCGGATCATAAAGACAAGAAAGCCAAAAAGGCTTCCAAGAAGAGGCGCTAATGGCTCATGGAATTGCGCTCATAAATCTTGGATGTAGAGTTAATCGCGTAGAGCTTGATTTAATGGCAGACTCTCTGCTCCGTATGGGGTGTCGCATTGTTGAAGAGGACGAGGCTCAAGCGATTGTCATCAATACGTGCGCTGTCACTGCAGAAGCTGAGGCTAAGACGAGAAAAACTGTGCGTAAAGCAGCACTTATGCCGGGAGCTCCTCTTGTAGTTGCAACGGGTTGTGTTGCAAGTCTTTTTGCTGACGAACTTGCCTCTCTTGCTCCTAATGTTGTTGTAGAGCCCGAGAAGGACAAAGTTGCAGATAGGGTTCTTGAAGAGCTAGGTTTTGCACCAGAATCCGTAAGCGATGACGGACTCGTCATCTCTAAGCCAACTCCAACAGGTCGCACACGCCCTGGTATCAAGATTCAAGACGGATGTGATAACCGTTGCACCTTCTGCATTGTCTGGAAGGCGCGTGGTGCAGGAAGGTCTCTTGATCCTCGTGAGGTTGTTTCACAGGTAAAAGATGCTATGAGCAGGGGAGCTCAAGAGGTTGTTCTTACGGGAATTAACCTTGGTAGCTATAAAGCTCAACTTGAGGATGAAGGTGGAAGAATTCTACGTCTTCCTGATCTTCTCGAGTATGTGCTTGAAAAAACTAAGGTAGGACGTCTTCGTCTTTCTTCTCTTGAGCCACCTGATGTTACTGCCCGTCTTGTGGAGGTAATTGCTGCTTCCAGCGGGAGAATTGCACCTTTCTTGCATATCTGCCTTCAATCCGGTTGTGATGCTACGCTTGCTCGTATGGGTAGGGTGTATAGGACAGAGCTTTATTGCAAGGCTGTTGAGGAAGCACGTTTGGTACTGCCAACCATTGCTTTGGGAACGGACCTTATCGTTGGTTTTCCTGGAGAAACTGATAAAGAATTTGATGAGTCGTATGAGTTTTGTCGTCAGATGGGCTTTTCAAAGATGCATGTATTTAGGTATTCCAAGCGACCTGGAACGCCTGCGGCTACTGCTCCAAATCAGGTAGATCCAAAAGTGATGGCTGAGCGTGCAAAGAAAATGCGTGATCTGGGTAATGCTATGCGCTTTGATGCTGCTGAGAAGCTTGTTGGTACCTACGATAATGTGGTGGTACAGTATCCTGGTAGGGGAATTTCTGGCGGTCTTTTTGATGTCCAGGTTGATCCTACTATTGAACTTGATGAACTTATCGCTATGCGCTTCGATGAAGTTTTACCTAATGGAATGCTAAAAGCTACTCGTTTGTAAATTGGGGGAACATGGAGCCAACACAGATTCGCTTAACTATTCCTGATTCAGTGGATCCTCTGTATTTGACAGGTCCTGCTGATAGTTTGCTCAGAGAAATTGAAGCGTCATGTGCGGCTCTTATTTCAGTCAGAGGTAAAGCCATCTTTTTGTCGGGAACTTCTCAAGAAATTGAGCAATTAACGCTCATTTTTTCTCACCTGATTCAAATGGTCGAATCAGGCTCAAAGCCCACGCTTGAAGACGTTAAGCTCCTGCTTGATAGTACAAAAAGAAATGCCAGCTTAGAGCAGACGGGAACACATACACTCTTTGTGACGCATAAGGGCAAAGCAATTCAACCTAAAACACAAGGTCAAATTGCTTATACCAAGGCAATAGCAAACAATTCCATTACGTTTGGCATTGGTCCTGCAGGAACAGGTAAAACGTATCTGGCAGTTGCTATGGCACTTGCCGCCTTAACTTCTCAACAAATTAGCAGAATTGTGCTGGTAAGACCTGTTGTAGAAGCAGGAGAGTCTCTCGGCTTTCTTCCAGGCACACTTCAAGAAAAGCTGGATCCCTACATTAGGCCGCTCTACGATGCGCTTTTTGATATGACTTCCATGGAGTACGCAAATAACCTCATTGAACAGGGAATTGTTGAGATTGCGCCACTTGCATTTATGCGCGGTCGTACCATGAATGACGCGTTTGTCATTTTGGATGAGGCTCAAAACACCACTCCTGAGCAGATGAAGATGTTTCTTACTCGATTGGGTTTCTCGTCAAAGTTTGTAATTACGGGCGATGCAACACAGCGAGACCTTGTGGGCAGAAGTGGTTTGGATGTTGCTCGACAGGTGCTTGGCAACCTTGAAGACGTTGCTTTTGTTGATTTAGATAGAAATGATATTGTTCGCCACACGTTGGTTGGTAAGATAGTTGATGCATACACTGCGTATGAGAAAAAACAGCTAGGGGAGTAACGTGGTTAACGAGTACGACATTGTGATCGAAGAAGGCGTCGAGTGCCCAATTTCTGTAGAAGAGATTGAAGCCGATTGCAACCTTGTACTCTCTGAAGAGGGTGTAGAGCGCCCTTGCACCGTGTCCATTTCCATTGTCAGTGATGAAGAGATTCAGCAGGTGAATCTTGAGTGGCGAGAAAAAAATGCGCCCACAGACGTTATTTCACTTGAGGTAGAGCGACCTGATGATCCAGATTTGGCTCCTGGTGAAATGTGTGAGCTGGGCGATATTATTCTGGCTCCTAACTTTATTGCACGTCAGGCAAAAGAATATGGCACTACGGAGGCAGACGAGTTTAGGCTCATGCTTGTTCACGCCATGCTTCACCTGCTTGGATATGACCACATTGAAGACGATGAGGCAGAGGTTATGGAGGCTCGTGAAGACGCCCTTGTTGCTCTGCTTTCAACGGATAGAACTATTGAGCCAGTTGTGTTGACTCGCCACCGTGAGGGGATTGACGAGTAATGATTCCGGGATCTAAGGGCAGACATCCAAGCTTTAAGCGCGGTCTTCTTTTTGCGCTACAAGGCGCACGTCAAGCGTTTGCTCAAGAGGCAAACTTGCGCCGTATGTCGGTAGCTGCTGTATTGACCGTGGTAGCGGGATTGTTTGTTGGCTTAGATGCCGTGAGCTGGGCACTTGTCCTTGCGTGTATTGGTGCAGTTTTAACCACAGAGCTCATCAACACGGCAATAGAAACTGTGGTAGACCTGGTTTCTCCTGAGTTTCATCCTATGGCTGGTAAAGCCAAAGATATTGCTGCGGCAGCTTCATGCTGTATTAGCATTACCGCAGCTCTTATAGGACTTTTGATTTTCTCGCGTGCAATTTTTCATTGGTAAGTTGGAGGACGTATGACCGCCAATTCAGTTTCTGAAAATACTTCATCTGAGACCACTCCATTTAGGAGCGGTTTTGTTGCTTTAGTTGGTCGTCCAAGTGTTGGTAAATCCACGCTTTTGAACGCTTGTATGGGCCAGAAAGTAGCTATCGCAAGCCCTGTTGCCCAGACTACGCGTCGTCGCTTTAGAGCAGTGGTAAACGGAGATAACTCCCAGCTTGTCATTGTAGATACTCCAGGCCTCCACAAGCCTAAAGACGCTCTTGGAAAAGAGCTCAATAAGGCTGCACTGGGAGAACTTAACGATGCTGATGTAATTGCTTTTTTGATTGATGCCACTAAGCCCGTTGGCCGTGGCGATGAGTGGGTTGCCAATCATGTTGAGCAGGCACATGCCGCCTTTAAACTGCTGGTTATTACTAAGGCAGATATTGCAACGCCAGAGCAGGTGGCGGAGCAGCTTGAGGCTGCACAGGCTCTTGCTCACTTTGATGACGTGCTTGTTGTTTCCGCACCAGAAGACTTTAATATTCAGGCATTTATTTCGCTTGTTTCTGAGCATCTTCCCGAGGGTCCTATGTGGTTCCCAGAGGACATGGAGACTGACGCTTTGCCAGAAGACCTGGTAGCAGAGTTTGTTCGCGAGAAGTTATTGCTTAACCTTCGTCAGGAAGTTCCTCATTCTGTTGCCGTTGTCTGCGATTCGTATGAGGTAGCAACGGACGGTCACTTATCCATTTCTGCCACCATTTTGGTTGAGCGAGAAGGACAAAAGGGCATTGTAGTTGGCCAGGGTGGTTCCATGATCAAGCGCGTTGGCGTCGAGGCTAGAAAAGACCTGGAGAAGCTGTTTGGTCGCAAAGTTTACCTTGACCTTCAGGTTCGTGTTCAGCCTCTCTGGAGGCGTGATGCCAACGAGATTAAGCGCCTAGGCTACTCAACTGAGGACTAGTTGTGCCTGGTAGAAAGACCACTCGTCTTAAAGCTATTGTGCTTGATAGAACAAAACTTGCCGAGCAAGATCTCATCTTAACCATGCTCTCTGATTCGGGAGAAGAACGTCGAGCTGTCGCAAAGGGCGCCAGAAAGCCAGGCGGTCGCTTTGCTGCTCGTGTTGAACTCTTTTGCGAGTTAGATGTGTTGCTGGCAGAAGGTCGCTCGCTTGACATCTTGTCCGAGGCAACCTTGCTTGAGCCGCATGCCACACTTCGCGGAGATCTCTCTAAGGTAGCGGCCGCGTCAGCTATCTGCGAGGTTGCACGTCTTTCATGCATTGATGGCATTGAGGACGCGTTTCTCTATCCGCTACTTTCTCGCGCTCTCAGAGCCTGCGAAGAAGTAGATGACGATAAACATTTAGATCTTGTCGTTGCCGCTTATGTGTTTAAGGTTTTGGCACACGAAGGCTGGCGTCCTGAGCTGGAATCGTGCATTGCCTGTGGAGATGAAGCTCTGACGTACTTCTCGCCAGCTGCTGGTGGTGCATTGTGTGGAAGTTGTGCGCATGAGATTGAGGGCGCCATTGAGGTAACTCCACTTGAGCTCTCGTGGTTGTCGTCACTTCTAAAACTAACCTTTGACCAGCTTGTTGTTGCCGATATTGCTCCAGAAACTGCGCTCTTTTTACTCACAAGCGCACATATTTGGGCAGCCACGCATCTTGAGGCGCGTCTCAAAGCATTTGAATTTCTGCTAAGTATCTAGTTGAAGTGGATTTTTACTAGCAAAGTTCACCAGTAACTGGTATCCTCTTGTAGGTTATTTCCTTGTTCTTAGGGGCTAGTCACTGCCGGCTACCTTCTCAGTACAAGGAGTATTCAACGCGAAAGGCGGTTTATTATGGCAGTAACTAAGGATCGTAAGGCTGAGCTCATCAAGCAGTACGGCAAGGACGAGAAGGACTCCGGTTCCGCACAGGTTCAGGTTGCTCTTCTTACTGAGCGTATTCGTCAGCTCACCGACCACATGAAGTCCCACCAGAAGGACTTCCACACTCGTCGTGGTCTTCTGATGCTCGTTGGTAAGCGTCGTCGTCTTCTTTCTTACATCAAGTCGAACGACATTGAAGAGTACCGTACTCTTATTGCTTCCCTGGGTATCCGCGACAACATCCAGTAAGTTGGCTTTTTAGGGCGCCGTCTGGCGCCCTTTATGTTTGAGGCCCGTTTGCAATGGGGCAAACGGAGATAGAAGAGGAAAGAAATGACTAAAGTAACTCACGAATTTGACCTCTATGGTAAGCACTACACCCTTGAGGCTGGTGAGCTCGCAAAGCAGGCAACAGGTGCCTGTATCGTTAAGTGCGGCGATTCTACCGTACTTCTCACTGCAGTGGTTTCCAAGGAGCGTAAAGATTACGACTTCTTCCCACTGACTGTTGATTTTATTGAGAAAATGTACGCAGTTGGTCGTGTTCCTGGTGGATACCTCAAGCGTGAGGCTCGTCCATCCGAGAAGGCAACCCTTACTGCTCGTATGATTGACCGTCCTCTGCGCCCATCCTTCCCAGATGGCTTCCGCAATGAGGTTCAGATTGTTGCAACTTCTCTTGTTGCAGATCAGGTAAACGCTGTTGATACCATCTCTGTCATGGGCGCATCTGCTGCTCTGGCCGTTGGTGGCGTTCCTTTTGAGGGACCACTTGCGTGCGTTCGTATTGGCCGCAACGCCGATACCGGCGAGTTCCTGGTTAACCCAACCTATGAAGAGCGCGATCACTCTGACCTTGACCTTGAGCTTGGCGGTTCTTCCACCTTTATTTCCATGCTTGAGGCTGGTGCAGATGAGATTTCCGAAGAGGATATGCTCTCCGCTATGGCATTTGGTCAGGAAGCAATTGCAGCTTTCTGCGAGGAGCAGAAGAAGTTTATTGCTAAGTGGGAAGAGGCTAACGGCCCTATCGTCAAGCGTGAGTACATCCTTGACGAGCCAATTGCTGAGGTCCATGACCGCATCTTTGCTTACTATGACCAGATGAGTGCTGCTCTTAAGGACGCTGACAAGCAGTCTCGTATGCAGAAGGTTGCTGACCTGATGGACGAGATTAAGGCTCAGTTCACCGAGGAGGAGCAGGAGCTGTGGAGCCGCGCTATTGCCGTTGAGCTCAAGGGCCTTGAGAAGCACGCTATGCGCGTCATGGTTGTTGAAACCGGCGAGCGCGTTGACGGTCGTGTTGCAGACGAGATCCGTCCAATCATGGTCAAGCCTGATTACCTGCCACTTGTTCACGGTTCTGGTCTTTTCCAGCGTGGTCAGACTCAGGTTCTCTCCATTTGTACACTTGGCATGCTCAACGAGTGGCAGCGTCTTGACACCATTGAGCCAATGGATGGCAAGCGCTACATTCACCACTACAACTTCCCACCATTCTGCACCGGTGAGACTGGCCGTATGGGCAGTCCAAAGCGCCGTGAGATTGGTCACGGAGCTCTTGCAGAGCGCGCACTTCTTCCTGTCATTCCTTCCGAGGAAGAGTTCCCTTACACCATCCGCGTTGTCTCTGAGGTAATGGAGTCCAATGGTTCTTCTTCCATGGCTTCTACCTGCGGTTCTACGCTTTCCCTTATGGATGCAGGCGTTCCTCTAAAGCGTCCTGTTTCTGGTGTTGCCATGGGTCTTATCCAGGAGAACGGCAAGACTGTTGTTCTTACCGATATCCAGGGTCTTGAGGACTTCCTCGGCGACATGGACTTCAAGGTCTGCGGTACCACCAAGGGTATTACTGCAATGCAGATGGACAACAAGGCAACCGGCCTTACTCCAGAGATTCTGCGCAGCGCACTTCTCCAGGCTCAAGAGGGTCGTATGTTCATCTTGAACAAGATGCTCGAGCAGATTCCTGCACCTCGCACTGAGACCAAAGAGACCGCTCCACAGATTATCTCGCTTTCCATTCCAACTGATAAGATTCGCGACGTCATTGGCTCTGGTGGCAAGGTTATCCGCGGTATCCAGGAGGATACGGGCGCAACCGTTGACATCCAGGAGGATGGCACCGTCTTTATCGCTGGTACTAATGGTGCTGCTGAGGCTGCTGCAGAGCGCATCAAGGCTATTGTCAAGGTTCCAGAGGTAGGCGAGGAGTACACCGGCCGCGTTGTTGGTCTTCAGCCATTCGGCGCCTTTGTTGAGCTCCTTCCTGGCAAAGACGGCCTGCTTCACATTTCCCGCGTTGCACAGGGACGTGTCGAGAAGATCGAGGATGTCCTGGCTGTTGGCGATGAGGTTAAGGTTAAGGTCCTTGAGGTAGATGAGAAGGGCAAGATTTCTCTTGACCGTCTTGATAAGCCAGAGGCACCACAGGGCGCTCCAAAGAAGGAGCGCGAGGAGCGCCGTCCACGTCGTCAGAACGACAACGGCAACTCTGAGCGCAGACAGCCACGCCGTCATCACGACGCATAAGCTACGCTCAAACTCAAAGGGTTTCTCGCCATGTGAGACCTTATACACATGAGATAGTAAAGAGAGCTTCGATGTATGTCGGAGCTCTCTTGTTATTCTGTTGAGATTTTGATTCTTTGGGAATATATAGCGTAATACGTGCTGATTTTTTATATAATTAAACAACATGTAGATTTTGTAAAAAGTCTTGTAGACGGCCCTTTGGGTTGCGTCTGTTATAGAAAGTTGTTTTGAAAGGAAAGTTTTTTAATGCCTAAGAAAGACCCAGCTCTTAAAGTCATTCCTATGGGCGGACTTGATGGCATTGGCAAGAACATGACCGTTTTTGAGTACGGTAATGATATGGTGCTTGTTGATGCTGGTTTGATGTTCCCAGATGACGAACAGCCTGGTATTGACCTCGTTTTGCCAGACTACACCTACGTACTAGAAAATGAAGATAAGCTTCGCGGTATTTTGATTACCCACGGTCACGAAGATCACATTGGTGCTCTTCCGTACCTGCTTATGGACCTTACTCGTAAGGTTCCAATCTATTCCAGCAAGCTCTCGCTTGGTTTTATTGAAGGCAAGCTTGCTGAGCACAAGATTGTGGGCACTAAGCTTCGCGAGGTTACCGATGGCTCAAAGGTCCAGCTTGGCGCCTTTGACATTACGTTCTTCTCGATGACCCACTCTATTCCTGCAGCTTTTGGTATTCATATGAAAACCCCTGCAGGAACGCTTATTCACTCCGGTGACTTTAAGCTTGATCAGACTCCTATTGATGGCGTACGTCCAAACTACGCTGCTATTACCAAGTTTGGCTCTGAGGGCCTTGATCTGCTGTTGTCTGACTCCACCAACGCCAACCGCCCAGGCATGACTCCATCTGAGGCTTCCGTTGGTGCAGCGCTTCGTCACATCATCAAAAATGCAACCGGTCGCGTCTTTGTGGCGTCGTTCTCAAGCCACATTCACCGTCTTCAGCAGGTGTGTGACGCTTCTGTAGCGGTAAAGCGCAAGGTTGTTGTTACCGGTCGCTCCATGATTACCAACACAAAGGTTGCTCGTGAGCTTGGCTACCTCAACATTGCCGATAAAGACATCATTGATGCTTACGACGTTGATAAACTTGCAGATGATCGCATTGTTGTTCTCTGCACTGGTTCTCAGGGAGAGCCTCTGAGTGCTTTGGCGCGCATGGCCAACGGCGAGCACAAGTCGCTTTCCATTCGTCCTCAGGACACCGTAATCATCTCTGCAACTCCTGTTCCAGGTAACGAGAAGAGCGTTCAGTCCATCATCAACGCTCTCTCTAAGATTGGCTGCGAGATTTACGACAAATCAAAGGCACTTGTCCACGTTTCTGGTCATGGTAGCCAGGAAGAGCTCAAGCTTATGCTTGGTATGGCTCGTCCTAAGAACTTTATGCCAGTCCACGGTGAGGCTGTTCACCTGCGTGCTCATGCAGAACTTGCTCAGCAGATGGGCGTTCCTGCTAATCGCATTTTCATTCTTGATAACGGCGACACGCTTGAGATGAGAAACGGCAAGGTTACTCGTGGTAAGACGGTTGAGTCTGGCGTAGTGTACGTTGA
>CAUUHE010000038.1:0-11100 GCA_963544885.1 uncultured Atopobium sp. | reverse complement strand
CCATCAGCTAGGTACGGTGGCGGCCATCCACTTAACCCTAAGCCACAAAAACTTCTAACTAGACATCTATAATTTCTATTATGCATTTCTTGTAACAGCCCAGCGTTACTTGTTTGAATCCACATTTTTGGAGTTCCAAAATAAGACCCAATGGCAAATAGCCCCAAATCTTGCTCAACAGTACCAACAACCGTTTCTTGAGAGCTTATTACCCAATATAAATCTACATTCAACATAAGTAGGTTAGCTTGACTGACTCCTAAAAATGGGCCAGAAATAGTAGCAGTCTCTAAGTCAATATTTCCTGCGGATCCAAAATCAGACTTAAGACCATTTTTCTTATTCTCATATTGTTGCACAACATACTGAGCTGCCTGCTTTTTTAACTCTGGCAGTCTCATAGTATTCAGCTTAAAAAACCAGTTGTTAATCAGTAAGCCACAAATAACAAGAACTACCAATAATGACAGATCTTTTATAAACCTTTTTCTATGCTTCATCTGCTGTCACCTCATTAGAACTGCATGTCGCAATTGACATAAGAGTAATGACTTGGTAACTCTAATGATATTCCGTGCGAGTATGCTTTAACCGTTCATCTGTCGGTTAATGGTTATATTTCAGCGATGAATGAAAAAAAAATAAGAATGGCATACAACACTTCATAGCTGCCATTCTTATTACAAATAACTCTATTGTTTGATTTGATTTTAGAGATTGTGCTTCTTCATCCTTTGCTCAAAGAGCTCGTTGATGATCTTTGACATCTTTTCAACTTGTTGAGCACTAGGTTCATCCTCAAATGCAGTGTAGAGCTCTGGATACTCCCGAGCAATATACTCACAAGACTTACCTGTTGCGTGTCCACGAACAAAGAACGGAATACGCTTAATGTATTCTGGATTCACAAGTGCCAAGATTTTCTCGTCTGCTGTTTTACTCATGAGTTCCTCCCCTTGCATCTAACTTCTCATGTACAGTCGTGGAAGATTCTTCCCAAGCTTTGAGCTCTTCATAAATAGTTTCTGCCAAGTTCACAGAAACACCTTTTACCTGAGAGATGTCCTCAACACTTGCAGCCTTTAAGCGCTTAAAAGAGCCAAAATGACGCATGATATCTTTTTTGCGTTTAGGTCCTACACCAGGGATTTCATCCAGAATAGAGACGGTCATTGCCTTATCTCTAAGCTCACGATGGAAGGTAATTGCAAAACGGTGAGACTCATCACGGACTTGCTTGATGAGATACAGAGAAGCAGATCCAGTAGGCAACACAATTGGTGTGTCGTCCCAAGGTACAAAGACTTCCTCATCAGACTTAGCAAGACCGCAGACAGGAATATCCAACCCCAGCTCATTAAGCTGATTGATTGCGGCAGTCAGCTGAGGTTTGCCGCCATCAACTACCAGCAAATCAGGTCGCGATCCAAAGCGTTCATCTGCCATACGCTCCGGACTGTACCTTCTGCCCAGGACTTCTGTCATTGAGACAAAGTCGTTAGCTTCATCAAGCTCAGCGCGAATCTTAAAGCGGCGATACTGGCTTTTATCAGCCTTTCCATTAGTAAAGACCACCATCGAGGCAACGGTAAAATTGCCGTGAAGCGTAGAGATATCAAAGCACTCAATGCGCAGCGGTGGTGCGTCAAGCGCAAGTGCACTTTCCAGCTGAAGGAGCGCCTGGTTAGTGCGGTCATCGGCGTAGCCCGTGCGAATCATGTGGCGCATCAACGCATGACGAGCGTTAGCAGAAGCCATCTGGAGAAGACGGAACTTCTCGCCACGTTGTGGGTGATGAAGCACGCAGTTGTGGCCTCGTTTTTGCGTAAGCCACTCGGACAAAACCTCTGCGTCGAGAAGATCGATGGGCAGGTTAACCTCTGCGGGAATGTCAGCGGTTTCGTCGTAGTAGCGCTTTAGGAAGCCCGAGACCAGCTCTTCCTCGGAAACATCCAAGCCTTTGTCCAGGATAAACTCAACTGAACGTATGGTACGACCTTCTCGCACAACAAAAACGCAGGCAGCGGAGATAGTTTCTTCTCGGTAAATGCCAATGAGGTCAATATTGACCGAGGTAGGAAATGTGACTTGTTGGCGGTCATCAAGATCAGAGAGCGAAGTCAGACGGGACTTGAGCCTAGCTGCCTTCTCAAAATCCAGGTCAGCAGCAGCCTCTTGCATCTGATCTTTGAGCTCAGAGACAATCTCGGAACGATTTCCGCGGAGGAAGTTTTCTACCTGCCTGACGTTTTTTGCGTAGGAAACGGTATCAATGGCGCCCACGCACACGCCAGGTCCCTTGCCTACGTGGTAATCAAAGCAAGGACGTCCCTTCTTTGCCAGTAGCAAGTTAGCAACAGCCGCGCCATCAGGGTCTTTTTCCAGCAGGCGCTTAGCGCGCTTCCACTCTACGCACGTAGCGGAGCAGATAGGCACTACTTTTCTGAGCGTCTCGATAGTCTGGCGAGCAGCGTAAGAATCGGTATAGGGACCAAAATAGCGCGTACCCTTCTTGTGTTTCTCGCGCGTGTATTTAATTGCTGGGAAGGTATCTGACTCGGTAATGGCAATGTAGGGATAGCTCTTATCGTCTTTGAAGTCCACGTTGAAGTACGGACGATACTGAGCGATAAGATTGCGCTCCAGCACCAGTGCTTCGTGCTCGTTTTCTACCACGATGTAGTCAAAACTGCGCACAACCTGCATCATTAGAGGAATCTTGGCACGGTCATCTTGAAGTGTGACGTACTGCCTCATGCGAGCACGAAGGTTTTTAGCCTTGCCTACATAGATAACCTTGCCAGACCCGTCTTTCCAGAGATAGCAGCCTGGATCAGTGGGAACCTGATCAACCTGCTCTCTGATGGATACGAGGTCATCTGAAGGCTCAGAAGAAAACGACGGCGCAAGTCCTGGCGCCCCCGAAGGCACGTAGTTGGGGTCAAGGTTGTTTTGAGAACTGTCTTTACCGTTTTTTGCGCCGCTTCTGGCCATACTATGACCTTACGCGAGATACCAGTGAACGGAGCATGGCAGACTCTGGTGATTTGAGGAGGATTGCCAAGCCATAGGTAACCAAAACGGCCGGGATACCTGCAAAGATGCAATACAGCACGCCGTAAAGTGCTCGTCCATCTGGTGCGCCAATACCAGCGTGCAGACCCACCATAATCAGAAGTGCCGCCGCTGATCCTGCGAGGCCAAAAATAATTGAGCGGACAAACGCAAACACCATGGACTTGAGTCCAATCTGACCAAGGTGCTTACGCAAGCTAATCAACATAATGGTGTCAATAACCACATAGAAGATAGCCGAGGTAGTTGCTACAAACATCATGCCAAAGTGAGAAGTACCCACCAGCAGCACCAAAACCTGTACAACAGAACCGAGTGTTGCCGATACTGCGTAGAGCGTCATGCGACGCATAGCAGAACAGACTTTTTGCAGGTACATACCAATGCCATACAGAGGCAAAGCAAGCGACTGACCAATCAAGAATTGCTGGGTCAACAGCAGCTGATCTTCAGTGAACTTGCTTGCTCCAATAATAGAAACAAGAGGCATCGAGAAGATCATCAGATACATCATGAACGGCACGGTAAAGAAAAGAATCTGGTTAATACCGTGCTTAAAGTCTTTCTTGAACTGATCCATATTCTCTTTTGCCCAGCTATCGGACAGCTCCGTAAAGAGGGCTGTGGTAATAGGCACCGTCAAAATGGAATAGGGCAGCGTATACCAAAGACGAGCGTATGCCGCAATGGAAGCGCCAGATGCAGAAACGCTGAGCTGTGAGCTTGTCTGAACCGACATAGTTACAAACGTGGCAACCACAACAATCAGAGCAGGCGCGCCAATCTTAAGCGTCTCTTTAAGCGCAGGGTCTTTGAGGTTAATTCTCCACGAGAGCTTAATCCCCTTGCGTTTAAGTGATGGAACCTGAATCAGAACCTGAATCAATACGCCCAGTGGATTTCCCAATGCAAGAATAAGAAGACCCAGCTCAGGGTTAGTGTTAACCAAGAAAGCATACGCAAAGAACGAGGCTGTAGTCACAAAGTTATTAAAAATAGGAGCCGCGGCTGGCCAGAGGTAGTCTCTTTCTGCATTCAAAACACCAGAGAAAATGGTGGAGAAGCAGTACAGCATAACCTCAATAACAAAGAACCTAAAGAAGTACACTGCCAGCGTTGGGTCAAAATCAGCACCTGCCGAGAAGGACTGTGTATACACCACTTCTGCAGCAAAGAAGAAACCTAGAACAGCAACAAGTCCAGTTGCAACAACAACAATGGAAAGCAGGTTGGAGGTGTAGGCATTTGCCTCATCCTGTCCGACCTTCTTCTTAATAGAGAGATATACCGGCAAGAAAGCTGTAGTAAGCATTCCCGCACCAACAAGCTCATAGAGCTGGTCAGGAAGGGTGTTTGCAATGGAATAGCAGCTTGCAAGAACGGTTGCGCCCATAGCAAATGCCTGAGCCCAGGTTCTTAAGAAGCCCGTGATACGACTAATCAAAACAAGCACGCTCATCATAGAGGTAGAACGGCTTAGATCCTTCTGCTTAGAGGCGTCATCTTCATCGGCAGACACTTCTTCACTATAAGAGCTGTCTGAAACGGAGCTGTCCTCTTTAGCAAAAGCATCTTCTACTGCTAAGCCATTCTCCTCAGCAGCAACTTCTTCAAGCTTCTGGCTCACAATCTGCTCAAAAGCTTCATCCTCGATTGGTTGATGAAACGTCTCTGGGACAACGATGTTGTCAACTACAGGAGGTTCTTCAAAGGTCTGGTCAAGAGCCTTGCTAAGAGTTTCTTCAGACAGGGTTCCGTCAGAAGACTCTGCTGAAAGTCGCATATGTTTGGGCTGATATGTCACTAATGCACCTCGCGAACAATATCTGCAAACGTAGCCGATACAAATGAAGCTAAATCTTCTGGAGAAAGCGTTAAACTGAGTCCGCGTTTTCCACCAGAGATATGGATGAGCTCAAAAAGTTGGGCGGTCTCGTCAATTATAGTGGGAAACTGCTTTTTCATACCAACGGGAGTACAACCGCCACGCACATAACCCGTTAAACCCTCAAGCTCTTTAACAGGCAGCATGGAAAGGTTCTTTTGACCGGATGCGACTGCTGCTTTCTTAAGATCAAGCTCTTGATCTACAGGAATACAACACACCACATGCTCTCCACTTGAAGACACGCAGACAAGCGTTTTGAACGCAGCGTCTGGATCTTCTCCAAGCATCTCTGCAATATGAGTTCCCAACTCACCAGAAGGAACGTCTTCGTCCACCTCGTAAGATTGGAGCTCGTACGCAATGCCAGCAGCATCAAGCTCCCTCATGGCGTTTGTCTTTTGAACCTTTGCCGTTTTTCTCGCCATGTTATGCGCGCTTCTTCTGAGCTTTTTTCTCTGCAGCTAGACGTGCATTATCACGGTCTAGAATCTCTTTGAGGAACTTACCTGTGTGGCTTTCTGGTGTTGCCGCAACCTTTTCTGGCGTACCAGAGACAACTACCGTTCCTCCGCCGTCGCCACCCTCTGGACCCATGTCAATAATGCGGTCAGCCATCTTAATGACATCCAGGTTGTGCTCAATAACAAGAACGGTGTTACCCGCATCAACAAGACGCTCAAGAACAACAATAAGCTGTCTGACATCCTCAAAATGAAGGCCAGTTGTTGGCTCGTCCAGAATATAAAGAGTTTTACCAGTCTGCTGACGGTGAAGCTCTTTTGCAAGCTTAACGCGCTGCGCCTCGCCACCAGAGAGCGTAGTTGCTGGCTGACCAAGGTGAATGTAGCCAAGACCAACATCGTGGAGGGTCTGCAGCTTGTTCTTAATGCGAGGAATGTTTGCAAAGAACGCAAGCGCCTCATGAACCGTCATGTCAAGCACGTCAGAGACGGACTTGCCGTGGTAGAGGATCTCTAGCGTCTCGCGGTTATAACGCTTACCGTGGCAGACCTCACAAGGAACATAGACGTCAGGCAGGAAGTTCATCTCAATCTTAATCTGACCGTCGCCCTTACATGCCTCGCAGCGGCCTCCTTGGACGTTAAACGAGAAACGACCAGCTGAGTAGCCACGAGCACGGGACTCTGGGACTGAAGCGTACAGTGCACGCAGGTCATCCCAAAGGCCAATATAGGTTGCTGGGTTAGAACGAGGCGTTCTACCAATAGGACTCTGGTCAATATCAATGACCTTGTCGATAAGATCAACGCCCTCGAGCTTTTTATACTCTCCCACCACACGCTTTGAATGCTGAACTGCGTTGGTAAGCGCGGGTGCAAGGGTATCGGTAACCAGAGAAGACTTACCAGAACCAGAAACGCCTGTGACTACCGTCAACGTGCCCAGCTCAATAGCGGCGGAAACATTCTTAAGGTTGTTAGCGCTAGCTCCCGTAATCTTAATTTTTCCGCGGCCAGGCTTACGGCGAGTCTCTGGAAGTCTAATCTGCTTCTTTCCTGTAAGGTAAGCACCTGTGATGGAATCAGGATTCTTAATGATCTCTTCTGGAGTTCCCGCAGCAACAACATGACCACCAAGCTCACCAGCGCCAGGACCCATGTCAATGACATAGTCAGCTGCACGAATGGTGTCTTCATCGTGCTCAACAACAAGTACGGTATTACCACGGTCTCTGAGCTGCTTAAGCGTCTCAATAAGACGGTTGTTGTCTCTTTGGTGAAGGCCAATAGAAGGCTCGTCCAGAATGTAAAGGACGCCCATAAGGCCAGCACCGATCTGGGTTGCCAAGCGAATACGCTGGGCTTCTCCACCAGAAAGTGACGCTGCTGCACGAGAAAGCGTGAGGTAATCCAAGCCAACGTTTACCAAGAATTGCAGTCTTGCCACAATCTCTTTGACAATAGGACCTGCAATAACCTTCTGACGGTCAGTAATTGTCAGCTGCTTAAAGAACTCCAATGACTCCTTGCAAGAGAGTTCACAGACCTCCCAGATGTTCTTCTCGCCAACGGTGACAGAAAGAATTTCTGGCTTTAAGCGAGCTCCGTGGCAGGTTGTACAAGGCATCTCGCGAATGTACTTCTCAAGATGCGTCTTCATATTTTCTGAGGTGGTCTCTTGGTACTTGTCAAAAAGAATCTTTCTGACGCCAGAGAAGGTGGTGAACCAATGCGTATTGCGACCGTCGCGCGTCTTGTAGTCAACGCGAATCTTTGTAGAACCAAGGCCGCCGAGAAGGGCGTCTTGCACCTTCTTGGGTAGCTTATTCCAAGGTGTTGTATCAGATACGTCAAAATGCTTGCAGACTGCAGACAAAATCTGAGGATAGTAATTGGAGTGTCCAAAGAGGCTTCCAAAAACGCCCTCTGATACGGACAGTTTTGGATCAGCAATGAGTGCCGCAGCATCAATAATTTTGCGAGTTCCTAGGCCGTCGCAGTCAGGACAGGCGCCGTAAGGAGCGTTGAAGGAGAAATCGCGAGGCTGCAGGTCATCCATAGAGTGACCGTGAATAGGACAAGCAAGCGCCAGCGAATACTGCAAGAGCTCTTCTGGCATAGTCTCTGGGTTGGACTTATCTGCCAAGAGCAATATACCTACTTTACCCTGGGCGAGCTTGGTAGCCTGCTCAACGCCTTCAACAATGCGGCCCAAAGAATCAGGACGGATGACAATACGGTCTACAACCACCTCAATATCGTGCTTGAGCGTTTTACCCAGCGTAATTTCTTCATCAAGCTCACGTACAACACCGTCAACACGAACACGAGAAAATCCTTCTTTGCACAAGTCTTCAAAGAGCTTGACGTACTCGCCCTTGCGACCCAAAACAACAGGAGCCAGGACATAAGCCCTGCGGCCCTGACCAGCCTCGAGGATTTTATCGGCAACCTGATCTGTTGTCTGGCGCTCAATAACGCGTCCACACTCAGGGCAGTGAGGAGTACCCATACGAGCGTACAAAAGACGCAGATAATCATAGATTTCTGTAACGGTACCTACGGTAGAGCGAGGATTTCTAGAAGTTGTCTTCTGGTCAATAGATACAGCCGGAGAAAGGCCATCAATAGAGTCAAGGTCTGGCTTATCCATCTGTCCCAAAAACTGACGGGCATAGCTGGACAAGGACTCAACGTAGCGGCGCTGTCCCTCTGCGTAAATGGTGTCAAAGGCAAGACTTGACTTGCCCGAACCAGAAAGTCCCGTAATAACTACCAGCTGATCACGAGGGATATCAATATCAATATCTTGCAGGTTGTGCTCTCGTGCGCCACGGATAGCAATTTTGCTTGAAGCCATAGTTCCTCACATAACCAGTTTGACGTACGCGTCTCTTTTGACGAGCCTGCCGCCAAACAATAGAAAACAACATCAGTACACAGATACAATTTGTGCGTACTGATGTTCTAGTATACCCAAGATAGTGCTGCCAAAACACGGCAAGCGCGCTTCCCTATTTAATACGAACCTTCATCACGGCCTTTTTAAGCTTGGAGCCAGATTTCTCCAGCGTGCAGCCTGGTTTGTGGGCATCAGATGGAGGTGTCACCAGAAAATCACCTGCGTGCAGGGTTACCCATGTCTCTTCCCCAGGATTGGCATAAGCACCAAAATCAGCATCAAAATTAAATTCACCCTTAAGAACACACTGCTCAAGAGGGGCAACAGCGATGCTTTCGGTACCAGAAATAACCACATGAATATCAGCGTAAATCTTATGAGCCTCATAGTCCTTCTCGCCAGGAAGAGCGGGCTCAAACTCCATGACGTTCACAAAAACGTTATCTCCGTCAATTTCTGTCTTGCCCAGAGGCAGTTCATCCAGATTGTGGGTTGCCAAAAACTCCGCAGCACAAGCCATATATTTTTGACCGAAGTCATTCTCAGATACATTTTTAATTGACGAGAAAATCATGTGAACCTCCTACGTTCAGCTAAAGTGCGCCGAAAAGATTATAGCTATCTCGTTTGTCATAAAGTTCTATGGGTAGAATTAAGTAGTTACTGCATACAACTGCTACATAAGGAGAGACATGGCAGACGTAGATATTGACCGCGAGGCGCTTCGTAAAGAGATTGACGCTGCACTTCACGGCAAAAAGAAAGAACCACAGCCACCAGCTGGCTTTGAACTTAATCAGCACTCAAGCGTGAAGCACGTTATTGGTGTTGTTTCTGGTAAGGGTGGTGTTGGTAAGTCCTTTGTCACCGGCATTCTTGCTACTAACCTTGCTCGCGCAGGTAAGCGCGTTGGTATTCTTGACGGTGATATTACCGGTCCTTCAATTCCTCGTATGTTTGGCATCTCTGATGAGCGCTCTTACGGCGTTGAAGAGCAGCTTATTCCTATCGAGGATGCAAATGGAATCAAGATCATGAGCGCTAACCTGGTGCTTCAAAACGAAACCGATCCTGTTCTCTGGAGAGGCCCTGTTGTTGCTGGTGCTATCCAGCAGTTCTACAGCCAGTGCAACTGGGGTGACCTGGATTACCTGCTTATTGATATGCCTCCAGGAACGGGCGATGTTGCACTGACCGTATTTCAGTCCCTTCCTGTTGAGGGTGTTGTAATTGTTTCTTCTCCACAGGATCTTGTTCAAATGGTTGTGGGCAAGGCAGTGCGCATGGCAGAAATGATGCATGTACCTGTGCTTGGTTTGATTGAGAACATGGCATACATCACCTGCCCTCACTGCGATGAGCGCATTGAGCCTTACGGTCCATCAAAGCTTGCCGAGACCGCAGCAGCATTTAACCTCAAGCCTTTAGGACAGCTTCCTATGGATGCAACCTTTGCACAGATTGCCGATAAAGGAACCTTTAGCACCGAGCTTCCAGAAGGCCTTGTCCCTGACGCAACGCAAAGCGTTCTTGACCTGTAAGTCCCAGAAGCTGGTGCTTACACAACACAAAAGGTAATTCTTACTATGGCTCAAACAACGCGCATTAAAGAACGACAAGCAGCACAGGCTCAGCGTATTAAGCAAGCTCAGGCGTTCATGGTGCCAGACAACATTGATGTAGCAATTCTAGGTGGCGGCGCAGCAGGACTCTGCGCTGCCATCACTGCTGCTGAGGCTCTTGGTGCCAATAAGCACGTTGTTGTCTTTGAAAAAGCACTGGAGAGCGGCAGAACTATCCTGGCAACAGGTGGCGGTCGTTGTAACTTTACCAATGCTGATTTGAGCTTTGAGAATTTCTCTCATCCAGAGTTTATTCAGGCCGTTTGCAGAGATAAGGACACGTTTCTTGCGGACATTCTCTCTTTCTTTAGGTCCAGCGGTCTTGCGTGGGCAACTGAAGACGAGGGCAGAATGTACCCGCTTACCAGGCAAGCAAGCTCCATCCAGTCACTTTTGCTCAGACGTGCCCAAAAAGCCGGTGTTCAATTTGCCCTAGGACGAGAAGTCACATCGGTAAAACCCCAGCGCAATGGCTTCACCGTTACCTTTCAAGAATGTTTTGGTGGCGAGAAAACCTACAAGGTCCACGCTTCATCAGTAGTTTTAGCTACTGGTGGACTCACAACCACACAACTTGCAGAGAGCCTTAACTTGCAGACCACTTCACTGCGACCTGGGCTCTGCGCGCTCACCTGCAAGCCTGAGCCCCCAACAAGCCTTGATGGCAAACGTGTCCGTGCGCATGCAGCTCTTTTGAGAGATGGCAATGTCCTTAAACAGGAATCTGGTGAGCTTCTTTTTAGGTCATTTGGACTCTCGGGCATCATGATTTTTAACTTGTCCCGCACCGCTCTTCCAGGTGATATGCTTGAGATTGACCTTCTCCCCCAGCTTACAGAAGAAGAGGCTTCAGCAGCTGTAGAAGCTCACACCACCGACGGTCTTCTCGACCCACAAATTGCTGCTTATCTAGGTGCTCATGACTCAGTAGAGAGCACTATTACCAAGGCTCACAAAATAGCATTTACCGTAACAGGTACATCCGCCAAAGTTGTCCCACAGGTCTGTGTTGGTGGTATTTCCGTTGAACAAGTGAGTACAGACACACTTGAGGCGCGCAGCATTCCAGGTCTGTTTATCGCTGGAGAAGCTCTTGACATTGATGCTCAATGTGGAGGCTTTAACCTCTCGTGGGCGTGGAAGAGCGGTATG
>CAUUHE010000037.1:0-11367 GCA_963544885.1 uncultured Atopobium sp. | reverse complement strand
AAACATAGCGCTTATCGCCAGCTGGGTTGTTGTTTGCATCTGCAGGAACAGCAGATGCACCAACGTAGCGGAAGTGGTTATCAACGTAAGAACGCTTCCAGAACTCAAACTTATAACCATCGCGAACTGGCACATCCTCAATGATGTTGTACTCAGCAAAGCCGTAGGTACGAGGGTTATTTGGAGTCTTGGACTCTGTATAGGTTGCGTTGCCGTAGATGGTGCCGCCATTTGCGTCATAAATAAGCTGGTTTACTGCAGATGGCGTTGGAGTAGGTGTGGGAGTTGGGGTGGTCTCTGCAGGAATAACGCGGATGTGATAGCCAACCCACATAAGGTGAGTGGTGTTACCGCCAACGTTAGCTGGATCAGAGGAATCTCCCTGCATAGTAACAAGGAAGAAAACGGTAGCAGGCTGGTTAGCAGGGGTTACTTGACGGCCAGTGAACTGAAAATAGAACTGACCACCATTATTGGTAACAGTATTGCTGTTTCCATAGAATGCATAGGTAAAGTCATTATCAGTAGCTGGAAGCTCTGGATAAGGAGCGGCGGTAACCAGCGTAGTAGTTACGCCAAAAGGTGCAAAACTAGGGCGAGTAGTGGTGTAGTGAGAATACGCACCGGTGTCTCTAATGGTCTGACCAACGCGAACGACAATCTCGCCATACTGACCAGGAACAGGGGTCTGGTGGCCAGAATGCTGAGGGTTGTCTGTAAGGACCCTGGATGTATCGGCATTACCGTCAGCCGAGAAAACAGAAACCTTTACACCTGGTGTAGATGTATCAATATTGTCTGCAAACGCAAGTTTTGGTGCAGAAACTGCAAGAACTGCAACAAGCGCAAGCGCAAGCGTGCACGCAATTCTCTGAAGCGTCTTAATGTGGCGCATAAATCCTCCTGAAACTATTACAAGTAATTACTTACTCTTACGACCAAAAATCAGCCGTAAGAGCATAGAGGACAAGGCAATTCTTAGTAAATGAGCCAAGAGAGATTACATATATCTTTCATAGGTTTTCCACGCTTTTTCCATATGTTTTGCGCATAAAAAAGCGCGGCGAGAAACTCACCGCGCGTAAATGCATAGGTAGTAATGCTTGTAAGTCAAAAACTACTTAACAAGCAGGAAGTATGCAATAACAGCAATACCCAAAATAATACGGTACACACCAAAAGGCTTGAAATCATGCTTGCGGACATAACCCATAAGCGCACGAACCATAACCAGCGAAACAATAAAAGCTACCAGGCATCCTACACCCAGAATAACTGCCTCGGGAATGGTAAAGGTATTGCCCTTCATAAAGTAGCGTACAAGTCTCAACGCAGAAGCGCCGGCCATAGTAGGAATAGCCAGGAAGAACGTAAACTCAGCAGCCACTGCCCTCGAGCAACCAAGTGCTAAACCGCCCAGGATGGTTGCACCAGATCTTGAAGTACCTGGAACAATTGCAAGTACCTGGAAAACGCCAATTCCAAGCGCGGTCTTCCAGTCCAGGTTGTCAATGTCTTGTACGCGGGCCAGGTTGTCGGCAGAGGGGGCCTTAAGGGATGCTGCAGCGTCTGGGCTCATGTGCTTGCCTCGGGGCACCTCAACCTTTACTGCTGCAGCGACCTTCTCGCGATGTAGCTCAAGCACAATGAAGATGATGCCGTAGAAAATAAGAGTTGCTGCAATAACAAAAGGGCTTCCAAGATGCTCTTCAATGAAGTCGTTGAGCGGCAGGCCAATTGCCGCAGCAGGAACGCAGCTGACCACCACTTTTGCCCAGAGTTTCCAGGTAGAGCGCTTCTCGTCTTTGGATTTCTTTGGCGAGAAGGGATTGAGCTTGTGGAAAAATCCCACACATACTGCAAGAATTGCGCCAAGCTGAATAACAACGAGGAACATATTCCAGAAGTCTTCAGAAACATTGAGTGGTAAGAACTGATTGAGTAGCAGCATATGGCCTGTTGATGAGATAGGTAGCCACTCGGTAATACCTTCAACTACGCCAAATAACGCTGATTTAAGCGCTTCAATCCACAAAATTGCCGACTCCACTAAAACCTCCTTGGGGACTGATTACGAACCTATTGTACGCAATCCGTTCGCCCTTTCTTTTTCTACCGTTCACGGCTTTATATAACGACTTTACTACTTTAAAAGTGCCTTGTTTTCTGCAAAGTTGGCATTTGGAGCCAAAAACAAGTAGAATTGACACCCTCGCACGAGCGGAGAGAAGCGATTATGCGTATTTTTGAGGTCAAGTGTTATCTGACCTCGCGCTTGAAGCCAGTAATGAGCGGACGGCATGAAATGCGTACTAATCGGAAGCCCCAATCGCGGAGGTCGATTTGAACAAATATATGCGTCATAGACGCTTACCTTCATGCTCTACCCTTATGACAGCACTTCTTGTAGCAGTGCTTGTTGTTAATACCTTTTTGTTTGGCGTCTCAAGAGCTCAGGCAGAGACTCTCGAAGAGCTCCAGGCCAAGGTAGAGCAGACCAATTCTGATTACGATGCCGCTAACCAGCGCGTAGCTGAGCTGCAAAAGCAGATTGCAGACAACGAGGCTCGTATTGCAGAGATTGAACAGCAACTCCCAGAGCAGCGCTTAAAAGCTGCAGAGTCCATTAGAGCAATGTATCGCATGCAGCAGGGCTCTATGGGAATTATTGATCTGCTTTTATCGGCAGATAACTTTAATGATTTGATTGCTGTTATTCAGTATCTTGAGATTATCCAGAACAAAAATTCAGATGCTATCAACCATCTGGTTGATCTTAGCAAAGAGCTTTCTGAGACTCAGTCATCTCTAAATGCACAGATGGCAGAAGCAGAGGAGCAGAAGAAGGCTGCTGAGGATGCTATGAATGCAGCAATTGCAACAAGAGAGCAATTGCAGGCAGAGCAAGCTCAACAGGCAGCAGCAGAAGCAGCTGCTGCAGAAGAAGCACTGAAAGAAGCTTCTACTGAGACTACCTTTACCAACGCTTCTGGTAACACCACTGAGGTCACTACCCCATCAACTCCTTCGGCTCAAAATGTTGACTGGTCAAGCGATAAGACCAACTTTGTAAGCAGCTGGGGTGCTCGAATTGATGCGTATCTTGCTGGTTCCCCTCTTGCTGGCTACGGCTCAACCTTTGCTGAGGCTGCATGGGCCTACGGCGTTGATCCGCGTCTCTCGCCTGCTATCTCTGCAGTTGAGAGTACAAAGGGTAGGTATAACTTCCTCCCCTACAACGCATGGGGTTGGGGTTCTGCTAGCTGGGGTAGCTGGGAAGAGGCTATCTGGGATCACACAGCTGGTCTTGCTGCTGGCTACGGCGGAAGGCTTTCTGTTTCTGGCGCTGCAAAGTACAACCCAGCAAATCCAAACGGCTGGTACTCGGCAGTTCTTTCGCAGATGGAGCTCATCTAAGCTTCTGGTCGTACAACCTTTAAAGAACGTTAAAACCCCGCAGTTTACCTGCGGGGTTTTGTTGTCGGGTGCAGAAGTACTTGCAGGTTGAGTTGAGCTTGGAGTGGACGGGTTTCTCGCCAGATGACGGGTGGGCGCGAGTAGTGCGGGTGCGAGGGCGCTTCCGGGCGCGGCTACGCGGTGAGCACGACCATGGCGAGGATGAGGGCAAAGCCGATGAGGTCGGCAACGCTAAAGGTGATTCCCAGCACCAATACGGTGGTAATAGTTGCCATAACGGGCTCGATAGTGCCCAGAAGAACCGCCCTAAGTGAGCCTGCGTCCTTAACACCCTGCAGGTAAAGGCCGTACGCCAAGAACGTTCCTACCAACACACCAATGACTACCAGCAAAACACCAAAGGCGTCCAGCTGAGGCATGTGATTCCAGGGCTGATAAAAAACAGCGATGAGCGTGCCAGAGAACAAAAAAGCAAGGCCGTTTACGGTAAAGCTTCCCCACTTCTCCATCAAAGGCTTGGGCAAAATGGAGAGGGCTGCCTGAGCAAACGCACACATAACGCCCCAGAAAATACCTGATGTTGGCAGGTTAAGCGTGCCGGGATTTCCTCCTGTTACCAAAAGATATGTGCCAATAAGTGCCAAAACAATGCCAAGAATCTCGCGGCGGCGAGGCCAGCGCCTACCAACCACGCACACAAAGGCCAAAACGCCCAACATGCCCAACGACTGCATGATTGTTGCGGTTCCAGAATTAGTAGCATTAACTGCATAAATATAAGCAACTTGCGAGAAAAGAATGGCAAACAGACTGACAACAAAAATCTTTGCCAGCTCTTTTGGCTTCTTGATGACAGTTGTGAGATTTTTTCTATCAAACGCAAAAGCAGTTCCTAAAAATAACCAGCAGGCACAAAGCTCACGAATATCAATTAACCACATCGGATCAACGTGATAGGTTTCAAGCAGGTATTTTGCAGCGGTTCCAAATGCGCCCCAGGAAGCTCCACCAATCAAGACAAAGAGCATTCCTCGATAGATTTTCTTCTTGTTATCAGGGGTTATTTCAGCCTCATCGCTTCCAAGTGCTTCCTCTTCTGCAGAAGGCTCTAAAACGTCTGTGGCCTTAGAAGACTCCACATCACTCTCATGAGAAATGAAATCATTCATCTGGGTATAAATCTTTCATTACAAAATACGGATACAAGTGTCACTTTTTCTCTGACGCGGTAGTATCACAATAACAAAAAACCACCTTACCCTGCTTTATACGGAGCCTCAAGTCTCTAAACGGTTCAGATGGGCAAGATGGTCCAAAACGGCATTAATGCCCACGTAAGTTTTCGTATAGATTGGCAGCTTATGACATTCAAGTATTCGCAGATGGACAGCGCGTTTTCTGTTGGTACGCTTCATGCAGAAGACAAGAGCTTTGAGGTAATCTCAGCTGAGTGGGTTAACGAGATTTCTGGCTACGCCTACATCTTTAAGCATGTTCCTACAGGTGCTCGCCTTATGTGGTTTGCCTGCGACGATGACAATCGCTCGTTTGCCATTGCTTTTAAGACACCTCCTGTAGACCACACAGGCGTCTTCCACATCTTGGAGCACTCTGTTCTCTGCGGATCCGATGCCTATCCTGTCAAAGAGCCTTTTGTTAACCTGCTCAAGACCTCTATGCAGACGTTCTTGAATGCAATGACCTACCCCGACAAGACGGTATACCCTGTGGCCAGCACCAATGTAGCTGACTTGGAAAACTTGATGAGCGTATACCTAGACGCCGTTCTGCATCCTGCAATCTATAAGCGCAAGCGCATCTTTGAGCAGGAAGGTTGGCACCTAGAGGCTGACGAGCAGGGCAATCTGAGCTACAACGGCGTTGTCTTCAACGAGATGAAGGGTGCCCTCTCTGACCCTGATCGCGTGCTCTACGATTCTGTGAGCGAGGCCCTCTTCCCTGATACCGCCTACGGCAAAGAATCCGGTGGTAAGCCTCGTGCAATCCCCGAGCTCACTTACGAAAACTTCCTGGACACCCACGCTCGCCACTACGACCTCTCTAACAGCTACACCTTCCTCTACGGCGACCTTGACGGTGAGCGTGAGCTCTCCTTCATTGCCCAGAGGTTTGCAGCTGCCGAGAAACGCAATGCAGGTGCCCCTAATCCGCTTAACCTGCAGGCACCCGTGTTGCCCGAGCCTGCTCAGGTCCGCATGAACACCACAGCCGACAACTCCAGCATTGGCCTGGGCTACGTGCTTGGAACACCTGACCAGCGCAATAAGATGATGGCAGCAGATATCTTGTTTGACACCCTCATGGGCTCCAATGAATCCCCGCTCAAGCGTGCAATTCTTGACGCGGAGCTTGGCGATGACTTTAGCTACTATCTCTCCGACGACCTTGCCCAACCTATGCTCTTCTTGCAGCTCAAAGGCCTTAAAGAAGATGCAGCTCAAAAGTTCCGTGAGCTGGTAGAGACTACCTGCAAAAAGATTGCTTCCGAAGGCATTGATCCAAAGAAACTCAATGCTTCCATTGCACTTGCAGAGTTTAACCTGCGCGAAAATGATCAGCCGTACTCAAACGGTATTGAGTACACGCTGCGTTCGCTTTCAAGCTGGCTCTATGACGACGCACGTCCTCTGGACTATATCCGCTACGAGGACGCCATTGCGTACGTCAAAGAACTTGCAGCTCAAAAGGGCTTTGAGAAGCTGCTGCTGGAGCTCATCTGCAACAGCAAGCACGCAGCTCAGGTTGAGCTTGTCCCTACAGACGAGGGAGAGGCTCAGGAAGAAGCTGCTGAACTGGCACAACTTCGCTCCACGCTCACTGATGAGGACGTCGAGAAGATCCGAGCAGAAGTTGAAGCACTGCGTCTGGAGCAAGAAACACCTGACGCTCCAGAAGACCTAGCCAAGCTGCCGTCCCTCTCGCTCAGTGATATCGGTGCAGGTAGAGAGCGTCCTGCTGGCTTTGAGGTTGAAGCTCCCCTACCATGTATTGCGCACGAGCTGGATACTCACGGCATCGACTACGTCTACCATTACTTTGATTTGACCCATGCGGTTACCTTCAATGAACTGCCTCTTGTAGGCATTCTTGCTGAGGCACTGGGAAAGCTTGATACGGCTACACATACCGCATCCGAGCTTGATATTCTTATTGAGAGCAACCTTGGTCACCTCTCATTCTTCACGGATATCTACGACTGCGACACGCTTGACCAGGCACGCCCCGCCTTTATTGTTGCTGCAAGCGCTCTTGCCGAGAAAACCCAGGGGCTTGCAAGCATTCCTTCTGAGGTCTGGTCCAGCACGCGTTTTGACGACTTGGGTCGCCTCAAGAACATCTTGATTCAGCGCCGTATTGCGCAGGAACAGTACTTTGTGGGAGCTGGTCATACCGCAGCACAAAATAAGGCTTTAACCTCCTACTCTGCTGCTAGCCGCGTAAACGATGCTCTAGCAGGCGTTGGCTTCTACGAGTACCTAAAGAACCTGCTTGCCAACTGGGACGAGCGCGCTCCTCAGCTTGCAAAAGACCTGGATGCGCTTACTTGTAAGATTTTCCGCGCAGACAACGTTACGGTCAGCTTTACCGGCTCCACTCAGAGTCGTGAGGCATTCTGGCAAGTAGCTGGAGATCTTAACCTCAAGAAGGGCAATGAATCGCAGGCAGGCAACGCTGCGCCAACGCTTGTTATCCCTGAGGGTAAGCTGCAGCACGTGGCGTATATCATTCCGTCAAACGTCTCCTACGTTGGTCTCTCCTATCCAAACGTTGCCCATGCAACCAATGAACAGCAGGGTAACTGGCTTGTTGCAACCAGGGTTCTGGGTCTTGACTATCTCTGGAACGAAGTCCGCGTCAAGGGTGGCGCTTATGGCGTCATGTTCAGAAACTCTATTGCTGGCCTGCAGAGCTTTGTCTCCTACCGAGACCCTGCGCTTGATGCAACCCTTGACCGCTATGTTGGTGCAGGTAGCTGGCTCTCTGAGTGGACTCCAGACGCTGACGAGTTTGAGGGCTACGTAGTTGCCTCTGTTGCAGGTGTTGACGCCCCTGTACCCGCTCGCATGCTTGCTCGCAGGCAGGACATTGAGTACTTCAACCACCGTGAGCCAGAGCGCCTTCTTAAACTTCGCGAGAAGATTCTTCACGCCCAGGTTGAAGACATTAAGGCACTGGGAAGCACTATGCCTCAAAGCTATGATGACCTCTCGATTGTTGTCTTTGGCGCAAAGGATGCCATTGAAGCCTCCAAGCTTGGTCTTGAGGTTGTTGACCTCTTTGGCGGCCAGGAGAACTAGGCCTGGTAGCTGCAATAGCAACGCAAAAAACCCTGTCATGCGTGTGCATGACAGGGTTTTTCTAGTAAGGTAAAACGTACCGCTCGATGACCTTCTCGCCAGATGACGCGCTTAGGCAGTGGGTTACTCACTTCTCAGTGCCTGAACTGGATCGGACTTAGCTGCTCTACCTGCAGGAATAAGACCCGCAAGAAGTGTCAAAACAACACTAATCAGAATCAAAATGAGCGCGCCATTCAGCGGCAAGACCACTAGGTTGTCCACGTTAAACATGGCTTTGACCACAGCATTTGCGGGCAAAATGAGCAGCTGCGTAATGCCAATGCCCATAACACCAGAAATAAGACCTTCGATAAACGTCTCCGCGTTGAATACGTTGGCAATGTCTCGCCTGGAAGCACCAATAGAGCGCAGAATACCAATCTCTTTTTTACGTTCAAGGACCGAGATAAACGTAATGATGCCAATCATAATGCTCGAAACAACAAGCGAGATGGATACAAACGCAATCAGCATGGCCGAGATCATATCAACAATCAGCGTAACAGAGCTCATCAGAGCGCCGACAATGTCGGTATAGGTAATTACTTTAGACTCTTCGCCAGCAGCCTTTGCGTCGGCATTGTACGTATTAAGAATTTCAACAATCTTTTCTTTACTTGCAAAGTCTTTCGGATAAATGTTGATTGACGTGGGCTTATTAAGGTCCGCATATCCCATCTTAGAAAGATTTGACTCATACGTTGCTGGCGTTGCCCTTAGCATTGACGCAGCAATAGCTGCTAGCTGCGATGGGTCAGCATTGAGCTTAAAGGCACTTGCGAGCGTTGCTTGATCTACCTGCATTGCATTGGACATATTTGCCACAACGCCCTGCATAGCTGTATTGAGTGCGCCTGCAATCTGATTTTGCATTCTTGAAGCAACCTGCGTCATCACGCTGGTTAGCGCAGTCTGCACGTAAGCACTCATAGCACGGGTAATAGCTGCAGAAAGCGCACTTGCAATCTGTGATTGATAAGCACTCATAAGCCTCTGAGAAACCTCAGCCTGAACACTTGGAAGGTCTGGGTTGGTTCCCAACTTATTTGCTAGAGCACTAACCAGCTGTTGCTGCAGGTCATCGGTATCAACCGCAGAAGAAACCGTAGTTACTATCTGTGTGCGTACCTGATCTGTTGCAAGGTAGTCTGCCATGGTCTTACCGGGATTAGCGGCGCTCCAAGAGTTCCATCCCAGAGCAATATTGCCCATAAGCGAAGAAATAGCAGCTTGTCCTCCTGGTTTGAAATTAACGGTAATGCCAGAAAGAATCTGCTGAATGTCTGCTGCAGAGAGCTCTGGGAAAGCCGCCGCCAGCGCAGCTGGATCAAGCGAAGACGTAACAGAAGACAGAACATCGCTATCAGACAAATTAAGCTGTGACGGATCAAAAGCAGGTAACTGCACGTCAGAAAGGTCAAGCGAGGACATATCCAAACCAGACAGATTAATTGACGAGAAGTTCAGCGCCTGTGAATTAAAGTTAAACGCCGAAGACAGCACGTTAGAATCAACGGAAATGAGAGAGCCGATAGAAAGTCCCTCAGAAGTCTGACCGTTCTTCTCGTCCTCAAAGGTTTTACCAGTGAAAACGTCAACATCTGGACGATTCATCTGATCCTGAACAATTGGAGATGTCTCTGCATCAGAAATCATCTTCTGAGTCAGTTGTGGTGTGTAGTAAATGCCCTCAGAAAGCGCTCCCGTAGTAGTTGGGTCTTTTGCCTGAACAACACCAACAATATGCAGGTCAGGGGCATTGGCAATGAGGTTATTCATGTATGACTGATCATCGGATTTGTCTGTCCAGACACCAAGATTACTATCCCAAACATAACGTTGATTAGGCATAACCAGCTTAAACGTTGGAGACATCAGCTGGTCGTAGGTGTATGTACTATGAGACTCTTCGATAGTGCTGGATTCTCCACTTGCAATTTTATCAACGGTAGAGCGCAGGCCAGCGTAATCACGCAGGCCAAGCGTATACTCCAAAAAATCATCCATGGTGCCGTTTGGACGCAACACCAAAACAGCCTCGTTCCAAGCAGTAGGCCATCTACCAGCTCGAACAGTATAGCGATCCTCGTAAATAGAAGGATTGCCAGGAAGCTCACCAAAAAGCGATGTACTTGCAAAAGAAGCCAGTGGACTATATGACGGAATCTTAGGCGATACCTTAGAGAAAGTAACGTCTGGCTGCACCTGAACAGGATTAGAAGAGCCAGAGTCCGCGCCTGCCGGCAGGTAGATGAAGGGGCTTACAGAATAGCCATACGTAATAGCGCTGGCATACGTGTTAATGCCGCCGCCATTATTGTCGAGAAAAGCCTTCAAGCTGGTCAGGTCATTAGAGCCAATACTTTCAGCCTGCATACCTAGCCTGTTGTTAGTAGGAATAGCACCTTCAGCAGGTTGATTTTCTAGCTTTGCAGCTTCTGCATTTTTCTGATTTTGCGTCATCTCGCTTTGTGCATCTTGCGTTTGAGAATCAGCCGAGTCAGAGCTGCTTCCACTTCCAGAAATAAAGGAAGAAATATTAACGGACTGTTCAGAGATGGTGAGTGGATACATTGAAAGCGTATCCTCCTCAACCTTTTTGATGTAACCGTTTGCGCCATTTGCCAGTGCCAGAATTGCTGCAATACCAATAATGCCAATTGAGCCCGCAAATGCGGTCATGAGCGTGCGACCCTTTTTGGTCATGAGGTTATTAAACGAGAGGCCCAGTGCAGTCAGAAGCGACATAGAGGTCTTGCGAGAAGGCTTGGCTTCTCGACGAGCAACGCTTGCAACATCAAATGGATCTGAATCTGCAGTTACCTGGCCATCTGCCAATTCAACAATACGCGTTGCATACTGATGAGCCAGCTCAGGATTATGCGTAACCATAATGACCAAACGGTCCTTAGCCACCTCTTTGAGCAAATCCATAACCTGTACGGATGTTGAAGAGTCAAGTGCACCTGTTGGCTCGTCTGCCAGCAAAATCTCTGGATCGTTTACCAGCGCACGAGCAATAGCCACGCGCTGCATCTGTCCGCCAGAAAGCTGATTTGGGCGCTTATTTGCGTGCGCTTTAAGGCCAACCTTATCAAGCGCTTCAAGTGCGCGTTCGTGACGCTCTGTCTTGGAGACACCAGAAAGCGTCAGCGCGAGCTCAACGTTACTCACCACGCTTTGATGAGGAATAAGGTTATAGGCCTGGAATACAAAACCAATACGGTTGTTTCTATAGGTATCCCAGTCTCGCTCTTTGAACTTCTTGGTAGAAATACCATCTACCAGCAAGTCTCCAGAATCAAAGCGATCAAGACCGCCAATGACATTGAGCATAGTGGTCTTACCTGAACCCGAGGGTCCCAGAACTGCTACAAACTCGTTATCTCTAAACGCAACGGAAATATGGTCCATTGCGGTTTGTTCAAATCCACCAGTGTTGTAACGCTTTGAAATACCTTTAAGCTCAAGCATGCGTTGCTTCTTTCTTGTTGGACTGTATGGAGCGCGGGACTTTCCTGTTAGTTGGCTGCGTCTCCGTCAGCTGCATCGGTGTCAGCTACACCGTTCTTCTCGCCAGCGGCTGTCT
>CAUUHE010000036.1:0-11429 GCA_963544885.1 uncultured Atopobium sp. | reverse complement strand
AAGGCTCTGCAAACATACGACTCGCGTTGGATTTTTCTCCTCCGTACGAACCACATAAACGCCTGGCGAGAAACCCGCGCTGTCGCAACTCCGCGGCACACCGCCACACAAAAAGCCCGGTACCTGCAACGAGCGGATACCGGGCTGATACGTTTATGCGCTGCGCCTAGGCAGCTAAAGTTCCAAGCTCTTAGCGCTTCTCGGGCTTGAGCTGTGGGAAGAGAAGGACGTCGCGGATAGAAGGCTGATCGCAGAAGAGCATCATCATGCGGTCGATGCCGTAGCCGATGCCGCCTGCTGGTGGCATGCCGTACTCAAGCGCGCGGATGAAGTCGTAATCGTACTCCATAGCCTCTTCATCACCCTGACGCTTAGCCTCCATCTGGGCAGCAAAGCGCTCCTCCTGGTCAACTGGGTCGTTGAGCTCGGAGTATGCGTTTGCGTACTCTGCGCCGCAGATAATGAGCTCAAAGCGGTCGGTCAGACGAGGGTCATCTGCCTTGCGCTTGGTGAGCGGAGAAACCTCTGCAGGATAATCACAGACAAAGGTTGGGTTTACGATGCTCTTCTCGCCAAGCTCGTCGTAGATCTCAAACAACAGCTTGCCGGCCTGCCACTCTGGATTCCACTCAATCTCATAGCGGTCCAGGACTGCACGGAGTTTCTCGACAGGGGTGTCAATGGAGAGCTCCTCGCCGGTGACCTCGGACGCAATCTCTGCCAGGGATGCAACGCGCCAGTTGCCGGAGAGATCAACCTCGGTGCCCTGGTAGGTGATGACCTCGTGGCCCTCCTCGCAGCCGCAAGCCTTGCGGGCAATCTCCTGGAAGAGGTTCTGGGACAGCTCGCGCATGCCGGCCAGGTCAGAGTAGGCGGCGTATGCCTCCATGGAAGTAAACTCTGGGTTGTGCGTGAGGTCGGTGCCCTCGTTTCTGAACTGGCGACCAAGCTCGTAGACGCGCTCAAGACCGCCAACAAGCAGGCGCTTCAGCGGGAGCTCGGTTGCAATGCGCAGGTAGTTCTCAGTGTTCAGAGCGTTGTAGTGCGTAATGAATGGCTTTGCATTTGCGCCGCCAAGAATCTCCTGGAGAACAGGGGTCTCAACCTCCATGTAGCCGTCTGCCTCCATGAACTGGCGGATAATGGAGATGATCTGGGAGCGCTTGCGGAACACGTCGCGGACCTCGGGGTTCATGATGAGGTCAACGTAGCGCTGGCGATAACGAACCTCGCGGTCGGTGAGGCCGTGGAACTTCTCAGGCAGAGGACGCAGCGACTTGGAGAGGACCTCCAGCGAGGTGACTGCCAGGGAAAGCTGGCCGCGGCGCGTGCGCATGATAGCGCCGGTTGCGCCGATGATGTCGCCAAGGTCGAGAAGACCCAGGAGCTCCCAGTTCTTCTCGTCAAGGTTGTTGATACGGCAGAAAAGCTGAATCTGGCCGGTATAGTCCTCTACCACGACAAACGCGATCTTGCCCTGGTTGCGGATGGCGCGGACGCGGCCGGCGACGGAATAGACTTCCTCGCCAGTCTGGCCGTCCTCGAGGTCAGCGTAGCGCTCCTCCAGCTCAGCGACGTGAGCGGTGACGGTGGACTTGATTGGGTATGGGTCAACGCCGGCATCAATGAGTGCCTGACGGCGAGCTTTGCGCTGAGCGCGCTCATCGTTGATGGAAGCCTCTGGGGTAGCCTCAGCTGCGTCGACGTTCTCGGCGGCGGTTGCGTCAGCGACGGCCGAGCTACCAGCGATGTTGTTCTCTACTTCGGACATGTATCCTCCACGTAAAAACGCCCCGCGCCAGACGGACACGGGGCGACCAAATATCTTTTGTGCCGGTCTAGCGAGTAATAGAGGTAATGGTGTACTTCTTCACCTTGCCGTTTGGCGTGGTGAACTCAACCTCGTCGCCCTTCTTGTGACCAATAAGAGCCTCGCCAGCTGGGGACTCGTTAGAGATCTTGTGCTCAAGGGAGTTTGTCTCAGTAGTACCAACAATTACATACTTAGTTGTCTTGCCTTTTGCATCAGCAAGCTCGACGGTTGTACCAATTGCAACGGTAACATTGCGCTTGCTGCCGCCCTCGACAACCTTTGCGACAGAGAGAATCTGACGAATCTCGTTGATGCGGGACTCGTTGTGAGACTGCTCTTCTTTTGCTGCGTCATACTCAGAATTCTCAGAAAGGTCACCAAAACCGCGAGCCTCTTTGATGCGCTCAACAATCTCGTCGTGTTTCTCGCCCTCACGATAAGCCAGCTCATCGACAAGCTTCTGACGGCCTTCTGGGGTAAGTACAATCTCTTTAGTAGTGTCCATCGTGTTCTTTCTGTTGATGGGTCAGTCGGTCTATACGCGTGAGATGGGGCTACTCAGCCTTTTTGGACTCTTCGTCCTCAACGACCTCAGCCTCTGGCTCCTTGGCTTCTTCCTTGGTCTCAGACTCCATGCCCTCGCGAACGCTCTTGACGGTCTCGCCGACAGCCTTGCCGAGCTTTGGAAGGTTCTTAGGTCCAAAGAGGACCATAACAATGACAACAATAATCAGAAGCTCAGGAATACCAAGTCCTAAAATCATATAAACCCCCAGAAAATCTTTTCCTGTAAAAGCGTTCAGAAAAAACGCCGTATCGGCTAGTATAACCGAGGGAAACCTTACTAACAAGGAATTAACATGGTCTTACATGATTTTTGGACATTTTTTATCTGGTCGACCGTTGCGGGGCTTGCCATTATTGGCATTTACCAGCTACTTCTGTTAATTCTGCGTGCTCGAGGCGTTTTTGTGACGCGCACAAAATTTGGTCTCACGATGATTTTTGACTCCGAAGACGCCGACGGTACGCCCATTAGGTTGCTCAACGTTAATGGCACGTTCCAGTCCGTGAGCTATATTGCGTCTGAGCTGCGCTTTGAACTTTGCATTCACTATCACCGCATGATGGCGCAGCTTATCCAGCAGGTGGCTCCGCAGGGTCGCGTTGTGATTCTGGGCGGCGGAGGTTTCTCGCTGCCAAAGTACCTGGCCACGCACATGACCGGCGGCGTTATTGATGCGATCGAGATTGATCCGAAGATAGTCTCGCTTGCGCGCGAGCATTTCTTTTTGAACGAAGCGCTGGCTGTAGCTTCAAGTGAGCTGCGTGTTATCGAAGACGATGCATGGAAGGTTCTGCAAAATACAGATGCTGGCAGCATAGACGTGCTGGTAAACGAGGTATTTGCTGGCAGGAAATCGCTTGGGCCTCTGGGAACAGCGGCTGGCGCGCAAGTGGTCAAAGAAAAGCTTGCGTCTGGCGGAGTATATCTGGCCGATGTTCGCTGTCCGCTGGAAGGTCACGGATCTGCGCTACTTCCCCAGGTTGCGGACGTGTTCGCACACGAGTTTGCGCACGTCGCATATGTGCCCGAGTGGCCCGATACTCCCAAAACACCAGGTAACAACCTCTTAATTGCAACCGATGCGGACATCGCACTTCCTGAAAGTGCTGTTGTAGTGAAATAGCGGCGAACTGTAGAGAAATTGACTGCCCTCAGCAATCTGTTGACCGAGCAACATCCAATCACCCAAAGAAATCGCATATTCCGCCTTGTTTATGCGGAGTTTTGTATCAAGATTTCAACCCACAAAATCTGACCCCCTCTTTTGGGTAAAAAATCCGTTTAGTTGGAAGTCAAATCGCAATCACGGAATTTTCCGCCTCACATTTGCGCAGGTGGCAAAAAGTGTCCAGATTTCATTATTTTTGTCCAACGAAAAACCACAGGTAAATGGCGTGCATAAAAATCAGTCGCTACTGCATATTCCAACTAAACGCATTTTTTACCACTTACACCCCAAGCGCTCAGCAAAACCGCAGTTGGCTGCAATTTGTACCACCCCAGTGAAGTTTTGTCCCACAATATGTACGATCCCGGTGTTGTTTTAGCTCGCAATTTCTGACCCGTTTGCCTTTGCCGATAAGTAAATTCCTCAATTTCCCAAGAAAACATAATGTGAAATGAGTATTGTTATCTCTAAGAGTCTGCACAGACACCATTGATATTGCACTGAAAACTGCGTTTTATCAGTCAATGTGCCTGGGAATACAATGCATTTGGGAGTTGCTATGAAGACAGGTTTTGAACTACTGAATGATCCGTTTTTGAACAAGGGAACCGCTTTTACGCAGGAGGAGCGCCAGAAATATGGCCTGGTAGGCCTTCTTCCTCCTAACATCCAAACCATTGAGGAGCAGGCAGAGCAGGCATACGTGCTCTTCCAACAATACCCTGACCTCGAGACTAAGCGTCACTACCTGATGAGGCTTTTCTCTGAGAACCGCACGCTGTTCTACAACCTGTTCTCAAAGCATGTCGAAGAGTTCATGCCTATCGTCTACGATCCAACAATCGCGCCTGACATTGAGCAGTACTCCCAGCGCTACGTTGACTCGCAGTACGCATGCTTCCTCTCCGCCGATCGTCCTGAGGACCTTGAAACCTCGCTGAAGAACGCAGCCGCAGGTAGAGACATTGACCTGATTGTTGTTACCGACGCAGAAGCCATTTTGGGCATCGGTGACTGGGGCACTAACGGCGTTGAGATTTCCGTCGGTAAGCTCATGGTCTACACCGCCGCAGCTGGCGTTAATCCAAACCGCATCATGCCTGTTGTCATC
This sequence comes from uncultured Atopobium sp., assembly GCA_963544885.1. Lineage (GTDB taxonomy): Bacteria > Actinomycetota > Coriobacteriia > Coriobacteriales > Atopobiaceae > Lancefieldella. The sequence goes on along the minus strand of CAUUHE010000036.1, from coordinate 6,769 downwards.
GACGCTGGTACCAACCGCCAGGAGTTGCTCGATGACCCACTGTACCTGGGCGAGCGCCACAAGCGTGTCGACGAGGACCGCTACAACGCCTTCATTGACAACTTTGTAACCACCGTCGAGAAGCTCTTCCCTAACCTCTACCTGCACTTCGAGGACTTCGGCCGCTCGCATGCCGCCGCAATCCTGGACCGCTACAAGAACACCTACCCCGTCTTCAACGACGACGTTGAGGGCACTGGCATTGTTACCCTCGCAGGCATTCTCGGTGGCCTCAACATTTCTGGCGAGAAACTCGTCGACCAGGTATATCTCTGCTTTGGTGCAGGAACCGCTGGTTGCGGTATTGCTGAGCGTGTGCTGCAGGAGTTTGTTGACCAGGGAATGGACCACGAAGAGGCTCGCAAGCGCTTCTACCTGGTAGATCGCCAGGGCCTGCTCTTTGACGACATGGACAACCTCACTCCACAGCAGAAGCCATTTGCTCGCAAGCGCTCTGAGTTTGCAAACGCTGATGAGCTCACCAACCTGGCAGCCGTTGTTAAGACAGTCCACCCAACAATCATGGTTGGTACCTCTACCGTTCACGGTGCCTTCACCGAGGAGATTATCCGCGAAATGGCTGCTCATTGTGAGTGCCCCATGGTCTTCCCTCTGTCCAACCCAACTAAACTTGCGGAGGCAACCGCCCAGGACCTGCTGACCTGGACTAATGGTCGCGCGCTTGTAGCCTGCGGCGTTCCATCCGATGACGTGAAGCTGAACGGCGTAACCTACCAGATTGGCCAGGCCAACAACGCTCTCATCTACCCTGGCCTTGGCTTGGGTGTCCTTGCATCAAAGGCTCGCCTGCTCACAGACCAGATGATTTCCCTGGCAGCTCACTCGCTTGGCGGAATCGTCGACACCACAAAGCCTGGAGCAGCAATTCTTCCTCCAGTCTCCAAGATTACTGAATTCTCCGAGCGTATTGCCGTTGGTGTTGCAGAAGAAGCAATCAAGCAGGGTCTGAACCGCGAGCCAATTGCCAATGCAAAAGAAGCAGTTGACGCCCTCAAGTGGTTCCCTGTCTACAAAGAGCTCTAATATCTGGCGTGGAATTTAGCGAGAAGGTCCATTTACCAGCACTTTTACGCACAACAAAGCCTCTTCTCAATGGCGAGAAGAGGCTTTTTTCTTGTGGGTTTTAGTGCAACGCGCTAGTGCAGCAGGGCCCTAGTGCAGCAGGGCCCTAGTCCAGCAGCACACTGCCCTAGCAGCGCTCTAGTCCAGCAACACGCCTTCAACTGCAGAAGCGGAGCCGTCGAGGACGTTGCACTTTTGGATCTGGTGGACAAACCAAGTACGGAATGCCTTTTGGTCAACGCCAACACATACAGTTGCGTTGGGTTTCTCGCCAAGGTATCCGGCCAGGTCAACGACGGTGCAACCGCTTGTCAGAGCGCCGGCGCACTCGACGTCCACAAACACGTCTTTGGTCTCAAACATCTGGGGCGCCAGCAGGTAGGCCACGGCTGTTGGATCATACATGCTGAAGCCCTCCTCCTGGTAGTGAACGCGATAGTTGAGCAGCAGCTTAACCAGCATGTCACCACTCTTGCCGGAGTTCTGGATGTTCTCGATATCCTGAGGCATCACGCGAGCGGCGTCGCCCACCTCAAGACCAACCATGGCCACGTGAACGCCGGATGCAAAGACAATCTTTGCCGCCTCGGGATCAACGCCCACGTTGAACTCGGACATGACGCCAAGGTTTCCGCGGGTCAGAGCGCCACCCATCATGACAATGCGGTCGATATGCTCCTTGACCTGTGGGTATGCTTTCAGCAGCAGCGCAATATTGGTCAGAGGTCCAAGCGTCACCAGCGTGGTTTTCTCACCAGCCGAAGCGCCTTCCATAATGACGCGACGCTGTGCCTCAAGTGCAGTTTCTTCAAGAAGACAGTCCGGCTGAATGCCGTCGAACTCGTAGCCCCTCATGCCAGATGCACCGTGGACGTCGCTTGCGTCCATAGGCTTTCTGAGCAGAGGCTCGGCAGCGCCGCGCGCAACAGGCACGTACTGGTTCCAGAATTTGAGCAGCTTAAGGGCATTGTTGGTAACGTTTTCGATACCAACATTTCCGCTGACAGTAGTAATAAGCTTGATATCCAGCGCCTTTGCGGCCAGGGCAAAACCCAGGGCGATGGCGTCGTCGATGCCAGGATCTGTGTCGATGATGACGCGCGTCTTAGTTGAAAGCGTTGTCATAAGTCTCCTTTGTACGTTTAAGCTGCGTGTATACTGTGTTTAAGCTGCGTTGAGCTTGGTTGGAGCCGTTTTGAACTGCGTGTGAGCTGCGAGTTATGAAACAACAATCACTGCAATTTTAACCTAAAACTCAACTACCTGCTGATACGTGGGAATTGATTGCTGGGCGCCAACCTTAGTAGTAGCGAGCGCTGCGGCCTTCGCAGCCACGTCGAGCGCCTGTTTGATATCGTGACCCTCTAGCTGCCCCGACGCCTGGAATGCGGCGAGCGTACCCATAAACGTGTCTCCCGCGCAGGTAGTGTCCACGGTATCCACACGATAGCATTCCTGCTGGTAAACGCCGTGTGCGTCAGCAGCAATCGAACCCTTGGACCCCAGCGTTAACACCGCAGTTGCCACACCACTTTCAAGCACCTTCTGCACCGCAGCCTCGGGCTCAGCCAGCGGGCTAATCTTACCCTCGCCAAACAAGTCTGCAAACTCAATCTCGTTCAGGCAAAGCACGTCCACGCTGGCGAGAAGACCGGTGGTCATGGTAGCCGATGGCGATGGGTTCACCATCGTATAGAGTCCCAGCTCATGTGCATATCTGATGAGCTCAAACGTGGTCGACAACTCGCACTCAAACTGCGTCAAGAACACGTCACCCGGCTTTGAAATGCGATCAAGCACCGCTTTCACATCGTCGGCTGTGCGTACGTGATTAGCTCCGTGGTCCAAAATGATACGGTTATCGCCGCCCACGCGCACGATTACGGCAACACCAGTGGAGACTCCAGACAGCTCATCTACCTGCTCTGCATTGACCCCGTAGCCAATAAGCGACTGCTTGAGGTCTTGTCCGAACGAGTCAGTGCCAACCGCGCCAATCATGTGAACGTCCGCGCCCATTCGAGCCGCAGCAACTGCCTGATTAGCGCCCTTTCCGCCTGGGCTGGTGACAAGATTTTTGCCGCCGATGGTCTCGCCTTGCTGAGGCATCTTATCTGCCTCGATGGATATATCCATGTTCAGGCTTCCAAATACAATCACTTTGCCCATGTGAGGTCCCTTCCTTGCAAGAGTGTAGTGCTCGAATTTGCCGGTCAATAGTTCGGTTCGGCACTCACCGCGATGTGCAATGCTCTTCTCAACGTTGCAGCCCGACGTTCTTCTCGACAGTGTGTATTAAATAAATGTCCTGTTTATAGGGTATATAGTAATTACTTGACCAATCTCGTCAACCCAACTACTCTTAGAGTGCTTGAGTAGACGGACGTTCATTTTTTAAGTGACGTTGCTCTTGCAAAACACCTAATTTTAAGGAGGTGCTTTATATGCCTGGTCGAAGTAGCGGCTTACGTATGACAGCCGACGATGATTCTGTTCATGTGCGTATGGGATATAAAGGAACCTCCCATAAAAAGTTTTAGATTTGATTTCAACTGAATTGAAACTGAAAGAGCTCTTATTGGCTTATACATTTACAGATTTACCTGCTCGTTTGTAATTATTTCGATTCTGTAGATATATGAATCTATGCCCCGGTTTCAGATCATTCTGTTTCAAATCTCGCACATAACAGAACGCTTTCAGTTTGCGTCATACACCAACCAGTTAGTCATTCGTTTTCACTAATCATCGGAGGTGCACATGGCAATCATGAAGCGCACAACTCAAACAAAGACAGCCCAAACAAAGACAGCTCAGACCACCTCGGGAGAGCTTGGACAGTCATTAACCTTTGCCGCAACTCACTCAGTAAAGAGCGTCTGTCGTAAGTTCCACACCACCCCGGACGGCCTTGCTATTGACATTGCGCAGGCAAAATACGACCTCGACGGCCCAAACGTTATCACCAGCGCCGCCGAAGAGCCCTTCATCATCCGCCTACTCAAAAGCTTTGCAAGCCCCTTCACCTTTATTTTGATTGCCCTCGCAGGCATTTCTTACGTCACTAACGTGGCCCTTGCCGCAGATGGCGAGAAGGACCCGTCAACCGTCGTCATCATCACCGCAATGGTGCTTATCTCCGGCATCATCGACTTTGTCCAGAGCTCCAAGGGAGCCTCGGCAGCGGCCGCGCTCTCAAAAATGGTGACCTCAACCACAAGAGTAATCCGTCGTCCCATCGACTTTTATGACACGGGTGTGGAACAGGGCGTCGAGCAGAGCGTTGACCAGGGATCGGATGACTCCGCAGATGCCACTGTAAATGCCGCCATGGACTTCGAGGATGAATACGCCGCAGATGAAGCCGCCGACTACGCCGAAGATGCCGACGACGATGCCGAAGACGCCGCCGACGAGGCCGAAGCTCCTGAAGAGCCCAAGCTTGCTTCTGCTCTGGGAGAAGAGATCCCCTTTGAACAGGTAGTTGTTGGCGACATCATCCGTCTTGCCTCGGGCGACATGATCCCCGCGGACTGCCGCGTTCTGGACGCCAAGGACCTCTTTGTCAACGAAACCGCACTCACCGGAGAATCAGAGCCTGTCGAGAAAACCGCTGGTGTAGTACACGCTCGCCGCCGCGCAGATGGAACCCGCTATCCCCTCTCGCTCTCTGAGTGCACAAACCTACTGTTCGCGGGCACTACGGTTCAGTCAGGAAGCGCAACGGTAGTGGTAGTTGCAACCGGCAACAAATCCTACGTGGGCACCATGTCTGAGCTGCTCCAGCAGCCTGCCGGCGAGACCAGCTTTGACGAGGGTCTCAAGTCCGTCTCCAAGGTTCTTGTCTCGTTCATGCTGATCATGTGCCCTATCGTGTTCTTTGCAAACGGATTCCTTAAGGGCGACTGGTTTGATGCGCTGCTCTTCAGCGTTTCTGTTGCCGTTGGCATTACCCCTCAGATGCTTCCTGTCATTGTGACCACTTGCCTTTCTCGCGGTGGAACGCAAATGGCCAAGCAGGACGTCATTGTTAAGAATCCGGCCGCAATCCAAAACCTGGGCGCCATGGACATCCTGTGCACCGACAAAACCGGTACCATCACCGCAGACGAGGTTGTTCTTGAGCGTCACCTCAACATTCTGGGCGAAGAGGATCCTCGCGTGCTCCGTCACGCATATCTGAACAGCTACTTCCAGACCGGCCTTCGCAACCTCATTGACAACGCAATTATCAAGACCTCAAACGACGAACTGCCCACCAACCTGCTGAGCATTGAGTACGAGAAGATCGACGAGGTTCCGTTTGACTTTGAACGTCGCCGCATGAGTGTTGTGGTGAGAAACACAAAAACTGACAAAACGCAGATGATCACCAAGGGCGCCGTCGAGGAAGTTCTGAACGCATGCTCCTTTGTTGACCTGGACTCTGAGATTAAGCCGCTCACTCCCGCCCAGCGTAAGAGCGTTATGGACCGCGTCTACCAGCTCAATCAGGAGGGTATGCGCGTGGTTGGCGTTGCTCAGAAGAGCGACCCTCGTGGCGTTGGCGAGTTTGGCGTAGACGATGAGCGTGACATGGTGCTCATTGGCTATCTGGCCTTCCTGGACCCACCAAAAGAAAGCGCGCGCGAGGCAATTGCCAAGCTCAACCAGAGAGGTGTGCAGGTCAAGGTACTCACTGGCGATAACGAGGGCGTTGCTGCTGCCGTCTGCAAAAAGGTGGGTATCCACGTTGACGAACTCTTGCTTGGTAGCGACGTAGAGAACCTTACTGATGAGCAGCTCAAAGAACGTGTCGAGAAGACCCAGCTCTTCGCAAAGCTTTCCCCCATGCAAAAAGCTCGCGTTGTCTCTGCACTCAGGTCCAACAACCACGTGGTCGGCTTCATGGGCGACGGCATCAACGACGCTGCTGCCATGCGATCCTCCGACGTAGGAATCTCCGTCGATACTGCCGTTGACGTGGCAAAAGAGTCCGCAGACATCATCTTGCTGCAGAAAGATCTGCTGGTACTTGAGCATGGTGTCGAAGAGGGTCGCAGAACCTACGGCAACACCATCAAGTACATCAAGGCAACCGCAAGCTCCAACTTTGGTAACGTGCTGTCCGTTTTGGTGGCTAGTTTCTTCCTGCCGTTCTTGCCTATGAGCGCCCTCCAGTTGCTCCTTTTGGGACTCGCGTACACCGTTACCTGCATCGCAATTCCTTGGGACAACGTTGACGATTCGTTCCTTTCAAGCCCTCGCTCTTGGGACGCTCATTCGATTACAAACTTTATGCTTTGGATTGGACCAGTCAGTTCAATCTTTGATGTAATGACCTTTGCGCTTATGTTCTTTATAGTCTCCCCTGCGCTTGCGGGAGGAACCTGGGCAGAACTTGTCGCAGCCGGAAACACCGCAGCTCAGGCGCTCTTTATTCTGTCTTTCCAAACAGGCTGGTTCATCGAATCTATGTGGACCCAGACCTTTGTTCTCCACGCACTTAGAACCAACAAGATCCCCTTTGTTCAGAGCATGCCTTCTACCTCACTGTTTGCCCTCACAACCGCAGGAATCATTGTGGTCAGCGCTCTTCCGTATCTGCCCGTATTTGCCCAGCCTTTGAGCCTTGTTGCTCTGCCTTTGTCATTCTTTGGGTGGTTAG
>CAUUHE010000035.1:0-12796 GCA_963544885.1 uncultured Atopobium sp. | reverse complement strand
GCAATCAGTAAGCGTGAGGGTGATTTCTTGTACGACACCCGTGTACTCATGCTTCACCGCATTCATGAAGACTCTGAAACCAGCCACCTTATTCACGATAACCGTCGTGAAAAGGAAGACCTGGAGATGCTTAAGAAGTTCTGGCCAACTCCCGTTGCTAAACTTATCAACCTGGCTTATAAGAGTGGCCAGAAGAGTAACGGCTAACTCCATTTGTTCTCTACACAAAAAGACCCGCAGCTCAACAGCTGCGGGTTTTTAGTTTGTTTGAATAAAGCTAACCTACTCTTTACTAAAGAGCTCACTCCAGTCTGGAGTTGCAGAAAGAACCGTTCCTACAATAATGACAATGCAGCAAATTACAACCAGTGGAGATGGAATTGCTTCAGGCATAATTGTTGGCAGGATAATACCTGCAAGAGCTGCAAAAATTACCGACCACGCAGAGTAAGAAATGTTCAGTGCCATACCGCGAGAAGCACCGATGGCGTCAATTGCCTTGTAGTAGAAGAGATATGAGGCAGTACCTGCAAGAGCAGCAATAAAGACAACGCCATTAGCAGGAGTTACTGCAACCTGGCTTGCAAACTCTACAGAGCCTGCGAGAGGCAAGATAATAAGGCCATAAGCAAACGCAGAGGTAGTTTCCCTAATCTGAAGAGCAGTCTCATTATCAACAGCATCGTCTTGCATGCCCCAAGCCAAAATAACCGCCTCAGAGCCCCAGCCAAAGACACAAGCAGCAACGCCCAAGATACCCACAAAAACGTTTCCGTTACCCTCGCCTGCTGCTGTTGAGAGACCAATAACCATGACGCCAACAAGAGCCACGATAAGGGCAATAACCTGCTTTAAGTTCATCTTTTCTTTGAGCAAAAGCCATGCTAAAACCGAACCAACTGCAGGATAGAAAGCTGAAATAGCAGCGGTGTAACCAGGTCCAATGGTATTAATAGCAGCTAAGTAACCACTCATACCAATTGGTCCACCCAGGAGTGCGCCAAGCATGACTACACGACCACTCTTTGTTTTTGCTGCCTCAAGGGTGTCTTTAAGTCTTCCCTTCTGAGCCATCATGACTAAAAGAACTGCAGCAGCAAAGAAATCGTGCATGAATGCGCTGGCAAATGACGCCTGAGCTGAATCAACATAAGGACTCATACCAAGAGCAACACCAAGAATAACGGTATCAACCGCCCAAAGAATACCGCTTAAAAGACCGTAATACATAATTTTCCCCTTTTGCCCTTAGTTCTGAGCGTCTTCGTACCAAGAAAGAACACGATCAATATTGTTTGCAGCGTAGCGATAGTAAATGAAGAACCACTCGCCTACGTTCTCGCCCTCTGCTTCCTTAACCAGAGACCAGAGATACCAGCACCAACCAGCAAAGACTACATAGCTCCAGAAGTGTCTGCGCTGCTCAAACGTTGCCTCTTTTCCAAAGTAGTAATCAATAGCAGCATTAGCTTCATCATCAGTAAGCTCACAGCAAACTGTGAAGGTACCAAAGTCATTAGCCTCATCTGACATTCCCGCATATTCCCAGTCAATAAGGCTGTAGGTGTCTGACTCGTCAATCAAGAAATTCAGATAGAAGAAATCATTGTGAGAAATAACAACTGGATACTGTTCAGCGTCAGCATACTTCTTCAAACGCAGGACCTTCTCGCGAAGCTCATAGTAGCCAGGAATCTCAATAGGACCCTCTTCAAGCAGGAGTTTCTCGTAATTAAGACCCTCGTTGACAAAGTCAAAAGAACGATCAAGTGACGCGCCGCTATGATGCAATTTATAACCCATTTCCATTGCGCGCTTGAGCTGCTCAGGATTATGAGGATCAAGATTCTGAGCGTTTTTCACAAACTTGGAAATCTTCCAACCTTCTTTTTGGTCCTCGTAAATAAAGGTGTTGTCTAGGCCAAGCTCACGAGCAAGTCGAAGACCAGCTTCTTCAGCTGCACGATCAACGAGTTTCTCGGTACCAACACCTGGATGCCTGTAGACATACTCCTGAGCATCATCACCATATCCCACAATAAAGTGAGCAGATAAATTGGTAAGTCCCTGTTTTAGAGGATAGAAACCGTGGATATCCTTCTTCTGGCAATGAAGCACCGAGACAATGTTGTCAAAAATCTCTGAGTCGATGTTCTCAATAAATGCTGGGTCAAACTGACGAAGCTCATCAAGGGAATCAAACTCGTAAATAACACCGTCAGGATACTTTCTAATGGTCATGGAAAGCTCTTTGATATGACGGACGTAAATCTCTTCCCAGAGCATATCAACGGTTTCTGGCTTGTCGTAGACAGCCTCAAGAATATCTACAAACTTCTTTGAGAATTGCCTGTCAAAATAGACGTGACCAAGCATAATCCAAGAATTTGAACCGCCAATTTCTACGCCAGTAATACGTCCACCACGTCCCTCTTTAAGGCACCACTCATCAGTTTCTCCTGCAACATACGTTGCTGAGTAATAAGCCTCATAGACATAGTGTTCAAATGGATTCTGAGTAAAGTAGTCATCTGACGAACAGATATACGTATTATCAAGCTGATCTTTCACATACCAAAGCGTAGAGTTGTTATTTCTTGTTGCATAATCTGGGTTAACAACAATCTTGACGCCATACTTCTCCTCCAGATAGAAGAAGTACTCCTTCTTATAACCCACAACAACGGTGATGTCAGTAATACCAGCTTCAAGCAACTGATGAATCTGGCGCTCGATCAGAACTTCTCCACGAACCTTCAGGACACCCTTTGGCTTCTCATATGAAATAGGTGCAAAGCGAGAAGACAGACCAGCTGCCATAATAATGGCATTCTTAACCTCATAAGGTTTCAGAGCTTCAAGACCCTTTGGTGTGATGAGTCCCTCTTCAATAAGACCCTGGTCCTCAAGCGTTTTTACTGCTGAATTAACTGATCCCAAAGAAAGCTCAGTTTCTTCTGCAAGCTGTCTCTGATTGAGCTTCTCGTCAGAAAGAGCAATAGTTTTTAATACAGAAAACACGTTATTTGTTAGTGCCACGGTTCCTCCAAATGAAGACCAATTAACTGCGAAATAAACTTCCATACCAATTAATTTCAGTCATAATACTCCTATGTTCAAATTTATACAAGTATGAACATATTTTGAACATATTACCTTCAGAGGATTGTCAAAGACTGCCAATCTAACAAAAAACGGCACCTGAGATGCCGTTTTACCTTTTATGTATTGCTTTACAGGCGAGAAGACCCTAGTAAGGACCAAAATCCAAACGCGCTGGATAGTGGTTTTTACGCTTCTCAACTGGTGGCATTTGCATGTAATCGCCGTAAAGCATCCTAAGGAATTTATCATTTTGATTAGGGAACGCTACTTGAATTCCATCAAAATCAAGCTTATCGACAGGAAAAACCTCATCAACTGGATAGGTATTTACAAACCTATCCGTATCGTGCAGGTAGGCAATTCTTTTTGTCTTAACGTGAGCAAAGCGGTTGCGGGCTTCCTGCTCACGCTCATACATTTTCTGAGTAGAGAGATGCAGCAGTTTGCAAACTCCCCTACCCATAGTAACTGCTGCCTTTAAGAGCTTTCCTTTGATGCCGTCGGCCAAAATAACAGGGCGAGGAACGTCAACGAGGATGCGCATATGTGACCAGAACCACGCATCAAATGCCTGCTTCTGATATTCCTTCTCGTCATCCGAAACATTATCAAAGCAGTAGACATCTAGGAAAATACCAAGGTCAAGAGGAAGTGGCGCAAGTGCTTCTTCGCAGAACTGTGTTCCTTTGAGCATAATGCGCGTGGTTGGGAATGGATAGTTGATGTCCCTCTCAGTATTCATGATTGAATACTTTTCTGACCACTCTTTATCATAGATATCTAAGAGTTTGTTGAAGTCTTCTGCAGGAAGACAAACGTCGATATCATCATCCCAAGGAATAAATCCCTTATGACGAAGGGCGCCAATCGCGGTGCCGCCAAAACCAAAATAGCGGATGTTGTTGGCTTCACACGTGTCTACGAAGTCCTTTAAAATCATCAGCTCAACTTGCTGGAGATGCTTAAGCGTTTCTGTATCGTATGTGCGCATTATCGACCTTCATACATCTTCTTGTAGTAATCCTGATAATCACCGGAAACTACATTCTTAACCCACTCGCGGTTCTCTAAATACCAGTTGATAGTGGTAACAATGCCCTCTTCAAATGGAGTCTCTGGATACCAGCCAAGCTCTTCTTTAATCTTATCGGGTGCAATGCCGTAGCGGCGATCGTGACCCTTGCGATCAGTAACGTAAGAGATTAGATCCTCAGTAATCTGAGTGTCACCAGTGATTCTTGCAACTTCACTAATGATGCGCTTAACAATGTAGAGGTTATTGCGCTCGTTATGACCGCCCACGTTATAAACCTCGCCCAGCTTGCCGCCCTCAAGAACCATAGCAATTGCCTTGCAGTGGTCATCAACGTAGAGCCAGTCGCGAACATTCAGTCCGTCACCGTAAACTGGAAGTGCTTTATGCTCCAGGCAATTCTCAATCATCAAAGGAATGAGCTTCTCAGGGAACTGATAAGGACCATAGTTGTTGGAGCAACGCGTGATTACCGCAGGAAATCCGTATGTATCATGCCAGGCTTTTACAAACATATCAGCAGAAGCCTTAGATGCAGAGTAAGGGCTATGAGGGCTCAATGGTGTAGTCTCACGGAAGAATGCCTCTGGATCATCAAGCGGAAGTGAACCGTAGACTTCATCAGTAGAAACCTGCAGGTATCTGTGGTCTCCGTAGGAGCCCTGGCCATCATTCCAGAAAGACTCTGCAACGCTCAGAAGAGCGACAGTACCCATAACGTTAGTATCCGCGAAGGCACCCGGATCTTCAATAGAGCGATCTACGTGGCTCTCTGCTGCAAAATTAACAACGTAATCAGGATGATAGGTCTCAAACAGCTGTGTCAGAGCCTCTTTATCCCTAATATCTACGTGGGCAAAGGTATAGCGAGGATCTTGATCATATTCCGAGAGGTTCTCAAGGTTGCCTGCATACGTCAGAGCATCCACATTCAAAATATGAATGTCCTGATTTCTTCTAAGCATATAGTGGATAAAGTTAGATCCAATAAATCCAGCTCCACCAGTTACTAAATAGGTCTTCACACTAACCTCTTTCTACCTTCGAAAGATATGTCGCAAGAGCCTCTTGCCAAGTCCTCATACAATTTCCAATGGTACTCTCAAGATGCCCATTTACCAAAGATGAATATGCGGGGCGAGAAGCGCTTTCTGGGTGCATCTCTTTCCACTGAGCAGAAGTTACTCTAGCAACCTTACAATCAAGATTACTGCCAGCCATAATAGCTTCGGCAAAATCAGCCCATGAACATGTTCCCTCATTGGTTGCGTGGTAGATGCCATAGTTCTCAGTAGCTGCAATGCACATGATTGTGTGTGCCAAATCATTTGCGCTGGTAGGATTACCTACTTGATCATCAACAACACTAATCTCTGGGTACTTTGCACCAAGGGTGCGCATGGTTGCCACAAAGTTCTTGCCAACATAACCATAAAGCCACGCCGTTCTAACCACAAACGTTTGAGCATTTGCGGCCAGCGCAAGTCCCTCTCCTGCTAATTTGGATCGACCATAGGCAGAAACAGGACAAGGAGCATCTTGTTCCGTGCGAGGAGAGCTTTCCTTACCGCTAAAGACATAATCAGTGGATACCTGAACAAGCTTTGTTTGCGTAGAGTTGCAAGCTCGTGCAAGATTCATAGGGCCAAGCGCATTTACCGCAAACGCCATCTCAAAATTGCTCTCGCAACCATCTACATTTGTTGCGGCAGCACAGTTAATAACAACGTCATAGCGTTCATGCTGGTCAAACCATGTATTTACCGCTTCTGAACTAGTAATATCAAGCTCGTCTGCATCGGTATAGTCAACATCTGGATCAACAAACAACTTTGGAATAGGACCAATTTCAGAGATACCAGTCTCAAAAAGACGCTTGAGTTCATTGCCCAACTGACCATGAGAGCCAGTAATAAGAATACGCATGTTATTCCCCTTTTTCAGAAGGAAGAATACGTCCCTCTGCAACGCTCTTGAGGTGCTCACCATACGTTGATTTACCGTAGCGTTCTGCACACTCGATGAGTTTAGAGCTGTCAATCCAACCGTTCTCAAAAGCAATTTCTTCTGGAACACTTACAGGCAGACCTTGCGCAGTCTCAACAGTACGAACAAAGGTAGATGCCTCAAAAAGAGACTCCATAGTTCCTGTATCCAGCCACGCAAAGCCACGACCAAGAGTAACAACATCAAGCGTGCCATCGTCAAGATAGAGTCGATTAAGGTCAGTAATCTCGTACTCACCACGAGCGCTTGGCTGAACCTGCTTTACCAGCTCAGTAACACGTTGATCGTAGAAATAAAGTCCGGTTACTGCGTAGTTAGATTTTGGATGAGCTGGCTTCTCCTCAATTGAAATAGCGTTGTAGTTCTTATCAAACTCAACAACGCCAAAACGCTCTGGATCATCAACGTGATAGCCAAAAACTGTGGCACGACCAGCAGTTTGTGCCTGCTGAGCAGCTTTTCTCACAAGTCCTGAAAGACCGTTTCCATAGAAGATATTATCTCCAAGAATCAGAGCAGCAGCGTCATCACCAATAAACTCTTTACCAATAACAAATGCCTGAGCAAGTCCATCGGGAGAAGGCTGCTCGGCATAACTGATGGTGATACCGAAGTCAGAGCCGTCACCCAAGAGTTTCTTAAAATTTGGCAAATCGCGTGGCGTGGAGATAACCAAAATATCTCTAATACCTGCAAGCATAAGCGTTGACAGCGGATAGTAAATCATTGGCTTGTCATAAACAGGTAAAAGCTGTTTAGATGTAACGGTTGTCAGCGGATAAAGCCTGGTACCGCTACCTCCTGCAAGAATAATGCCTTTCAAAATTACTCCCCATCAATCGGGCTTCCCGCTAAACACCGTTTAGGACGATATTGATATGTAATCTTACCAAAGTCTTACTCAACAGCGGTGATTCTATATAGTCTGTAAGGACCTTCTCGAAGAACAACCTCAAATCCAGGATCTTTATCGGTGATTTGTAGGCCTGAGAAGAAATAGCTTTGATCTCCTAACAAAGCTGGATTTTCCAAGTCGAGCAACAGGACATATCTTGCTCCAGTTTCTCGGACCGCCTGCTGAACCTCTGGATTAGTAGCTACCTCATTAAGCTTTGTACGAATAATTACACTTTGTGGCAATTCTTCCGATTCTACCTTTGCCCGGTAGAAAATGTTCATGCCATAAAGTGAGTTCAGAACAAGCGAGCCATCGTAAGGATTATTAACTACCAGGTCATTACCAACAATCTGGAGAGCTTTTTTTACAAACTCATCCTCACTTGCCTTATAAGTTGTATGCTCACGAGGCTCAAAGACCTCATTAAGCCAAATGATGCCATAACGAAGCTCACTGCGTTCTCTTCTGGGCAGGCTTGCTAAATCCCAAGGACTTAGGAGCGCACAACCCCACAACACAGCAATAATGCACATGAGAATGCCGGAGTTTTTAATAAACATGCAGGGCTTACAGGATGATTGATCTCCATTTGCAGAAATGGTGCAAGCAGAATTCTCTGAGTTGATTTTCTCGCCTTTGTTGCCTTCTTTAACTGTCTTAATTCCGTGTTTAATCAGATCAAACAAAAGCGTAATGGCGGTTTCCATGCCAATAATTGCAACAGGGACTGCTGCTATTGCTACCATCGCGGCAGTTCTTTCTGGATCGGTATACCAAAATCCCGAGAAAAACCTCTTAATAGGAATCACATCAGAAAGACTTGCTACATAAATGACGGCAGTCATGAGAAATACCAGAGTGAGCCAGCGACAATTTTTATTCATACAACAGCTCACAAATCCAAGCCAGAACGCAACGGCAAAAAGAATCTGTGGCAAATTCAAAAGCAAGCCAAAATTCAATACGGAAAGAACTGACTTAATTGGATCAACATAAATTTCCCAGAGGAAATTAACTGTCGGTGCCATAAAACTTGAATTAAGCACAATAGTCCACATACCAATAGCGGAGCCAAGAGTTACGCACTCTAAACAAATCAATAGAATGATTTTCTTCGGTTTTGTTAATTCAAATTTCTTACTCAAATACTGAGCAAAACTTGGAAGCAAGTTGCAAAGAACAAATGGTAAAACAAAAATAGCCCACAAAAAATCTGCACTAGGATGGACCAATGCTAGTGCAATAATCCCCATAAAACATAAACAAAGTGTATGAATATTTACAGAAAATTTTTGAACGCTATGAGTTGATGAGCATACTTCTTTGCAGGATGTCTTCTCGTTAAAAGACAATATAAAGACTGCTGCAACAGTGGGGACAAGACAAAAGCCAGCTACATTAGGAAAGACTGCATGAACCGTAACCATTCGAATAGGAAAAGCCAATTGTGCAAATGCCGCAAATGCAGTCAGTAAACTAAAAGTTAAATTTTTCTTTCCTATCACTTGAAGCAAAGCACAGACGCCCACTGGATATATAACCGCGACAAAAACAAACCAAACCACATTTTCTGTAAGTACCTCATTAAAGCCTGTAATTGCTGCAGTGACAGCTGCTAAAGAATGAAATAAAGTTGGATAAAAGCCCTCGTCAAAGAAGGGGGTCTGAAGTTCTGGTCTTGCTCCTGTATAAAAGGCAGCATGCAACATAGAATAAATGCCCGACTGAACACTTCTTGTAATGTACGCAAGGTGCGCGTAGTTATCAGCGGACTGCAAAAACCAAGAGGGGTTTCTAATTGCTTTGTGGAAAATAACAAAGAATATTGCAGTAGAGATAGCAGCAGTCACTAAGAGAAAGACTCCGTTTAGAGAGTCCTTCTCGCCAAGGTTTACATGAGATTGATTTTCCTGGATGGGCCTGATTTTCTGAATAAGATACGAAAGCCCAGCGGCAATCAAGATAAAAAGACCAACGCCTCCCAAAAGCGGCGTTACACCTCTTAGACCCAAAGGATATATTGCAACTCCAGAAAAACCAATGAGGCAGACCGAGATAAGCGGAGCTACCACAAGGGATGTCATTCGTTTAGTGCCAATAGCGCGAGAAAAAAGATATCCCGGTACATAACAAAGAACCAGTACAACTGCTACTGCTAGAGCAAACTGTCTCCACATGTGTAAGCTTCCTTATTTGGTTGCCATTGTCGACTAGATGAGCTGAGCCCAGCGCTTTTTACCTGCCTGGAGAAGAGCTTTCTCAAGAACTGCTGGCTCAACCTTATAGGTCTTTGCTGGATGAGGCTGCTGGTTAATCTTAATACCACCGCCATCAATGAGACGACGAGCCTCACCGTTACTTGAAGCAATCTCTACTTCAACCAAAATCTTTGGCAGGTAGATGAGACCGTCTTCATCTGCTTCAAGGGAAATTGCAAACTCTTTGACATCATCAGGAACCTCATTGTTCTTAAACTGAGCATCAAAAGCTGCCTGAGCCTTAAGACCTTCTCCCTCACCGTGATAAAGATCAACGATATTTCTACCAAGAGCACGCTTGAGCTGGTAAGGATCGGCGGTACCGTCCTCAAAGCTCTTATCGATAGCATCAAGCTCATCAATAGAGAGCGTAGAGCAGAGACGATAATACATTGGAATGATCTCGTCAGTAATTGACATGACCTTACCAAACATATCGTTTGGCTCATCGGTCAGTCCAATGTAGTTGCCATAAGACTTACTCATCTTCTTAGTGCCATCAGTACCTACAAGCAAAGGCATAGTAAGCGCAATCTGAGGCTCCATGTCCATATCACGCATAAGATCGCGGCCAGCAAGCAGGTTGAAGATCTGGTCGTTTCCGCCCATCTCTACATCTGCCTTGATAACAACTGAATCGTATGCCTGAAGCACGGGATAAATGAACTCGTGAAGCGCAATTGGCTGCTGGTTGTGATAACGATTAGAGAAGTCTTCTCGCTCAAGAATACGAGCAATGGTGAACTTGCTCATAAGGCCAAGCATGGTTTCAAGGTTCATAGGCTTAATCCAGTCACCGTTATGAACAACGGTAGTTCTTTCTGGATCAAGAATCTTCATTGCCTGGTTGACGTAGGTCTCTGCGTTGGCATCTACCTGCTCTGAAGTGAGTGGAGGACGGGTAGAATCTCGACCAGAAGGGTCACCAATCAGCGCGGTGCCACTACCAATAATCAACGTGACATTATGGCCAAGATCCTGGAACTGACGCATCTTACGCAGCGGAACTGCGTGACCCAGGTGCAAATCAGGGCTTGTTGGATCTACGCCAAGCTTGATGTTAAGAGGAGTGCCTTTCTTGAGTTTCTCTTTTAGACCGTCCAAAGGAACAATCTGCATAGTTCCTGAAGTAATAACACGGAGCTGTTCTTCTACTGAAAGCACTCTGTATCCTCTCAACGCAAGCCTGTTAAATCATATAGTTACTGCTTCAAATAGTATCAATCAAATATGTTATCTATCAGAATACAACAGAGTTGTAACTCTTTATTCACTGAAACATAAATATCAGACTATAATAGTGAGAGCTATGACAAGGAGGCTCAATGGGTATTAGAACCCGTCGTGCACGTAAACACGCAAATACACATGCCGTAGGTTTTGGCATTGCTGGATTCTTTGGCTTTATGGCTCTTCTCGCGCTTGCACTTGCTCTTTCTTTGGGTGCAGCCGTTTCTTCATGGCTCGAGGACCTGCCAGATTACAACTCTGCTGATGCCTATCTGGTAGCAGAGCCTACTCGCGTTTATGACTCTAAGGGCAACGACATTGCAGACTTCTATCTGCAGCAGCGTCGTTCTGTTACCTTGGATCAGATTTCTCCTTATGTTATTCAAGGCACCATTGACACTGAGGATAAGCGCTTCTATTCCCACAGCGGTATTGACCCGTGGGGTATTGTTCGTGCATCTGTTGGCTCGCTCTTTGGTGGTGGCGAAGGTGCTTCCACTATTACGCAGCAGCTTGTTCGTAATACCGTTCTTTCTAACGAGCAGTTTGAGCGCTCTTTGAAGCGTAAAGTCCGCGAGGCTTACATCTCTATTCAGATGGAGAAGAAGTTTACTAAAGACCAGATTCTTAATATGTACCTCAACACCATTTACTACGGTAATGGTGCTTACGGTATTGAAGCAGCAAGTATTATCTACTTCAACAAGCATGCAAGTGACCTAACTCTTGCTGAGGCTGCAACACTTGCTGGTCTTCCAAACGCACCTTCTGCCTATGACCCAACTGTTAATCCAGAGGCAGCAAGAGAAAGGCGTAATACCGTTCTTGAGCGTATGCTTCGAGCGGGCGATATTACACAGGAGCAGTACGATGAAGCTGTTGCTGAAGATTTAGTACTTAACCCTGGTACTTTGACCGACAACATTGGCCAGTTCCCTTACTGGACTGACTACATTCGTAGCCTGCTTCAGGAAGACTTTGATAGCGATACCATTCTTCAGGGTGGATTGCGCGTTTACACTACGCTTGATCCTGACCTTCAGAAAGATGCTGATGAGGCAGCTAGAAGGCGTATTGCTGAGCTTGGCAACCCTCGCCTGGGCGCTGCTTTGGTTTCCATTGATCCTCAAACTGGCTACATTAAAGCAATGGTAGGCGGACAGGATTACTCAAAGAGTCAGTACAACATTGCAACCAGTAGTAACCGTCAGATGGGCTCCAGTTTTAAGATGTATACGCTGGTAGCAGCCCTTTCTGAGGGCATGAACCCAGAGATTGTTCTTAACGGCAACTCCCCTATGCAAATTACACCAACCTGGTTGGTTAAGAACGCAGGTAACTACAGCTACGGTGCAATTACCCTACGTCAAGGTACGGTTTACTCGTCCAACACTGTTTACGCACAGGTTGCTGAAGCTATTGGTATCGATAAGATCCTTCAGACGTGCTATGCCATGGGTATTCGCACACAGCTACAGCCATACCTGTCTACCACTCTTGGTTCTCAGGGCGTAACCCCTATTGAGCAGTGCACCGCATTTGCAACCCTTGCTGCAGGCGGTGTTCGTCGTGATGCTGTTGCAATTACGCGCATTGAAGACCGTAATGGCAACGTTATCTACGAGCACAAGGACAACCCAGTTCAGGCAATTAGTCCTGCTGTTGCTGCAGCTGCTACCGATGTTCTGAGCGGCGTTCTTACCTCTGGTACTGGTCGCTATGCCTACAACCTGAAGACCTTCAACCAACCAGTTGCAGGTAAGACGGGTACTTCCGATAACTCCGAGGACCTTTGGTTCTGCGCCTATACCCCACAGCTTGCAACAGTTGCTTGGTGTGGATATCCAGATAGTCGTGACCCTGTTATTATCGGCGGCGGAGAGTCCTCTACCTTTGTTACTGCACAGTACGTATGGGCGTACTACATGAACGCAGCTCTCTCTGGCGTTGCTCGCGCTGAGTTCCCAAAGACCACTGAAACTATTGCTTACAAGCCTAATAGTTACTGGAAATTTGTTGGTGGCTCCGCTAATGCTAAGCAAAATGAGAAAGATGACGACGAAGAGGAAGAGGAGGAGACTACCGAGGAGGAGGAAGAGGACGATACCACCACTACTCCTACCACTCCTACTACTCCAGCCACACCAGGTACCGGTACGGGCACTGGCACGGGTACCGGAACAGGTACTGGAACAGGTACTGGAACAGGAACAGGTACTCCATAAACCTCTGGTTTATCTACAGCAAAAAGGAGTCTGCTCTATG
>CAUUHE010000034.1:0-12809 GCA_963544885.1 uncultured Atopobium sp. | reverse complement strand
TTGCACATATCCTGCAAGAGCTTAAGAATTTGCTTTCCTGTTTTATAATCCAGCGCACCTGTTGGCTCATCGCAGAGCAGAAGACGCGGATTCTTTGCCAAAGCGCGTGCAATAGAAACGCGTTGCTGCTCTCCACCGGAGAGCTGAGCTGGGAAGTTATCCATACGATGCTCAAGACCAACAGCTCGAAGTGCATCTTCTGGCTGCATAGGGTCAAGACAAATCTGAGAAGCAAGCTCAACGTTTTCTTTTGCAGTGAGATTAGGAACAAGATTGTAAAACTGGAAAACAAAGCCAATGTCATGACGGCGATAGAGCGTTCTTTCTTTTTCCGAAAGCCCGCCAATTTCTTTTCCGTCTAAATAAATAGACCCGGAGGTACAGGTATCCATACCTCCGAGCATATTTAAGACAGTTGTTTTACCGGCACCTGATGGGCCAACAATTACGCAAAGCTCGCCCTCTTCTATGGAGAAGTTCATGTCATGGACAGCGTGTACCTTGACGGAGCCCATGGTATACGTCTTTGTTACCTCTTTAAATTCAACAAAAGACATACGTTTCTCCTATGAGAAGAATCCTCCAAACAAGAAGAGAGTGCGTGAACAGTTACTCCTGTGGAGCCTCAGGTGCTGCTGGAGCTGCTGGAGCCGCTGGAGCTGCAGGAGCCTCAGGTGCAACGGCTGTGACGGTTGCTTCTGGAGCAGGTGCTGCTGCAGCCTCTGCAGTTACAGGAACTACAGGAGCAACCTCTGCGCCCTCGGTAGCAAGAGGCATTGGAGAAACAACAACCTCTTCCTCCTCAAGATCAGCCTGACGCTGGTCAAACTCTTTCTTAGCACGAACCCAAATGAGAAGTGCAAGAAGAGCCGTGAGGAACAAGAAGCCCACAATCATGATGTTAAGAATAAGGGTGGTGAAGTTTACCGCCTGGCTGATAGAAATCATCACAGAGAGCTCGGTAAGTGCGGAAGTCAAACCAACTACAGAGAGAATGGAAAGACCCCACCTAAGACGAGGACGGAAGCCCCTCAAAAGACCTGAAACCGCAGCAAAAAGATAGCACAGGAAAATAATATAGGTAATACGTGCAAGAATCAGAGAGATGGGATTTGTCTGACGAGTTGCAAAGTTAAATACCGTGTGGAAATAGCTGAGATACTGAACAGGTGCAACAAAATCAATGACAATAAAAATGAGAGCCACAATTGCTGGGATGGCAATTTTTGCTTTGGGGTTCATGAAACCTCCTCGATTTCTTTATACGACCTGTCTATTTTATCGTATAAACCTATGACCAGTGTGGTAAGTCATGAAAGTCTTTTATATGGTCTTGAGCTTCTTGTTCTCTTTCTGCCAAGGCTTCTCGTAAACCTTTCAGAGCATCAAAAGGCATAAATATTTTTGCCCTGTTTGCTCGCGACATGCGAGGGTGTCCGTAGTGCATCTGCGCTGCAAACGCATCCTCTTTTACGCTAGCTTCTGCTGGCGAGAAACCCTGTTTAGGCCTCATTGGTTTCTTCTCCACTACGATGTCCTCCAATCTGAGCGTTTCTCTGTCGTGCAGTTGCTTCGGGGAGCAAGTCCATAGCTTTGAGCAAAGAATTCTTACCAAACTTTTTCTTTATGGCATTGATAGTATCTTGACGCTGGCGTTCTCTTTCTAAAACAGTGTTGTCCTGGAAAAGAGAAGTCTGAATACCTGAGCCCGTTTCTTCTTGAGTGTTTCCGAAGGTAAGACCCACGCGGTGCACACTTTCTGAAGGTATTACGCGCTCGTCAAAGAAAGACAAAACCTCTGCCATAAGCTCATCTCTAGAGTTAGTAGGATAAGAGAGCTTCCTAGTGCCACTGCTGGAGGGAATATGTCTTCTCCAGCTCCTATAATCCCCCGTCTGCCTCAGCTCTTCCATCTGGCTCTCTGTTGCCGAGTAGCCAATATAGATGCCAATAGAAGAGCAAACCAGCTTTTGCGTTACAAGCTCTAAAGACAACGCCTCAACCATCTCTTTAAAGATAAGACGCGCGCCCTCTGTATCTCTGTTGTGATCAAAGACCTGTGCCGTTGAGACAGAATGACTTTGAGACTTATAGGCCTTAATATCTGCAATGGTTGTTGGCTCAATACCCCACGCATGATCAATAAGAATTTCTGCATCAACACCAAATTCTTTATACAAAGGCTCTGTGGGAGCCGTAGCAAGCTGGCCCATGGTGTGAATATTCATTGCCGCAAGACGCTTTTGAATACCTGCGCCGATATGCCAAAAATCAGTTAAGGGCTTATGGTTCCAGAGTTTAAGCTTGTACGATTCTTCATCAAGCTCACCAAAGAAGTTGGGGCTATGCTTTGCCGTAATATCAAGTGCAATTTTTGCTAGATACAAATTAGGACCTAAACCACAAGTAGCAGGAATGCCCGTGGTTTTTGCTACGTCTGCACGGATTTTCTCGCCCAACTCTCTTGCCGTACATCCATAAAGCGATAAGTACGGTGTTACATCAATAAATGCCTCGTCAATGGAGTAAACGTGGATGTCTTCTGGTGCAATGTATTTGAGATACACCGAATAAACGTCTGCAGAGCGCTCCACATACAGAGCCATGCGAGGAGGAGCTACCTCATAAGTAAGGTTTTTAGGAATCTCAAAAACACGGCAACGTCCAGGAACACCCAGCGCACGAAGCGCCGGTGAAACAGCCAAACAGATTGTCTTTTCTGTCCTAGTAAGATCTGCCACAACAAGCTTGGCCTTCATGGGATCAAGGCCTCGCTCAACACATTCAACCGATGCGTAAAAACTCTTTAGATCAATAACCAGGTACTGTTTTTGAGAAGGCGCCATGGTCTAGATAAGCACAATGCCTTTAGAAACTTTTTCTGCCACGTCATTACCTACAAGATAACGAACAATCTCAAGACCAAACTTAAGAGCGGTTCCCGCACCCTGACTGGTAATAAAAGAACCATCAACACAAACCGCATCTTGCGAAAGATTGGCGCCATTCTCTGAAAGAAAATGCTGGAAGCCTGGATTAGATGTAGCCTTCTTACCCGCAAGCAATCCACGCTTAGCGTAAATTGAAGGAGCAGCACAGATTGCAGCAAGCGCACGGCCATCTTCCGCAAACGCATCAACTGCCTGCATAAGTGGCTCACAAGCCTCAAGATTAGTAGTTCCAGGAAGACCTCCAGGAAGCACCAACATGCTGTAATCATCAAACGAGACCTGACTAAGTAGCTTGTCTGTTAGAAAGGTAACCTGGTGAGATGAAGTCACGCTCAAGGAATCAGAGATAGACACTTTGTCACAGGGAATACCTGCACGATACAGGACATCAACAACGCTCAGTCCCTCAATCTCTTCACAACCATCGGCAAAAAAGACAGCAACGCGCTTGTCAGTACATGGTGTAAACATCTGACTCCCTTCTCGACTAAAACTAGTACAAGTGTACGCCTTTTTACACAAAAAAGGACACTCAAGTTTGTGCTTGAGTGTCCAAAATTTTACCCAGTTAAACTGTTGCAGGAAGTACTTGCCAAGCCCTCTATAATCTGGCGAGAAACCCTACTCCTCGCTAATGCCCTCGTTAATAGCCTGAGCAATAGCTTCCTGATCATTAGAGCCACGAAGCAGAGACTTAAACTCATCTCTCATCAGAAGAACAGCAGTCTTAGAAAGAAGCTTGATGTGAGTGGTGCCAGCCTCTCCATCTGGGACAAGCAGTGCAATGGCAACATCAACGGGCTTCTCGTCAAAAGAAGGCCACTCAAGAGGGGTGCTGTTCTTGAAGACAAAGACAGCTGCGTCCTTGATAGCAGCATCTTTTGCGTGTGGAACTGCAAAACCGTCAGTCATGCCGGTCTCGCCCATTTCCTCGCGAGCCAAAAAAGCATTGTAAACAGCGTCTGCATCGTCAGTTACGCCAGCTTTCAGTGCTTTATCGGCAATAAAACGCAGGACATCATTACGGCTCGCTGCGTTCTGGTTTACAAAAACATTGTCTGCCTTAACAAAACCGCTCATGAATCTTCCTTCCGTATATTTGAGCTTTTAGCTCAGTAACTTCGTATGTAGTAATAATACCCGCAATGAAACAAAATTTACCTTGAGAAACTTTACTTTAGAGCCATTCTTAAAATCTGTTGAACATCTGCTGTTTTAAGCTGCATAAAGTTGCCCGCATGATCTCCACCGCGAGCATCAATAGTGCCTTTTGCCATCTGGAGAATGTCCTCTTCCGAAGGGTCTACTCCAAGCTCGGCAAGGGAGGTTGGCATACCAATTGCATGACACCACTGATTCCAAGCTTCGATTCCCGCAAGGCCTGTAGCGGTTGGATTATGGAAGTTATTTTGAACTCCAAAAACATTAACCGCAAACTGCGCAAAGCGCTCTGGATCTTGGCTCATAACATAGCGAGCCCAACTTGCCCAAATAGCCGTGAGACCAGCACCGTGAGCTACATCATACTTTGCGCTCAGCTCATGCTCGATTGCATGAGAAGCAAAATCGCTTACGCGACCAGTTCCGGTAAGTCCGCAGTGAGAAAGCGACGATGCCCAGAGCAAATCTGCACGTGCAGCGTAATTCTCTGGTTCTTTGACAGCAATCAAGACAGCTTCTTTTACGGTGCGTAAGAGCCCCTCGGCTAGCTCGTCAGTGAGTGCCACGTCCTTCTCGAGCGTAAAATAGCGCTCCATGGTGTGCATCATGATGTCGGCGCCTGTTGATGCCGTCTGATAAGCACTCACGGAATAGGTGAGCTCTGGATTCATGATGGCAAAGCAAGGACGGCCGCTCTGATGGTGATAAGAACGCTTAAGAACACGGCCATCAGCCAGCGTAATGTTCATGACGGAAGAATCAGAGGTTTCAGATCCAGTTCCTGCAATAGTAGAAATAACACCAAGAGGAACTGCCTTTGAAACACTGACCTTATGCAAATAGAGGTCTTCAAGAGAAACTTCATTGGCCAGGCCATATGCAATCGCCTTAGCAGAATCCATGACAGATCCGCCACCGATGGCCAAAATAAAGTCAACACCCTCGCGTTTGCCCAGCTCTACAGCTTCTTCTGCAAGCTCTAATCGAGGATTAGGGACAACTCCACCACAGTCAACAAAAGCAATTCCCGCATTGCTTAGAAGCTGGTGGATCTGGTTAAGCAAGCCACTCTTTACCACGTGACTGCCACCAAAATGCACCAGCACCTTGGTACCTCCGTGAGCAGAGACAAGCTCTGCCACACGAAGTTGAGTATCTTTTCCAAAAACCACTTGAGTAGGTACAACGTACTCAAAATTAACCATGACTAAAGACCTTTCCTACCTACTCGAACAACATCTTAAGCGCGAGGTTCTTCTCCCCACCAGAATGTTGCAACAGTTCCAGGACCAGTATGAACACCAATAGTTGCGCCAATGGTAAAGATGTTGATATCACCGGTCTGTGGAAGCTTTTCTTGAATAAGCTCTTTGACAGCCTGGGCATCAGAGGCGCATTCAGAGTTAGAGATAAACACTTTACGTGCGTAAGCACTGCCCTGCTCTGCAGTTTGAGTCATGATCTCAACTACGCGAGCGATTGCTTTCTTTTTGCCACGTGCCTTCTCTTTAACAGCCAAAGAACCGTCGGCCTCAATATCCATAACAGGACAAATGTTAAGCATGCCGCCAAGAAGACCAGCTGTCTTGGAAATGCGACCACCACGAACAAAGAAGGTCAGATCTGTGGAGAAGAACCATCCATACACGCGATGACGAGCCTCTTTAGCCCATGCAACCGCCTCGTCAAAAGACAGGCCCTCATCACGCTTATCGGCAAGACCGTCTACCAGCAAACCATAGCCAGAAGATGCCTGAAGAGAATCGACAACCTCAATCTTTCTGTCAGGAAACTCCTGCTCAATTTCTACCTTTGCCTGGCAAGCAGACTCATACGTTCCAGAAACGCCAGAACTCAACGAAACATGAAGAACGTCTTTGCCCTCCTCAAGGAAAGGACGCCAGAAAGCCATGTACTCACCAATTGATACCTGTGAAGTACGGCACTCAGCGCCTGCAAGCATCTTTTTATAGAGGTCATCTGGTGAATTAGTGCGACCAAAGTCATCCTTGCACTGAACACCATCAAGCTCGTAGTTGAAATATACGTATTTCACATCACGTGACTGAAGGTACTTCTCACTTACATCGGCCGTAGAGCAACAGGTCAGAACGTAGTTGGACATACGAGTCTCCTTGAAATATCTTCTTGCATAAAACAATCGCACACACTTATTTTTCTTGCAGATGTGAGTATACTTCTA
This sequence comes from uncultured Atopobium sp., assembly GCA_963544885.1. Lineage (GTDB taxonomy): Bacteria > Actinomycetota > Coriobacteriia > Coriobacteriales > Atopobiaceae > Lancefieldella. Next base: position 6,494 of record CAUUHE010000034.1, on the reverse strand, counting down.
ATCTCATTTTTATGCTGCTTGTGGGGCGCTTCAAGTGCAAAATCACGTATACTTGCACGCGTTTGATTTTCTCAAATCACTACCTATACCTTAACTTTTACCTTCGACGGGAATGGATAGCGCGTGGCATCATCAGATCTTTCTACTAGAAACTCTTCCGGACTCACACTAGATACTTCTTCTACGCTTGTATGGAAGTTTGCTCTTCTTATCTGCGCACTTATCTGGGGCGGGTCATTTGTCGTTATCAAAGATGCAATTAGTTATATCTCGGCAGCTTGGCTTATGACCTTACGTTTTGTCTTTGCCGTAGGTATTGTTGCCATCATCTTTAGAAAAAAACTTAAAGAACACTTGAATGTCACACATATCAAATACGGCGTGCTCTTAGGCGTTCTTAACGGTCTAGGATTTCTGTTCCAAAATGGAGCTCTTGCTTATACCACTGCAGGTAAAGCTGCTTTTATTGCATCAATTTATTGCGCGATGATTCCGTTTGTAAACTGGCTCATTGCAAAGAAAAAACCTCATGGAACCAGTATTTTTGCAGCCTTTTTATGCGTAGCTGGCATTGGTCTTATCTCACTGGGCACTGATTTTTCGTTCTCGTTTGGCTTGGGCGAGCAGATGACATTGCTCTCAGCCATTATTTTTGCCTTCGTTTTTGTGCTTACTGCCGAGCTTGCTCACAAATACGACATCATCACACTTACGGTGGTGCAGCTTGGCGTGAGCGCCCTTCCCTGCCTTGCCTACGCGCTTTGCTTTGAAACGGTTCCCAATTTTGCGGCACTGCCCATAAATGCCTGGGTTGCCCTCGCCTACATCACTCTTATTGCAACCGCACTGACTGGTGTTTTGCAGAACCGCGCACAGAAGTCAGTTACTCCTGTTCAGGCCTCACTAATAATTTCTCTGGACAGTATTTTTGCAGCAGTTTTTGGCGTGATCTTCCTTGCTGAGGTTATTACCCCCACAATCTTCCTTGGCTTTATTGTTATCTTTGTTGCAATCTTTATCAGCGAGCTTGGCGAGAAACCCGCAGAGCCCCAAACCCCTTCAGAAAGCTAAGGCTCTCTCCATAAAACGTACTTAAGAAAAAGCCCGCAGACGCGGGCTTTTTAATGCGATAAGCAGCTTTTACATCTCTCGAGAGCTCAGCATTGGTCCGTCGGACCAAAGGGTAACCTCTCCTGAGGCCAGTGTTTTAGGGACATCAATAAGACGCTGGTTGGAAGAGCCTCTAAAACGCAAGGTAATATCGTGGAGACTCTGAACCCATGGGCCATCTACCAGAACATCTATACAAGACAGAATGCAATCAGTGTACTCTGTGTGCCACTTTCCCTCGGTCAGCTGATCCCAGGTGTGACCTGAATACATCCAAATGCTCTTTTGCGGGTAGGTAGCTCTGACCTTCTCGACAAACTCAACAAGGCCTTCTTGGTTTTCTGGCTCAAAAGGCTCTCCACCAAGGATGGAAAGACCGTTGATATAGACAGGTGCAAGGGAGTCAATGATCTCTTGCTCAACTTCTGGAGTAAACTCTCCGCCGCTCTTGAAGTCCCACGCCTCATAATTAAAGCAGCCTTCACAGTGCAGACGGCAGCCTGAAACAAACAGAGTTGTTCTTACGCCAACACCATTTGCAATATCTGAAAACTTAATATTTGAATAGTTCATACATAACCTTTGATGGGTAACTTCCACATATTTTGGATGTTACCTGATAGAGATAATAAAAACGAGCAGAAGGGCCAAAGCGCTCTTCTGCTCGTTTGTCTAGTACATAAATCTTAGAGGTGAAGGACGCGGTCCTTGATCTCCTGAGTACGGCCCTGGTTCCAGAACTGGGTACCAATGTAGCCGCAGGTACGACGAGCAACATTCATCTTGGTCTGGTCACGGTTGCCGCAGTGTGGGCACTCCCAAACCAGCTTACCGTCCTCCTCGACAATCTGAATCTCACCGTCATAACCGCACTCCTGGCAGAAGTCAGACTTGGTGTTGAGCTCTGCATACATGATGTGGTCATAGATGAACTGCATGACGCTGAGAACAGCCTCGATGTTGTCCTGCATGTTAGGAACCTCAACGTAAGAGATTGCTCCACCTGGGGAAAGACGCTGGAACTCAGACTCAAACTGGAGCTTCTGGAATGCGTCAATCTCTTCTGCGACGTGGACGTGGTAGCTGTTAGTGATGTAGCCCTTGTCAGTAATGCCTGGGATAACACCAAAGCGACGCTGAAGTGCCTTAGCAAACTTGTAAGTAGTGGACTCGAGAGGAGTTCCGTAGAGGGAGTAATCGATATCCTCTGCTTCCTTCCACTCGGTGCACTTATCGTTCATGTGCTGCATAACCTGGAGAGCAAATGGAGTTGCCTCTTTATCGGTGTGGCTGTGACCAGTCATAGCCTTAACGCACTCATACAGACCTGCATAACCAAGGGAAATGGTGGAGTATCCGCCGTAGAGCAGTGGATCGATGACCTCACCCTTGTCCAGACGAGCAAGTGCGCCGTACTGCCAAAGAATAGGAGCAGCATCAGACAGGGTGCCCTTCAGGCGATCGTGACGAGCGCGAAGTGCGCGGTGGCAAAGCTCAAGACGCTCATCAAAGATCTTCCAGAACTTGTCCATATCGCGACCAGCAGAAAGAGCAACGTCAGGAAGGTTGATGGTTACAACACCCTGGTTGAAGCGGCCATAGTACTTAGGCTTGTTTGGCTCATAGTTCTTAGCACGAGCAACGTTGTTGAAGCCATTGCCAGAACGGTCTGGAGTCAGGAAGGAACGGCAACCCATGCAGGTAAAGGTATCGCCCTCGCCTTCCTTCTCGCCCTTAGAAAGCTTGTACTCCTTCATCTTCTTCTCAGAGATGTAGTCAGGAACAAGACGGCGAGCGGTGCACTTTGCAGCCATCTGAGTGAGGTAGTAGTACTTGGAATCCTCGTAAACGTTGTCCTCTTCAAGAACGTAGATGAGCTTAGGGAATGCAGGAGTAATCCAGACACCCTCCTCGTTCTTTACGCCCTGGTAACGCTGACGGAGCATCTCTTCAATGATGAGTGCAAGGTCCTGCTTCTCCTGCTCATTCTTTGCCTCGTTGAGGTACATGAAGACGGTGATGAAAGGAGCCTGACCGTTGGTGGTCATCAAAGTGACAACCTGGTACTGAATGGTCTGAACGCCACGAGAAACCTCGTCACGAAGGCGCTTCTCAACCATCTCGTTGAGCTGCTCAGCAGAGAGCTCAACACCGACGGAGTTCATCTCCTCCATAACGGTCTTGCGAATCTTCTTACGAGAAACGTCAACAAAAGGAGCAAGGTGTGCCAGGGAGATAGACTGACCACCGTACTGGCAGGATGCTACCTGAGCAATAATCTGAGTTGCAATGTTGCATGCCGTAGAGAAGCTGTGTGGACGCTCAATCAGAGTACCGGAGATAACAGTGCCGTTCTGCAGCATGTCATCAAGGTTGATGAGGTCACAGTTGTGCATGTGCTGTGCAAAGTAATCGGAATCGTGGAAGTGGATAAGACCCTCGTTGTGAGCAGCAACAATATCCTCTGGAAGGAGCTCACGCTGAACGAGGTCCTTAGAAACCTCACCAGCCATGTAGTCACGCTGAACAGAAACAACGGTAGGGTTCTTATTGGAGTTCTCCTGCTTGACTTCCTCGTTGTTGCACTCAATCAGAGACAGAATCTTGTCATCGGTGGTGTTCTTGTGACGCTTCTGGTTCTGAATGTAGCGGTAAATGATGTACTTACGAGCAACCTCAAAGCGGTCAAGAGCCATGAGCTGATCCTCGACAAGGTCCTGAACCTCCTCGACGGTGACGGTGTGTCCAGCCTTCTCACACTCATCGGTAACGTTGAGAGAAGCAAACTGAATCTCACGCTCAGTCAGGCGCTGATCCTCAGGGACCTCTGCGTTAGCCTTAGCGATTGCGTTAACAATCTTCTCAACCTCGAAGGTGACCTCTGAGCCATTGCGCTTGATAATCTTCATGTGCAAACTCCTTGAACAAACGTTGGTGAAAGCAACGCTTTCATGCGTGTTTAATTGGATTATCACTGCGGTTTCTAAGCTTTTGCCTAAGCGAAGTAGTTGGGAACCCGCTTGTGTGATGGAAACTACTATGCCACAAGTTATAGTGTTTGGGTTCGAGAACTATAACAATATATTGTGAAATTTCCACACGAATACAAAATTATGTATTGACACGTTGCGGCAGCCAATATCTCTGCAGGTAGAAAATTAGCTAGAAACTTCGCTAATTACAAAATTTATTAATGGTCATAAAATAATTCGATTTTTTGTAAGTAGGCATTCGTCGCCTTTCACAAATGCGCCACAATTCGTCCCTCAGTACTCACTTGTGTTGAGCATTTGGGGACTAAAAAAGCCGACACAAAATGCCGGCTTTGATGGCTAGTCTAGTGGAGGCTGTGGGCGCCAGGTTGCGTCTTTATAGATAAGGCGTGCATCCTTCCAGCCCTTTATAAGGCGAGAAAGGCCAGACGAGAAGTGCGCTCTGTCTACCAAAATGAGTCGAATAATCTCTTTTGCAAAGGTCAGAGCGGTACCAACACCAAAGAGCACAGGGTTGTAATCACCGTGAACCTGGAAGTAACGGGCAATATAGCCGCGGTTACGTGTGATGTAATAGCGCGTCATATCAGAGGTTGAATTAAGCTGACGCACAGAACCAATACTCTGACCAGGAACTTCTCGACATCTTGAAAGAACAAAGTCTGGAATCAAAATAGGCTGCGTTACCTTGCTGGCCAAATAGCCATATAAGGCGTCATCCCAATAGATAAAGAAGCGCGCGTCAGGTAGGCCAATCTTCTGCACCACAGAGCGCTTAAAGCAGGCGCCCTCAAAGCACATCACATTGCACTCGCGATAAGGCACACCGTCAAAGCCAGCCTTTGCCAGCGGATTGTAGATGCCCAGGGCGGTGCTAAAGCGATACTGCCAGAAGAAAGGACCACCATCAAAGTCGTAGCGCTGACCTTGGATAACCTCAGCCTTATCTGACCATGCGTCAAGCTTATCAAGACCATCAGGCAGCACAGCTACGTCATCGTCCATAACCCAGAACCACTCGGCACCCAGCTCATAACCTACGCGCACACCCTCAGAGAAGCCGCCGGAGCCTCCAGTGTTTTGCTCCATAGGGACGTAACACACGCGATTAGTGCCACCATGAGCGTCAGGATCATCAGTGGTTTCTCCCCACGTGGTTTTGACCGTCTCCGAAAACTCCGACACAAGCGAGGCTGTCTCAGAAGAGTTTTCGTTGTCCACAACAATGATGCGCCATGGAGCCTGCGTGAGCTGCGTAATGGAATTGAGCAGGTTGGAAAGCAGTTCCTGGCGTTTAAAGGTGACTATGACAAGGGTGGTGCGCTTCATATTTCCTCAAAATGTGACTTCGTGAGTGAGTTGATGCCTATATAGTATAAAGCAGCAATCAAAAGGAGTTTAGATGAGTCACGCTCAAAACCACCAACCTTTGGTTTCTCTTGTTGTGCCCATATACAACGTTGCAGACTATCTGGAGCAATGCCTGGCAAGTATTCAATCACAGAGCTACACAAACCTGGAGATTATCTGCCTAAACGATGGCTCAACTGACTCGTCTTTAGCTCTTTTGGAAGCATACGCTGCCCGTGATGGTCGCATTGTCATCATTGACAAGGAAAATGAGGGCTACGGAGCAACATGTAATCGTGGAATTGCCGCAGCTCACGGCTCATGGGTGGGTATTGTTGAGCCTGACGATTACCTTGAGCCAACCATGATTCAAGAGCTTGTTGATCTTATCCAGGCAAACGGTGGAGAAGACCAGGTAGATATTGCCCGCTCTGCCTATTGGCGCGTGTTTGGTAACCAGAAAAATGGCCGTGCGGGAGTAAAAGCGCAGGTAAAGAATGGAGCTGGTTTTACCGAGCACAGGATTCCATGCGCTTATAAGGGCCGCGTCAAACCCAAGCAGCTGCCTTGTTCTATTGACCAGATGGCTCAGCTTCTGTTGCACCACCCTGCCATTTGGACAGCACTCTATCGCAAAGAATTCTTGACCCAGAACAACATCAGCTTCAAAGAAGTCCCTGGTGCAGGCTGGGTAGATAACCCCTTCCTTATTGCCTCACATTGCTGTGGTGCCCGTTTGGTGTACACAGATTCAGCGCTTTACAACTATCGCGAGAATGGCTATGCAGAAGCTGCCACCTTTGCGCAGCGTCAGCCCAAAATTCCGCTTGAGCGCTGGAATGACATGATGGACGTTGTGGACGCGCGCAACATCACCTCAAACGTAGTGCTTGATGCACTCACGCTGCGCGGCATCAACTACGCGCTGCTTACAAAAGACGCACTTATCTGGCGAGAAGAACATGATGCTGCAGGTCAGATCGACTCAGAAGTGCGCGATCTTCTCGCCAAGAGCTTTGAGCGCATGGATGCAAAGCGCGT
>CAUUHE010000033.1:0-13075 GCA_963544885.1 uncultured Atopobium sp. | reverse complement strand
CTTAGAAGTGTAATATGCCCGCAATTGAGCAGAATATCTGACTTAGGTGTGTTCCTTAGGTACGAAATTTACCTATAGTTAAATCTTTTATATGACGCTATTCATTTTCTGGCATATTAGGTTAAGTTTATGCACAGAGATGAATATCGGGTAGTGCGGCCGCCTAGCTGCCTGGTTATCTTGATTAGGAACATGTCAATTCTTCAGCAGAACCTACCAAAGCTGCGCTATTTTGTGCGCCAGGCCTAAAAGCCGACGCTAACACGCTACAGAATCATAATCACCCGCATATGAACTGCCTCCCATTTCTTGGACACAAAAATGGGAGGCAGTTCACATTCGTCGGGCGCTTTTTTATGCCGTTTACGGAAGTACATTTGGAACGCGGCGTGTGTGCTGGTAAAATATTAAAAAGTTGATGAAGGAGGTACTATGTCACTGTATCGTCATCTACGTTCTAGTTTGGGTTCAGCCCAAAAAATCGCGCTTGCTGCCAGCACTTTTGTTATGACAATTGCGTTTCCCGTTATCGCAAAAGCTGATGTTATTTCTACGCCAAGAATCGGTAGATCATCTAGCTTCTTAGCCATGGCTGCAGTTTCTACTCTTGTGGCAGTAATTGGCTTCATTATGATCATAAGGCGTCGCAGGTAAAACCTTGTCCACAACACAGGAACTTCTCCCCAAAAAAGAAGTCACTACTTTTGCATTTGCGTTGTGCCATTTTGTAGTTGACTTTGCATGCGTGTCTACCATGCTCTGCGCGGTAAGCCGAGTGTTGGGAGAGTCTGGCCAAGGTTCGATGGAAGTTGTTGCGCTAAGTATTTTACTGTATGACATAGTTGCCTTTACCCTGCAGCTCCCTATAGGCATTGTACTGGATCAGCTGGATAAGAACTCCTATGCCGCCTTACTTTCGTATGCTTTAGTGGGCGCTGGAGTTATTCTTTCTCTGGTCCCTATAGCCCTTCTCGAGTGGCCTGCGATTCTTTTGCTTGCGATTGGAAACGCGCTCTTTCATAGTGCAGGTGGACTGAGCGTCCTTAATATCTCGCAAAAACATGCAGGACCTTCGGGAATCTTTATTGCAACTGGTGCAATTGGAGTCTTTTTAGGCACACAAAGTGCTCAAATGGGAAGACTTCAGATTGCGTTTTCCCTGCTTGTCTTGCTGTTCTTATGCGCAAGCATTACCCGAGTGGTGCAAAAAGTTAATAAAAAGTATTGGAATATACATAACGTTCCCTTTGCCATTCCTGAGTTTTCTTCTCGCACTTTGCTTGCAATCTTCTTGCTCTGCTTTGTGGTTGCGCTCAGAAGCTACACCGGCATAGTCATGGCGTTTCCTTGGAAGAGCGAAATGCTCCTGTTGGCTTTGAGCATTCTTGGTGTATTTGCAGGTAAAGCCCTTGGCGGAATGGTTGCCGACCGTATTGGTTTTAGAACTACAGCTATTTTCTCGCTCATTGCCGCAGCTACTTTATTTGTTCCTTCATGGGAGATGCCTCTTATGGGCCTCCTAGCTGTGTTTTTCTTTAATTTTACAATGGCGATCACGCTGGCTTCTTTGGCTAATATTTTGCACGAAGCAAAGGGAACCGCATTTGGCTTGGCCAGCTTCTCTTTGGCGATAGGCGCTTTACCTGCGCTTTTGGGACTTCGCTTGGAGCATCCTTTGGTGCTTACTGTCATGAGTCTGATTTCGGCGCTTGCTTTGGGTGTAAGTCTGACTTTGGTCAAAGACACTGTGGCTACGGGACCATTTGGTCACGAGCGCATGCTCCAAGCAGCGCAGGTTGCTGAGACTGCAGGGGAAGATGCTCTAACGGTAGAGCTATCCGAACCGGCCGAAGAACTTGCAACTGAAGATGGGCTTACAGGTGAAGTTAAACTCTCAGTTGAAGACTATCCTGCGGCTAAAGACAAACTTGACGCTGAAGACAAACAAGTAGAAGGCTAATGGCATGGAAGACCAAATATTTTTATTGCCGTATTTGATAACCATTATTCCGATATTTGCGTTTTGTCTGATTCTGACTATTACTGTTGAGCTTATTGTCGCAAAATCGCTTGGCGTTAAAGACAATCACGCGCTGCTGATTGTTGTGGCTGCACAGGTGCTTACCAATCCAATCGCTGTTTTTATCACAAGTGTCCTTGTTAATGTGGTTGCTAACGACGCTCAGTATTGGGCGTGCGTCATAGCGGTTGAGCTGGCCGTTATTGTTGTTGAAGGTCTCATTTACAAGGTAAAAAGAGTAAGCGACGCTCCATGGACACTTTCAATCTTGTCTAATCTTGCGTCGGTTTCTGTGGGTATTCTCGTTCAAACACTTATATAAAAATTTAGCGAGAAACCCTTTGAATAGGAGGGGTTTTCTCGCCAAATCTGGGTGATTTATGAGATGGGCCTTAATGGACAATTGCAATAAGAAGAGCTCCGACCATAAGACCAATGGATGTTCTTAATGCCGCTGATGCTTGCCTGTGCAAAAGTTTTTGCGCACGAGTCGCGTGAGTAAGCTGGGCTTTTGAAGTGTTAAGTGTATGCATTGGTCCTCCTTTCTTAGTTCTTGTCTAGTATATGCCCAAAAGTAAACCTAGGAAAACTCTTTAGTATAAAAATGATGCAAAAAACCACGCCGAGGGTCAGTCCAATCATGCCTCCAGAAGAGGCATCTAGGTAATAACTGCCTGTTATTCCAATTAAAACGCTGACCGTAGCAATGAGAGGAGAAATCCAGAGCATATGGCGCATCTGATTAGTAAGAAGTCTCGCGCAGGCGCCTGGAACAATAAGGAGCGAAACGGACAGAATAACGCCAACTGCCTGGAGTGATATGACAATCGCGAGCGCTAGGGCAACAAGTAAGAATGAAGTGAGAGTTTTGGTAGAAAGGCCGATTGCTTGGACCTGTGTTGGATCAAATGAAAGCAAGGTCAGGTCCTTATTTTTAAGGATAAGCAGAATTGCAATTGGCAGACCGATGCAAATAACTTGCAGCATATCGGGAGTGGTTACTCCTAAAAGATTGCCAAAGAGTATGTGCGATAAGTTGATTTGGCTTGGAACCTTTGATATGAGAACAGTTCCCAGCGCAAAAAACGTAGTAAATACAATGCCGATAGCAGTATCAGGTCGTACGATTTGACTCTTTTTGACTTGTCCGACCAACACCACGGTAATAAGAGCAAACACAAGTGCTCCCACTAGATAAGGAAGTCCCAGCAGGTGAGCGATAACTACGCCCGGGAGAATAGAGTGGGAGATGGCGTCGCCCATGAGCGACCATCCCATATGAGTAATCCAGCAGCTCAAAAGCCCGCAGACTATGGCGGTTGCAATTCCGGTGATGAGGGCTCGCTGCATGAATGCGTATTGGAGAATATCTACCTCAGGCATGGAGCACCTCCTCAATGTGGGTGTCTTCAGAAATTCCAAGGTTCTGCAGGAGGGCGTCTCCAGAAAGAATTTCTTTTGAAGGACCCTGCGCGGTGATGGTTTTATTGATGACCAGGCAAAGCGGGAATTTTTGCTGAGCTAGGTTAATGTCGTGAATTGAAACAAGCAATGTTTTGCCTTCTTTACTGAGGTTATTGAGCTGTTCGGTAATGATGGCCTCAGAGCGAGCGTCTACCCCCGCAAATGGTTCGTCAAGAAACATCAGTTCAGCGGCTTGTGCAATTCCGCGCGCTACAAAAACACGCTTTCTTTGTCCTCCGGAGAGCTGGGCAAGTGGTCGATCTGCAAGGTCGGCCAAGTTGACGCGTTCGAGTGCTTGGGCAACCAGCTTTTTGTCCTGAGCGGATGGTATGCGCATCCAACCCTGATGGACGTATCTACCCTGCATAACAACGTCTTTTACAAGCAGCGGAAACGTTGCGTCAATTGCCTCAGTTTGAGGGACGTACGCGATTTTGCCCTGCTTACGTGCTTGTGAAAGAGGTTGCTGATCCCAAGTAAGTGACCCCTCCCATGCGATGGTGTCCATCAGTGCTTTGAAGAGCGTAGATTTACCGGCGCCATTGACGCCAACAAGTGCGCAAAGATCTCCTGTTGCTAGCGAGAAATTCACGTCATAAATAATGGGTTTCTCGCGGTCTTTTTTCTCGTACCAGGCGCAAAGTTGCGAAACACAAAGATTCATTGAGAACGCTACCTTCCCATAAGACCGGATACGATTGCATCTGCGTCGTGTTGTAGTAGGTCAAGATAGGTGGGAACGGGGCCATCGGCTTCCGAGAGGGAGTCAACATATAAGATGTTTTTCTCGTCAGTTTTGAGGGTGGCGCCCGTCTCGTCGGCTACCTGCTGCATTGCCTTGGGGCTTACCGTAGACTCGCAGAATACCGCAGGAATTTGCTGGGCTTTTACGGTCTCGACGACCTTTGCGATCTGCTGCGGAGTGCCTTCATCAGCGGCGTTAACAGCCCAGAGGTAGAGTTCCTTCATGTTGGTGTCGCGGCACAGGTACGAGAACGCTCCCTCGCAGGTCACCAGCGTGCGCTGGTTTTCCGGCATCGAGCTGAGCTCCTCGATTAGATGAGAGGAGATGTTGTCGAGTTCCTTTTTGTATGCGTCGCCGTTGGCCTCGAAGTTCTTGGCGTGGTCAGGGACAAGGTTGCTGAGCGCGCGGACGATATTCTCGACGTAGATCTTGCCGTTTGTGGGCGACATCCACGCATGCGGATTGGCCTGACCCTGGTAGTCACCCTCGGCGATGGGGATGGCGGTGATGCCTTCGCTGAGGTCAGCGCGCTGAGCAGGCGAGTCGTCGACGAAGCGCTCAAACCAGCGCTCAAGCCCCAGGCCGTTGTTGAGGATGAGCTGGGCTTTCTGCGCGCGCTTGAGGTCGTCAGGCGTTGGCTCGTAGTCGTGGATCTCGGCACCGGCTTTGGTGATGGACTCTACCTGGCAGAACTCTCCTGCAACGCGAGAAGCCATGTCTTGAATGACGGTGAAAGTGGTCAAGACAAGGGGAGCCGAGGAGTTCTGGCTTTGCGCGGAGCTTGAGCTGGCTGCAGAATCGCGTGGAGCGCATGCGGCGAGAGAGGCGATGGCTGCTGCGGAACCCGCACCAAACAAGGCCAGCGCTGACCTGCGGGTTAGGAGAGGGTTGCGGGTGGCGTGCGGGTGTGGGTTTGCGACTGCCGGGTTATGCGTGCAGCAATGTTTCATAGTGACTTCCTTCAAAGAGATGAGAGCAGGTAGCTACGGGACTGAAAGCAAGAAACTGATAGCGTGAGGCCAAGAGTTAGGAGTTTGGAGCTACGAGCTCAACGGGTTTCTCGCCATATTGTATTCCTAAAAGTTAGCTATGTCTAACTTTTGAGATTTTTGAGGAAAGAAAAAGACTTCAGTTTGCAGACAAATGTCCAATAGGTTGAACGTGAAATTTAATGTGTCATTTATGTCACATTTTAAGCAAATTATTTTCCTTTAACGCATTGACCATAGGATTTGTGGTTAAAAAATATTTTTTGTATAGAAAATTATGTGAATATGGCTAGAATTTATTTGTTTTCCAATGGTTTGTGCTCATGAAAAAAGGAGAGAGAGCATGGCATTCGATTTTACAGGTAAGTTGGTTCTGGTTACAGGCGGAAGCGCTGGTATTGGCGCTGAGATCTCCAAGGGTATTGTTGATGGAGGTGGACACGTAATCGTTTGCTCTCGTCACGAGGACACTGGCCGCAAGTTTGTCGAGGAGCTTGGCGAGGGTAACTTCTTCTACACAATGGACATTGCAGACGCAGAGGGCGTTAAGAAGACCATTGCTCAGATTCTTGAGGAGTGCGGCGACGTCAACGTTCTTATCAACTGCGCTGGTCGCATTAGCTCCGTTCCTTTCACCGAGGTTGACGACAAAGAGTGGAACAACACCATCAACACCAACCTCACTGGTACTTACAACGTAACTCACGCTCTGTGGCAGCACTTTATTGACCGTGGCGGCGCTCGTATTGTTAACGTTTCTTCCGTCGCAGGCAAGATTGGCGGCGGCCTCCTTGGCACCGTTGCTTATGCATCTTCCAAGGCTGGTATGAACGGCTTTACCAAGGCTATCGCTAAAGAGGGCGGCAAGTACGGCATTTCTTGTAACGCAGTTTGCCCATCTTTCACCATTACAGATATGACCACTGCACTCTCCAACGATGAGGAGAAGTACAAGAAGGTCGTAGGCATCATTCCTCTTGGTCGTCCTGCACAGGCATCTGAGCCTGCACAGATGGTACTGTTCTTTGCTTCCGACGCTGCAAGCTTCGTCAACGGTGAGGTTGGCGACTGCGACGGCGGCATCGTAATGGACTAGGTGATTGTTGATGGCTACAAAAGAACCAATTTCTATTCAGCACCCATTTAAAGCACTGGGCCGCATCCCAGGTGCAAACATTCTGATTCCTCTGCTACTTGGTGTTTTTATGAACACATTTTTCCCAGAGGTATTCCCAACGCTCGGCAGCTTTACCGCAGCGATGACCGTTAAGGGTACGGCTGCTCTGGTTGGCGCCTTTATGCTGTGCGTTGGCGCAACTATTTCGTTCAAGAGCGCACCAAAGGCAGCACTTCGCGGCGCAATCATCATCATTTCTAAGGTTGTATTCTGCGTTGCTCTTGGTCTTGCTGTTCTGTTCTTCCTGAACGACAACCTGCTTGGTCTTTCTTCTATGGTCATCCTTGCTGCTTGCTCTGGAGCAAACAACTCCATGTACGCAGGTCTGATGGCCGACTACGGTAACGAGTATGAGCAGGGTGCAGTTGCAATTACTACGCTGGTTGTTGGTCCTCCAGTTACCATGCTTGCTCTTGGTGCAACAGGTCAGTCGCCAATCAACTGGTCTTTGCTTGGTGCAGTTCTGCCAATTATTATTGGTATTCTGCTTGGCAACTTCTTCCCATCCATGAAGAAGATGCTCACAAGCGCTCTGCCAGCAATTATTGTTATGACTTTCTTTGCTATGGGAACTACTATGAAGTTCGATTCCCTCATCATGGCTGGTCCTGCAGGTATTCTGCTTGGCGTTATCTGCTCCGTTTGCGGTGGCTTTATCAACTACTTTGTTGATCGCGCAACTGGCGGAACTGGTATTGCTGGTGTTGCTATTTCTTCCTGCGCAGGTGCAAATGCACTTACACCTGCTGCTATGGCAGAGGCTAACCCAGCTCTGTATGGCGGAGCTGCTCTTGCAACAGCAAACGCACAGGTAGCAGCTGCAGTTATCGTTACTGCAATCCTGACTCCTTTGATCACTGGTTACGTTGCTGAGCACTTTGCTAAGAAAGACAACGCTTCCGAGGAAGTTGTTGAGGCTGCTTAATCGCTCTTAAAGTTTCAAGTTCAAAATCCCAGCACCTTCGGGTGCTGGGATTTTTTGTGCCTTGCGTGCCGTTGGTTTCTTGTAGAGACGCTCAAAGAAGGTTGATAAACGACTGATAAGTAGGCAGCGGATGCCTCAGATTCTTCGGAAAACGCTCGAATAAGTCTCCAAGTGGTAAAAAATGCGTTTAGTTGGGGTTTTCATTTTTCTGCATACAACGTTTGCCCAGATAAAAGTTTTTAGTGCGGTAAAAAATCGTCTTAGTTGGGGATAAATCGGCTAATTTTCAATTTTCATCCCCAACTAAACGGGTTTTTTACCTTTTTAGGCACATAATTTAAAGCTCAAAAATTACGTATTCACAGAAATGAATATAACAACCTGATTATGCAAAAAGGGTCAGAACAGAACGTTCTGACCCTTAACTTTGGTACTAAAAAGACTGTGCTTAGCTATTTCGTAACCCTAAGCAGCAACTACTTAATCAGGACATTTCCCTCATAGCTGTCATGAACGTCCTGAGGTGTAACGCCCATGTGCTTCTTATAGAGCCTGCTGAAGTAGAACGGATCATTGTAACCAACCGCCTCGGAGGTCTCGCGTACAGATAGACCAGATTGAAGCAGCTGCTGAGCATGGTCAAGACGCTTTGCAATGATGAACGTCATTGGGCGAACGCCAAATGTTTGGACAAAATTGTTGGAGAAGCGCTGAGTACTCATGCCACAGCGTTTAGCCAGACCAGGAATGGTAATTGGATCTGCAAAGTGAAGCTCAATGTACGTGCGAGCCTCGGCCATGCTTTCCTGGACCTTTTGGCTGTTGGTGAGCAGGAACATTGATTTGATGAGTTCGGTTCCGTTGACAATTTGCGCGACACGGTTGTCCAGCGATGGGGTAGTGTTAAGTTTTTCCAGGTCAAGTGTCTTATCAAGAATACGATCGAATCCCTGAGGATCAAATGCGTATGCATTGAAGATTGGGCTGCTGGTATCTCCTTGAACGCCATCATAGTAGATATTTACATGGTCAAATGAGCGTCCATAGAGCGTGCGATACGTTACGGTCTGACCTGCAGGAGCGTGCACAACTGTGGTTCCTTCACAGATAAATTCTTTGCCGCCAATAGTAATCTCAGCTGATCCAAACACAGGAATAATGAAAACAGAATGAGCAAGCGAAAAAGTAACTTGGGAGTCAGCAATCTTCTGCTGGCGGTTGATCGAAAACACACTATACGTCTGCCGCGAATAGGTCTCTTTTAGCTCCTGCAGATTTGCCTGCATAGAATCTCCTCATTTCAAAAGCGCTCTAATGCGCCGAATATTAAAAATAACATGGAGAGTATTTTAGCCAGCAGAACTGCGATTGCAACCCCAAAATCAAATAAAATGCCATTTCAGGGGTTAAATTTTGATTAACGAGAAAGACAATTGCCTACGTAACTTTAAGAGAATGATTTGAAAAAGAACAATTTATGTATAAATTTTATCCATGCAAATCAAAGATATTCCATTTTGTTTATTTGCTTTAAACTGCCGATAAATAGCGTTTTTTGATACCATAAATCAGTTATGCACAAATGGATACTTCAGGTTAACTTTAGATACTGCAGACTTCATTTAGATGCCGTAGCTTTCTTTTAGCCTGCCATGGATTCCATTGGTTTTTCAGGTCTTAGGTTTTATTGGCTTCTGTAGAGTTTTCTCGTAGAAGTTTTCTCGTAGAAGGTTTGTATATGGAGCAGCTCGCGCACGTTTTTTCACTTATCGTTCAGCCCGCATACGACTTGACCGGCAGTTGGTGGGCGGCAATCTTCCTTTTCACCCTTGCAACTAAAATCATCCTGATGCCTCTGGCGCTTTGGACGCAGCAAAATTCCATTGTTATGGTGCGTCTTATGCCCGAGACCTTCCGCTTGAAGACACGCTACTTCGGCGACAGAGAGACCATCGAGGAACGTTCCAACGAGCTCAACAAAAAGGCAGGTTATCACCCGCTGCTGAGCCTTATCCCTCTGGCCATCCAGGTAGTCATTCTGTTTGGCCTGGTAGACGTCATTCATGGCATCACTGATTCCGGTGCCCCCGGCACAGAGTTTCTGGGCATGACCCCAATTATTGACGGCGGCATCACCTGGATTATGCCTCTTGCAGCAGCTCTGTCCTCGGTTGCTCTTGGCCTTGCATCCAACAAGCTGAATCCACTCCAGCGCGAACAGTCTCGTGCCGAGAAGAACACCACAAACGGCCTCTCTATTGCAATGTCGCTTGTGCTTGCGGTTTACGTTGTTTGTGGCATGGCATTCTACTGGGTTTGCTCAAACCTTCTCTCAATCCTGGTTCAGATTGTCTGCAACATTATCATTGACCCTCGTAAACAGGTTGACTATGACGATCTCAACGCTGCTCGCGACGAGTTTGAGGCAATGGACGCAGCAACCAAGTCCACTCACAAGTGGTTCCAGCGCGATCCTCATGCTGCCCGCGAAAAAGAGGACTACAAGCGTTTCTTTGACACCATCGGCAAGCACCTGGTTTTCTATTCTGAGTCAAGCGGTTTCTACAAATACTTCCAGGGCGCTATTGAGTGGCTGCTGGCAAACTCGGACATCCGCATCCACTATGTCACCTCTGACCCTAATGACCAGGTCTTTGAGCTGGCAAAACAGCAGCCTCGCCTGATTCCTTATTACTTGGGCCAGCGTCGCCTCATCACGCTTTTCATGAAGCTCGATGCCGACGTTGTGGTTACCTCCCTCGGTGACCTGGAGAGCTCTTACATGAAGCGCTCCTACGTGCGCAAAGATGCTGAGTACATGTACATGTGCCACCACATGACCTCCATGACAGTCACCTCGACGCGCAACGAGTACACCTACTACGACGACGTTCTCTGCGTTGGCCCTCATCAGCAGCACGATCTTGAGCTGGTCGAAAAGTTCTACGGCACGCCATCAAAGAGAAAGCCTGCTATTGGCTACGATCTTCTCGACAGGTCAATCCAGAACTATAAGAAGCAGAATCTGGGCCAGCGTAAACCTGGCGAGAAACCCCTGTTGTTGATTGGTCCTTCGTGGCAGTACGACAACTTGATGGATAGCTGCCTTGACGGCTTGCTTGAGCAGCTCATGGGCCGCGGCTGGCGTATTGTGGTTCGCCCACACCCAGAGTATTTGAAGCGTTATCCTGCCCGTATGGATGAGATTCTTGCTCGCTATGCTGACGCGGATCCAGAGGAGCTCTCCTTTGAGACTGACTTCAGCTCTAATACTTCGGTTCTTTCGGCTGACCTGCTGTTTACTGACTGGTCGAGTGTTGCCGAGGAGTTCTCGTTTACCACGCTCAAGCCGTCGGTCTTCATTGATACCGCAATGAAGGAGAACAACCCTGACTGGAGCAAGATTCATTCGGATCCATGCGACATTACGCTCAGAAACGAGATTGGCCGCAGCTTTGATCCTAAGGACCTTTCGGGCCTGGGTGATGCGGTTGCGCAGATGCTTGAAGAGACCGACAGCTGGTCGCACAAGATTGAAGAGATTCGCAACAACATGATCTTTAATCTCGGCCACGGTGGAGAAGCCGCAGGTAAGTTCATCCTCGAGCGCATTTTGGCGCACCAGGAAGAGGCTGCCGCTGAGGTTGCAGACAACGCTACTACCAAGAAGAACGCTGCTGCGGACGCTGCAGACGACGCCGAGAAAAGCGACGAGGACAGCTCCACTAAAGACGCCACAAAGACAACTGATGAGGACGGTGTTTCTCGTGACTAAAACAACAACTTCTACCATGAGAAACTCTTGCAGCGCCGCTATTCAAAGCAGCGCGTCCTTCCTTCATGGAGCGTTTTTTGTCGCAGTACTGACATTTGTATGGTGGGCTCTTCTGCCTGCAACAGCGCAGGCTTACGTTGACCCATCTGTCATGACCTACACCATCCAGGCGCTGGCAGCAGTTGTAGTTGCACTCTCTGCGGTCCTTGGCGTTGCGTTTAGGCGCTCTCGTAAGGTGCTCTTCCGTCTGCTTAAGATTGATGAGAACGCCAATAAGATTGTCGAAGGCAAAGTTCACAAGGTTGACGCCAAAGGTGCAGAAACTGCAAATACTCAGATGAAAGAAATCCTTGCAGCAGAAGCTGTTCGTCTCAGGGAACAAAAAGAGGGAACCCTCAAACCTAAGGGTCGTATTGGTGTCGCATTTCTTGTCTCTTTCTTTACTGTCTTTACTATCTTGGTCGTAGCCCCACTTGAGCTGGTGGCAAGCAATGCGCGAGACCTTTCTTTCAACCTCAACGATGTTGCAGGTCCCGTTATTATTGCAGGTCTTATCCTTACGATCATTCTTACAGTGCTTTTATCACTCCTGCGTAAGCGTGTGTTTAACGTTGCCGTTGCATTTGTAGGCGCCGTCGGTGTGGCGTCATACGTTCAGGCAGTATTCTTGAACGGTGGTATGCCACTTGCAGATGGTCACGAGGTTATTTGGTCAGACTTCACAACCCAAATGATTGTCTCTGGCCTCATCTGGCTGGCAATCATTGCAGCTGCAGTGGCCTTCTCGCTCCTAAAAGCACGTCAGCTTAGAACAGGTCTTCTAGTAACCGCAACCGCTCTTATCATTGTCCAGACAGTGGGCGTTGCAAGTCTCTGGGGTCCTGCAATCGCAGCGTCGATAGATGCTCATGCCGAAAACCAGCAGGTTATCGCAACGCGCGAGGGCCTCTACAACGTTTCCTCCAAGAAGAACGTCGTGGTGTTTGTCCTTGATACTACCGACACCGCCTTTGTTCAGAGACTCTACGATGAACGTCCAGAGACATTTGCCGGTTTAACAGGATTTACGTGGTATAGAAACTCTGTAGGTTCTATGATTCCTACTCGATATGGTGTACCATCGCTGCTTTTTGGAACACGTCCTCAGCCTGGCGAGAATTTCAACGAGTTTGTTTATAACTGGGCACAGAGTGATCAGTATCTCAGGGATATCCAGAATGCTGGATTTGAGGCTGGTCTGTACACCGACCAGCTCAATTACAACCGTTATAGAGGAACAGCTCAGAAATATTCCGTTAATTACCATCCACCTGTTGGTAGGGGACTTGATAATCAGCTGGATGTTTTTGGTGCACTGCGTATTCTCTATAAGACGGCGTTCTGCAGGGACATGCCTTGGGTGTTTAAGCCTCGATTCTGGTATTATACCGAGGACCTTAATATGCGCATGCGCAAGTCAGTCAACATGGACGAAGTTGACCTCTCGTCTCAGCCTTATACCGAGGATGACCTCAAGTATTACCAGGAGCTTCAACACTACGGACTCTCGATTGACGACAGCGCTGGCCAGAAGGGTTCGTTCCGTTTTATTCATCTGTTTGGCTCGCATCCACCTTACACGCTTGATCGCAACGTTGAGCGCACTGAAGATCCAAGCAAGCAAAACGTTGACGAGCAAACCATCGCGGCTTACAGAATTGTTGAAGCCTACATTGCTGAGCTTAAGCGTCTTGGTGTGTATGAAAACACGTCTTTCATCATTACCGCAGATCATGGTGACTGGTACTTGACGGGCAGCGATATTCAGACACCTTCTGCTCCAGTCATTATGTATAAACCAGCTGGTCAAACCGCTGAAGAGGCGGCTCAGCCTATGCAGATTTCTGACGCGCCTGTCTGGCACTACGACATTTTGGCGCAGACGCTGAAGGACATGGGCGTTGACCAGCAGACGCTTTCTAACTACACCACGCCGCTTGA
>CAUUHE010000032.1:0-14250 GCA_963544885.1 uncultured Atopobium sp. | reverse complement strand
AACACCTGTTCCTTCATCAGAGCAGCAGCCTTTTTTACCTGCAGCAATTCCGTAAACACGATAAATCGCAAAACCGCAAAGCGCTACAACAGCAAGAATAACAATGATATTGATTGGTGACATACAAACTTCCCTTCTGTTGCTGTTTTACTACCCACCATTTTCTAGATTATTCAAAAAATGATGTTTTTCTCGCTAAATTTAACAGCAACAGCAAAAATCGTGATGCAGCTTAAGCAGAAAGCTTTGCGCCAAGACCGCGAAGAGCCTCAAGAGCATCGTCATCTGGCTCAAGGTTGCAGATAAGAGTCTCAACAACGTTGACGCCCTCTGCCTCAGCGTTCTGCTTCCAAGTCTCCATCCAGTCACCGGTTCCCCAGTCATACGAACCAAAGAGAGCGGTTGGCTTCTGGCCAAGCTTGCCTGCGCAGTCATTGAAGAGCTCCTCAAAATCAGGATCAAGCTCCTCATCACCCATAGCAGGGCAACCAAAAGCAAATGCATCGTACTGATCGCACATATCAGCAGAGAACTCAGAAGACTCAATAGCCTCGGTATCTGCTGCACTTGCAAGCTCTTTTGCCATTGCCTCAGTATTGCCCGTCATGGACCAATACACAACTGCTACTTTACTCATACATTTCCTCCTTCTGTGTCCAGGTTCCCCCTGGAAAACTACACATTACTTTCAATACCTCAACAAGAAATCCAAGTGCACCCCTTATGCAACCTGGCGTTTCTTGGTATTGCCATACGATGAGAGAATCTGCGCTAAAGATTCCCCTTGATAAAAACGATGCTTGCACTGGTCTTCTGCATCTTTAAGTCTCTCGAGACGAAGGCGAGTTTCTTCCGTGTTGTCATAGACTTTCCAAGCACCAGTAAAAAGCTCAGGCTGGCCGTTCATAAAGCCTTGAACATCTGCAAGCGGATAGCCCAGTACAAGACCAATCTCATGCGGGAACGCGGCTTTTCTTGCATGAAAGGCAAAGATTTTTGAGCGCATGCTCTTCATCAACGCTTGTACCGATTCAGTGGAATGGCCAAAAGCAGCCAAGAACTCACAGTGCTCTGGTTTGGCGAGAATATCCTCAACCAGCTCAGGTCTATAGGCAACAAACGTCACCTTTCCGCCAGAAATAGCAGAAGTAGCAAGGAGCGTTACCCCAAACAGTGAGAGCTCGTGAGTGGCGTTGCATAGAAATGACCTCAACGTTGGATCAGTGCAGACAAGGCTTGCACAAGAGCTACAAGACTTATGAGAAGCAAATGAAAAGAGCGCAGCCGGCTTAACGTGAGCAATAACACCAGCAGCACAGCGAACAAATGTTGTTGCAAAATCGTGACAGAGCTCGGGAACATACGCTCTCTCACCCTCATTTAAAACAGGCTTTTTATCAGCAGAATAGGTATAGGGAGAAGGAACGTCTAGGAGCGATGAGTTCTCAAAAGAAGTAAGACAATCCATACCGTACTTGCTCCCTTCTTAAAAATGCGCCGTCGACTAAAAGGGAGCCGACGGCGCCTGGATTCCGGACCCTTGGAGAGGGGAAAGGTTCCGGGCTGATAAAGCAATTTTGTTGGAACTAGCTCCTGTTATATAAAAAGCTTAACAAGTTAACCTTTTCTAACTATTTAAAGTGTAAGCCTTAGCTAACTAAATGCAAGAGAAAACTCAAAATATTTTTACTTTTTGATAGAAAAAAGCTCCCGCCTCTTACTAATAAGAAACAGGAGCTTTGACGCGACTAAAAAAGCGCTTTGTTGACGCCTACAAGTGCGTTTTAGGCAGCTTGTCCTTCAGTTAAAAGCATTTTTACCTCAGAAGGAACATTAGGGTTATGAGCTGCAGTGGTAAGCAGTGACCTTGTGTTTGCAAGCGTTACCATAAGTGTCAGAAGATTGTGCATATATGCAGCAGCGCTTACGGTAATAAGACCTGCAACACCTGCAGCGATGAAAGAGCTGTTCAGCGCAACAATCGTGCGATAGTCAGCATGAATCCTCTTCATTACCTGCTGGCCCAAAAGACGCATGATTACCAGAGATTCAAGCGAATCATTTCTGATTGAAATATCAGCAACGGCACGAGCAATATCAGTTGCATCTGAGAGCGCCAGTGAAACATCAGAAACAGCCAGAGCAGGTGAATCGTTAATACCATCGCCTACCATTGCAACGGTGTAGCCCTCCTGCTGGAACTTCTTAACATACTCGCACTTATCCTCTGGGAGAATCTGTGCCACATAGTCATCAAGACCAAGCTTCTTAGCAACACTTGCTGCAACGTTTTCTGAGTCGCCGGTCAGCATAACCATACGCTTAACACCAAGAGCACGGAGTTGCGTAATAGTTGCTGCTGCATCTTCCCTTACAGGATCGGTAATACAAATTGCTGCAATAAGTTTTGAATCCTCGGACATAAAGATAATGGACGAGGTTGGAGCAATCTGTGCAAGGTCGTCCTGAATTCCCTCAGGCATTGGAGTCTTCTCGTCATCAAAAATGAAGTGAGCAGAGCCAATGCAGACCTCTTTGTCGTTAACTTTGGTACGAATACCGTGAGCAACGACATACTTAACCTCTGCGTGGAACTCGTCTTTGTGCTTAAGGCCACGTACCTTTGCCTCGTTCACAATTGCACGAGCCATGCTGTGTGGGAAGTGCTCCTCAATACATGCAGCAAGACGCAGAAGCTGGTCCTCGGTGCGACCACAGAAACTGACAATGCACTCAACATGTGGAACTGCCTTTGTCAGCGTACCGGTCTTATCAAAGACGATAAGATCAGCCGCAGCGATCTTCTCGAGGTATTTTCCGCCCTTAACCGTCATGCCAAACTTGGCTGCCTCATCCATTGCGCTACCCACTGCAACAGGAGTGGAAAGCTTAATGGCGCAGGAATAGTCAACCATAAGAACGGTCATAGCCTTAGTGATGTTTCGGGTGATTCCCCAAATACCAAAGAAGGCAAGGAAGCTGTAAGGAACCAATGCATCAGAAAGGCGCTCTGCCTTAGACTGTGCGCCGGCCTTAAGCTCAGCAGACTGCTCAACCATATCAACAATATTGTCGATACGAGACATTCCTGGAGGAGCAGTGACGCTTACCATAAGGTCACCGTCTTCAAGGGCGGTGCCTGCGTAAACGGTTGAGCCAGGCTCTTTGGTAACAAGGCGCGACTCACCTGTCATGGCGGCCTCGTTCATCTGGCCAATGCCTTCAACAACTTTGCCGTCAACAGGAAGAACACCACCAGCGCGCTGGTGCAAAATCATACCCTTCTCAACCTCAGAAAGGGCAATCATAACGTCCTTACCGTCAATACGAGCCCAGACGTTCTCAGAACGAGTGATTAGGCCATCACGAAGAGCAAGACGAGCACGGCTTGCCACGTGATTCTCCATAGCAGCAGACAGCTCAAGCAAGAACATGACCGTAGATGCATCTGCCCACTCATTTCTTAGAATTGAAGTGGTGATAGCGGTTGCGTCCAAAACCTCAACAGTCAGCTCTTTCTTAAACAGGCGCTTAACGCCTTCCACAACAAAAGGAATGGCGCGGAGAATGACATACGCGTAGTTAGCAACTGCAGGTAGTGGCAAAGAGCGCATAATCCAGCGGCGTGCGAATGTGGTCACAACCTCCATCTGGAAACGATTGTTCTCAAGAGCCATCTCAATTGAGCTGCAGAAGTCTTCAAGACCTGCCTCTTCTTCTCGTGGCAAGTTCAAGACGTCAAAAGCGCCAACAGCCGCAAGTACCTGATCTCTCTTGAGAGGATCAAACCTTAGCAAGAGAGAACCGTTTGCCATGTGAACTTCAGCGTGACGAACTCCATCAACACGCATCAGCTCATAGGAAATACCACGGGCCTCAGCCTCGTCGATATGACCCAGGTCGCATTTTGCACGAATGCGACCTGAGATTTCATTAGTAATTGTAAAGCGCATGAATTATGCCTGTGCGCCCTCTGCGTCGACCTGCTTGGTAACCTCAGCGCGGATACCCTCCTCGAGCTCAGCAAGGCGAGCGCGAACTGCAGCGTCAATCTTGGACTCACGGCGAGCCTCTGCAACAACGTCGTTAGCCTCGTCAACAACGTTCTGAGTCTCTGCGGAAACGCGGTCAGTTACGCGAAGACCGCATGCAGTTGCCTTGACAGCTGCCTTGTGAAGAGTGCCGTTAGAAGCAAGACCAGCAACAACGCCAGCAAGTGCAGCGCCACCGGCTGCAAGACACCAATTGTTCAGTTTCATAAAAATCCCCCATCTGCTATTTGCAAATTAATCGGTTAATGACCTATTGAAGATAAAGTTTTTTTACGAAAAAAACAAGTGAAAATCATTACTAATTAGTTATCCTAATGAAACAATTGTACACAAGTAATTTCTTACCTGCGAAAACGTTTCCTATGGTTAACCATGGTGTACATATAAATTTTGTGAAGAAGCCGCTCTGAAGTGTTACTTAAATTATTGATATTTATTCATATGGGTTAACAAATAAATGAAAACATAACAATTCCCTTGTGCTGTTACTGTGAAATTTAAATTGTATACAATTTATTTGTGTTAAGCTAATTCAAGCGGGGTACACTACCCAATACACAAAGCCATCCAATGCTTCAAACAATCCGTGGCTCGTTGAAAGGAACATCATGGCAAACACCAATATCTATGACCTCTCCGTAGAAGAGCGTGACGGCTCCGTAACTTCCCTCTCCTCATTTGACGGGAAGGTTCTTCTGATTGTTAACACTGCAACTGGCTGCGGTTTTACCCCACAGTATGAAGATCTTGAGCGTATTTATGCTGCTTATAAGGATCAGGGTTTTGAGATTTTAGACTTCCCTTGCAATCAGTTTGCAGACCAAGCCCCAGAGTCCGATGAGGAGATTCACCAGTTCTGTACTATGAAGTTTGGTACCAATTTCCCACAGTTCAAGAAGGGCGACGTCAACGGAGTGACCGCAAATCCTCTCTTTGAGCGCCTTGCAACAGCTTTCCCCTTCCAAGGCTTTGGTAAGGGCATCAAGGCCCTTGCGCTAGATAAATTTGCAAAGGCAAATAACAAGAAGTTTGGTGACAAGGCCTATATCATGTGGAACTTCACTAAATTCCTTGTAGACCGCCAGGGAAACGTTGTTGCACGCTTTGAGCCAACCACCGATATGGCAGAAGTTGAGTCTGCAATTAAAAACCTACTTGCATAAGGCGAGAGGACCGATTTACTCATGAGTTTTTCTCAAAAAGAAATACAGTCCGTTGCAGCCGCTAGCACTTTTGCTAGCGGCTCTTCTACACTCGACAACTCCCCCGATATCCCCGAGCTTCTCCTTAAAAACCAGCTCTGCTTCCCACTCTATAGCGCTTCTAAAGAGGTGGTGCGCAGGTATACGCCGCTGCTTAAGCCCTTTAATTTAACGTATACACAATACATTGCCATGATGGCGCTTTGGGAACATGAATCCTTGGATGTCAAAACCTTAGGTGAGCTCTTATTTCTTGATTCAGGCACCTTGACTCCACTTCTTAAAAAACTTGAGGAGAAGAGCCTTGTTTTGCGTCAAAAAACAAACAAAGACGGACGTCAGCTGATTGTTTCTCTTACCCAAAAAGGCAAAGACCTTAGGCGAGAAATTCAAGTGGTTCCACATCAGATTGGCTCATGCGTTAATCTCTCGCCCGAAGAAGGCGCTGAGCTTAAACGATTGCTTTTAAAGGTTCTTTCTAACGTTACAGAAAGCTAGATTTACTATGACCCAATCACAGGTAACCATTACCTCTTCTGAACGTGAAACCGCCATTGTACGCACGAGCGCCATTGGCATTGCAGCCAATGTTGCCCTTGCGGCATTCAAAGCAGCTGTGGGCATTTTATCTA
Source organism: uncultured Atopobium sp. (assembly GCA_963544885.1). GTDB lineage: Bacteria > Actinomycetota > Coriobacteriia > Coriobacteriales > Atopobiaceae > Lancefieldella. Next base: position 8,364 of record CAUUHE010000032.1, on the reverse strand, counting down.
ACTCAATTGCCGTTACTCTTGATGCGGTGAACAATCTCTCCGATGCAATTTCATCAATCATCACCATTGTGGGAACCAAACTATCTAACAAAAAAGCTGATCGCGAGCACCCCTTTGGACACGGACGCATCGAATACATCACTACAACAGTAATTGCTGCAATCATTATGTATGCAGGTATTTCTTCACTCATCAAATCTATCCAAGACATCATAGATCCTGTTACTCCAGACTATAGTCCCCTGTCTTTAGTCATCATTGCAGTAGCTGTGCTCGTAAAGATTATTTTGGGTCACTACGTCCGCTCTGTAGGTAATCGCGTAAACTCCGACACCCTTATTGCATCTGGTTCAGATGCACTTTTTGACGCTACACTCTCCACTTCTGTTTTATTAGCTGCGCTTATCTTTATCTTTACAAAAATCAGTCTTGAAGCATATGTGGGCGTTATTATCTCTGTGTTTATCATTAAAGCTTCAATTGAGCTGTTACAGGGATCTATCAAAGAAATTATTGGTATGCGTCCTGACGCTGCTCTTTCAACACTTATTTACAACATTGTGAAAGAGGATCCAGACGCAGAAGGCGTCTACGACCTTATTATCCACAGCTATGGCCCAGATAAATTTGTTGGCTCATTCCACACTGAGGTTCTTGATACCACTTCAGCTATTGAGATTGATACGATGAATAGGCGTCTAAGTACAGAGATTTACAAGCAGACATCAGGCAAAATAATCATTGCTGCCATTGGTATTTATGCGAGAAACACTACCGATAATCGCATTGTAAAAATGCGTACTGAAGTAACTGAAATGGCTTTAGCTCATGAAGGTGTTCTTCAAGTTCATGGTTTTATTGCTGACATTGAAAATCAATTTATGGCATTTGACACTGTTATCGAGTTTGGTTATGACGGCAAACAAATTGTTCACGATATTATTCATGAAGTAGAAGCAGCCTACCCTGACATGAACGTCTCGGTTCTTTTGGACCGTGATACAAGCGATCTTTCTGAACATGAAGAAGACAGAGACTTGCACTAAAGCAAGTAAATACATCCTAAAAAGGGGCGAGCCGCTGACACCCAGAGTCAGCGGCTCGTGTTCTACGCTCGCAAGAAAGGGAGAGGGTCTTTCTCCGAGCTACGGGAACCTGAATAAAGCAAGCAACTAAATTGCTTAAAAACATAGTAAGTTAACCGAGGGAAACTTACAAGAATTTTTTCAGTTTTTTTATCTAATTTCGTAAACTCTACAAAAAGTTAGACTAAGTTTACATGTCTATGGATTTTTATCTTATATCAAGAAAGTCCGAGATAAACATAAACAAAATCCCCCGCACCGAATTGGTACGGGGGATCAGGTCAGCGTACTCAGCTAGTAGTAGCTTATGCCTTTGCAACCTCGGTAAGGTTGGTAAGGATCTTGTCGTCCTTCTTATCCCACTTTGGAGCAGGACGGAAGAGCTGGAAGAGAATTGCTGCCAAGAAGATGAAGGCAATAACAGTCCACACACCAAAGGAACCAAGGACAAAGAACTCCCAGAACTGATTGATCATCAGGCCAACAATCCATGCAAATACGCACTGATAGCCAATAGCAAACCAGAACCACTTAGAGTCGTTCATTTGTCGACGAATAGAACCTACTGCAGCGAAGCAAGGTGCGTCAAGCATATTGAATGCCACAAATGCACACATTGCACCAACGTGGAGGATACCACCAGCATCAGTAAACATACCAGCAAAGCCAGACCACATAGTGACAGACTTCTCACTTGCATCGCCAAGGCCATAAAGAACGCCAAAGGTGGAAACAAGATTCTCTTTTGCAATCAAAGCAGAAATAGAAGCTACAGTTGCCTGCCAATTTCCAAATCCAAGTGGAGAGAAGATAAATCCAATAGAACCGCCAATAGCAGCAAGCAAAGAAAAGTCCATAACATTATCAGGAGCACCCTGAATACCTGGGAGATAGCCGAATACTCCATTTGCGCCGTCCCAGTTAGCCCAGCCAAAATTGGATAAAACCCAAATTCCAATTGCTGCAGCAAAAATAATGGTACCAGCTTTAATAATATACGCAGAAATACGCTCCCAAACATGCATTGCCCAAGACTTAAGAGAAGGCATGTGATAATCAGGAAGTTCCATGACAAATGGTGCTGGCTCTCCCTCAAAAGCCTTAGTCTTCTTTAGCATGATTGCAGAAATAACAATCATAGCTACACCCAAGAAATAAAAGGCTGGGGCAATCCACCAAGCAGTAGTTCCTCCAATAAGAACACCCATAATCAAGGCAATAATAGGCTGTTTTGCCGAACATGGAATCATAGTGGTAAGCATAATCGTCATGCGACGATCTTTCTCATTTTCAATAGTACGAGTAGAAAGAACGCCAGGAACACCACAACCAGAGGAGATAAGAAGTGGAATAAAAGACTTACCTGATAGACCAAAACGACGGAAGACACGGTCCATAACAAAAGCAACGCGGCTCATATATCCGCAGTCTTCCAAGAAACACAACATAACAAACAAGACAAACATCTGTGGAATAAAGCCAAGAACAGCACCTACGCCGCCGATAATACCGTCAACTACAAGACTGGTGATGACGGGGCTTGCGCCAGCACCCTCAAGAGCGCCGCGAGCAAGCGTAGGAATACCAGGGACATACATGCCGTACTCAGATGCCTCTGGCTCAGTAGCAGCGCCTTCAACAGCGGTCTTGAAGCCCGCAGCAGTTACGCCGCCCAGAGTCTGAAGTTCTTGACCTTCAGCAAGAATTGGGTTGCCGTTTGCGTCAAGCTGAAGAGGATTGTCGTCAGTATCAACGAAGTTGCCATCCTCATCATGAACTGGTGCGCTCAGAGCAACAACGTTCTTCTTGGCAGTCTCTGCCTCAAAGCTGGTGATAGCGTCAGAATCCCACTGTTTAGCCGCGATTGCAGCACGAACCTCAGTGGTATCAATACCGGCCTCGTCTGCTGCATTGAGATATGCGTCAATCTGGTCGCCATAGTGGTGAGAGTCAAAATCATCTTTTGCCTGACTATACTCTGCATCTCCGATGCCCAATACGTGAAAACCTTTGTCAAACAGATTGTCGTTGACCCAGTTGGTAGCATTGATACCAACTGTAGAAATAGAGATAAAATACACCAGGGACATTACAATAACAAAAATTGGAAGACCCAGAATACGGTTAGTAACAACACGGTCAATCTTCTCGGAAGTACTCAGTTTTTTAGGTGCTTTCTTGACGCAAGCTGCCATTACGCCAGCAATCCACTCATAACGGTCAGACGTAATGATGGACTCAGCATCATCGTCGCGGGACTGCTCAACTGCAGCAATAATCTGCTCAAGCTCTGCGGTCTTCTCGGCAGAAAGGTTAAGAGGAGCAATTGCATTTACATCGCGCTCAAAGACCTTAATGGAGTACCAACGAGAAAGAGTTGCAGGAGCAAGGCCCTCGATTGCAGCAGCAATCTTGCCAAGAGCCTCTTCTACCTCTGGGGTAAAGCACTTAACACCCTCAGCAGGAGTTCCCTCCTGGCCAGCCTTAATTGCCGTCTTTACCAGAGTATCAATGTTCTTGTTACGAAGTGCGGAGACCTCAACAACCTCAACGCCAAGCTGCTTAGAAAGCTCCTTGACATCAATGACGTCACCAGACTCCTTGAGCAGGTCAACCATGTTAAGACCAAGGACAACTGGACGACCAGCCTCAAGAATCTGAGTAGTCAGATAGAGGTTACGCTCTAGGTTAGTAACATCGAGAAGGTCAATGATAGTATCAGGGCGCTCGTTAATGAGATAGTCACGTGATACCTGCTCCTCAGGTGAATAAGGAGACAGAGAATAAATACCAGGAAGGTCGACAAAGGTGACGTCCTTATCAGCTCGCCAGTTTGCCTGCTTCTTCTCGACGGTAACGCCAGGCCAGTTGCCGACGTAACCGTTTGAGCCCGTAAGCTCATTGAATAGGGTGGTCTTACCGCAGTTTGGATTACCTGCAAGACCAATAATAGTCTTTTGTGCCATTAGGCTTCCTCTACCTTGTGAACGTCTACTACTTCAATGCTTGCAGCTTCATCCTTGCGGATAGAAAGCTCGTAGCCACGAACTGTGAGCTCAATTGGGTCTCCCAGTGGTGCTACCTTTTTGACGTGAACCTCAGTACCCTTAGTAAGGCCCATGTCCATGATGCGACGTTTCACGGCGCCTACACCCTTTAGCGCAGCAACCGTGCAACTCTCCCCCACCTTAACTTCTTTCAGAGTTGCCATAACCTTCCTTTCATCGAAACACGTATTAAAAGCCGCGGGTTTTACCAGCAGCACAATACAACAAAGTGTTTAGAGCGGAGAAACCATGATGTGCGACGACATCTGACGGTTCAGTCCAAGTCGTGCGCCCTTAACGCTGACAATAACGTCACCGTTGACACGTGAAATAACCTTTACCTCGGCGCCCTCAACAAAACCAAGTGTTGAGAGGTGCTGGCGAAGATCAGAAGCACCCTTAACCGTTACGATCAACGCAGTCTCTCCCTCACCAAGCATGGCAAGAGGAAGAACTGGACCAGAATTCGCAGGACCCTGTGAGGTCTTTTCTGTATCCATGCATCCCCCAAAATAACGTAGGCAAACTAAGTTTGCTCTTTCGAACTTTTACTTCATTAGTATCAACTAAAAGTTAAGGTAATTCAACTTTCATTTAATAATTAAAGTAAAAATAAGGCGAGAAACTCTGTCTACCAGTGGTTTCTCGCCTTGTAAATATTGCAACTTTATTTCAGGTAATCCTAGTTTTACGTAAACATAAACGATTGTTTGCTCAAGCTTACGGTAAGCTGTGTGACATCAGCCCGTATTCTGCAGACCTGCGGCAACACCAGACACGGTGCACAAAATCAAATACGTAATGTTTGCACGTTCCTCTGGAGTAAGCATGTCATCCCTTATACGAAGCTCAGACAGGGCATGCACCTGCGTAACCGAGAGAATGTTAACAAACGGTAGACGCAGGCGAATAACTGGACCCAGCACGCGGCGGTTCTCCAGTGGCCACTTGTTTCCCGTAATAGCAAGTACCCACTTACGCGTCAGCGACATCTCGGAGAGAACCATCTCTGAAAGCTTAGGGCGATCACCCAGAGCCAGATAAAGCCTTGCGATACGAGCGTCAATTTTGGAGATTGACATCTCAATGTTGTCGATAAACGTAGTGAACAGCGGCCACTCTCTATATGCCTCACGGAGTCGTTCAATATCCCCTACTGCCTCGCAGGCACTGCCCAGCCCGTACCAAGCAGCCAGGTTAATACGAGCCTGTGACCACGAGAAAATCCATGGAATTGCACGCAAGTCATCAAGAGACTTTGCACCAAGACCGCGTTTTGCAGGCCTTGATCCAATGGGGAGAAGACCAATCTCTGTCAGAGGGGTAACAACCGAGAACCACTCAGCAAAGCCATCGGAGTGAATGAGCTCCAAGAAACGCTGCTTGGACGCTTTATCAAGCTCAGAAGCGAGCGAAGCAAACTTCACGTCTGTCTGGGTATTTTTCTGCTCAATAGAAGGAGCCATCTGAAGCAAAGTTGCTCCTGCGACGGACTCTACGTGACGACGGGCAAGCGTTGGGTCACCATAGCGAGCAAAAATAACTTCTCCCTGCTCAGTAAGTTTAAAGCGACCGTTTACTGATCCCTTAGGCTGAGACAAAACAGCACGGTTTGCAGGACCACCGCCACGACCAACTGCGCCACCACGTCCGTGCATCAAGATGAGGTCAATGGAGTTCTTCTCTGCCCACTCTGCCAAAGCAGCCTGGGTCTTATGCAGTACCAATGTTGCCGTAGTTGGTCCCTCGTCCTTCGAGGAATCGGAATAGCCCAGCATGACCTCAAGCTTGCGGTCTGTCTGAACAAGACGCGACTGTACCTCAGGAAGCTGAATTACCTGGTCAAGTGTAGCAACAGCGTTCTCAAGATCTTCAATTTGCTCAAAGAGTGGAATAACGTCTAGTACAGGAACGTCCTCTTCATTTGCAAACGCTAGACGTGCAAGCTTATAGACATTCTCAACATCCTGAGCAGACTGCGTAAACGAAATAATATAGCGACGAGCAGCATTAATGCCGTTCTTCTTTTGAATTGATCCAATGGAGCGGAAGGTGTCTAGCACCTCCTGCGTCATAGTATCAAGTTTGGCGGGTTTCTCGGCAGTTGATGGGTGTGCTTCAATATCTGCGAGTGCACGCTTGTGCACCAAAGAGTGCTGACGGAACTCCATCTCTACCAAGTGGAAGCCAAAAGTTTGAGCCTGCCAGATAAGCTTCTGAACAGGACCGTAGGCAATACGGAAAGCCCCTGCTTGAGCCAGTGAATCCTGAATAACGCGCAGATCAGCAATAAACTCTTCAGCGTTTTGATACATCAAGTCAGCATTGCGCTCAATGGTGGCGCTGAGTCGGCCAGAAATGACGCGCATTGCCGCACGGTGCAACTCAGACCCAGCCTTATCAATAGCCCCAGAGGTCAGAGCCTGGCTCATTTCTACCTGCTGTGCCCACAGATTAACAAGCGCGGGCGAAGCTGGAGTAGAAATGCCATCAAGCGTCAGGCCTCGACTGACTTCCTTGGTAGCCCAAGCCAGTGCCTGCAGTACGTGTACACGGTACTTCTCGGCAACTTGGCGAGAAACCAGGGCGGTAACATTAGGGTTACCGTCGCGGTCGGAGCCAATCCAGCTACCTGGACGGAAAAATGGTGGGCAGACAGGCGGCACACAACCAGCGTTTTCTCCCAGCACCCAGTTATCAAAGCGGCGATATACCGAAGGAACCATCTCAAAAAGGGTGGTATCAAAAATGTTGAGGACAGTATCAGCCTCCTCCAAAGGAGTTGGCTTTTTGTGACCGATAGGAGACGTACGGAATAAGCCGTCAATCTCTTGCAGCATGCGACGCTCATTTTCCACACGAGCAGGACCACCAAGCCTCTGACGCTCATCAAGAAGCTCTGAGATGGTGCGGATTCGGCGCTCAACGTTTTTACGACGAGCCTCGGTTGGGTGCGCAGTAAAGACGGGGTGGAACTCAAGACGATTAAGACGTGCTTTTGCCTCTTCTTCACCGCACTCGTCAATGAGCTGTCTATATGCAACGGTTATCTCATTGATAGGGTCTTCTGCAGAAGATGGATCAACAGAAGCCTCACGAGAGCGCAGGCTGGTAACGCGATAATTCTCTTCACAAAGATTTGCTAAGTGGAAGAAAGTTACAAATGCGCGCATGAGAAGCACAGAGTCTTCCATGCTTAGGCTGTCAATGGTAGAAGCAAAACGCAGAAAAGCATTAAGCGATTCCTTCTCTGAATCTACTTTGAGTACCGCATTGATTGCCTCAAGCAGCAAAGGTGCGCGAGTTGTAGACAAATCATCTGGTCCAGCTTTAATTGCCTCAACCAACAACGTGTCAAAACTAGTAAGAAGATCTGGATTGTACTCAGCAAGCACTTTTCTTACCAAACGCAAAAAGAAAGTAAGGTTATCACGCAGAGGAGCTGGTGCTTTAAGCGCTTGAATAAGGGTACGAGCAGCAGCAATCTCATTCCCGCGTCGTTCAAGAAGCGACTGAGCTACTTCAGAAGTTGTTGCACCATCGATGGGTTTCTCGTCAAAAGAAGCATTGCTGGACTCTAGATTTGAATCTTGAGGATTGCCTGCCATGCTCATCCTTTCGTCACATGACTCAGAATACGTACTATCTACCATACCCTTTTGTAACAATCTTCGCACGATTGTTTGTCAATCTGTTACCTAATGTACATCGTGGACTACAATCGATATAACAAATAAAAATTGATATATCAAAGTTTCTGGCCACGTTAAAGAAGATTTTAGGTTTTACATGCTCAATCCATTCAAGAAAAGTCGTACTGCGTACAACAATTCTTCCGTACATAAGCAGGTAGAGCGTCTTCGCACACCTCGCTATGAGCTTGATGACTCGCGCATAAACGGGGGTCAACCTGGCATTGTGGTTACATGGTGGACCAGGCTTCTCTCTGCCGTGGTCTCTGGCGATATTGCTAATCAAGACGAGCAATACTTGGCACATCAAACGTCCCAGGATTATCTCTTCAATGCACTTGGGCAAGGTGCCTGGGGTGCACTTTTCCCGCTTTTAACTGTTGTCTGCTCTCAGCTTGTTGGCATTGAACAAGCAGGACTTTTCTCCATGGCATTTGTTGTGGCAACGCTTTTGTTATTTATTGCCCAATACGGTGTTCGCACGTATCAAGTTTCCGACATAGCTGAACAACGTAGTTTTTCTGATTACCAGATTCAACG
>CAUUHE010000031.1:0-14592 GCA_963544885.1 uncultured Atopobium sp. | reverse complement strand
GCGGCAAGCAGCAGAGAGTCTTCGATGGCAACCGTTGTGTCAAAGTAGAGGTTCAGCTTGTCGCGCGTGATGTCAAACTGTCGGCGAAGCTCCAGCTCAACCGTTCTTTTCTTGCCGTCTACCTGGTACGACGTAGTACCCATCTCTTGGTTGTAATACGTCTCGGCAACGGGGCTGCGCCAGTCAACAATGAGCGGCGTGCGGTCTTTGTCGGTGATGCCCGCCGCACCAATGTACACATCGCGAGAAGGACGTCCAGGTCGCATCTTGAGCGTGACCTTGGCAAAGTAAGGCTGCCTCAACAGGATTTCGACGCGACCGAGTTTCTCGACAGTAAAATCGTGGTACTGGTTGTAGGTATCAATAACGCTGTTGAGCGTCTCAATGGCCGCAAGGGTCTCGATGGTTTCGTCCGCGCCGCCAAAGTCCGGGCGGATTTCTTCACTCATCTGACGTAGGTCTCTAGCTGCATCTTTTTGCGTGGTGTTGAGCGTTGTGTCCAAATCCTCACGAATCTCAACAAGCTTTTGATATACGTGGGAGAGGTGCTCTTGCTCTTGCTGGTGGATTGGATCCATGATGCTCCTAGATAGTTGCGTCTTCGATGCGGCGACGCAACTCGTCAATGCCCAGACCGGTCTCGGACGAGGTAATAATGGTCTGTTCAGGGGTAATGTGGAATGCCTTGCGCAGGGCGGCCGCGGCCTGATTTTGCTTGCCGCGCGCAATCTTATCTGCCTTGGTAAACGCAACTACAAAGGGCAAATCAGCCTCTTGAAGAAAGCTGATCATCTGCAGGTCAAGCTTTTGAGCTTCGTGTCTGATATCAACAAGACTAATAACCAGGTTAAAGCTACGTTCTTGCTCAAAGTAACCACCGATGAGGTCTGCCCAGCGCTGTTTTTCTTGGCGAGAAACTCGTGCAAATCCGTATCCAGGCAAGTCTACAAATTTGACGCCATCAACGTCAAAGAAGTTGATATTTGCAGTTTTACCTGGGACGCTTGAAACTCGTGCGAGTTGTTTTCTACCAATAAGTTTATTTAAGAGGGAAGACTTGCCCACGTTTGAGCGGCCCACAAAAGCCACCTCTGGGGTCTCTGGAGAAGGAAGTTGTGAAATTGCCCCGTATGATGCCTCATATTGTGCGGTTTCATACTTAAGACCCATGATGCCTCCCATTGCGCTTCAAAAACGTAAGGTATTATTTTAGCGCAAACTGGGAGGTAGCTAACAATCCATTCATCCGTAGTGGGGGGTGGCACAATCTGTAGCTGGAGTGGTGAAATCTGTAGTAGGAGCGGTGAAATCTGTAGCTGGAGTGGTAAGAATTGCTACAAAGACACTCGAATTCGTTTTTCTACAGGTAGACGAGAAACAAGCAAATCAAACGTTGTGTCAGTAATCGGATTTCTATAGATTTCCTCTCCTGTAAGATTTACTACATAAGGCACATGAAAAACATACGATGTGTGCGGTTTGATGGCAATTCGCGAAGTGGTTATATTTGGCTGGACAAGCGGCCAAAGGGAATTTTCATTTCCTAAATCGCAAATGTAATAGGTGTTGTTGGATTGTGGAATTAAAATCGTGCCGAGAAAATCTATTCCTCCTACAGGCTCAGTCTCTTCTCTATCATTTTTAATTTCTATAGTTACATCAATCACACTTGTTTGATTGCCATGAGCATTGGGTTGTTGTGGTGTAATACCATGTTTTTCCAGGTAACCGTCATATGTGGTTAGGGCAATTTCAGTTATTCGTATTGAATATCCCTTTGTATTCTCGGAAGACGAATAATGAAAATTTCCGTCAAGAGGGACCCATTCTCCCATTTGATAAATTTCTTCAGGGATAGTCAGTGCATGGGTATTTACCCACCAAACTCTGTAGCCAAGAGCGCAAACCAGTACAAGGCTTATGGCAATTGCAAATAATGGTAGTTTGCTTTTTAGTTTCATGATGCACGTCTTTGCACGTCGATTTTCTCGACAATTTTACCGAGCTTCATTTTGTAAATTACATCGCAGACAATCTCTAAGAACTCAGCATCATGACTTGAGATGAGAAGTGTTGCGCCTCTATCTCTTTGTTCGACAATGAGTTCAGTGAGCATATGGACACCGTCTTCATCAAGAGCGTTTGTTGGCTCGTCAAGAATAATTAAATCAGGCTGCTCAAAAAACGCCATGGCAATTCCTAAGCGTTGCTTCATGCCAAGGGAGTATTTTCTAACAGGTCTTTTGTCTTTAGGATCAAGTCCTACTTTTTTAATTGCAGCATCAATATCTTGTTCAGACGCAATTTGTTTTATTGACGAGAGAATCTCTAGGTTCTTACGACCGCTATATGAGCTGAGAAGTGCTGGTTTTTCTAGGAGCAGACCAACACTTGGTGGGAAATCTATATCATCCCAGAGTTTTTTGTTTTCAATAGAAACATATCCTTGGGTAGGTTTAATGAGGCCACAGACCGCTCGCATAAGCATTGTTTTACCAGAGCCGTTTTGGCCTTCGAGACCAATTATCCCTCTCTTTTCCAGGGATAATGTGACATCCTTGAGAACAGTATCGTTTCCGATTTCTTTTGTTAGATGTTCAACTGAAATGTACGACATGTTTACTCACCGCCAAACTCTGCATTTTTAGTTCCGATGAGGCCAAAAATGTTTAAAAAAATGATTCCAACAAGAAAATATAAAGTTGCATATACAGGGCTATATCCTTCTGAATTAAAAGGAAGAAGTCTCGAAAAAGTCATTAATGTAGAGGGGAATGGAAGCTCAGGAAAAAACTCTCCTAAAACTAGTAGTGCTACGCTTAGTAATACAGCTAGTGAATTGTGAGTATAGAGTTTTATTACTTTGTAAAAAGAGCAAAAGAACAAGAGACCAAGATAATAAATGCCGAGAAGGACTAATACTTCTGGGGCTGTGAGCGAAAAATTTGTAGTAACTTGAACGGTATGGTTGATGAAGATATTTACATTTAGTGTAGCAATAGTAAGGCTGTTGCCTGTACAAATAAGTAAAACAACGTATGTCATTATATAGACGGCGATCAAAACGAGACAAGATACGATTATATTTATATAACTATAAATCCAATATCTAGTTTTCTTTTCGAATCTCATTATGCGTTGAATAGAAAAATGTTCATTTGTGTCTGAGCTAGAAATAACGATTATGAGAAGAAAAGAGATGCAGAGCGCGGTCCACTCTACAGAGAACGTGTGAGCAGATCCATAGAATGTTGCGATAATCAAATCACCTAAAGAAAATGAATATCCTCCTTGTGTAATCAAGCTGAATTGTGCAAAAGAAGAAATAAACGCAGTACAAGATAACAACATCGCAAAAAGCGCCACTAGAAGATTTTTATGCACATCAAAAAGCTGAGTGAAGTTCCTTGAAATTTGATGTTTCATAGCAGATCACTTCTACAAGTCTTTTTGTAAGAAATGAAGATTACCAGTAATAGCAAAACAAAACAGAAGCAATAAAATCCAAGTTTTGTTGGAGCATATTCGGAACTTATTAATTGAAAGAAATTCAACTTAATGAATGCATTTTGTCCTACTTCTCTTAATTGAGCAGAGGAAAGAATCGCTGAAAATTGTGAACCTAAGAACGCTAATAGGTGAAGTAGAAAATAAGAAACAAAAATTGCTTGAAACGTGGTCTTAGTTAAGCTGGCAAAAAGACAAACAACGCAGGAAAACAGCCCGCCAATTATGAAGGCTATTACGGATAAGACAATGACATAAGCAAGAGGAGAGTTATAAAAGAGTCCTGAGAACAGAGAGTTCATAGGGACTGCGGTATATATCTCATCGTAAATTTTTGGTGTAGATAACGGTAAGAAACAGATTACAGCTAAAAAATTAAGGATAAGAGGTAGGGCAGAGCAAATACCACCAGAAACAAAACTTACGTATAGTTTTATCCTGATAACACAACCCTTTCTAATTCTAAGACATTGCTGTTCCAGCACTCCTTCTTTTGAATCGTTGCTTAAAATCCAGGCGGTTGGGATGGTTGCTAAAAGCGGCCATAAGAGATAGTACAGTCCACTGTAAAATTCCCCGATTCGTGTTGGGATCCAAGCGGTATAAGCAGAAACAAGGGAGAGTAAAGTGTTATAAGAAAGATGATTTCCCTGTTGAAGAGTTGCTTCTAAGGTATTAAATTCAATTTGAATTTCAATCCAAGCAGCAAGTAGTGCAATACAGATGCCAATTGCAACACATGCCCAAAATAATGGGTTATAGGTAAGCTGTCGCTTAAATTCAGACTTGAACAATGAATTCATAGCAAACACCTACTTATCACTTTTTAATGCAGACTGTATATCAACTAACTTTGCGTTTGAATAAATTCCTCCCATGTCTGCCAGATGAATAGAAGTAATATCTCTCATCTCTTCTGGAGATAGTACAAAGGCAAGTTTGACGTCACATTCATCTCCTGCATTAATCCAAAAATATCCTTTTTCTTTTTCCACTTCCGAACTGCTAATTCGGGCATTTTCAGGTGTGATTTGGGACATGAAAATATCGTGTCCTTCGGCATTAATTGAGTAGCTAGAAAGTAATATAGAGCTCATCCCGTTTGGGGTGCGTTTTTGAACAGCATCTATGTTTTTAAAATGAAGCGTATAGACTAGATACAAGCTATTTGCATTTTCCGGTGCTGACGAATGGTTAAGTGCTTCAGAGGTAAATCCTGCTTCGTCTATAGAATGATAAAGGGTTACGTCTGTTACCGTTACCTCTATTGTACCAATCCATGGTAAATAAGCCCCAAAAGGAGTCTCAGCTGGATTACCTCCTTCTTGATCAAGTCCAGTTAGTTGTACAGTATCGCCAATTTTATAAGTTTCCGAGGCCTCGTTTTGCCTTTGTGCAACTTGTTGTGCAAAAAATTCTTCTTGTGCCTGTTTTTGGGCAAGACTATAAAAATAAAGTAGCCCTGCAATGGTGACACAAGCAATCAATACTGCCAAAGCACAAGCCTTTTGGGGAAGTTTATTTGTTTTTAAGCTTAAGTTTCTAGAATCGTGAGAAAACATAATAAACCCCAGATGACCTCGATAAATCTACTACACGAGTCGGGACTCCATACGCCCTTCACTATGTTTTTCTTCGGTCTTTATCCTATTGCTGTAGAGGAGTAGTTGCCGGCTCTCTTACCTTAATTCTATTCCTATAGGCATCATTGTTACGTCTTTTACTGTGAACGGTATCTTTTTATCGGTTAATAAATAACATATTCAATAACCATTATTTATTAAAAAGAATCGCCACAGCTGGATAGCTTTCAATTTAGTTAATAAAGCATAAAGAACGCTTAAAACAACTTACTTCTTTATAAAACCTTACACCCACGTAACTGCCTGGCAGCAGCGCTTAAGCGCATCGATGTAGAGCTCACCAAAGGGCGAGAGGCTCTTCTCGTCGTGTGTAACGTAGCCAACTTCCATGTAATCATCAACAGCTAGAGGAATTGCAACAATGTTTGGTCCGTTGAGCTCCTCGTTAATAAGGCCAGTGCTGATGGTGTAACCGTTCAAGCCAATAATCAGGTTGAAAATAGTGGCGCGGTCTCGGACCATGATGTCTTTATCGCGATCAAGAGTTGCCAGAAGCTCCTCGGAGAAATAGAACGCGTTGTGCTCACCCTGCTCGTAAGAAAGGCGAGGGTAGGGGGCAAGATCGTTGAGTGTTACCGAGGGGCGCTTTGCCAGCGGGTTATCTTTTCCCACAAAGACGCTTGGTTTGCACTTAAACAATGGCGAGAAAACCAAACCCTGGTCCTGCAGCGTTTTTCTAATAACACGCTCGTTGAACGAGTTGAGGTAAAGGACGCCTACCTCGCTTCTCAGCTTGGAGACGTCTTCAATAATCTCGTAGGTTTGTGTCTCTCTGATACGGAAATCGTACTTTGAGCCGCCGTGCTCTTTAATCAGGTTGACAAAGGCCTCAACTGCAAAGGAATAGTGCTGGCAAGAAACACAAAAGCGCTGCTTAGCGGGGGCAGTGCCCAGATAGCGCTCTTCGATGAGGTCAGTCTGCATGACAACTTGCCTGGCGTAACTCAAAAACTCCTCGCCATCTGCGGTAGGCTCAACACCCTTGCTGGTCCTGTTAAAAAGGGAGATTCCCAGCTCGGCTTCAAGCTCTTTGACTGCGCTACTTAAGGTAGGTTGCGAGATAAAGAGCTGTTTAGCTGCGGCGTTAATAGTGCCTGCCTTAGCAATTGCAAGAACGTATTTAAGTTGAGTCAGAGTCATAAGTCAGGTTTCTACGCAGAGGTTTTTCTCGCCTTATTTAACGCCATACTGCTGGTAGTAGGCATCAATGGCGCTCTTCAAGGTGTCGTCGATAATAACTTTGCCGTCAACCTCATTGTTATAGAGGGCCTCGGTAACCTCATCCATGGAGACAATGGCTGCGGTTGGCATGCCCCAGCGCTCGGAGACTTCCTGGAGAGCTGCAACTTTTCCACCCTTGCCAACTTCCATGCGGTTGAGCGAGACAATCAGGCCAACTACCTCGATGTTTGCAATAGAGGTAATCAGAGGATAGGTCTCTTCAATAGACTTGCCAGAAGTGGTGACGTCTTCAACCATGACTACTCTCTGGCCGTCTTTGAGCTCTGCTCCTAAAAGCATGCCCGCATCAGCGCCGTGATCTTTTGCTTCTTTTCTGTTGGAGCAGTACTGAACCTGTTTGCCATAGAGCTCATTGATTCCCATTGCAGTGATAACGGAAAGAGGAATGCCCTTGTACGCGGGACCAAAAACCACGTCAAAATCCAGGCCAAAGTTGTCATGAATGGCGCGAGCATAATAAAGTCCCAGCTTGTGGAGCTGCTCGCCAGTGACATAGGCGCCTGCGTTCATGAAGAAAGGAGATTTGCGACCACTCTTGAGCGTAAAATCGCCAAATTTGAGTACGTTGCTCTGGACCATAAACTCAATAAACTCGCGCTTGTAGTCTTCCATGGTTTCTCCTTTAGCAGGCCTTTTAACGTGGCGGCACTTTGTAGGTACGTTCCACTGCACTAGTTTAGCCGAATTGCGGATAGGTGTTTTATGGCGCGGTGTTTTATGGCGTGCCGGCTTGGCTGTGTGAGATTAGCGTAATTGCCGCCAGATATATAAAAGTGAACGTATGCCATGTGGTTATGCGGTATTCTAAGTAGATATTTGTTCGTCTCGCAGGATAGTCCTGCAGAGCGCAGGAAAAGCCTGCAGAGTGAGTTACAAGGAGGGTATGCCCGTGGAGCGCATCACGATTTCTGCATTGTACGCAGATGCAGAGCAACTTGGTGGCCAAAAAGTTACCGTGGCCGGCTGGGTACGTTCAGTAAGGGATATGAAGAATTTTGGCTTCGTCACACTTAATGACGGTAGCTGCTTCAAAGACCTACAGGTTGTTATGAATCGTGAGAACCTTGGCAATTACGAGGAGGTTGCTTCTTGTGGCGTTGGCGCTGCTCTGATTATCGAGGGCGTCCTTGAGCTTACCCCTGATCGCCCACAGCCTATTGAGCTACAGGCTCAGACCATTGTGATTGAGGGACCATCCAGCCCAGATTATCCAATGCAGAAGAAGCGTCAGTCTCTCGAGTACCTTCGTACGCAGCAGCATCTTCGTCCTCGTACCAACATGTTCCGTGCAGTTTTCCGCATTCGTTCTGTGGCTGCCTTTGCCATCCACCAGTTCTTCCAGGATCGTGGCTTTGTCTATGTGAACACTCCAATCATCACTGCATCCGATGCTGAGGGCGCAGGAGAGATGTTCCGTGTTACCACACTTGATTTGAACAACGTTCCACGTACCGAGAAGGGCGATGTTGATTACTCAAAGGATTTCTTTGGTCAGTCTTCTCACCTCACCGTTTCCGGTCAGCTTCAGGCAGAGAACTTTGCTATGGCCTTTGGCGATGTGTACACCTTTGGTCCAACGTTCCGCGCAGAGAACTCCAACACACGCCGCCACGCAGCAGAGTTCTGGATGATTGAGCCAGAGATGGCTTTCTGTGATCTTGCGCAGGACATGGATGTTGCAGAAGAGATGCTCCGCTACGTTATTGCGTATGTTCTTGAGCACTGCCCAGATGAGCTTGAGATGCTTAACAAGTTTGTGGATAAGGGTCTGCTTGAGCGCCTGAACCACGTTGCAACTTCTCAGTTCTCTCGCGTTTCTTATACTGAGGCTATTGAGATTCTGCAGGAGGCAGTAAAGGCTGGTCAGAAGTTTGAGTATCCCGTCGAGTGGGGCATTGACCTTCAGACTGAGCACGAGCGCTACCTCACCGAGCAGCACTTTGGAAAGCCAATTTTTGTTACTGATTATCCCGCAGAAATCAAGGCTTTCTACATGCGCCTTAACGATGACGGCAAGACTGTTGCCGCAGCTGACTGCCTTGTCCCAGGCATCGGCGAGATTATTGGTGGCTCACAGCGAGAAGACCGTCTTGAACTTCTGGAGAAGCGCATTGTTGAACTTGGCATGAACCCCGACGATTACAAGTATTACTTGGATCTTCGCCGTTACGGCTCTTGCACCCACTCCGGCTTTGGTCTTGGCTTCGAGCGCCTTGTTATGTACCTCACCGGTGTAGATAACATCCGCGACGTTATTCCTCACCCTCGTACCGTTGGCAACGCTGACTTCTAAGATTGCCGGTCACAGGCGGTGTAGGGGAGCGCAATTGGCGCGCTAACCTAACCGCTACGGTTGCCAAGTCTTTCAAGTTGGATTTTTGCGTGCAGATTATGCATAGCCGTTATGCAAGAACTGCATAGCAGAGATGCGAGATAAAAAGTTTTTCTCGCCATATACCGATATATTTGCCCGTTGGCAGTAAAAATAGGACGTCCGTGCAAAATTGCGTGGGCGTCCTATTACGCTATAAGAAGCAGTTTTCTGCAGATGACCAGCGGAGGTAAACATGGTAAAGACTTTGGTTCTTGTTAGACATGGTGTATCTGAACGTGGCTCTGAAGACATGAGTCGAGAGCTTACACGTGCTGGTCAGAGGGCTTTATCTGCCAATTATCCCCATATTTTTGGTTTGTTGGGACCAGAGGGTGAAGAGGCTGAGATTTGGACAAGTCCCGCTCTTCGCGCGCTTGAGACTGCAGAGATTGTGGCAGAGGCTCTGGATGCAGAAGGTCTAGAGATTCATGACTCCCTTTACGATCAAGATCTTCCTGCACTTCAGGCAGAGCTTGAGCACGCTGATGCAGAAACGCTTATTCTTGTTGGTCACGCCCCATTTTTGGGTTATGTTGCAGAGACTCTTTTGGGATTTGAACTTCCGCTGACAAAGGGCGCTGTGTGCGCTATTGACGTATGTGGTTCGCTTGGTCATCAACATGAGTGTGTCTGGAAGCAGTTTGGAGATGTTCGCGAGCCTCACGGTAAGCTTCTTTGGCTGGTCAGTGGTCCTTCCACTCAGCCTTGGGAAACGCTTGATGCCCTGGATGAGGCATGCGCTCATGCAGCAACTAACCTGGAAGACGCGTACACGGAGTTCCGCGCTCATCCAGAAGATCCTGCGGTAATTTCAGCATTTAGGTTTGCGCTCAGGGGAACTCAGCTGCTTACCAAGTTCTTCTCGCCCCTTCTTAATGAGGAGGCGGTAAAGATTGCTGAGCCTGTTTATAGGCTGATGCTTGGTGCAACTACGCGCCTTCGTGAGATTGACGGCTTCTCTGATACCGTTGCAGATTTGATGGAGTCTGGAGAGCTTTCTCAAGGCTCCAAGCTGGTCAGCGCTGTAGAAGCAGCTCGCGAGACTGAGCGTGATCGCGTCTGTGAGGCTCTGCGCAAGAAGGCGGTCCGCCGTAGTCTGCGCTGCGCTCTGGATGAGCTCTTTGAGCCCGCTTGGTCAGACGCAGTGCTACAAGATGGCCTCTCGTTTGAGGACGTCAGCAGCCGCTTTGATTACATGCTTGAGACTATTGATGCGCGCCTGTTTGGCCTGGATATGACCAGCTTCTCCGAGGTACATCATGCAAGGCGAGAAGTTCGTGAAGTTGAGCACATTCTCTTCCACCTCAGTGATATGTTGGGCGAGAAACGCGCAAATTACACCCAGATTATGCAGGACATTGACTCTGAGCTTAGTATTGTTTGCACAGCTCAGCGTAACATTTCCCTGGTCAAAGAGTGGAAAGACTCCATGGACTTCAGAGATGTTACCTCAGACCTCGCAATTGTTTCAGAACATGAAAAAGTTTTGATTGAGCGTGTTATTGAGGGTAGAGAGACTAGTATCCTTAGATAATCACATAGTCCACGTTTGGAGCGCATTGACGTTTGCGCGGCGTGGATGATGATTATGAGGGAGGATGCTATGTCTGAGAGCATCGAGACTCGCTGCGTGCAGGGCGGTTATCAGCCTGGTTGCGGTGAGCCTAGGCAAGTGCCTATCATTCAATCAACCACGTTCAAATATGACGAGTCGATGCAGCTTGGAGAGTTGTTCGACCTCAAAGCTGCTGGCTATTTCTATTCTCGCGTTCAGAATCCAACGCTGGATAATGTAGCTTCAAAGATTTGCGCTCTTGAGGGCGGTACTGCTGCAATGCTGACTTCTTCTGGTCAGGCAGCAAACTTCTTTGCCGTCTTCAACATTGCTGAGGTCGGAGATCACTTTATTGCGCTTTCCACCATTTATGGCGGCACTTTTAACCTGTTTGCTATCACCCTTAAGAAGATGGGCGTGGAGTGCACGTTTATCTCGCCAGATGCAACTGACGAGGAGATTAACGCAGCATTTAGGCCAAATACCAAGTGCGTCTTTGGTGAGACTGTTGCAAACCCTGCGCTGGTTGTCCTTGATATTGAGCGCTGGGCAAAGGCTGCTCATGACCATGGCGTGCCACTGATTGTTGACAATACGTTTGCTACACCTGTGAACTGCCGTCCTCTTGAGTGGGGAGCAGATATTGTGACCCATTCCACTACTAAGTATATGGATGGTCATGGCTCTGCTGTTGGCGGTGCCATTGTTGACGGTGGCAACTTTGACTGGGCTGCTCACGCAGATAAGTTCCCAGGTCTAACCCAGCCTGATCCTTCGTATCACAACCTTGTCTATGCAGATACCTTTGGTAATGGTGGCGCCTTTATTACTAAGGCAACTGTTCAGCTTATGCGTGACTTTGGTTCCATTCAGTCACCACAGAACGCTTTCTATCTTAACCTTGGCCTTGAGTCCCTGCACGTTCGCATGGCTCAGCATTGCAAGAATGGCCAGGCAGTTGCCGAGGCGCTTGCAAACAATCCTAAGGTTGCGCACGTAAGTTATCCTGGCCTCCCAGGCGACAAGTACTACGAGCTTGCTCAGAAGTACCTTCCAAACGGTTCTTGCGGTGTTATCACTGTTGACGTTGCAGGTGGTCGTGAGGCTGCCGAGAAGTTCCTGGGTAACCTCAAGGTATTCTCCATTGCTACACACGTTGCAGACGCTCGTTCTTGTTGTTTGCACCCAGCCTCTTCAACGCATCGTCAGCTTACTGACGAGGAGCTTGTAGCAGCAGGTATTACCCCAGGTACTGTGCGCTTGAGCTGCGGTATTGAGGGCACCGAAGACCTTATCAACGACGTCGAGCAGGCACTTGCTGCGCTGTAGTTAGACGCTCTATAACCGCTCATGTTTATGGCGAGAAGATCTTGGAATCAGAAGATCTTCTCGCCATGTTTTTGTGAGGAGTACGTTGTTGCGCGGAGCTGTGAGAGCGCGGGCTATTGAGCTCGAGAGATAGACTCTGGGTCCAGGTGATCTTCTGGGCTGGAGAGCTCGGATGCTGCAAGCTCTGCCTCTGCAAGTTCCGCCTCGGTGAGCTGGGTATCCTCGTCCTGGAGCTCAGACGCATCGTTTGCGTCATCAGTGCCTTCTGTATTCACTCCCTTGAAGTGCTTGCGATAGATATGGATGAGGCTGCCAACAGAGAGCAGTGCTGAGAGTATATTGGACACAACTGACACGTACCAAAGTGCGTCCAGACCAAATGGCTTTAGTATCAGCAGTGAGCTGATAGGGAAGATAAGTGCCATAAAGATGCTCAAGAGATTGGAAATTTTTGTCTGCTTAAGGGCAATGGCAAGACTCTCGGTACACATGGTAATCCAGCTAAAAATGAAGATAAAAGCGTGAATGCGCATAGCTGGGATGGCCATGTTAAGCAGGTCTTGTGTTCCTTCAGGCAGGTAGAGCTTAACTAAGAACTCCGAGAAGAAGAACGAGACACAGAAGGCAAAGATGCCAATGATGATACCTGTGGAGAAGATGTACTTTTCGATAGCTAGCACTCGATCTTTTTTCTTTGCGCCCCAGTTGTAGCCAATAGCTGGCTGCATGGCGTCGGCCTGGCCATAAATGAGCGGCTGAATAAGGCCGCCAGAATAGAGAAGCACGCCGTAAGAAGCAATGGCAATATCTCCGCCGAGGCTCAGCAGGGCAGCGTTCATCAGGAGCGAATAAATCCTGCTTGAGATGTTCTGCATAAAGATAGGGAAGCCGTTTACAAAGATTTCTTTGATGTGTGTCCAGTTAAAGTGTGGCTTTACAAACTTAAGGATTTGCTTGTTGCCAATAAAGGGCCAAACACCGTAAAGGGACGAGAAGGTAATAGAGATGCAGTAACCCAGTGCTGCATACTCAACGGATAATCTCAAAACTCCCAGGAAGTAGTATTCAAGTACGGTTCCCAAAATTGCAGAGATAAAGGCAATGCTGGTAGAGCGCCTAATTTTTCCACAGATCTTAAGGAAGTTATCAACAGCGTACGAGATACACATAACTGGCAAGAAAAGGGTCCATACGCGCAGGTAGATAGTTCCTTGCTCGGCAATCTTACCCTGAGCACCCATCAGCGCCAGAACGTTTGGTGCACAAAAGAAGAAGAAAATGCCGCTGATAACGCCTGTGGTAATAAGCATGATAAATGCAATGGTAAAGATGTTATTAGCAGTCTGGTGGTTCTTCTTGCCATGTTCAACTGCAATAACCGCAGAAGCGCCAACGCCAATAAGGTCGGCGACAGCAAAGCAGAGAATGACCAGTGGGATAGCAATGGTTACGGCGCCAAAAGACTCCTGACCCAGATAGCGTCCAACAAGGATTCCATCTGCGGTGTCGTAAAGCATCGACGCAAGCATAGCAATAGCGCCTGGAAGGGCTGCTCGTATAAATAATTTAAATGGTGGTGTTTCCGCAAAAAGCTTATTCGATTCCATAATTCTCCTCGATTAGTGGTGGAACATGTCAGACAGACTCGTGGTGTGGACATGTGACACGCTCACGAGAAGATTAAAAAAGCATCGAACAAGCCTCCTTACATACTTGCAGGTACACGGACAGTTGCACATACTAACACAGCAAAGTAGCTAATGCTATGATTTATTTGAACATTTTGGACAAGTGTGAGGATTTGTTGTGCCAACGGAACAGAAGAAAGACATCGGCGCTGAGCTTACCAAGCTGGCTGAAAACTCAAGAGTAGGCGAGCTTTCTAAAAAGGTCACTGAGGCATCATCTGAGCTGGCAGAAAACGTTTCTGAAGTAGCAGAGCGTGCCGAGAAAATCCTCGTAGTTGATGAGGATCAGCCTCTGAAGCGTCCTGCATCTGACCGAGTTAAGGCCACTGTTCCTAGAACTCCTGCTCAACATATCTTGCGCATTGTTTCAATTGTTTTGATTATCTTGGGGGCAGCAGATGTTCTGACTACGTCGGCATCTCTTTTTGCAACTGTTATGGGCTTACAGCCTGCTATTCCTTTGGAACAGCTTGAGTTCAGCGGTGTGTATTTTACGTTCAGCAATAATGTTCTTCTGGGCTATGTGTTTGTATTGCTTATTGGTGTGCTGCAGGTTGTTACCTCGGTACTTGGATTACGTGCAGCCAAAGACTTATCAAAAGTTGAACCATACAGATTTCTTTGCTATCTGATTGGCTTGATTATTCTGGTAGGAATTTTGTGGGCTTGGGGTAGAGGAGACTTGATTATCCTGGATCCATTCATCCAGCTCAACACCATTGTATACGTGGTAATTTGCTCTAATCTTGCGGACAAGGTTAAGAAAGAGCATGACCAAGGCGTTGTGGGAACTACCTATTGGCGCTCTCGTCACCAGCGAGTTCTTCACTTGTTTGCACTGGTATCCATTGCGTTTAGTGGCATCGCTCTTTTTCTGGTACTAATTTTGCTTGGATTGCATGATTTTTCTAGGGTTGTGAATCTGCCTGCTCTGGCAACTGTAAATCAATTTCTTGCACAACAGGGAATCCTTACCATTTTCCTGGTGACGCTCGGTGCGGCATTTTCTCTTATTGCAGGTCTTTTAGCTCTCAAGGGTTCAAATGATGCCCGATTTATTAGACCGTATATTCTTGCTGTTACCGTTATCGTTCTGTTTGACGTAGCAAGAATTATCTTTACAGCATTAACGCAGGGTATTCCTGCCGTGACCAGCCAAGATATCTTTGAGCTTGTTTACAACGCCTCCGGATTGTACTTGGCTATTCGTATTGAGGCAGGGCTTCCCAATAGCTATGGTTTGCGCTTGTGGAA
>CAUUHE010000030.1:0-14835 GCA_963544885.1 uncultured Atopobium sp. | reverse complement strand
GTCGATTTATTTATGTTTTTGTAGGCCTAAACGTTCACAATGTTCATTTGATAGAAAAATGAGCTCAAAACAGTGAAGAAGTGTACTCATGGAGCTGTCATGTAGATTTTTGAGGAACGGTTGATACAAGGTCCGGGCGATTATGTGTCCGTCTAACCAAAAACGTATAAACAGTCTCGAATATGCGCGAAAACAAATCAAGAAATTGATATGACGGAAAGTGGGGTCTGATTTGGGTAAAAAACCCGTTTAGTTGGAGATTTATTTTCTAGCTCGGCGTTTTGGCACTTACGTTTTCCCAGTTGGGTTTTCTCATAAAAGTTTCGATCAAAATTGACCGAGAGTTTATGCTGGTAGATGACCTGCATAGAATGCATACGTTTTTGTATATTCCAACTAAACGCATTTTTTACCACTTTGGGTGCCAAAACGCTTATTTCACGGTAAAAACGGTGGAAATTCACTGATTATCAGGAAAAATGGTCGGGTTGACTGGATTTGAACCAGCGACCTCTCGGTCCCGAACCGAGCGCTCTACCAAGCTGAGCCACAACCCGTTATGTTTTGCCTCGTCCGATGGGATAAATCCATCAAACATTTGCCGCTCTATGTTACCACTACAACTTGCAGGTAGTGGAGAAGCCTCGCCAACCTTTTGCTTGAGCTGCGGCTGCGATAGCGTTGGCGGCATCCTGTGATTCGCAAAGCGCAAAAGAGCTGCTACCTGAGCCAGAGACCTGAGCACCAAGAACTCCAGGCTGCGCCTTTAGCCATTTCTCTACCTCGGCTACCTGTGGTTTTAGCGATTTTGCTGCTGGCGCAAGATTATTGAAGAGGAGGCTTGCTACCTGCTGGATGAATTGCTTACTTGCAGCGGCGTTGTCAGGGGCGAGTTCTATGCTTGCAGCATCCTGACCAGCAGCGCGCAAAAGTGCGGACAAATTCTCGTAGGATTCCGACGCAATTGGCGACATATCAAACTGGTCGTACGCTTCTTTGGTAACAACGCCAGTTTCTGCTGGTAAGACAATAGCAAGAGGAGCATCAATGGTAGATGCATAGGTTTCTACCAGCGTATCCCCAGCGCCAAGCATAAGTGATGGTCGCGGATCCAAGAAGAACGCAACGTCTGCACCAACAGCCCTGGCTACCTCAACTACCAGCGGATCTAGAGGATCAACACCCCAGCGCTGAGCCAACAGATAGAGCGTCGCGGCAGCGTCGGCGGACGATCCGCCTAGGCCGGCCTTCTCGGGAATGTGAACCTGCACGTCAATGGAAACATCTGGGGAAACGCCCAGCTTATTGGCGAGAAGAACCGCAGCCTTCCAGGTTGTTGTGCGCTCGGGCAACACGCAGAGCTGCGGCTCATGTGTAACCGTAAGCTCCGGCGCGTCATCGACAACAACAGTGTCGTACAGCGCAACGGGAACCATGAGTGAATCTACTTTATGGTATCCTCGCTGGTCTTTCTGAACGTGAATCCCCAAGTGAAGATTGACCTTGCAAGGAATTTTGATGGTTTGGCGTCCAAAATTGGACAACGAGGCAGCCATGAGTGTGAGCCTAGTCGAAGTGATGCGGGCGCTTCTGAACTACTCTTCAAACTCGAAGTCAAACAAACGCTCACCGGTCTCAAAATCAAAAAGCTCAACAGTGCCGGTCAGAACGTCAACGTACTGGTAGGACTGGCGGGCAGTGCGACCGCGGCGCTCGCCAACCTCAACGATAAAAAGAGATGGATGCGCCATGACCAGGGTGCCTGTGCGCTCAACAATACGAGAACGTCCCATGTTGGCCTTGACCTTGAGTTTTTGGCCCTGAAGTGAGCTGAGCTTCTCGTGAATCTCGTCTACACGATTAACTGGTGGAATCTCGTTTTCCATCAATCCTCCAAGTCAATCAGTACGTTTGCGGTGCGACACGTTGATGTGTCGGAGATATGTACCGGTCGACAAACAATAGTCAGAATTTCCGAAACTCCACTATACGAGGTAGAAAATAAAATCTCAAGGTTTTACAACAAATGTCACGGGAACAACATCAGTCGATCGGTCAGGTTTGCGTCAAGATCGCGAGAAGATCATGTCAGGTTCGCGTCAGATTTGCGTCAGGTTGGCATCGGACTTGCAACGACAGCGCGTCAGAACCCCAACAAATTTATGACAAATAGGGGTCCTCTGATAAAATTAGTAACTAACTTCAAAACACAGGGAGGCCCAATAACTGAGACTCTGGGATATGCCATCAGCAAGACCTGGTATTTTGTGCTCATTTTTATTGTGCTCGCTGTTGGAATTGCATTTCTGTCTAAAAAGAAATCTTCTAAAGTCCTTGTTGCTTTATCAGCGCTTTGCCTGGTATTTAGCGTAGGGTCGTTCGCATTTGGTGGATTGACTGTTTCTGAAGCACGGTCCAAAGGCGCTTCATCTGAACAGCTCAATTCCATGAACCTTATCGAGCTTGTCCAGGCTAACCAGGCCGCACCAGCTCAGACCTCTGTTAATGACGTCAACGAGCTCTACAACAAGATGGTTTATGTCTATCAGTACGGCTCGCCTATTGCGCAGTCGCTCGCGAGCGACAATCCCTTTGTTCATCATGATCTACCTTGGGTAGCAGCGACTCTTCCTGAACTGAAGAAGCTGCTCGACAAAAACGAAGTAGTCTATGTGTCAACGAACAGTCAGATTTTCAAACAGTTGCACATTAACCTTGGTGAAAACGCCGTCGAGCCTTTTATATTCTTTGTTACTTCGGTCAATCCAGCCGGTAGAGTTTTCCCACTTTCAACTGGTGATATGTCTCGTGCTGGCAAAAAAGATGGCGATAAAATCACGTTTGGTGACAATCTTGAGTTTACGCTTCGCACGGTTCATACCAATAACGGCGACTATGTGCTTGCCCTTAACTACCAGACCCTTTTAGCTCTCAGTCGTTACTTCAAGGATTATAAGTAATTTTTGGTATTCCAATAAAGGAGTACAACTGACCATGTGTCGCTGAACGCGCAAAATAAGCCGCAACAAAAAACTCCCATTCTCGTGAATGGGAGTTTTGTTTTCTCGACAAATACTTTTAAAGCTATTAAGAAGCCTTTTGGATGCTTTAGGCCAACCAGACCTTACTCAGCTGGGCAGAGCGAGAGGGCGGCCTCGTCAGCAATAACGGTGCAGTTAGTGTGAAGCTGCAGGATAGAGGCTGGGCACTGAGGCGAAACGTTGCCGTAGCACATGTCGTAAACAGCCTTAGCCTTGTCCTCACCGCTAGCCACAATCAGAATGCTGCGTGCAAACATGATGGTCTGCGTGCCCATGGTGTAAGCCTGACGAGGGACGTCCTCCATGCGCTCAAACAGGCGGCTGTTTGCCTGAATGGTGCTCTCGGTGAGGTCAACGCAGTGCGTACCCTTGGAGAAATGGTCGTCGGGCTCGTTGAAGCCAATGTGACCGTTGTGACCAATACCAAGAAGCTGCAGGTCAGGATAGCCAGCCTTAGCAACAAGCTGATCGTACTCGGTGCAAGCTGCCTCGACGTCAGGATTAGAGCCGTCGGGCACATGAGTGTTCTCAAGATCGATATTTACCAGGTCAAAGAGGTTTTTGCGCATGAAATAGTGATAGCTCTGAGGATCGTCGTGAGAAAGACCGCGGTACTCGTCAAGGTTATACGTAGAAACCTGCGAGAAGTCCAGGTCTCCCCTCTTGCACCAATCAGCGAGCTGAGCATAGGTGCCAATTGGCGTTGAACCAGTTGCCAGGCCAAGGACGCAATTTGGCTTCAGAATAATTTGTGCAGAAATGACATTTGCAGCTTTTCTGCTCATGTCTTCGTAATCGCGGGTACGAACAATCCTCATGTCTACCTCCAAGACAGAAGTCACAGTTACATTTAGTTTAACATTTGAAGCAAGCAAAAAAGTAACCGGTCGGCGAGAAGAACAAATATCTCGCTGACCGGTTTTGACCTGTTATATGGCGTGTTTCTGTCGCTATTCTATCGCTATTCTGTCGCGATTCTGACGCGAGCCTGACGTGAAGCTGACGCGAGCCTGACGCAAACCTGACCCAGCGGTAGTTTTCTGTCCGAAATCTGTCGCAAACCTGACAAGAATCTGACAGAGTGGAGGTTATCTGTCCGGAAGCTGACGCAAACCTGACGAGAATCTGACGCGAAACTGACGCAGGACCTCCGTTGCCTAGCCCAGAATCTGCTTGGAAAGATCTTGCAGAGCGTGGAAACGGTGAGAGATAGCATTCTTCTCGTCAGGCTCAAGCTCTGCCATGGTCTTGCCTGGAGCATCCTCTGGCCAGAAAAGCGGATCATAGCCAAAGCCGTTGTGACCCTTTGGCTCGTGGCCAATAACGCCCTCGCAATCTCCCTCTCCTACCAGCACAGATCCGTCTCTATAGACCAGAGCAACGGTGGAGTGGAAGCGAGCAGTGCGGTCCTCATCAGCAACGTTGGCAAGCTCAGCCAAGAGCTTCTGATTGTTTGCAGCATCATTGCCATGCTCGCCAGCATAACGAGCAGAATAGATTCCAGGAGCTCCGTCCAGAGCGTCAACGCAAATGCCGGAGTCGTCTGCAATAGCCGCTACGCAATCTACCTCGTCAAGCGCAGCCATCGCCTTGATCAGAGCGTTATCGCGGAATGTCTGACCGTTCTCTTCTGGATCAGGGAAATCACCCAGCTGACCAAGCGCTACAAAGCTCATACCAGGCATTACCTTAGAGAGGATAGCCTCAATCTCAACAAGTTTGTGAGCGTTGCCTGTTGCAACTACCACGGTTGTATTTGGATCAAAGGTCACAGCGTTAGAACCCTGATTTTCACTGTTTTGACTCATGGTTACTCCCTAAATCCAGTCACTTGATTTTGCAGGTCAACAAGGTGAGCGATGCCAGCTTGACCAAGGTCGAGCAGCTGGTTAAGTTGCTCGCGATCAAACGGACCTCCCTCGCCTGTGCCTTGTACTTCAATTATCTGTCCAGTTTCTGTTCCGACAAGGTTCATATCAATGTCCGCATGAGAATCCTCGGGATAATCAAGGTCCAGCAGCGGCTTGCCATTCACATATCCCATAGAAATCGCAGCTACCTGACCTGTAAGAGGAAGTCTAGGCAAGAGGTCCTTCTCGACAAGTGAATAGAGTGCGTCATGAAGTGCCACCCAGGCGCCGGTGATACTTGCGGTTCTGGTACCGCCGTCTGCCTGAAGAACGTCGCAGTCCAGCGTGATGGTGTGCTCACCCAGGCGATTGAGGTCAACAACGGAGCGCAGCGAGCGACCAATTAGGCGCTCAATCTCCATGGAGCGGCCTTTGCGGTTGGCACGCTCTCGCTTGGTGCGGCGGTTGGTCGACGCAGGTAGCATGGCATATTCGGCCGTTACCCAACCCGCGCGAGAACTACGTCGCCATGCGGGAACGCTTTCCTCGACGGTAGCGGTGCACATCACGCGCGTGTCGCCAAACGTGACCAGGCACGATCCGTCAGCGTTCTTCATAACGTTGCGCTCAAGGGTGACGGGACGCATCTGGTCCCACGCGCGATTATACGAACGTAAAACTTGCAAAGAAGCATTAGATTGCAGCGTAGAGTCAGATTTCATAGCGTTCCTTTTCACATCTGCATAGAAAAGCAGTTAATTCTTTTTAAAACGACTCTAGTATACCTGTCTGTACACCGCCCTCTGAAACACTTTATTGTTGCTCTTGTTGGTATTACTTTGTTGCTATTTATTGCTATTTGTTGCCACTGCCTTTAACGTAATGACTAAATATGCATTGATAATGCGTTCTTTTTAGCTCCGATATACGTAATAAAGAAATACACTACAAAACCAAAAAGTGTGAGTAAAGCAACAGGCCAAATGCTTGGCTCGATGGCAGTTTGGAACATTTCTACGCTCATAAAACGAATAACATTAAGTCCAAAAATTGCATGAATCACGGTAAAAATACCCGGAAACAAAAAATTACACAGTACGCCAGTAAGCAAACTTTTTGAAAGTATTTCTCGAGAAGCCCCTAATTCATACAGCTTGTAATACCTCTCTTTATTGTCTGCAGCAAGCGAAAGCTGTTGAACTGCCAAAATGACGGAAGAAAATACAAGTAACACAACCGCATAAAAAGAACAGGTGAATACAATAACGCCAAAAGGTCCAGAAACATCCGAAGCACTCATATCCTGTGAAGAAATTACCTCAAAAATTTGAGTGCGAAGAACAACAGCAAAGACAAACATGCACATACCTACAGAAGATAGGGCTGCTGAACACGTCATGGCTTTGGAAGCGTTGCGTGCCACACCTTCAGCTTGACGCACAGAAAATGCGTTTAACCCTCGATACCATATACCTGGAATTTTCTTAAGAACACGTGGAAGTAACACAAGTGTTGAACGGAACACAAAAAATGATCCAAAAATGGCACAGGCACCAAAAGGAATCATGAAACCAATAAAGGCAAACGGAGCCTGAGCGCACACAACATAAACAATTGCCAGCAACAAAACACCTATACATGCATCAAAGATTGCTCGTGAAATTGAAAGTGGTTTTGATGAATCATTTTCTTTTTTTGCGGACATCATCTGCAATAACGTAGACTTCTTTAAAATGCGCTTACTACCCCGGGAGAGCACGAGCATCGTTATAAAAAATATTATTGTTGTCACAATGGCACCCAATGGAGAAGCAACAACAACAAATTTCATTGGTAGGGCGTATGACCAGCTTACAATCATTTCTACAAACGGCGAAATAGCAATACCTACTACAATTCCACCAATAAGCGCACTTCCTGAAACCAGAATAGTTTCATATCGCAATATGCTAATGACATCTTTCTTTTCAAGACCCGCAAACTCATATAAAGCAAATTCGGGAAGACGTCGACGAATCAAAAATTTATTTGCGTATGACGTAACATTCAAAAACACCAAAAAAGGCAAAATACCAAATGCTAGGCTGTATTTTGCCTCTGCAACAAAAAGTGAACGGACCGATTCGTCATTCACTAAGGCAAATAAATAATCTCCAGATGCTGCATATGAATACATGAGGCAGGCACCCGTTGCCAATGCAGCAAAATAAACCCCAAAGTCGCTAAGATTACGGCGTACATTTCCAACTACAATTTTTATTAACAAATTCATAGTATATTGCCCTTACTCTATTGGCTTTAACAACATCGTCTTTATATTTATCTGCATTTTTATAATGCGCCACATACCTAATTGATACCATCGAACTAACTTACAAAAAGGTAACGATCTTATAAGAAAAAGAGCAGTCGATAAGAAAAAACGCGACACCCGAAGGCGCCGCGTGAGGTTCCATGGTGGGCGATGAGAGATTTGAACTCCCGGCCTTGTGCGTGTAAAGCACCTGCGCTAGCCGCTGCGCCAATCGCCCGTGACTGTAGAAGTTTATCACAGCTTCTACGATTCTTTGGCGGCAATTATGAATTCAACGGTTTCATTTGCTCAACTTCCGCACGCACTACAACGCCATCCAACTTGGCAAGTGGTGTTTCCGTCCGTTTTGCCAGAACACATGCACTACCCATAGCGTCGCCCATATCGGTAACTGTTGGAATAATGCGAACACTAGCCTGCATCAAAAACGTCGTAGAGATGCAACGGCCAATAACACCCAGGTTATTGATGTGCTTGGTGACCATTGACCGGAATGGAATCTCGTAATAATCACCCTGCTTGTAGGTGTTTTTGTGGAAAAGACCGCCTTTATTGGAGTGAACGTCAATGTACCAATCACCACGAACAAGACCGTCATCAAACCGCGCCTGATTAACGTAATCTTCCTCGGTCAGCATCATCTGGCCTTCAACACGCCAGCTCTCACGAACACCCAAAAGCGAAGCCTGCTCCATAAGATAGCTTTGCTCAAATCCAGGCATCATACGCTGCAAGAACGTAACAAGACGACGAATACGAGCGTGTGCCTCAACTGTTGCGTTAGAACGTGCGGCTCCTGAGGTATTTTTTTGCATGCTTGCAATGTGTGGACAATTCAGCGCCATGCAACCAGGCTTTCCAGGAAGCGAGAATATCTGGTAATAGCGCAGGTCCTCTTCTTCAAGAATGCCTGCTTCAATTCCTTCACGGAACTTTGGCTCCAGCTTAAAATTCTTACCTGCGACCATCGCGGATTCAAAGAAATATCCTTCAACCAATGGCGAGAAGTGATCATCAAGTGAGAGCACGTAATCTCTATAGCGCTCAACATCAATGCCGCCCATGGTAAAACGCAGGCTGCAAACCTGATTGATGCCGTCCTCATCACCAGCTGCAACTGGTACACCAGCGGCTCTAGACAAAACTGCATCACCCGATGCGTCAATCCACGTTTGAGCAGCTACTGCAATCAAACCTTCTGTTGAGACAAGAATTACGTGTGTAATAGTTTTCTCGTCATCTGCATCTGACAAAACAGCAGCTACAAGAGATGTGTCGTAGAGGATCTGACCGCCCTTTGTAGTGTAGAGCTGCTCGTACACTTCTCCCAAACGCTCAGGAGCAAACCAAATCATCGTAGTGTAGTCATCGCGAGTTGCGTCACCTGAGGCCAAAAGCTGCTGTTCGATGGTAGAAAGAACAGGTAGATGACGAACATACGAAGGCATCATAGGGCATACAAGCGCTCGTGTAGCAGATCCTCCAAGCAAATTTGATTTATCCACAATAAGCGTGGAGAGGCCCTCATTAACGCAACGGATTCCGCAGGCAGAGCCAGAAACACCGCCACCAATGATGACTACATCAAAGCTTCCAACAACAGGAATTTGCAGGTTGTTCCAGGTGATCTCTTTATAACTCATTGTCTCCTCCTGTGTGAGAGCTGTTATGTAGTAAAGCGTAGTAGGTGTTGGTGAATGCATGTGCTGCAATTTCAGACAGTGCGTGAATACCTGTTTTTCCCAGTTTAAAAGGGCCAATAGCAAACAGTGGAACAAGGTATTCTTTGCTGGTTAATCCAAGCCGCGTAGTCTCCAAAACATGAAAAAACTCATGCATCAAAATAAGATTTTGGGCTTCATGTACCTCAAGTTGATTTTGCTTTGCCCACAGCGCACATGATTGCTCATAGAGTGTGATTTCTTTTGTACCAGAAACATAATCGCTGAAATATCGCTGATTTCCATACACACAATCCATATCTTTTTTGATAATTGTCATGCCTGCATCTTTGCAGATTTTAAAGAAATCACTTTGACCGTTTGACTCCTCAAACACCATATGTGCAGCGCGCTCACCCTTTGACCAAGCCAAATCAATCACGCGCTCTTTATCCTCTTCAGGAATTCGAGCAGCAAAGCGATCCCACGAGAGCTCTTTTCGTGCAAGCTCACGAGTTGGAAACGGAAACCTTGAAGCAGAGCCAACATTAGACTCCGCTTCAAGGTTCACCGATTTTCTCGCCAAAGTGTGATCTGCGTTCTGCATGTGAGTTTAATCGCCTAAACGAAGTGTAGCAGCGATGATAACAGGCTCGTCGGACGGATAGCCGCCCAACTCCACTGCTGCAAGGCTCAAAATCTGCTCAAGAGAAGTCATTCCGGACAGATCGATGACGCGCTTGCCAACTATCACATAGACGTTTGGCAGATTGGCTCCACCGTCGTTGTATACGGTCAAGTCCTCTACCAGGGCTGTTACTCCCTTGCGCCAAGAACTAATGGTCTCTTGGAGTACGTCGGCATTAGGACGCTGAAGTCTAATAACACCCTCGGAATCAATAAGACGAAGAGCTGTGCGTTTCTTGGTGAGAAGACCAAAGAGCTTCTTTTCTGTAGTGGTTGCAGTGTAAGCAAAGAGCTCAGAAGAGTGAGCAACCTCGGAAACATTTTCTGCACCCTCGCCAAGGTTCTCTACTACAAGTTTTTTAAGCTCGTCTGCACTCAGGCGTGTAGCATTAACGTCTTTACTACGCAGCTCAGTGGCACCAACAGCAATCGCGCGGACAACGTGGCGCTGGGTATCAACCTCAACGGTAACCTCAACAGTTCCAGGAGCTGCACCCATCTCAATAGCACGAGCTTCTGCTTCACGTCTGACACTGACAATGTCATCGTCGGTTGGGTTGGTAACACTGCGCTCAACCATGTCACGGACCATAGCAAGAGCAACGCCAATAGTTGAGATAACAGGAGCATTCTTAGCAATGCGGAACGTATGACCCATGGTCTTTGCCAAGTGTGGCACTACCGTAGAAGCTCCGCCGCCACCGCCAACGTAAACGGTTGTGCGAGGGTCCATGCCGTAGTCTTTCATAAGCTGTTCTGCCACAGCACCGTTCTTCTTTGCGGCAAAAGCAAGGACCTGAGCTGCTGCTTCTTCAACACTCATGCCCATATTCTCTGCAAGAGGAGCCCACGCCGCACGAGCAGCTTCAACAGAGCCGTATGCATAATCCCCCTCAGGAA
The DNA here is from genome assembly GCA_963544885.1 of uncultured Atopobium sp. Taxonomy (GTDB): domain Bacteria; phylum Actinomycetota; class Coriobacteriia; order Coriobacteriales; family Atopobiaceae; genus Lancefieldella. The sequence goes on along the minus strand of CAUUHE010000030.1, from coordinate 4,382 downwards.
CAAAGCCTGCAAGGTTTGCAGCGCCAGCCATGGTCAAACAAACGCGAAGACCACCATCACACTCAATAGCTGCGTATTCAGGGTCTCCATCCATAGGACGAACAGCAACTAGACGAGGGTTCACAATCTTTTCTGCGTCGGTGTAAACCTCGTAATCCAGGTTGGCAATGTGTGCAGAACGAGGTCCCACATCAACGGCTTTGCCATCAGAAATCTGCACCATAGAGCCGCCGCCAATACCAACAGTTCTAACGTCCAATGACGAGAGGTACGTCTTATGGCCACCAACTTCTGCATACTTGACCATAACCTTGCCGTCTTTAACGCAAGAAATATCGGTAGAAGTGCCGCCAACCTCAAAGAACAAGCCATCGGTGAGCTTCTCGTACATCAAAGCACCAGCTACACCTGCTGCAGGACCAGAAAGAATGGTCAGGATGGGGCGATGACGGACTTCATCAACGGTCATTACGCCACCATCGCAACGCATGACCATAAGTGGTGACTCAATACCGGCCTCGCGAATACTCTTGTCGGTCATATTTGCAGCTTCAAGCATCTTAGGCATGATGGAAGCGTTAACAACTGCGGTACGAGTACGAATAGCCAGGCCATAAAGCTTGGAAATGTCATTTGTAGCCGTAGCAGGAACTTCTCTCTCAGAGCATTCTGCAATTACGGCGTTCTCGTTAGTTGGATCGTCTACGCTAAATGCTTCGGCTGCAACATAAGAAGTTGAACCTTCCGAGAAAAGCTGTTCAATTGCGCTCTTAATACCAGCTTCTACGTCGGAGGATGTGTCTACAAAAGCATTTTTGGTACGCAGGAATTTACCGGCAGCAAGTTCAATATCGCCAACGTTAGTATCACTTTTGCTCTTAGCTCCCTGAAGGCCGCTGCCAAGCGTTACGATACCAACCTGTGCAACATCACCCTCAAGCAGGGCGTTTGTTGCTTGAGTAGTACCGTGAGCAATAAAGACAACATCTTCAGGCTTAATGTTGTGCTGCTCCATAACACCATGAAGCACCTGCACAATACCTGCTGCGACACCCGCTTCAGCGGTGTGTGTGGTAGGTGTTTTAACCGTGCCGATAATTTCGTACGTATCATTGTCGATGGCAACAGCATCAGTAAATGTTCCGCCAACGTCGATTCCAATACGAACTTTCACGTTTCCTCCTCGATTTACAGCAATCTATCAGCTGCAAAGATAAAACGAGGCGAGAAGCCCACAACAAGAGGGTCTTCTCGCCCCAAGGTCAGAACTTAGAAGTACAAAACACCAGACAGAATTACACCAACGATGGAAACTGCCCAGAGGTAAGGAAGCATCTTACGAGTAACGGTGTTGACGTCAACCTCGCAGAAGTTTGCAGTCCAAACGTTCTGAGTGTTGGTTGGGTCGCCACCAGCCTGGATGCGCTCTGCAGACAGGAATGCACCCATGACTGCAAGAGGATTCAAGGTGTTCAGGCCAATGATAAGAGCTGCGATACCAGAACCAAGACCAAACATGTTCATAGGTCCACGATACAGAGCCAATGGCGAGAGAACCGCAAAGAAGATGATGTATGCAACAAGGTTCTGTGGCATGATGCCGAGCAGGAATGGGTTAAGGACTGCCTTAACCGTTGGGTTGGTAACTGCAAGGTAAAGGATACCAATGCCAACCATCAGGATGATTGCAGGACCAGCGTCGGTTACACCGTCATAGCAAGTCTTTGCAAGAAGATTCATTGCCTTGCTGAAGCTCTTAGAGGTGAACAGCAGGCACCACAGAATACCAACGGTAAATGCTGGAGTAACAGGAACCTTCAAGAAAGCAACAAGCACAATAGGAATCAGTGGAGTCAGCATTGCAAGACCACCAGCAACGCCGGTGAGCTGCTTGGAGTTGCTCTGCTCAGCAACTGGAGCGCTGAAGGCAAACTTAATGCCGTTACGCTTGAACTCAACAACAATCATGATCAAAGTTGCAATACCAGTTGCAACAGCCAGATAAACCTCAAAACCCTGAACCTGAGCAATGTCTAGGTTGAAGAGCTTAGCGAAGGTTGTCCAGTTGGCAATATTGAGTGCCAGACCAGTGGTAAATGACATCAAGAAGATACATGCTGCACTAGCTGCGGGAACACCAACAGAAATCAAAATTGGCAGAACAATTGAGCCAACCATGATGATAGATCCCAAGCCAGAAAGTGTCGTGAAGAGGACAGCCACTGCGATAGACATAATCAAGGTGATTACCAGGGGCTTATCGCCACCAAGCTCTGCACTTTTCTTGATGATTGTCTCAGTAACACCAGTTTTGTTCATAAGCTGACCCAACCATGCACCAAAAATAACAGCCATGATTGCGGCGCCCATGCGAACGGTACCAGCCTCAAATACTGATGTCAGCCAGCCAATTTCTTTTCCGTCACCATCTTTTCCAAACATTGGAACGCCTGCGATGACACAAATCAAAATGGCCATCAGTGGCAGGGCAAGCAGAGTTGGGATCTTCTTAGTCATCATCAATGCAGCTACAGCCACAAAGACCAAGAGGATCAAAATACCCTGAACCATGTTTCCTCCTTAGGAACACATTGTTTGATAGCAAGTGCAGCTATCTCTCCTTCAAACAACCTACACGTACTTCTATAGATGCATGAGCACCATGTTGACGACTTTGATGAGCAGACAAAGTCGAGAAACACCTTTGTTCCAGCGCAGCACATAGCGTACTACTTCCCCGCAAGTACCTTGCTGATTTCTTACGTAAGTCTTACCGATTTCTTGCACATGACCTGCGTAAGTCTTACCAAATACCTACACCGAACTTACTGGATGCCAGCCAGAAACAAGTACTTGTTTCCAAAGCTGGACAGTTTCAGGACAAAGACAGGCAAATCTTAGGGCAGAAACAGCATCTCTCAGTAAGTTTCTTGAAGTCATTCTTGTTACGATCAATTTTGGAAATTCCTCAAACTGAGCAAATTTTTGCACCAAAAGCGCAGGAGTAGACAATGCCTTATTGAGCGCGTCTGTCTTAAGCAAAGAGGTAGAGACATCTTCTTCAGGTACAGATACAACTACAGCGTCAACAGAAAAAAGACTCTGAACGGCGCTTATAAGATTCATTAATGCATCAAGCTTCAAACCATCTGAGGTAACAAGCTGCTGAGTAATATCTGCATTTAGTCCCTCTTTCATTGGAAGAGGGGCATTATCGCAAACAACTTGAGCCACAACTCGCGAGCCAAATGAAAGATGTAAGTACGAAGAAACGTCCTCAATGTTGTCTGTGCTCTCAATATGCAAAAGTGCAAAGTCACTCTGCTCAAACTGCTTCACCACTACCCTGAAGGTGCTCTTTAATGCTTGTACCAGAGAAATTGTTGCCGAATCATGGCCCGTTGAATACATGACAGAAAGCTCTGATTCCAGCACATCGCCTTCGAGCAAAACTCCAATTCCCTTAAGAATTGCGCCATCAACAATCAGCTCAGTAAGAGCAGCTTCAATCCCCTCAAGAAGGGTTTCTCCCGAAGGAGCATCTTCTGATAGCGTGACGCGGGCGTGCTCGTTAAGAGTCATGTCCACAAGAATAAGTTCCTGACTCTGGCGAGAAACTCTGACGAGTCCCAAGAGACCAAATTCTGGAGCAAGTTGCAGAAGTGTCTTTGATCTGCCAGCGGTTACTACGCGTTCTGAACTTTCTTCAACCATTTTTGACTGAAGCAAGTCTTGGACAATAGTAGTAACGGTACTAGGAGAAAGAGATAATTCACGCGCCAATTCAACACGAGACAGAGCGTTTTTCTCGCACAATGCTTGAATAACAGCGCGTTTATTGGAATATGCAATATCTTTAGTGCTGACAATTGACATACGTGTCCCCTCCTCTCTATTTCTGTCTGTACTACCTTATTTCGACTCTCGAAATAAGTCCATCAAACTGAGAAAGGAACGGGACTAACGGTATGAAATTATCGCCAAATGGTCATGCTGAACAATTTTGAAAACGGCGCCGATTCTTTACGACAACTCTTCCAGAATTCGACGCATTTCTTTCTGAACGCCCTGCTCGGTATTAGGCGCAATGACCTTGGTAGCAATGGTTTTGAGCGCGTAGCGAGCGTTGTCCATAACGTACGCGGTGCCCGCATAACGCAGCATAGCGTAGTCGTTCATGGAGTCGCCAAAGACGGCAATCTGGTCGCGAGAAATGCCATAGTACCTGCGAATCTGCTCAAGTCCCGTAGCCTTGTTCACACCACGAGGCACCACGTCAATCCACGTCTCGCCGGAAGGCATGAACGAAAGCCTGTCGCCCATCTCGCGCTCAAGAATCATGGCCATGTCCATCGAGCGAGCCCTTGAATCGCAGCAAATAG
>CAUUHE010000029.1:0-15592 GCA_963544885.1 uncultured Atopobium sp. | reverse complement strand
GCGCTCGTAAAGGATAACTATCCCAGCAACGAAAGCACTTCTCGCTTGGCAGCCAAAAACTCTGCGCTCAAGTCAAATGATGCTAGGTCAGTAGCTTGAGCAGAACCTGCCTCCTCCGCATCGGCGCAGTCCTGCGGCTCAACAACGCCCACAATCTTGGTTACCACGCCCTGCGCGGGGCTTCCCGCCATTACGTAAATGCGAGAAGCCATGGCAACCGCCTCATCAACATCGTGCGTGATCACCAACACCGAGAGACCAAACTCTTTTACAGAAGACATGAGCCACGCACGCATTTCTCGCCGTGTGAGGGCATCAAGTGCCGAGAAGGGCTCGTCCAGCAGCATAATGTCTGAGCCAATGAGTGCCGTTCGCAGGAACGCAACACGCTGTCTCATGCCGCCTGAGAGCTCGTGAGGCCAGCTTTGTGCCACGCGCTCAAGTCCACCGCGTTCCAGCATCTCCTGGGCTCGTGCGCGCGCCTCAGAACGCGAGACGCCCTTCAGTTCAAGCGGAAGCGCTACGTTGTCGATGATACGCTTGCTTGGGATGAGCAAATCCTTCTGGAGCATGTAGCCAATATGTCCCGGGTGCCCTGTAACGTCAGCACCATGTAGCAGCACCTTGCCCTCTTGCGGCTGCAGCAGTCCCGCAAGTGCGTGGAGCAGTGTTGTCTTGCCGCAGCCCGAGCGACCAACCAAGCAGGTAATGGTGCCAGGTTGCAGTTCAATCGAGATATCCTGAGCAACTACCTGGCCGTTTCCCCAAACCAGCGTGAGGTTACGCGCCTCAAGCGCCGGCATGCTCCTCTGTGGCTCGCATGCAGGTGCAGCTCCTAGGCTTTTCTCGCCAGAAACGCCCATAGCAGCGCCTTCTGTTATGTCAGTAAGTTTCTTATCCAAGGTACTCACTAGTAAATCCTGCGGATGGATCAATCTTATTCTCTAACAGCTGCTGGTTATTGAGCCAGGTGTAGAAACGCTGCCAGCGGGCAGAATCAATGACACCCCACTTCTCGGCGTCGTCAATGTATTTGGCTGCCAAGAACTTCTGAGATGCTTTGACCAGATTAGCATCAAGTTCTGGAACGGCTTTGAGTAGAATCTCTGCTGCCTCATCTGGGTTAGAGACGCAGAACTCATAACCTTTTCTGGTAGCGCTTAAGAAGGCCTTAACAGCGTCTGGATTCTCTTTTGCAAAGCCATCATTTACTGCGATGACTGGCGTGTAGTAGTCAAAATTCTGATCAATAGCTGTAAACGCAAAGTAGTTGTATGCAAAGTTCTGAACACGAGCGTTTTGAACAGCCCACTGCTCGAACGCCCAAACTGCATCAAACATCTTTGCTTTTAGGCCAGATACCTCATCATCTACCTCATAAGGTACCATTTTAAGCGTGGAGGGATCTCCTCCATCAGATTCCATAACAGACCTGATAGTAGCCTGCTCAACAGGGAGATTCCACGTTGCGTAGGTACGATCATTAAGGTCACGTGGACGAACAATGTGATCTTCTTCACGGCTCATAATACCCGAAAGATTGTGCTGAATGATAGCGGCCACCGCGGTATACGGCAACGGATTAGAAGACGAGAGGCTGTTAGCAATATAGTCCTGGTAGGTAACGCCCATCTGTGCGCCACCAGCACCAATCAGCGCATCGGCGCCGTCAGCAGGTGGCTGCTGGATGGTTATCTTGAGGCCAACCTCGTCAAAGTAGCCCTTCTCCTGAGCCACATAAATGCCGGTGTGGTTGGTATTTGGGGTGTAGTCCAGGGCAAACGTAATCTCTGTGGTACCGCCGGAATTCTGCCCAGCACCCTTGTTTGTGTTTGCTGGAGCGGCAGGCTGTTCAAGAGAGCAACCTGCGCAAAGTCCTGCTGTCGAGAAACCCATCGCAGCTAGAAAGCCTTTTCTTGTTATATCCTTGCGATTAAATGCGTTCATGCGCGTAATCACTTCTTTCTTTGAGTTCCGTCAAAGTTACCGTGCGGATTTTTTAGCGTCCTGAGAGGTATCCCAAGGGAGCGCACGCTTTTGGACAAGTTCCACAACCTTCATCAACACTAGCGACAACGCAGACACCACCACGATTGCTGCAAACATCCTGTCGTACGCAAACGCCTTTCTGACACGCGTCATATACACGCCCAGTCCAGCGTCGCCTCCCAGCCATTCTGCGATTACTGCACCAATTACGGCGTAGGTCACACTCATTTTGAGTCCCGAGAAGAACTGCGGAGCAGCAGCGGCCAACTTGACATGCCAAAAAATCTGCACACGACTAGCTCCCATGGTGGTCATCAGGTCAACCATATCAGGATCAATTGCTTTAAATGCCGAGTTCAACGCCACGGTAATAGGGAAAAACGTTGAAATAGCCACAAGAACAATCTTTGGCAAAAGGCCATAACCCAGCCAAAGTACCAAAAGCGGCGCAATGGTCACAATAGGGATAGTCTGTGAAATAGTTACAAGTGGAGAGAGCAGTTTGTCCAGCGTTTTGAAGAAGTCCATAAGGATTGCAAGCACAAAGCCAATAAGCACTCCAATAGCCAGACCTACAAGGGATTCTAAAAGCGTAATCCCGGTATGTGTCAGAAGAAGCTGAAAATCCTTGACCAGCGCAAATACAACCTGAACAGGAGTTGGAACAAGGTAATTTGGAATAATTCCTGCAACAATAACAAGCTGCCAAAGCACAAGAAAAGAAGTAAGGGATATGGCTTGCAATGTAAACTGAGAAAGTTTTTTCATATGCCCTCCTTCTTATAGTGCGTAAGGACGGCATTGGCTCCCTACGCTGGCATTGCCCAGATCAGGTTTATGGGTCGCAGCATAAGGTGCTGCCTCTCAGCCGGGCCATTTCCCAGCTCCCCGTGTATTTATTATAGCGCGGATGCCTCTAACATCAAATAAATAGTTAAACAATCTCCCTAAAAGGCCTAATCTAGCAGGGTTTTCTTAAATCGCACATTTTTCGTGCGCTCTGAAACCGAGTACTCTAAAGTCCTATGCCCCGAAGCCACGCGCGCCTAGCCTAACAGAACTAGCCCAAAAGGTCTTTGAGTCCCAGCTTATCTGCCTCGGTAATTTGACGTACGACCTTTGCGGGAGAACCAACAACAAGAGAATTGTCTGGAATATCTTTAGTAACCAGACTATTAGCACCAATTACACAGTTATTTCCGATAGTTACACCGGGAAGCACCGTCACATTTCCACCAAACCAGCAGTTATCTCCTACCGTAATAGGTAGAGCTCGCTCATACCAAGCGTTTCTCTCCTCAGCATCTAAAGGATGCTGAACAGTGTACGCCTTAAACTGAGGACCCACAAAACTATGAGCACCAAAAGTGATAGGCGCACAATCCATCAGGTATGCACCGTGGTTGATAAAGCTATGTGGGCCAATCTTGATATTGAAGCCATAGTCAACATTAAAAGGAGAAACTGCTGCACTTCCCTCTCCTAGTTCACCGAGAAGTTCAGTCAAAATCTGACGGCACTTTTCTTTATCACTTGGACGAGTCTGATTAAACTCCCAGGCAAGATCTTTAGCGCGCCAAAACGCAGCGCTCTGCTCCTCGTCAGAGCCGCCACACCACTCTCCCGCACTCATACGCTCAAGCTTTGATTTCTTATTTTCTGAGTTTACAGTGGTCTGCTTTGGATCAACATCATACATAGCTAACTCCTCACGTTACTTTATTGAGCAGTTAGAAGTGTAATAAAAGAAGAGCCCCTGACGAGGCTCTTCTCAGTTAGTTTAAAGTTCTTGTAACCAACTACATTGCATCAAAAACATTTACCCACTTAAGCAGGAACTCTGTTTCTTTTACACGACCGCGCGCAAGCTCTGCTGCAGCAACAATGCCAAGCCATTCGTTTACATACTGACGAGTGCATCCCTGCTTGGTGCAATAAAGGTTGATGTATTTCTCGGCAAGTTCCTCATCACCATGAAGAAGCAGGTGCAGGTAAGTTGTAGCGCAATCTGCAGCGCCATTGCCCTGTGTTGCATGAGCCCAATCAAGAATTACAGGAGCGCCATCCTCGGCGAGAATAACGTTGGAAGGAACAAAGTCACCATGACAGACCTTAGTATGAGGCTTCATACCATCAAGCTTAAGCAAAAGCTCATACCTTGTAGCCTCATCAAGAATATCTGGAATACTGTTAATCATTCGGGTGAATTTGTCTTTTTGACGAGTAAGAAGTGGTGCCTTATGAGCGTGAATAGCCAGCTCAATATTGACAAACTTATTGAGATACTCGTCCTCTTTTTCTGGATGCTCCTCAATAAGCTGCCTAATTGTTTTACCTTCAACTTTTCTGGTTGAAACAGCCCAGCAATTACCAACTTTACTAATCTCTACAAGAGATGGAACGTTGATGCCGGCCTGCTCAGCACGAGTAAGGTTTAAAGCCTCATTCATAATATCAGCAGAAGGTTTGCTTCCGCTGAACACCTTAACGACTGTGTCTCCGTTGTCATACACAACCTTGTTATTACGCTCGACAATTACCTTTTTATCAGCTTTGAGCTCCATAACAACCTCCAATAAGGTACTCATGCAGATACTCACTATCCACCTAGTAGTATTGTCGTTCTTCTCTAACGTCTCCTGGCGAGAATAACACTCTTATTGGTTAAACGGTTGGCAAATTCGGTGAACGTAAACATCTCCAGTTAAAACAAGGAATCGTCCTTCTGACAAAGATCCCCCGCTTTTTATAAAAGCGGGGGATCTGCATACTAAGTGTATGTGTGTTGCTTACTGCTCTTTACGAGTGCGAGCATATGCTCCAACACCAACAAAGCCAGCACCAACTGTTGCAAAAGCAACCATAGCTACAACGCTTGCGTCACCAGTATCAGGCGTGCGGTGCTTACGCTTCTTACCAGGCTTCTCTGGAGTTGGAGTTGGGGTAACTGGAGTCTCGGTGTTGGTAATGGTAAAGCCATTAGCCATATCACCAGTTATCTCAGAAGTGTAACCCTCAATAGCATCCTCAGAAACGGTGTAAGCAATGACGTGATTATCTGCTGCGTAAAGATTTACACCAACAAATGAACCGGTCCAATTGTTTGTCTCAGAAAGGACAAGGGTCTGACCAGTGTCAACACCATCAGCAAGCAGGTGAACGGTTACAGAATCCTTCTTTGTACCATTCCAAACCTTGGTTACTGGAACATCGCGAGTTACAGGAGCATCAGCCTTGTTAGTCAAGGTAGTAACGTTACCGTTAACCTCAGGAGTCTGAGCGGTCCAACCGACTACGGTTCCTTCTGTAAAGCTCAAAGTTACGTTATCAGGAAGACCGTGGAATGTATGCTCCCAGTTGTTTGCTGCAGAAAGCTCAACGGAGTCAACAACATATCCATCTGCCTTTAGATAAACAGTAAGCGTCTCTGGAATAACTGCATCTGGGTTTGCAGAAGTATCCCAAACCTTCTTAACGGTTACATCCTGAGTACCCTCTTCACCAGTCATAACGGTACCGTTGGAGCCAATACCACCACCACGCTGTGCGGTATTTCCAGAAATAATCAGTTTAGCCTTATTCTGTGCTGCGGTGATAGAGCTATAACGAAGATTAGACTCAAGAGCAAGCATATCGGTGTTGTTAACGATATTACTTACTTCTTCAGTAGTATGACGTGCAGCAGCTGGATCAGCTTCACCAAGGATTGAAGAAGGAAGGTTGAGAGTAACAGCGCCATCCTTGGTCCAGTGTGCAGAAGCGCCACCAAGCATGTAATCAGAAATAGTTGCGCCGGCAGATTCACCTGCACCGCGAACGGTTGCAATCTCATCACCAGCGCCATTTGCAGTGTTGTTGAAGAATGCTACGCCATTTTTGGAGTGGAATTCAGCTACACCGGTTGGGCAGAACCAAGCACCACCACCAATAACAGTTGCGGTGTTGTTCTTAATAAGTGCGTTATTAATGTGGACAACATAAGGAACAGAAGCAACGTAAACTGCGCCGCCCTGGTCATTTGCAGTGTTATTAATAATTTCGCCCGCGTTAAGAGTTACATTAGCAGATGCAATATAAATACCAGCACCAACACCCTTATCACCAAGCTTCTTAGTGCCATTACTGGTGACCTTGTTTCCGTCAATAGAGCCGCCGTTCATGGTGAAGCCAGCGCGGTAGATATTTGGCCAGTTGTTCCATGGAGCACCAACCCTGGAATAAGAAACCTTCTGATTACCAACAACGCCAACGAACTGGTCGTAGGTAGCAACGCCACCGCCAGCAATGCCAGCAGTATTGTTCTTGATGATACCGTTGTTCATAACAACGTTGCCGTTCCAAGTTACGTAGATACCGCCACCGGACTCAGAAGCAACATTATTAGTAATAGAGCCACCGTTAAACGTAAAGTCTGCCTTAGACTTTGAATCACGCAACTGAGGATTAAAATTACCTGCGTAAACGTGGACGCCCGCACCGTCAACAGCCTTGTTGTTAGTGATATAACCACCGTTCATGGTAGCTGTTGTTGTCTCGCCATTAGGATCACGAGCATACAACATCAAACCGCCAGAAGAGCTAATAGAAGAAGCATTGCCACCAGTGATGGTTCCGCCAGTCATAGTGAAATCTGCATTTCTTACCATAACGCTACCAGAGTACTGATTGGTAAGAGTGGTATTCTGAATAGTGCCGTCACGGAGCTCACCCGTTGCACCGTTTGCAACAGCAACTGCGCCACCGTTTGCGTTATCAACCGTGCTGTCCTGAATGGTGCCACCAGCCATAACAAACTTTGCACCAGCGCCAGTAGTAAGAACTACGCCGTTATTTCCAGGTGTAGGTTTTGCCTTACCGTTTTTAATAACGCCACGAAGCAAGGTAAAGCTACCACGGTTCTCAACGGCAAATGAAGTGTTGTTGCCATCAATGGTGGCACCATCAAGAGTAACTGCGCCGCCAGAAGCAATCTCGAACATATAGAAATTAGAGCCGGTCATGGCGCTTGTGATAGTTCCAGTACCCATCAACCTAATGTCCTTATTAGCTGGAACCTGGACTGGAGCAGTAATGGTAAAGTCCGCATTTACCTGAACGATAGTCTGCGAACCATCTGCTGGAGCAGCAGCAATAGCAGCCAGCAGCTCAGCCTCTGAGGTAACAGGGGTAGTGTCTGCGAGTGCTTGCTTTGCAAGTCCTCCAACGAGTGAGAGTGCTAGCACAAACGTAGCAACAATCGCCATGCTCCAACGTGAAAGCCTTTTCATGGCAAAACTCCTTGCGCTTAGGGAGCTTGTAGTGACAAAACAATAAAACAATTACTATAAAAGCGTAAAACAGTGCAACTTTAGCGTACTTTACTCTTCTTTGTCTAGCTGTTCAGGCTCTTCTGGACGATGTTTTAGGCGATCGTATTCTTCTTCGGTCAAAACATCTTCAATTCGTAGGTTAACACCAGAAACTTCAAGGCCTGTCATACCGGTGATTTTCTCGACAACTGTATGTTTAACATCCTCAAAAATCTGAGGCGCATAAGAACCATATTTAATAAGTACAGAAACAGTAACATTTAGCGAGCTATCAGGCAGTACCTCTACAGTGACACCTTTAGCCGTATCAGATGCACCAAGTACATCCTGAACTCTGTTAAGCCAGTTTCCACGAGCACCCACCACGTTGGGGACGTCACGTAATGCCAACGAGACGATTTTCTCGACAACTCCACCAGAGAAGGTAAGAGAGTCTGTATCCTCAAGATCTGCATCGGAAGGAACATCTGTTATCTCTTCTGCAGGAACAATTTCTTCAGAGGTGGTCTCTTGTGAATTAGTAAGTTCTTCTGCCACAACTCTCTCCTATCTAGTTTCTGTCTGTAAATAAGGAACGAATCTTTGCCAAAATGGTTGCCTTTCCGTCAAAAATCTGACCGATGGCAACTCCTACCAGTACAAACAATGCAACAACTAGCATTTTAAAAAGGCCAAACGTAAACAAAAGAATTGCAAATAAGAGGCCTAAAAATCCGCCAATAATAGCACCTGGATGGTCAACGACATATTTTTTGCACTTCTCCTGCATCTTCTGAAAGAAGCTTTTATCCATTGTCTGTGACCTCCTTTGCATCTGGCTCTGAAATACTCAATCGAATGTCTTTGCCAGTCTGCTGAGCAGCGGCTTGAGTGGAAGGTTGCGTGTAAGATTGCTCTTCTACAATCTCTGGTTCTGGCACAACCTCTTTTGACTGAGACAAAGACGCACCTTCTTCATCCTTTGGCGAGAAGGAACTTGGCTTGATGAACGAAAGATTGATGCTAGAAACACAAGGTCCGCACACGATAGCAAGACCAGACTGAAGAGCGTTATAGAACTCAGAGCCCTTTGCAGTGACATCAACAGGCTCTTTGGGGAGAATATCAATCTGTACGGCTACAGAATTGTTCTTAGAAATCTGCACGTTAACACGGTGTGCAAGGCAAGTTCCATCTTCTTCAATAATATGGGCTGCCTGAGAAGAAATAGCGTCTTTAGTGACGGAGATTGTTCCGCCCTCAACTGTTGCAACCGTGAGCTTTACTGTCTTTCTAATGAATAGAGCTCTAAACAACACCACTACAAGGCCAAAGATGCTGATAGCTGCACAGGCGTTAAGAGCAATAAGGTAGGGCTTGGTAAACAAGAGATTAGTTGCCTGATGTGTCCAAGGACCAAACCACGTTAAAGCAAGAGCTAAAAATACAAATGCACTTGCAAGAACATAGAGTATGTAGCAAAAACGCTTGAAGCCGCTCATAGCACCTCCACTTTCTTTTATATAAACAGTTTAACCCCAATACCGGACAAAAAGAGAATATAAAAACTGCCTCCCGGTGGAAGGCAGTTTTTAGTCTGTATATACCGTTAGCAGAAAACGAACTTAAGCGTTCTTCATAACAACAGAGCGGACAACTCCCGCTGCGTCATCACAGGAATCCAAAACGGTCTCCATGCGGTCAAAAATACGAAGCCAAGCAACGGTATGACGACCAGGCATCTCATCACGGAACAAGCGAGAGAGTGCATTGTGGTAAATAAGGTCTCCCTCGTCCTCAACATGTCCTACTGCAATGGCCTTCTCCATAACGGTAGGATCTTTCTTGTAGTCACTCAGAACACTCAGCATCTCCTGGACTGTCTTGCATGCGCGAAGGGTAAGCTCAGCAAGCTGCATAGCCTCTTTACGAGTATCGTCAACGTTAAAGAGGTCAAGACGCTCCGCAACAGAATTCATTCCGTCAACAATGTCATCAAGACGAAGTGCCAAGTCAGAGATGTCCTCACGCTCAAAGGGAGTAACAAAGGAAGCGTAAAGCTCCTTCATAATATGCTGGACCTTCTCGTCACACTCACGCTCGTAAACCTTCATCTGAGGAATACGTGCAGCAGTCTCGGGAAAGCCTTCCATAATGACCACATACTCTTCAGCGGTTTCTACAATTTTGTCGCCAAACTCGCGGAACATGGTGTAGAAGACATCCTCTTTTGGCTTACCTAGCATGAATCCTCCAATAAAGTTGAGTGGTTCAATAGAACTCGTAAAAGACAGTTATACGTACTTAGAAAATCATCAGGAACAGTTTTGCAAAAAGAAAACCAATAATTCCGCAGCCAGGGAAAGTAAACACCCATGCTGCAACCATTTCTTTTGCAACGCCCCAGTTAACTGAACGAATATTTTTTGCAGCACCCGCACCCATCATGGCGGTCATTTTTGTATGAGTTGTTGAAACAGGAAGACCGGTCAGTGTGGAAAGCAGCAAAGATGCAGATGCTGAGAAGGACGCAGCAAAGCCCTGATAACGCTCAAGCTTTACCATTTCCATTCCGACTTTTTTAATAATCTTTCTTCCGCCAATTGCGGTGCCGATAGACATAAGAGCAGCACACAGTACCTGCAGCCAGAGCGGGAACACATCTGCACCAGCAGCTCCATGACCTGCGGAAAGTGCAATTGCAAGCATAGCAATGGACATGAACTTCTGACCGTCCTGTGCACCATGCATAGCCGCAACAAATGCTGAGCCAACAACCTGCAAATGGCCAAACATCTCATCAGCGCGCTGTCGATCAACGTTAACGCAAAGCTTGTTAATTGCCTTAACAATGATCCAACCAGCGGCAAAACCTAGTGTGGTCGAGAAAAGCAGGCCAATTAAAACCTTGCTCCACTCGCCCCAGTTAACTGCACCAAAATCACCATGAATAGCAAGTGCTGCACCGGTGAGACCTGCGATAAGGGCGTGTGACTCAGAAGTTGGAATACCTAAAGCCCAAGCTCCTACTGCCCAAGTAACAATACCAACACAGCCTGCGGCAAGAGCAACAAGAGCCTCATGGTTATTGCTACCAAAGTCAACCATGCCCAAAATTGTGTCTGCAACTGCAGTTGAAATGAGGCACATAGCCACCAAACCAACAAAGTTGCATACAACACTCATGATAATTGCATGGTTAACTTTAATTGAACGAGTTCCAACAGCCTCTGCAATAGCATTAGCCGCGTCGGTTGCACCATTTACAAAAATGCATCCAAAAACAAGGACAATGACGAGGGCCAAAAACGGATTGGCAACCATCATCTCAAAAAAGTGTCCGAGGGTTATCATTCGGTACCTTTCAAACCACTTTCATAACGGGACAATGATAATCGAAGTATCGTTCAATTATGTTTACAAACATTCGAATAGCTAAATCAGCGCAAGTTGTTTCTTACGCCCCGCCTTCCCTCTTATGAAAAATGCAAACTGACCTGGAAGAGCTACCCAGTTAACCCAGAAGAGTTGCCTCAAAAGGACGCCTCAGGTTACTAGGCAAGCTTTTTGATAATAGCTGCAGTAATTCTGGCAGAGCGCTCAGAAGCCTCACGCTCAAACGTCAAATAATCACCGCTTGAAGTAGTGCCGGGCTTATCGGACATAAGCCTAATCACCACAAACGGTGTGTGGTTAAGCCAAGCAACCTGGGCAATTGAAGCGCCCTCCATCTCGCAACAGTCAGCACCAAACGTTGTGTAGATATGGTCTGCTAACTCTGATGAACTTACAAACTGATCTCCTGAAGCAACGCGGCCAGAAATAACCTGCAGTTGAGGAGCTACTTCTTTGGCTGATACAAGTGCGCGCTCAATAAGACTCTCATCTGCTGTAAACGAGAAAACCGGAAGACCTGGAATTTGACCAGCGGCAAAATTGAGAGGACCAACGTTCATATCGTGTTGAACTAAATCTGAGGAGATAACAATATCCCCAACCTGTAGCTCAGGATTTAAAAGCCCTGCAATACCGGTATTAATAACGTGTGTTACTGCAAACGTATCAATCAGGATCTGTGTACATGCTGCTGCATTAACCTTGCCAATTCCCGACTGTACAACAACTACAGGAACATCTCCCAAAAGACCTTCAACAAATTGCATACGGGCCTGTTCGTAGGTGCGCTCAATGGTCATCTGCTCTTTTAGTAGCGCAACCTCTGGTTCCATGGCTCCAATGATGCCAATCTTCATATCAGGCTCCTACTCCCGCAAGCCAACTGGAACCAGCCAGGGCTCTTACAATTTTGTCTCGCACACTCATTTCGTTTGCATCGTCTTTGATGTGAACATGAATGATTACCTTGATGCCTGTCTCAGCAATGCTTGATGCTTCAACCTCAATAGGAAGTGTTCTATCAAGCTGAGGTGCAACTACCTCTTGAACAATTTCTGTTATTTCTTGCGTTACCGCATTCAGATCAACGGTTGGTTTAAGCACTATAGTAATGGGCACCTCTGTCATATCCCACCTGGTACGATGCGCAAGTGCTGTTTTATTAAGTACTGAATTAGGAATGATGTCTACCCTACCTCCACGAGCACGAACTATGGTAGAACGCCAATTCATGTCAATAACCTCACCGGAGATAGTTCCGATGCTTACCTGATCTCCAGGTTTAACTACACCTCCCAGCATAAGGCCCAAGCCTCCCGCCAGGTTAGAAATGGTGTCCTGCAGGCCAAAAGACAAGGCAATGGAGGTAACTCCCAAGGCGGTTACAAACGCTGTTGGTTGAATACCAAAGACAGGCTGCAATACCGCGAGAATAGCAAACGCCCAGATAACTCCGCGCAATATGTTGACAAAGATAGATGCCGACGGCAGCTTTGAAGAGTCCAAGGCCTTTTTTGAGAGTTTTATTGCAAAGCGCTCTACAAGAAAAGCCACAAGGAACACAACAACAAAGATAACCAGCTTAAAAATGAAATCTTGTGGAGTAAGACCCAAAATCAAACCGTCATGCATCAATACCATGGCTATCCCTCAATTTTAACTATTGGAGCAAAGCCCTTCATGAGCTTCTTTGTCTTATTAGTACGCGTAAACTTGACCTCAATAGTATCGCCCTGAACTGCTAAAACAACGCCTGGACCAAAGGTCTTGTGAGAAACCTGGTCTCCCACAGCAAAACTTGCAGAAGCGCGGGCTGGGTCTTTCTGAATAGGAGCTGTACGTGGAGCTGGAGCACCGCCGGTAGAGCGCGTGCGAGAACCAAAAACGTTTCCACCGTAGACCTCGGAGCCGCGACCAGAGCCAAAGGTTCCATGACGGTCTCCTCGTTTTGCCCAACCAACTCCAGAAAAACCTGCAGAACCAACACCAATAGCTTTTACGTGCTCTTGAGGAATCTCTCCCACAAAACGCGATACAGGATTTGCCTGAACAGAGCCGTAAGTCCTTCTGGTAGATGCGTACGTCAAATACAGGCGCTTGCGCGCACGCGTAATAGCAACGTAGGCAAGTCTGCGCTCTTCTTCTAACTGAGCTGCTTCTGCCTCATAATTTGCATGAGGGAAGATTCCCTCCTCCATACCAGCAACAAAAACTGCAGGAAATTCCAGACCCTTTGCAGCGTGAATGGTCATGAGCGTTACTGCAGAGGTAGAACCATCCAAGCTATCCAGGTCAGAGCGAAGCGCCAGCCATTCCATAAACGCAGGAAGCTTCTCTGCCGCAACTTGCGGATGCAAGCTCTCCTCCTGAGGCGCAGGAGCCGTCTCTACAGCAGCACCAGCGAGTGCGCCGGTAGCAGCATCAAAACCAGCCTCACTTAGCGAAGCTGCATCTTGCGCATCAAGCGCTCCAGCTTCTCTGAGCTGCTGCAGGCTCTCAAGCGTTTCTTCAACGTCATCATGTGACTCATCAAACTCTGCTGCAACGCCAAAGAACTCTCGAATGTTCTCGATACGTCCGTCAGCCTCAATGGTATGCTCCGTCTCAAGCGCACGAATAAGACCTGAGCGGTCAATAATTGCCTCTACAACCTCATCAAGCTCACCATCAATATGGCGGCCATGCTCAATAGCTGACGTAAACTCTACCAGCGCATTTCTTACCTTTGCGGTAAAAATGCCTTCTTCCATCACGCATGCTTCACATGCCGAGAAGAACGACAAGCCGTTATGCAGTGCGTATGTCTGAATCTTCTGAATACTGGTTGCACCAATACCGCGACGAGGCGTGTTAATAACGCGCAGCGCAGCCATGTCATCATCTGGATTGACAACAACTTTGAGGTACGCCATGACATCTCTGATTTCTGCGCGATCAAAGAATCGAGCGCCGCCAACAATCTTGTAAGGAACACCAGCTCTAAGCAACATGTCTTCGAGAATACGAGACTGGGCGTTGGTGCGATAGAAGACGGCTATGTTGTCGTACGACGTGCCCTTATCGTGCAGTTTTTCTATCTCGGAGCCAATCCACGCACCCTCATCACGCTCATCAGATGCCTGATACACCTGGATTTTCTCGCCATCTCCCTCATCGGTAAAAAGACGCTTTGGCTTGCGGTGAGAGTTATGCGCAACAACCGCGTTGGCAGCGGCCAAAATATGGCCCGTTGAGCGGTAGTTTTGCTCTAGCTTAACTACAACTGCTTCCTCATAGTCTTTCTCGAACGCCAAGATGTTTTTGATGTCTGCTCCGCGCCACGAATAAATGGACTGGTCATCATCGCCAACAACCATAAGATTGCGATACTTGGATGCCAAAAGCTTGGTAATTGCATACTGAACGCCGTTGGTATCCTGATACTCGTCAACGTTGATATAACGGAAACGCTCCTGGTACTTAGCAAGCACGTCTGGGTACTTGGAGAGCAGCTCAAACGCCTTGACCAGAAGGTCGTCAAAATCCATAGCGTTAGCTTTATCTAAGCGCGTCTGGAGCGCACGATACACACGAGCCACCACGTGATCCATAGGACTTGCTGCCTGAGCCTCTACATCATCAGGATACAGAAGTGCGTTCTTAGCAGCAGAAATCTTAGAGCGGATGGAGTTGAGTGGGAACTGACGAACATCAATATCCAGATCAGACAGAATGGTCTTTATCAGGCGCTTTGAATCGTCATCATCATAGATGGCAAAATTGGAGCCATAACCAAGACGCTCGCCATCTTCTCTGAGCAGGCGAACACACATAGCGTGGAACGTGCAGACCCACATGCCGCGAATATTGTTAGGAAGCAGCGCCTCAAGACGCTCGCGCATCTCCGCTGCAGCCTTGTTGGTAAACGTGATAGCCAGAATCTGCCAAGGACGAACTCCCTCGTCAGCAATCATGTGTGCAATTCTAAACGTCAAAACACGCGTCTTGCCCGAGCCAGCTCCTGCAAGAACCAACAGCGGTCCCTGAGTAGTCATAACTGCCTGATGCTGGGCAGGATTCAAACCTTCAAGATCAATCTGCATTACGCCGTCCTTGTGTCAATCATTCTTAGACTAAAAGTGTACCCCGATAACCGGACATTAATTGCGCCACTTTGCCCTCACTCCACAATTAAAAAACCGGCCCTCAAAAGAAGACCGGTTTATCTGCAAGAACATGTCTATCGGATCCATGCTCACGTATAGCGAGAAGATCTTCTAGCCCAAACGCTTGCCTTAGTTCATGGAGTTTGTCTGACGGCTCTTTGCGCGAGCAACAACAGCCAGTGCAATCACGCCACCTGCAACACATGCCATAACAATAGCGCTAAGCGAGTGATTCTCATCACCAGTGTATGGAAGCACAGAGCCTCCATAATACGGGATAGCTGCAGGATTTGGAGCTCCTGGGAAGCTTGGTGTCAAAGGACCGCCAGGGTTGCCTGGGATGCTTGGAGTTCCAGGATTTTCTGGAGTAGCAGGGGTTTCTGGAGTTACAGGAGCAACTGGCTCTGGTTCCCACTCTGCAACAAGAACAACTTTAGGAGTGGTGGTAGTAAGGGTTACCTGGTCTCCTGCCTGGTAGGTAGTACCGTCAAGCTTCCAGCCCTTGAAGATGTAGCCATCACGAGTTGGGACGGCAGCAGAGACAGGCTCGTTCTTAGGATCAGTGAGCGAATCAGCGGTGTTGCTATCAATACCAAAATAACCGCTCTGTGCTGCAGGAGCACCAGTACCACCGTTTGCGTCGTAGCTCAGCTCATACTCCTGGTTCCAAACGGCAGTCAGGGTATAAGGGCTTCTCATATTAAAGACTGTAGTCTCAGAAACATAGCGCTTATCGCCAGCTGGGTTGTTGTTTGCATCTGCAGGAACAGCAGA
>CAUUHE010000028.1:0-15846 GCA_963544885.1 uncultured Atopobium sp. | reverse complement strand
CCACCTCGGGCAGAAATACTATCTTTTATGTGCGGGTTATGCGCCAAAGTAGAAATCGTCTCCAGGAACCTGTCCGCCCACTGCCTGAGAATTAGCCTCAGCCAGAATGCCTAGATAACTTGAAAGCGCGCTCTTCATATCTGCGCCATCAATATACGTAATATTACACTTAGGCAGCGCAACCTTAGCAATAGGCTCTGGAACAATACCGTATTTACCTACAAGCGTAGCGGCATCATCTGGATGATCAACCGCAAAGGCAACAGAGTCTTTGTAGTGAGAAAGCAGCGCCGTTACCGCATCTGGAGAATCTGAGATAAGCTTAGAAGAAATAATAGTTACGCCGGCAATCAGCTTGCTCTGAGGATTAACTGCCTCCCACTCAGCGCCAAGATCAAGAGCAATGCGAATCTGGCTGTTCTTGCTTTGCGCCACCGTAACAAAAGGCTGTGGGAGCAGCGCAATTCCCTCTGGATCTTGAGCTAGAGCAGCAACACACTCGGTATGTTCGCTCTTCCACTCTACCTGGACGTCCTCACCAAGTGTCATGCCATTTTTACTCAACAGGTAGGACAATGTGTACTCTGGAACAGCACCCTTACCAGAAGCGTAGAGCGTCTTTCCTTTAAGGTCAGTAAGCTTAGAGATAGCGCTACCCGTCTCAACAATGTAAAGGACGTTCAATACGTTGAGGCAAGCTACCTTATAGGCACCTTTGGTCTTGTTAAAGAGCGTAGCTGCAAGGTTTGCAGGAATAGATGCAACGTCAACGTCACTCTGAGCAACCTTAGCAACTACCTGATCAGGAGCATCCAAAATCTCAAACGAGTAGTTGTTATCGGTGATGTTTTGCGCCTCAACCTCGCTCATGAACTTAACTAAGCCCATGGCAGTAGGACCTTTAAGCGTTGCAACTTTTACCGCAACAGGATCAGATTTCTTAGCGTCATCTTTTGTGGTGTCCTGAGACTTCTCTTGGTCTGTTCCCTTGCAGCCAAACAATGCTGTAGCTGGAATAAGACCTGCAAGCTTAAGGAACGAACGTCTATCCATGAATCACTCCTGACTCGAAAAGTTAACTAAGGCTACCTTATCACGTCTACGGCAAAATTCACACGATATACAGCATATCTTACAAACTATTTGATACCTCTATGAGAACAAGGCGCACCTATGGCGAGAAAAACTAGTTTTTCTCGCCATATCCAAGGACGTACGCACGGCACAGGTTCTCGGTGCCGATAATTGCATCGATGTGGCAGCGCTCGCGACCGTGAGTGTTGAGGCATGCTGGACCAAATGCGCCACTCTTCAGATCATTACCAGAGAAGTACGCAGCGTTTGCGTCAGTTGAGAAGTGGAAGGCAACCTGCTGATTCCACTTTTCTGGCTCAACAACCTCCTGCGCGCAGGCAATAAGCTTGTTGGAAACTTCCCAATCGTAAGGCGAGCGAATATCAGAAACAATGATGCCTACGTGGTGTTCATTTGAATTGTAGTCTGGACCAATGAGGGTAATGTCCAGCGATACGTATTCATCTACCTCAACAGGCAAGAATGCGCCGCCGTGACCAATCTCCTCGTACATGGGGAATGCAAACAAGGTGTTATAGAGGGGTTTCTCGCCAGACTGTGCAAGCCAACGGAGCGTATGAAGCTGCGCTGCAACACAAGCCTTATCATCGATAAAGCGAGAAACCATATAGCCGTTGTCATACATCTCAAAATGAGGGTCAATAGCAACAACTGCACCCTCGGAAACGCCCAGCGCTCGGGCTTCCTCAGCAGAAGAAACATCAGCGATAAGCGAGATGGACATGTTGTCCTCGTTGCGCTCCATGGTTCTAGCGTCTTCAAAAACGTGGACAGAGTGGTGGTTACAGATTACCTGGCCGTCAACAACGGAGCCGTCTCTACAGACAACATGGCAGGTCTCGCCCTCAATGCTGTGATAGTTGATGCCGCCCAGCTGACGAACGCGCAGCGTACCGTCTGAGTTGAAGCCACGGACAATCAGGCCAATGGTATCAAGGTGAGCATTAACGCCAACAGTCTTGCTGGTATCCTTGCCTTCTACCAGGACGTATGCAGTAGCCTTATTGTCAATTTGAAGCTCATAGCCTGCCTCAGCGACAAGCTCACGAAGCAGCTCGTGAATGCGCTCATAGTAGCCAACAGGACTATCGCACTCAACAAGTTTCTTTGTAGTGTCAATCAGATACTGTGTATCAGTCTCAAAATGAGTCATGAAATCTCCTAGTTTTGTGGATGGGTGTAGAGCTCTACCAGGTGCTCAAGCATGTCAACCATGCTCTCAAGCTCTGGGACAGGAACAAACTCTCTGACACCGTGAGCATTGTAGTAGCAAGCAGAAAGATTAGCGCACGGGAATCCTCTAAAGGAAAGTTGGGATCCGTCGGTGCCGCCGCGCATTGGAATGCAGGTCATCTCTACGCCGACCTTCTCGTATGCAGTACGAGCGTTCTCAATTAAGTGCGCATACTCAGGCTTCAAGACAATGTCAGCCAGGTTGTGGTACTGATCATGAATCTCAACAGAGAGTACCTCAGAACCAATCTGCTTGTTTACATACGCCGCAGCGTCAACCATCAACTGCTTGCGACGCTCAACCTTTGCCTGATCGTGATCACGAATAATGTAATCAGCGCGAGCAGACTCGCAATCACCATTGACGCGCTCCAGATAGAAGAAGCCATCATAGCCCTCAGTGAACTCAGGACGCTCCGCAGGTGGAAGCAGCTCGTGGAAGCGCATGATTGCCTCAGATGCATTAATCATCTGGCCTTTTGCGGTACCTGTGTGAACCGAAAGTCCGTGAGCGCGCACAAACACCTCAGCAGCATTGAACGTCTCGTAGCAGAACTCACCAAAGGGGCCGCCGTCAATGGTATAGCCATAAGCTGCGCCAAAGGTATCAAGGTCGAGAAGAGCGGCGCCGTGGCCAATCTCCTCATCAGGAACAAACGCAAGTGCAATACGTGGATGCTTAAGCTCTGGATGCTCCTTGTAGCGAGCAAGTAAGCTGACAAGCATAGCAATGCCAGCCTTGTCATCTCCGCCAAGCAACGAAGTACCATCAGTAGTAACAAGCTGCCAGCCAACCATGTGCTCAAGCTGAGGATTAGTCTCTGGGCTAATGTAGACCTCTCTACCCTCGCGATCGGAGCCAACTACCAGCTTGCCGCCCTCATATATGACTACCTGAGGGTGAACGGGATTGCCCCAAGACTGCCAAGCCGTATCAATATGACAGCAGAAACCAAGAGTTGGAAGGTCTTCCAAACCCTTACTTGCTGGCCAGTGAGCTACCACATAAGCGTGTTCGTCAACAACTACATTTTCTGCACCGAGCTCACGAAGATCAGCTGCAACAACTTCAGCCATCTGGTACTGAGAATCAGTTGAAGGAACCTTATCTGCGGTCAGCGGATTAGACTGAGAAGAAACCTTGCAATACGCAATAAATCTATCTAGCACGTCACTCATAAAACTCCCTTACAAAAAACTGCGCTAACCATATAGTCAACGCAGTTTAGAGTATCAATATATTAACGAGAAGACCGCGAGGCTTGCGAAGCTGTAACAAAGGATTTCCAAAGTTCGCAATCAGCTTTACTGTAATGCCATCCATATTCTGGATGCCACTGTACGCCTATAGCAAATCTCTTCCCCTTAACCTCAGCGCCTTCAATAATGCCGTCTGACGCATACGCAACTACATTAAGTTCAGAAGACACCTTTCGGAGCGCCTCATCGTGGTATGAATTTGCCTGAATGTCTTCTACCTTGCCCAGAGCGTTATACAGCAAAGAGTCTTTCTGAACATGAACAGCATGAGCTGGATGATACAGATTTGCTGAATGAGTCCAGAATGCATGATTTTCTGCTGGCTCCATGGTGTGCAGATCTTGCACAAGCGTACCGCCCAGCACAACGTTTATAAGCTGAAGGCCACGGCAAATAGCAAGTAAAGGTTTATCTGCAGCAAGCACCTGCTTTACCAGCTCAAACTCAAGCGCATCTCGTATAGGGCACAAACGATTAAGGTCGCGTGGTTCTTCTCCCCAATTACGAGGGTCAACATCGTGACCTCCCGTAAGACAGAAGCCATCACACATCTCAACAAACTGAGCAATAACCTCTGGGTCTTCTGTGAGAGGCATCATGATTGGAATGCCGCCAGCTGCAAGAATAGCGTCAAACTGAATTTGTGCTACAGAAGCAGAATCAGAAAAATTTTCTTCAGGCATCCAGCGAGGAGTCACACAGATAAGAGGGCGCTCAGAAGCAGGAAGCTTGGGAACATCATTAAATGCATCTTTGACAATTTCTGGAATAACCACAAAATCCTCTTAACACTCAGCTCTTCAAACAACATAACAGTAAAGGTTGACCTTTATTGAGTCTTTGACTTTATCGCTTTTGCGCTTTTCGTGCCACTCTAGCAAGCCCTCCTCCACAATGTTTTTTCATTAATGAAACATTTTTCTGTATTGCGTACAATTAATTTGGGTATTAAGAAGCCAGTTCTTTACATTTAAAGCTTCGTATTTCGAAGATGCAAACGGAAGGCGCCCTATGAAAGAGCACGTATTTAATAACCTTTCCCGTAAATCATTTTTACGTGGATCTTTGGCGGCTGCCGTTGCCGCCGGTTCTGCTTCACTACTTTCTGCTTGTGGCGGTTCAGGTGGCGGAGACGCAGAGAAAAAGGTGTTGCGCTTTGGTGTAAACAACCCAAAGGTAACCTTTGATACTCAGAAGACTTCTGGTTCTGTTGGTGTATCTGAGGCAGTTGCAGAGTCTTTGCTGGTACTTAATCCAGACACAAAAGAAATTGAGCCAAATCTGGTAACAGGACTTCCAACTGTCTCTGATGATGGTCTTACCTACTCATATGAGCTTAAGGATGGCATCAAATTCCACAATGGAGAAACCCTTAAGGCGTCTGACGTTAAGTACACCTTCACGCGTATGTTCTTGCCTGCTACCAAGGCAACCTCAATTGATTCCTATGCGTACATTGAGGGCGCTAAAGACATTATTGCTGGTAAAACTGAAGAGCTTTCTGGCATTGTTATTAAGGACGACCGTCACTTTGACATCAAACTGACACAGCCTTATTCAACCTTCAACGCAATCATGGCTCAGTTCTATGCAGTTATCTACCCAGAGAAGGCCTGTAAAGAGGCTGGTGAGGCATGGGGCACTGAGACCAACTTTATTGGTACCGGTGCTTTCAAGCTTGTCTCTAATGACAGCACAACAGAAGTTGTTCTTGAGGGATTTGCTGACTACCATGAGGGCAAGCCTGGCCTGGATGAGCTCAGATTTGTCTACATTGACGATGCTAACACCCGTATTCTTAACTACAAGAACAACGATGTTGACCTGGTCTTTATTTCTCAGTCTCTTATCCAGCAGTACCAAAATGATGAGTCTATCTCCAAAGAGATTGTCAACTACACGCCTGCATCCACGCAGTTTGTGAACTTGAACCTTAAGAGCGAGAATCTCAAAGATGTTCGCGTTCGTCAGGCGCTCTCTATGGCAATTGACAGAGATACCATTTGCAGCACCATTCTTTCTGGTGTTGCCAAACCTGCTAAGTCGTTTATCCCATCTTCTGAGACTGGCTACAATGAGTCCGCTCCAGAGTTTGAGTACAACGTAGACAAGGCAAAGCAGCTTCTTGCACAGGCAGGTGTTTCTAACCTCACTCTTAATGCACAGGTCAGAAGCCAGGATCAGAACCTTATGGTTGCCCTTCAGGATGCATGGTCCAAGATTGGCGTTACCTGTAACGTAAGCGTTATTGACTCTGGCGTTTGGAGCGACGCACGTACCAACGGAGAGCTTGAAGTCACTCTTGTTACCTGGTCTACCCTCTCCTTCCAGGGTGTTGAGCACATGGGCTCTTACTTCCGCTCTGACCGCGCTGCAAAGAAGTCTTCCTTCTACAACAGCACCGAGTTTGACAGCCTTGTTGACCAGGCTCGTTCAACCGTTAATGACAACGATAAGGTCCTGGAGCTTACCCGTCAGGCAGACAGTCTTATGACTCACACAGACTATGCTTGCCTGCCTATCGACTGGCCTCAGATGCCTTACGTCTTGAAGCCAGAGTTTACCGGCCTCACCGTTTTGGTTAACCCTCACTTCGATAAGGTTAAGAAGAAGTAAGCGTTTCTTTCATACAAAACAAGGGCGAGAAGATCGATTGGTCTTCTCGCCCTTTTGTGTTTGTAAGCCGTTTTAAGACACGACAACGTTGTGCGCTACTCGGAAATCTTTTCCTCAAGGCGCGCTTCTTCTACGGCCTTCTGAGCCGCCT
The DNA here is from genome assembly GCA_963544885.1 of uncultured Atopobium sp. Taxonomy (GTDB): domain Bacteria; phylum Actinomycetota; class Coriobacteriia; order Coriobacteriales; family Atopobiaceae; genus Lancefieldella. The sequence goes on along the minus strand of CAUUHE010000028.1, from coordinate 9,491 downwards.
CAATAGCATGTGCAACCTGAGGTGTGCGGTCGGAATCAGAGAGCGACGCGTCGTACAAGTGGCAGGCGCAGAAGTGACCTGGCTCAGCCTCGATGCGCTCAGGAATGCGCTCGGAGCAAACCTTCATTGCCTTAGGGCAGCGTGTGTGGAATACACAACCCGAAGGTGGGTTTGCAGGGCTTGGAACATCGCCTTGAAGAATACGCTTCTCCTGGATGCGCTCGTGACGAATACGAGGAATAACGTCCAAAAGTGCCTGAGTATAGGGGTGCAGAGGATGCTCAAAGAGGGCGTCTTTGGTAGCAAACTCCATCTGGTGGCCCAGATACATGACCATAACAGTATCTGCAATGTGGCGGACAACAGAGAGGTCGTGGCTGATAAAGATGTATGCCAAACCGTGCTCTTTCTGCAGCTCTTCAAGCAGGTTGATTACCTTTGCCTGAACAGAAACGTCCAGCGCAGAAACAGGCTCGTCACAGACAACAATCTCTGGCTCAAGCACAATAGCGCGCGCAATTCCAATACGCTGACGCTGACCACCCGAGAACTCATGAGGGTAGCGGTACTTAAACTCAAGGTTAAGGCCAACTTCCTCCATAACCTCTTCAATACGAGCGTCACGCTCTGCCTTTGTCTTATAGGTGCCCGCAATATCAATAGGTTCGCCAATGATATCCATGACCGTCATACGAGGGTTCAGTGAGCTGTAAGGATCTTGGAAGATAAGCTTCATCTTCTGACGTGCGCGCTTGAGGCCTTCTCCCTTTAATGAGGTGAAGTCTTCCCCATCAAGCTCAACCGTACCAGAGGTTGGCTCGGTAAGGCGCAGTACGCACTTGCCGGTTGTAGACTTTCCGCAGCCAGACTCGCCAACAATAGCCAGAGTCTCTTTGCGCCTAAGGTCAAACGAAACATCCTCAACAGCATGAACTGAAGCGTTTGAACGACCAAAAACACCGTTTTTAATGGGGAATCGCTTAACCAAGTTCTTTACGGACAAGATGGTTTTCTCGCCAGAAAGGTCCTTGACGTCTGTGTTTTTCTTTTCTGCCACGACTACTCACCCCACTCATCAGTGTATTTCCAACAGCTGACAGTATGGCAATTGTCTTCACCAACAGCAGTCAAGCCAGGACGACGGTTCTTACAAATGTCCTTAGCAAACGGACAACGTGGATGGAACGGGCAGCCAGAAGGCATGTGAGAAAGCATAGGAACGCTACCAGGAATTGCATAGAGTTCCTTGGTGTGCTCGTCAAACGATGGAATGGATGCAATCAGGCCCTGAGCATAGGGGTGCAGAGGGTTAGTAAAGAGCTCTGCAGACTGCGCATACTCAACACGATGACCAGCGTACATAACAAGAACCCAGTCAGCCATCTCGGAAACAACGCCCATATCATGCGTAATCAGCATGACGGCGGTACCTAGGTCTTGCTTCATGCGGTCGATGATCTGCAGAATCTGTGCCTGAACCGTTACATCAAGCGCGGTTGTTGGCTCATCGCAGATAAGCAGCGAAGGCTGGCACGCAAGTGCCATAGCAATCATGACACGCTGGCGCATACCACCAGAAAGCTCATGAGGATATGACGAGAAGACCTTCTCTGGTGCAGGAATACCCACCAGTTTGATCATATCAAGAGCCTTCTGACCTGCCTCCTGTTTGCTCATGTTGGGATTATGAACAAGGATGCCCTCACGAATCTGAAGACCAGATTTCATAACAGGGTTCAAGGAGGTCATAGGCTCCTGGAAAATCATGCCAATGCGATTACCACGGAAGTCACGCATGCCACCACGAGGAAGCTGAGTTAAATCAGTTCCCTCAAAAATAATTTCTCCACCAGTAATTTGTGCAGGTGGTGTGGGGAGCAATCCCATAACAGACAAAGCCGTCATGGACTTACCGCAGCCAGACTCGCCTACTACCGCAAGAGTCTCGCCTTTTCGCATGATAAACGAGAGATCACTTACTGCAGGAAGCGCGCCATCTTCGGTGAAGAGCGTGACATCAAGATGATTGACATCGAGAAGAACGTTTTTCTTGCACTGCTCTTCTCGCTCCTTTTGAGCGGTTTCTTGCGCAAGCTTGCGCTCCTCAAGACTGCAAAACTTCACAGCCTGACCATTTGGACCTTCAATGACATGCTCAAATGTTGCGTCTGTATTTTCTGCCATAAACGTAACCTCCTTTCTAAGAACGCATCTTTGGATCAAGGGCGTCGCGAAGGGCGTCGCCAAGCAAGTTGAAAGACATAACTGTAATGATGATGACAATACCTGGGGCAATACTGTAGAGAGGCTGTGATGCAAGGTATGGCTGAGATGCTGCAATCATTTGGCCCCAACTTGCCTCAGGTGGCTGAACGCCCAGTCCCAAGAACGAAAGTGTTGCCTCTGAAAGAATTGCGCTTGGAATGCCCAAGGTAGAAACAACAATCAGCGTTGACATACAGTTAGGCAAGAGATGTTTCATGATGATGCGGAAGCTATTACCGCCAGACAGAATACAAGACTGAATGTATTCAGAATTCTTCAGGCGCATGACATCGCCACGAATCAGCCTTGCGGTGGTAGTCCACATTAAAAGACCTAATGCAATATAGAGATTGATGAGACCTGGGCCCATAACAAACATAATCAAAATTGCAAAGAGCAAGAATGGGAAGCTGGAGAAAACCTGGATGATAAAAGACACAACTGCATCAACCCAGCGACCATAATATCCTGCTGCAACTCCTGCTACAAAGCCGATAAACAGGGCAATTGCCTGAGAAATAATACCAACAGAAAGAGAAATCTGGCAGCCGTAAATAATACGAGAAAGAATGTCTCGGCCGTATTCATCAGTGCCAAGCAGATGTGCAAATGTTGGATTCTGATTCTGAATTGAAAGGTTTTGATCTTTGTAGCCATAGGGAGCAAGAACAGGAGCAAGAATTGCAATAATTACCAGCGCCAAAACAATGCCCAAGCAAATCATGCCCAGTTTATTTTTCTTAAAGATGTTCCAGCTAACCTGCCAATAGCTCTGCGCACGGACTTTTCCCGTGGCAGCCTGTTCTGCTTCTTGAGCCTTGGCGGCATCTTCAAGTACAGCTTCGGTCTTTTGGACCTTCTCGCTATTTTTATCGCTCGTAAACAAAGCCATTACTCTGATGCCTCCTCTCCAAGACGAATTCGAGGATCAACTACTGCGTACAAAATATCAACAAGTAAATAAATCACAACGCAGATAATTGCCACGTACATGACACTGCCCTGAATCAACGGCAGGTCACGAGCATTAATTGCATCAATAAGCAACTTACCCATACCGTTCATATTAAAGATCTGCTCAATGATGATGGAACCAGTAAGGATGTCTCCCAGCTGAGATCCAGCAATGGTAATGATTGGAATCAGAGCATTTCTGAGCGCATGTTTCAAAACAATAGCAGAGCGCTTTAAGCCCTTAGCTTCAGCAGTTCTGATGTAGTCCTGGTTTAATACGTCTAGCATGCTGGTCCTGGTAACGCGGGCAATACTTGCTGCGTAACGAGAGCCCAGCGCAATAACAGGAAGAACATAGGCGGAAGGAGTTTTAACGCCAGAGAGTGGGAACCACTTGAGCGTCAAAGCAAAAATAATCTGCAGTACTAATGCCACCCAAAATGATGGAGCAGAAATACCAAAGATTGCAGCTGACATAAGTGTTCTATCAAGCCATTTTCCATGGTTTACCGCGGCGAGAATACCCATCAATAGACCAAGTACTATGGCAAAAAGATACGCGAACACTGCTAAGCGCAGCGTAACGCCCAGAGCCTTTGTCAAAAGTGCAATGACAGGTCGCTTCTGAGTGTAAGAAGTTCCAAAATCTCCACCAAGCATTTTTACAAACCAGTTTGCATACTGCTCTGGAATTGGCTTATCAAGACCCATCGTGTGACGGACCTGCTGAACCGTAGCCTCATCAGCCATATCGCCCATCATGACTCGTACTGGGTCACCTGGGACAATGTTCAAGACAAAAAACGTTAAAGCAGAAATGCAAACTACAACGCTCACTGCTTGAAGGATTCGTTTGATTAGAAACGATCTCACTCCTGAGCTCCTCTCCCCTCAAGAAAATGAAGCGGCATCCAAGAATCTTAGATGCCGCTTTAAAGTTTATAGCAAGTTTGCTACTTAGTCCTCTGGAACGGTGTAATCGGAATTTGATGTATCAATATCAATATCAAAGAAGTGATAAATCAAGTTTCCAACCTTAGCGTTCTTGACGTACTTTTTAGCGACAAAGGAGTTCTTTGGCCAGTACAGAGGAAGTGTTGCGAAGTCTGTACGTGTGAGCAGGTTATCTGCGTCCTTGTAATCCTCTGTTCTCTTGTCCTTGTTAGACTCAGAGCGACCCTCAACAAGAAGCTTGTCAAACTCTGGGTTGTTGTAGAAGGAAGACTTCTTTGCAGCGTTGGTGCTGTAGAAGTAGGTGTACAGGTGCTGATCGCCATCAGCGAACAGTGGATACCAACCAAGGGTAGTAATCTGAAGGTTACCAGCAGCCCAGTCAGTGTTCCAAACTGCGTTGTCCTCTACCTGGACATCAAGGGTAACGCCAATCTTGCTCCAGTACTCCTGGACAGCAACAAGGAGTTTCTCGTAAGACTTTCTAACCTTTGCAGAAAGCTTAAGACCAGAAACACCAGCCTCAGAGAGAAGAGACTTAGCCTTCTCTGGATCGTACTCAAATGCAGGTGCGCTCTTGTCGTAACCAGGGGTTGCTGGTGCAAGCCAACCACTTGCAACAGTACCGTTACCAGAAGCAATGTTATCAACAAGCTCCTGGCGGTTAATTGCCAAGGAGAGTGCCTGACGAACCTTAGGATCGGTAAGCTCAAAGCCCTCTTTGAGGTTGAGGTTGATGAAGTTAACACCAAGGGTCTGATATGCAGTAATAAGGTCCTTGACGTCAGCATCGCTTGAATACTGCTGATACAAAGAAGATGGAAGATCGCAGAAGTCAATATCGTTGTTCTTGAATGCAAGCAGCTGAGTGTTGGAATCGTCGTAGTAGTGAATACGAATCTCATCCAGAGCTGGCTTGCCATCATGGTAGTCATCAAAGCGCTCAAGAACTACCTCAGTAGTGTCATCGTTGCTCTTAATCTTGTACTTACCAGTACCAATGAGGTTAGTACCAGTACCCCAATCAGCACCAGCAGCCTCACAAGCCTTCTCTGGGAAGATGCAAGCATAGGAAATACCAAGAACGCTTACAAAGACAATGTAGGGCTCAGAAAGCGTAAAGGTAAAGTGAGTGTCGTCCTGAACAGTCAGACCCTCGAGCTCGGTAGCTTTACCAGCAAGCATCTCTGGAGCGCCCTTGATCTTGTCAAAGAAGCTGGTGGAGAGAGCCTTGGTCTCTGGCTTAAACATACGCTCAAAGGTGTACTTAACGTCCTTTGCGGTCAGAGTAGTACCATCGTGGAACTTAACACCCTCTTTGAGCTCGCACTTAAGGGTGACACCATCAGACTCAAAAGTTGGAATCTCTTTAAGCAGGCAGGTAACAAGCTCGTTATCCTCAGTCCAACGAAGCAAAGACTCGCAAACAGAGTCTGCAACACATGCGGACTGTGAGTTGTTTGCACGCTGCATATCAAGGCCCTGCTTAGAGTTTGCAGAACCATAGCGAAGAATCTTCTTCTTATCAGATGCCTGAGGAGTATCAGTGGAGGAAGGATTGCAGCCAGCCAACATCATAGATGCGCCACCACCAGCCGCTACCATACCTGATGCCTTCAAAAAATTACGACGGCTTAGTGAGTTCTCCAGCATGTTAACCCTTCTTTCTTATTAAAACGATTTATAAGACAACCCTGCTGGGGTTAGATAACTATACATAACAATTATCAGCATTTACCTATATATACCTAGGATGAAATAGACATGAAACATTAAATTGCGACGATAACAGCAAAATCTATTTACCTGCACTTTTTGTCAAATCATATAGGATTTACCTATATACAAAGATAAATATTGACTAAGCATTTTTGGACAGTTGTCCACTATGTCCATAAAAATATTGGCAAGTACCAAAGAGATACCTGCCAATACAAATTCATGTAACGAGAAGAACGCTCTGTCTTAGTGCTTACGCTTCATAAGTCCAACGGCTGTCAAAGCAAATACACCCATAACCATAAGAGGGATTACCAGAAGCTCTTCACCCGTATTTGGAAGCTGCGCTTTCTTCTTCTTTGCCTTCTTCTCTTTTACTGGAGAAGCAGGATTGGAAGGCTCTTCTGGAGCTGGCGTTGGTGTTGGAGCTGGAGTATCAGACTTAACAGTTAGGGTAACTGTCTTTGCCGCCTCATAGTCATTACCTGCAGCTGCAGCATTACCATTGAAGTAATAGTAATACGTAACGGAGTATGCACCAGGAGTCTTAGAAATCTCTTCTGCCTTCTGAGCAACAGTTGCTGCATCCATAGTTGCTGTATCAAGTACAACTGTACCGCTCTGATCAACAACCTTAACGCGAGCGTCAGCAGAACCAGCAGCAGGGGTAACCTGACCAGCGCTGTGATCAACCATAGCATCAAGGTTATCAAGGATGGACCAGGAATCCTGATTAGCGGTAATAGTGCTGTCGTGTGCCGTAACTACCTGCCTAAGCTCTGTATAAAGAGGAGAGATAACGCCGTTATTAAGATCAAGCTCGTCAGTTGAATTCTCAGAAGCATTGATGACAAGGTTGCCGCTAGAAAGAGAAGTGTACGAATACTCCTGATACACATCATCAGCAAGATCATTATCAACAGCCATCTGCCAGCCAGGAAGATTCAGGTACAGTCCCCTATTGGAATTTCCAGTGTGAACTGAATAGCCATAGTCCCTCATAGCATTCTTAATGTTGGTCAAATCAATGTAGTAAGCACCGCCGGTATACAGCGCATCATTTTCTGTTGCGCTGTGGCGATCTTCATACAGAATATTGTCAACGTGAATATCACTTACAGAAATAGTTGGCATGTAATTCCACTCGTCCTGTGGGATAGCGTAATAGCTACCGTCAGGCCTAATAATTACGCCCAGATATTTCTTATTGCTGCTAAGAATGGAATTGTTTGTTCCCTCTTCCAAGACCTGCCTTGCAAACCTGACTGAAACACGAGGGTTTCCGTAAGAGGTTCTGTGATCAAGCAGGTACTGAGTAAGACCTACATAGTTGGTGCCATACAAATTAAGAGTAGAACCATTGGTAAGCGTCAAAGGAACGGTAAGTGTAATGGTTTCACCAGCAGCCAGGGTACCAGAGACAGAAACGGAACGCATCTCAGCATTGTCCTGACCAGCTGCCTGGTATGCAGCATAAGCATTTGCTGCAGGCTGAGAGCCAGAACCACCGTTCAGTCCACTAATGTTCAGGTTAATTGCAGTTGCTGTATTAGTTGACGAGAAGGTAAATCCAGTTGCACGCAAATCAGGATTAGGGCTTGAGCTGACATAGTAAGTAAGTGGCAGCTGCATAACCTCGTTAACAGAAACTGGAGATGAAGAGATATTGGTAATCTTTACCACTGCCTGCAGATTCTGATACTTATCAATATCTACAATGGAGCGGTTCATCTGGGTAGTGTCATTATCCTTATAAGCGTAGTTAGATGTCTGGCCAGAAGCATCTGTAAAGTAAATAGAACGCTCGATAAGACCATCCGCACTCACAGAAGGAGACACGTTAGTAGTAGTGCCGTTATAGAACGAATTGTTACTTGCAGCGTATGCAATATTTGGCATAAAGATTAAAGCTGCCAAAAATGCAAACATAACAGCAAGAAAACTGCGGCCCTGCATCTTTGATGTCATAGGCGTATTCCTCCTCAGAATAAAAACTTAGCGTTATATTTTCGCATTAACACCCTGTTGAAGGAATGGAGATGTTTGTTACTTACATAAAAAGAGACGCCATCTTTCGATGACGTCTCTTGACAAATCTCTAGATGCGCAAAGTGCTCTACTCTGCTGCCTCTTCGGTTGCCTGTGCGTTAGCCTCAGACTCAACAAGGTGAGCCTCAAGATCAGCCTCAGCCTCAGCTGCTGCTGCCTCTGCTGCTGCACGCTCCTCCTCTGGAAGTGGAGTGACCTCAATGTCAATGCCAAGGGTCTCTGCAGCTGCCTTCATAGACAGGGAGATGCGACGACGGTCAAGATCAATCTCCATGACCTTTACCTGTACAACGTCGCCAACCTTGCAGACCTGAGATGGAGCGGTAACGTGCTGCTTAGCCATCTCGGAGATGTGGACGAGGCCCTCAACGCCGTTGCCAAGGTCAACAAATGCACCGAAGGTAACAAGCTTGGTGACAGTGCCCTCGATGATAGCGTCAACTGGGTACTTGGAAACAAGTACACGCCATGGATCCTCGGAAGTCTGCTTAAGACCAAGGGAGATACGCTCACGGTTAAGGTCAACGTCGAGAACCTGAACCTCAACCTCCTGGCCAACCTTAACAACCTCAGATGGGTGGTTAACGTGGTTCCAAGAAAGCTCGGAAATGTGAACCAGGCCGTCAATGCCGCCAAGGTCAACAAATGCACCAAACTCAACGATGGAGGAAACAGTACCCTTGAGCTTCATGCCAACCTGGAGCTTGCCCAGGATGTCCTGACGCTCTGCCTTACGAGCCTCCTCAAGAACAATGCGGCGAGAAAGAACAACGTTGTTGCGGTTGCGATCCATCTCGATAACACGAGCCTCAATGCGAGTACCCATGAATGCACCAAGGTCCTTGACGCGACGAAGGTCAACAAGGGATGCAGGCAGGAAGCCACGGAGGCCAATGTCAAGAATCAGGCCGCCCTTAACAACCTCAATAACCTCGCCCTCAACGGTCTCACCGGCGTTGAACTTATCCTCAACTGCTTTCCAAGCACGCTCGTACTCAGCACGCTTCTTGGAGAGAACCAGACGGCCCTCTTTGTCCTCTTTCTGAAGGACAAGAGCCTCGACGTCCTCACCCAGGGAGATGATCTCTGCAGGGTTGACGTCTTTACGAATAGAAAGCTCACGAGCAGGAATAACGCCCTCAGACTTGTAGCCAATGTCTACGAGGACCTCATCACGCTCAATTTTGACGACGGTGCCGTTGACAAGATCTCCCTCATCAAAATCGGTAACAGTGCCGTCGATCAGGCTGTTCATTTCCTCATCGGAAATTTCATCCAAAGAGAAGATGGACGAGTTCTGAATCTCACTCAAAGGTGGACCCCTTCCAAAACGGGGCCCCGGTCAACATGGTTGCTGCCAGAGTGCCAATACGTGGGCTTCTCTACTCGGAAACTTACATGCTCTCGGGGGCCAACAGATACAGTGTATAGCTTGACGCCATACGGGCAATAGGATAGCGCTCTTCGGCTGATTAAACAAGCCAAAGAGCGCTACTTTGCACAGCTATTACGCAAGTTTTACAAAATTTCTTCAAAGTTTGTTTCTTGCGAGA
>CAUUHE010000027.1:0-16691 GCA_963544885.1 uncultured Atopobium sp. | reverse complement strand
AAGACCAAGGTCCTTTTTGATTCTTACGTTAAACCAGCGTTGCAGTTTACTCAATTAAGTGCAGCAACACCGGGTTTCTCGCCAAATGCGATGCAAACTAGCAAACACCCTGAGCCATCATTGCATTTGCAACCTTGAGGAAGCCGGCGATATTTGCGCCAAAGACCAGGTTGCCGGGATGGCCGTACGTTGCGGCGGCCTCTGAAGCAGCGGTGTAAATGCTCTCCATGATTCCCTGAAGCTTGGAGTCTACCTCCTCAAACGTCCAGGACAGGTGCTCAGCGTTCTGGGACATCTCAAGACCGGAAACTGCTACGCCGCCTGCGTTTGCAGCCTTGCCGGGTGCAAAGAAGACGCCGTTCTCGATGAGGTAATTGGTTGCCTCGAGGGTGGTAGGCATGTTAGCGCCCTCGACAACGTACTTGGCGCCATTAGCAACAAGTTTCTGCACGTCGGCGAGCTCGAGCTCATTCTGAGTTGCGCATGGCATAGCAATGTCGCACTTCTGGCTCCAAGGACGCTCACCTGGGAAGAAAGTTGCGGAAGAACGTGCGTCGGCGTACTCCTTGATGCGTGCGCGGCGGACCTCCTTGACGTCTTTCAGCAACTCAACGTCAATACCATCTGGGTCATAGACATAACCTGAGGAGTCGGAAACGGTTACCACGGTTGCTCCCAGCTGCTGTGCCTTCTGGGCAGCGTAGGTAGCAACGTTTCCGGAACCAGAGATGCAGACCGTTTTACCTGCGAGTGAATCGTTCTTCTCGGCAAGCATGTGAGTGAGGAAGTAAACCGCGCCGTAGCCGGTAGCCTCGGTGCGAGCAAGGGAGCCGCCGAAGGACAGGCCTTTGCCGGTCAGGACGCCGGTCCACTCGTTGCGGAGGCGCTTGTACTGGCCAAACATGTAGCCGATCTCACGTGCACCGGTGCCGATGTCGCCAGCTGGGACGTCGGTATTTGGACCAATGTGGCGGGAAAGCTCGGTCATGAAGGACTGACAGAACGCCATAATCTCGCGGTCGGACTTGCCCTTTGGATCGAAGTCGGAGCCGCCCTTGCCGCCGCCCATTGGAAGCGTGGTCAGGGAGTTCTTGAAGATCTGCTCGAAGCCGAGGAACTTCAAGATAGAAAGATTAACGGTTGGATGGAGACGGAGGCCGCCCTTGTAAGGTCCAATTGCGGAGTTGAACTCGATGCGGTATCCGCGATTGACCTGGACGTTGCCGGCGTCATCAATCCATGGGACGCGGAACATAACAGTGCGCTCAGGCTCGACAAGACGCTCAAGCAAAGCGGCTTTCTCGAACTCTGGATGTGCGTCAAGTGCGGGCTGGATGGTGGTAAGAACTTCTTTTGCTGCCTGGATAAACTCAGGCTGATCTGCGTAACGCTCTTCAAGCTGTGCAATTACCTTAGATGAGTAGCTCATAAAACCCCTTTCGAAGTGGTTACGAATAGCATAGTCATCCATTGTTTCGATTACATAACAAAATTGAAAATTCTAATTGACGAAAAATTAGTTCAAAAAGATTGCAATTTCTTCTTGCTCTCGGGCGATTTGTCACCTATACTTTTCTCTCGGCTCGGGGTGTAGCGCAGCTTGGTAGCGCAACTGCTTTGGGAGCAGTGGGTCGCTGGTTCGAATCCAGTCACCCCGACCATTTTTTCTTTTTGCTTTACCCTTGCGGCGGTAGTTCAATTGGTAGAGCATCAGCCTTCCAAGCTGACTGTTGCGGGTTCGAGTCCCGTCCGCCGCTCCATAAAATTCCCTATTTTTCCGTTACTTCCCCGCTCTAAGCATCATTTTGCTTATTCTTACTGTGTGTTTGATGAGCACGCTGATAACTTTTAAGCGCATTGGTGACTATTTCTGCGTCATTCCCCTGTTTTTTATGCGTCTCCCCTGTTTTCCCGGACATTTTATTAGCAATTTTCCTCTTTACTTGTCATCATCTACTTTTGATTAATTTCCTTGAATATTCATACAATTAAATTCATTTCTATGAATACGTAATTTTTGCCTTCAAAATTATGTGCTGGAAAAGGTAAAAAACGCGTTTAGTTGGAAATGAAAATTGAAAATTAGACGTTTTATCTCCAACTAAGACGATTTTTTACCGCCTCAAAAACTTTTATCTGGGCAAACGTTGTATGCAGAAAAATGTAATCTCCAACTAAACGCATTTTTTACCACTTAAAGGATATCTTTTGCCTCAAACAGTGTTGATTGCACAGACTGCGCAGGTCAACGCCCAACTAAGCGTCTACCCTGCTCTACTTTACCAGCAAAAAAGAAGGCTGTGCGAAGCACAGCCTTCTTTGCACTTGTGAGCTACACATCAAAACTAACGGCGAACCTTTACAGAATACGCAAGACCAGAAGCAATAATACCTGCAGCTGCAAGTGCGCTTGCAATGGACATTGCATCGCCCGTATCTGGCAGGTTAGACCTCTTCTTCTTAGGAGTCTTAGGCTTTGACTCTGGATTAGGATCCGGCGTTGGGGTTGGTGTAGGAGTTTTTGGCTTATCAGCTGTAGCAACTTCCGTAGGAACAATGGTCTGGTCTGCAGCATTGAATGTTGCGGGAGTTACCGTAAACGGAATCTGATTTGCATTGAGCTCATATCCCTCTGGAGATGCAGTCTCAACCAGGTAATAATTGCCTGGCGTCAGATAGAACTTATCTCCATCCTGATAGATACCCTTAGTCAGCAAATCTGCAGTTGCCGCAGTGTTCTGAACCAGTGTAGTCAGCTCGGTCTTTGTAAGAACATCTCCGGATGTAAAGGTACCGTCTGCACCAGTAGTAAGCCCCTCTTTAACCAGTGTTCCATCAGCCTTGTATAGGCTATAGGTTGCACCAGCAACAGGCTTGGAAGCATCATCAGAGTCAGTCTTCACAAGCTTCAAAGGAGAAGGAACTGCACGATACGTGAGGTAATACTGCCTGGTACGGTTTACAGAACCGTCTGCGTTGAAGCCAGGGGCCAAAACCGAATTATCGCGAGGACCAGAGTTATACGTACCAATTGCAAGAGATGTTCCCTCTGGGACATCGATATCGTTTGCAATATAGACGTAAGAATCACCAGGTCCCGCAGACTTAATCTCGTCAACCGACTTACGAACAGTGGTCAGCAGCTGATTGGTTGAAGGATCAGTCTCAAACTTATTACCGCCGGCAACAGAGTCATCTGCAGTAACGCCAGCGTACTCAGGCATGTACACAACATGACCCTTTGTGTTGTAGCGCGAAGACACCTGACGATCCTCAAATGCTGCGGAGGTTGTATATGTAGCAGCAAGATCATCAAGACCAAGAACACTTACTGCACCGTTACCATAAATAGGAAGGCCAGCATTTCTTTGAGCGATAGGATCACTTAGACCAAGACCATTAAGCTGCCTGTATGCCAGATCGTCGACATAGTGATACACAGCCGTTGCTGTATCAATGACTCGCGCAGGATAGCGCTTGGTGTATGCGTGAGTGCCTCCCCAAGATTTCTTAATGCCACCCTGAATTCCCAGCTGATAAGACCTATCAGAAATGTTCAGTGGTGCGGAGAACTCAATGTACTGACGAGCTATGACTGGTGCAGTAAATACAGCAGCAGGCTCTTCATATGAAGTGCCACCCATAATAGACTGACCATTGACCTTGACGGTAAACATCAAATTAGTCTTTGGACCACCACCCGAAAGAGCACCTGTTGCATCCATTGGCTTGTATGTATCAACGGCAGCATGAGCCGAAACAGCCACCTTACGCAGACCATAGCCGTTTGGATCATTGTGTGGGAAGTTGAGCAGGTTATCCGTATCGCCGAGAAGAACGTAGTAAGCACGAATTTCTCCGCCCTCGGCAATCATCTGCGCAACAGAATATTTAGTTGGATCCATGTCTAGCTTGAGCGCAGAACCATCGGGCTTTACCCAGTAATAACGCGCGATGACACCTGTACGGTCCTCTCGCGGTTTAGCAGCCTGAGCAGTAATCTCTGCCTGAATTTCAGCATCTGAAATAAAGTCAGGGAATGGATTTGCCACGGTCTGCGTACCGTCAAGCGGAGCGCCGTCCACATCTTCGGAATAAACTGTTGGGTCGGCAGCAAATGCTGTGTGTGGCAGAGCAAACGCCAAAATTGCACCCACAAATAGCATAAGAATTGCTAAAACCGTAAAGCGAGAAAATCGAGTGCTTCTAACGCTTCTAACAGAAGTGCTGTTCATACATCCTTCTTTCAGCGTGAAGGGTGAATATTTATGTATATACCATAGCTCATTTCTTGTCATTTATGCAGATGAGACCAAAACAGATGATATTTTTGTTCATTAAATCGCTAGAGGAACACATTCAGGCGGCCTAGACTACTGGTCTAGGCCGCTTGTTAAGACTACATTAGACCGCTGGCTTAAGTGTCGGTTTGCTGGTCCGTATTACTTACATCTACTTATCAGGAGTAAGGTGCCAAATCTCATTGTTATATTCGGCAATAGTTCTATCAGATGAGAACGTTCCTGCCATACCAATATTTACAAGAGACTTCTGAAGCCACGCTCTCCTATCCTCATAATCATCGAACACGTGCTCTTTTGTTGAAATGTATGCTTCCAAATCAAGCAGCGTCATAAACCAGTCTTTTGAGCACAAGTTTTTGTGAAGACGCTCCAGGCGCTCCTCATTTCCAAGAGAAATAAACTCTGGGCTAATTAAGAAATCAACGAGTGGTTTAATCTGGGGCTTCTTATAAAACTCTTTTGCTTTGTAACCTTTGTGCTCATAAAGGCTTACAACCTCATCACTTGAAGCGCCAAACGTGTAGATATTCTCCTCGCCTACCAAATCAGCAATTTCTACATTAGCGCCGTCAATAGTGCAAACGGTAACAGCACCGTTAAGCATGAACTTCATGTTGGAAGTTCCAGAAGCCTCCTTAGAAGCTAGCGAAATCTGCTCTGAGATGTCCGCTGCTGGAATAACATGCTCAGCTGCAGTAACGTTGTAATTCTCGATCATTATCACCTGAAGGTACGGAGAAACATCTGCATCGTTTGCAATCAATGATGAGAGAACAAGAATTGCATGAATGATGTCTTGAGCAGCTACGTATGCTGGTGCTGCCTTTCCGCCAAAAATGACAGTAATAGGATGCTTTGGTAGATGGCCAGACTTAATATCAAAATATTTCCAAATCAAATAAAGCAATAGCATTTGCTGACGCTTATATTCGTGGAAACGCTTTACCTGGACATCAATGATGGAATCAGCGTTGACCCTTGCATCTTGATTATCCAGTAAAAACTTAACCATTCGATCTTTAGCAGCTTGCTTGATGTCTTGTAGTTTATTGAGGACCTCTTCGTTGTCTCGATACTCTAAAAGTCCCTCGAGATGAGCAGTTGTTCTCCAACTATCTCCTAATAACGTATCAAGATACTCTGCGAGCTCAGGATTACAGCCCATTAACCAGCGACGGAACGTAATTCCATTAGTCTTGTTTGAGAATTTTTCTGGATACAAATCAAAGAATGGCTTGAGTTCTGTCTCTTCCAAAATCTTAGTATGGAGTGCCGCAACACCATTGATACTAAAGCCGTAATGAATGGCAAGGTTAGCCATGTGAACTTTCTTATCAATGATGACTTGTACGCTTGGATTAGCAACGGTACTGCGGATGCGCTGATCAAGCTTTTTGATAATCGAAGCAATCTTTGGAGAAACTTCCTCGATGAATTTAAGGGGCCATTTCTCAAGAGCCTCTGCCAAAATCGTATGATTTGTGTACGCGACCAGTGAAGAAACAATGTCTACAGACTCTTCAAACGAGATTTCGTATTTCTCGGTCAAGATACGAATAAGCTCTGGAATTACCATTGTTGGGTGCGTGTCGTTAATCTGAATCACAACATAATCAGCAAGGTCGTGAATATTACTGCCGCGCTCAACCGCCTCTTTAACAATCAGCTGTGCAGCATTAGAAACCATAAAATATTGCTGATAAACACGAAGAAGCTGGCCATCTTCATCAGAATCATCGGGGTACAAAAAGAGCGTTAAATTCTTCTTTAATGCAGTCTTATCAAAATCAATAGCGTCATCAGAAACTAATGAGTCATCAATGCTTTGCAAGTCAAACAAGCGAAGTCTGTTTTTCTTTGTTCGGTCATATCCCAAAACGTCAATGGAATAGAGCTCAGACGTCACCGAGAAATCCCCAAATTCCACGGTAAATGACGTCTTCTCATCTTCAAGCCACCTGTCATCAGAAAGCCAAGCGTCTGGAACAGCGGTTTGCTGTCTGTCTGAAAACTTCTGATGGAAGAGGCCAAAATGATACTTAAGACCCACACCATCGCCTGGTAGACCAAGTGTGGACATAGAATCGATAAAGCAAGCTGCCAATCGACCAAGGCCACCGTTTCCAAGCGAAGGCTCAACTTCAAGCTCTTCAATATCTTCTAATGAATGGCCTGCCTTGGAGAGCTGCTCTTTTACCTCGTTATAAATTCCCAGATTAATGAGGTTATTTGAAAGCAGTTTTCCAATCAGAAACTCTGCAGAGATGTAGTAAAGCCTCTTCTTACCATTGTTTAATGATAGAGCGTCTGACTTACTCTTAACTACCTGAAGCAGTAATTCAAAAACCTGACTGTCAGTAATTTCAGACAGTGGCTGACCAAATTGTTGAAGAGATAAGGTGTCTAAGTTCATTACTTCTCCTCTTTGTACACCCTGAAGTACATCTCAGTGATAGTTCTTAAGAAATCTTCTGTGTGACGCGTGATAGCCCCTTGCTTCATACGCCAACACCAGTTACCGCCAACAGTGGCCGGAATATTCATGCGTGCAGAATCATCTAAGCCGAGAAGATCTTGCATGGTGTGAATACAAGTGTCGCTCACAGAAGCTGCAATTCCACGCGAAAGCGCCTCACCAATTGGCTCATCTTTTGAGCGATGCAGGTAGATATCTGCCTGCTCACGCTCTCTATCAGTAGCCTGTGTCTCGTACCAACCACGAGCCGTTGGGTTGTCATGTGTTCCTACATATGCAATGGTATTTGCAGTGTAGTTGTGAGGAAGATCTCTTGAATCGTGCTTTCCGTCAAATCCATATTGCAAGATTTTCATTCCTGGGAATCCAGTTTTTTCTCGCATAGCAATGAGTTCTGGAGTAATCAGTCCCAGATCCTCTGCAATGATGGGAAGTTTTCCAAGCTGCTTCTCTAACTCCTTAAACAGCTCCATATCTGGACCTTTAGTCCATTTGCCCTCTGTAGCTTCCGCAGCTCCGTAAGGAATCTCCCAGTATGCTTCAAAGCCCCTAAAATGATCGATTCGAAGCACATCAAACATCTCAAGATTTGTTCGTACTCGCCAAACCCACCATGCGTAGTGCGATTTCTTCATATACTCCCAGTTATAAATGGGGTTTCCCCAATATTGGCCGGTAGAAGAAAATTGATCAGGCGGAGTACCTGCAACTGTAATTGGTTGTCCCGTTTCATCCGTTTTAAACAGTTCTGGCTGTGCCCACATCTCAACAGAATCGCGCGAGACATAAATGGGAAGGTCGCCGATTATAAACACTCCCCTTTTATTGGCATAAGCCTTAACCTTTGCCCATTGAGTAAAGAAGAAATACTGAGTCATCTTGTGATACAAAACTGACTTTTGCAGTTTCTTAATCTCTTGTGCAGTTGTTTCATTTCTTTGCTGGTAATGTTTTGGCCACTCCCAGTAGGCTTTATGGCCAAACTCTTCCTTCAAGGACATGAACTCCGCATAAGGATCAAGCCACTCTGCCTGATCGTGGCAGAAACTCTCAAAGTCAGCAGGTATATCCTGCATAAACCTATTAAAAGCACGATTAAGCAAGCGACGATGGTTCACAAAAAGCGCACCATAATCAATGCAAGTTTTGCTTGTCCCAAAAGAAATATCTTCAAAGTCATCTGACTTCAAATATCCAAGTTTCTCAAGATCTTTTAAATCAATATAGTAAGGACTTCCTGCTGCTGCAGAAAATGACTGATAAGGAGAGTCACCATAACTTGTAGTAGTAAGGGGTAAGACCTGCCAATACCTTTGTTTAGTTCTGACGAGAAAATCGATAAAATCGTAGGCTTCTTTGCCAAACGTGCCAATCCCATATGAATTTGGAAGAGAAGAAACGGCCAAAAGTACTCCGCTTGCTCGTCCCATAGTTGCCTCTTTCGCAAAAAGAGTACTGGCTTATCTCTTTCAAGATAAGCCAGTACAAAGCATTAATACTTAACTAGATTATCTTGCGTGTTCTTATCAAAGAGATGAACGGCATTATCTTCAAATTTAAACCATACCTGATCGCCAATGTTGAGGTTTCGTTTTGCAAGTTCAGTTGCAGGAACGATAAGAACAAAGTTGCCGTCATCAGTATGAACATGAAGGTGAACTGTGGAACCCATAAGCTCGCTTACTTCAAGATTGCCCTTGAAGGCGCCAATTTCATTTGGCTCAGTCAGATAAATCTGCTCTGGTCTAATGCCAACAATAACATCTGTTGCAGGGGCAGCTACCCAAGACTGTGCTAACAGATTGGCCATCTCAGGAGAAATATCAAATGACATGCTTTCTGTCTCTACATGGAACTCATTGTCCACGCGGATAAGATGTGCGTCAAAGAAATTCATTTGTGGCATGCCAATAAATCCAGCAACAAAGAGGTTTGCGGGCCTATTGAACACTTCTTGAGGAGTTCCAATTTGCTGAACAAAGCCATCTTTCATAATGACAATACGATCACCCAAGGTCATAGCCTCTGTTTGGTCGTGTGTAACATAGACAAAAGTTCCATTGACCTTTTGACGAAGCTTAATGATCTCTGTACGCATCTGATTTCTTAGCTTTGCATCAAGGTTTGAGAGTGGCTCGTCCATCAAGAAGACTTTTGGATCACGGACAATCGCGCGACCAATTGCAACACGCTGACGCTGACCACCAGAAAGCGCCTTTGGCTTACGATCAAGATATGCCGTAATGCCCAGTGTTTCTGCAGCTGCACGGACCTTCTCGTCGATGACTTGAGGATCAACCTTCTTAAGCTTAAGGGTAAACGCCATGTTGTCGTAGACGGTCATATTTGGATACAGTGCATAGCTTTGGAAGACCATTGCAATGTCACGGTCTTTTGGCGCAACGTCATTGACCAGCTTTCCGTCAATATAAAGCTCACCAGCAGAAATATCTTCTAGACCTGCAATCATACGCAGCGTAGTAGATTTTCCACAACCTGAAGGACCAACAAGCACCACAAACTCGTGCTCTTTAATAGTGAGATTAAAATCCTGAACAGCAACAACGCCTTCTTCAGTTACCTCAAGGTTGCTCTTTTTCTGTTCAGTTTTCTTACCAAAGAGAGACTTGCGCTTTTTCTCATTTGGATAAATCTTTTTTATATTCTTTAAAACGATTTCTGCCATGATAAAACCTTTCAGAAATGCCTATAGTCTGCTGCAATACATTGAGATTTAGCCTTTTACCGCACCAGAAATGACACCATTGATGATGTAGCGCTGGCACAGCAAATACATAATGACAATGGGGATAATAACCATCATGATGCAGGCAAACATTGGACCCATCTCTACTTTTCCATATCCACCTCTAAAGTACTGAATCAAAATTGGAATAGTTTGGTATTTAGTCCTATCCAGTACAAGATATGGAAGCAAATAGTCATTCCAGACCCACATAGTTTCGAGAATACCAACAGAAATATACGTTGGCTTCATAATAGGCAAAACAACATGGAAGAACGTCTGAAGTGGGTTGCAACCATCAATAGTTGCAGCTTCTTCAATCTCAAGTGGAATGGTCTTAACAAATCCAGCAAACATAAATACTGCTAGACCAGCGCCAAAGCCCAAATAAATAAAGCAAATATTGAAAGGAGTATTAAATCCAAGCGTATTTGCCATATTGGACAGCGTAAACATAAGCATCTGGAAAGGCACTACCATCGAGAAAACAAACAGGTAGTACAAAATGTTGCTAATGCGATTTTTTACACGGACAATAAACCATGCACACATTGAGCAGCACACCAAAATCAGTGCAACAGATGTGATGGTAATTACTAGAGAATATCCAAAGGCTGCTAAGAAACCTTGCTTCTCTAAAGCGGCAATGTAGTTAGCAAAACCTGCAGAGTTCTCTGATGTAACAAAATCAAATGCCGTAGATGTAGTAATAGTTGTTTCTTCCTTGAATGAATTCATCAAGATCATAACCATTGGATAAATCCATGCAAGAGAAAGAACGGTAAAGAATACAGCAAGAATTTTATTAATGATTTGATCGCGCTTCATTATTGCTGCACCTCCCTTGACCTGGTGGCTCTCAGCTGAATCATGACAATACAAATAACTAGAATGCAGAAAATAACAGCTTTAGCCTGGCCGATACCCATCCACTTTGCTCCCTGTCGAGCGTAGAAGGTATTGTAAATATTAAGAGCAAGCATTTCGGTTGCATGCTTAGGCTCACCTGCAGTAAGTGCCAGGTTCTGATCAAATAATTTAAAGCCATTTGTTACCGTCAAGAAAAGACAAATGGTAATAGTAGACATAAGGTTTGGAATTTTTACCTTCCAAAGTGTCTGCCAAGCATTTGCTCCATCAACTCGCGCTGCTTCAAGATAGTCACTTGGAATAGACTGCAGGCCGGCAATATAAATAATCATCATGTAACCAACCTGCTGCCAAAGGGTAAGGAAAATCATTCCCCAGAATCCAGCAATGCTATTAAGCGCAAGAAGCTGCTCGCCCACAATAGAGAGCACACAGTTAATCAAAATATTCCAGATGTAACCCAAAACAATGCCACCGATAAGGTTTGGCATAAAAAAGACAGTCCTAAATGAATTGGTGCCCTTAAGATTCTTGCGAGTTAAAGCGAGTGCAATTGCAAGCGCCAACACGTTAATAAGAACTGTTGAGACAAGCGCAAATAATGCGGTGTACCAAAAAGCATGAGCAAACTGTGGGTCAGAAAAAGCTGCTACATAGTTATCTAGACCAACTGGTTTAGCATCACTGATGGTAATAAATTTACAAAATGAAAGATAGAATCCCTGAACAAACGGGATCATAAAGCCAAACAAAAAAGAGAGCGCTGTGGGCAGAACAAATAATGGCCACCACCGCTTCAACATCTTAGCCATAGAGATACCCTCCAATAACAAGAGACGAGAAGAGAGATCTCTCTTCTCGTCTCTCACCAATCAAAGTATTACTAGAAGGACTACTATGCGTTAGCCTCTTTCTCAGTCTTCCAACCATCAACGAATGCGGACTTAACAGCATCCCAGCCCTCTGTTCCTGCTGCATAGCCCTTAAGCGCACTGGAGAGGTTGTTCTTCCACTCCTGAGAAGGAATGTAAATGAAGTCCCAAGCCACGGGCTCATTGCCCTTCTTTGCATACTCAGCTGCAATGTTTGCAAGTGCATTCTTAGTTGCCTTTGCGTTCTTGAAAGGAATGGTGAAGCCCATATCCTCAGCAATTGCAGTGGTAGCAGTATCAGAAGTTACGCACCAATAGATAAAGTCAAGTGTTGCCTTCTGGGAAGCGTCGTCTGCCTTGGAGCTTACGCACCAATAGTTCTCGCCGCCAGAGCACATACCCTGCTTCTCTTCACCCTTAACGCCGATGTAAATTGGAATCATACCAAGGGCATCGTCGCCAAGTTTCTTGATGTCATTGTATGCCCAGGTACCATTTTGGTAGAAGACTGCTTCACCGTTAACAAACTCTGCAACAGCGTCATCGCCAGTCTTGCCAGAAAGCTCAGTTGGACTGCATGTAGCGTTGTTGATATAGAGGTCAAAAATCTGCTTGTAGTTAGGAAGATAGGTTCCCTTGATTTCCTTAGCCTCTGGATCACCAGTATCCTTGAACTCATAGTACAAAGGAAGGTTTGCAAGGTGTGTGGTAAAGCGCCAGTCAGAACTGGAATCAAGGCCAGCGCTGGTGAATGCGCCCTTTACGCCAAGCTCTGCCTTGCGAGCCTGAATATCTTCAGCAATCTTCTTTAGGGAAGCAAAGTCCTTGATATCGTCTCCCTTATAACCTGCCTTCTCAAGCAGCTTCTTGTTGTAGATAATGCCGTAGTCTTCCTCTACGTAGTCAACACCGTAGACAACGCCATCCTCCTGAAGCTTAAGAGCATCATTAGTGAGCTCATCCAGGATCTTGGCACCCTTAAGGTCAATGCAGTAGTCCTTTACGCCAATAAGACCAGAAGGACCATTTGTCTGGAACAGTGTTGGTGCTACAGAAGCATCCTTGTTAATCTCAGACTGGAATGTCTGTGCATAAGTATCAGAAGCAGCAGTTACTACCTTTACAGGAACCTTAGTTTCCTCAGTATACTTAGCTGCAAGATCTTTCCACTGCTGATCAGACTCAGGCTTGAAGTTTAGAAAATAAACTGAGCCTTTTGCTGAATCAGAATCTCCCTGCTTTGAGGGGTTATTTCCGCCACAAGCAACAAGACCCAGTGAGCAAAGAGCTGACGCACTTAAGGTGACAAACTGCCTACGATTGATACCAGACATAAGACTCCTCCTTAGAGAGCGCTCCTAACCCTTTGCTAGGTTGACGTCTCTTCTCATGATTTTCATAAGCCATGCTTTGACACACTGTCAAAACAATTTTGCTTACGTCTACAAAGAAAAGTATATTTGTAGTATCAAGTTGTTTAAACAACTCACTTCCGAACGGTATGAAATTGTCGGTAAATGGTATGAAAGGAACCATTTTATGTTTGTTTCATTTTTATAAAGCTACTATCTAATCAAGGGTAGTTTGAACACGTAACTTTGAACTTCAGCAGCCTGTTAAGGAAATACTATGCCAAGTGCACGATTCGATACGATTTATCAGGATTTGAAAAATAAAATCTTAGACGGTACCTACGCCTATGAGTCTTTTTTACCCACCGAGATGGAGCTGACCAAAACATATTCTTGCTCAAGAAACACTGTTCGACGAGCACTTACTCTCCTATCGGATGAAGCGCTCCTTCAACCAATTCATGGCAGGGGCGTGCGTGTCATATGGCAGAAAAAACCAAGTGAAGTTATTGGCTCACTAGAAGGACTTGAGTCCTTTCAAGAATATGCCCATAGAAATCATCTTATACCTGATACGGATGTCATTGTCTTTGAGCATGTACCATGCACAGATGACATTTCTCATCAAACTGGTTTTAGGGCGGGAGAAGAACTTATTCACATTGTTCGAATCCGCAAACTCAACGGATCTTCTCGCCAAATAGATAACGATTATCTCTTGGCATCCGCAGTGGGAAATTTAGGCAAAGACGATGCGGCAACCTCGATTTTTGCGTATTTAGAGAACACGCTTCACATGAAAATTCTAAAGAGCAAAAGAACCATCAGTGTTGAGCTGGCAACTGAAGAAGACCAGCAACATTTAGAGCTTGGAGATTTTAATTGCGTAGCGGTGGTAGAGAGCCATTCGTTTAACTCGAGAGGCGTTATGTTTGGCTTTACGCAAACTCGCAGCCACCCAGAAACGTTCTGCTATAAAGTTATTTCAAAGAGATAGCCTGGCGTTAAATGTGCAGAATAAATTTCTTCTCTAGTTTGTGGAAGACGGTGTAGCCAATAACTAGGGCAAGAACTGCAGAAACAAGGCAACCTAAAATGGTGCTTGTTGCAGGGAATTTCTGGAAAAGAAGACAGTCTCTAATAAACGTTACAAAGTGGAACATTGGATTAAAACGCTCGATCTGAAGCATCCAAGGCGACATGATGTTAACGGAGTAGAACAGAGGCGTACCATACATCCAGGCGGTAGTCACAACACTCCAAAGGTGAATAACGTCTCTAAAGAAGACCGCAAGGGCCGAGAGAAGCATTGCAAGACCAATACAGAAACACGCCAAAAGTAGCAAAGCTACAGGTGTGAGCAGGGCATAAATTGTGAGCGGAATGCGGAAGACAAGCATAACAATGCCAACAGCAATGAGCGAGAAAAGATAGTTTACAACCGCAAAAAGTACCTTCTGAACAGGGAATACAACGCGGTTGATGCGAACTTTTTTAAGCAGGCTGGATGCATCAATAATTGAACGCATACCCATAGTTGTTGCATCGTTCATCAGCTGAAACGCCGTATTACCAAGAATAAGATACAGAGGATAGTTCACAACATCCTCGGCACGGTTGCCTAAAAAGGTAGAAAAGACAACCGCCATAACGGTCATCATCAAAAGTGGGTTCAAAACCGACCACACAACGCCCAGGATAGAACGACGATACTTAAGCTTGAAGTCTTTACTTACCAGCTGACGCAAAATGAACTGATCGCGCTGGTGTGTTGGGTACCATGCATCTCGAGCAGAAACAGCTACAAGACTTGCACTTGCACCATTTGTATTTGCAGAAACTATGTTTGCATCCTGCTCATTATTGGTTTGTGTTGAAGACTCGCTCACGCGCTATCCTTTTCTACCGATTTCTGTATGGTTTATCCTAGCACAGACAGACAAAGCCGTTTAAACTTGAAACGTTGTTGAACTGTTTTCTCCACTATTTTGTTTGTACATGTGGTGACAAAACTATTTAGAAACAGTGCTACTTGGCGGCCTTTAGTAAGAACGCTGCTTTGCAGTCCTAATAGAAATGGTGCAAAATGTCTCAATCCCCTCTTGGACGCACACTTATCATAGCTAATCCTGCTGCTCATAGTGGTAAGGGCGCTGCAGGCGCAGAGTTTGCTCGTCACTTTTTGACCAGCTATTCAGCTGCGACTGACGGATATGAGCTTAAGCTCACCACGGCCATGGGAGATGCTCGTATCATGGCTGCAGAAGCTGCAGATTTTGATACGGTTGTCGCACTTGGCGGAGATGGCGTCATCCACGAGGTGGTCAACGGCCTCATGACCTTATCGCCAGAGGTTCGTCCAGCGCTTGGCATTATCCCTATGGGTTCGGGAAACGACTATGCACGCACTCTGGGTATGAAAATTAACGACCCCGAAGGCGCGTTTGCACAGCTGGTTCGCGGCAAGGTTAAACAGCTAGAGATTGGTCGCATCAACGACGTCTACTTCATGGAGACCATGTCGTTTGGACTTGATGCAGCTATTGCAGCCGACACCACAAAGCGCCGCGCAAATAACTCGTCAACTGAGGGAGAAGCGCTTTTCTTGACCTCGGGTCTCAAGTTTATGGCTGCTGGTAGCAAAGGCTATCCCTGCACCGTCTCGTTTGATGGCGAGAAGGACATTGATCTTCAAGCGCTTATCATGGCCTTCCAGATTGGTCCTACGTATGGTGGCGGCTTTAAGGTCTGTCCACACGCCCAGCCAGACGATGGTCTTCTCACCGTCTGCTACAACACCAAGGTGCCCAACATTCCGCACCTGCTGGCTTTGTTTGGCTTGGCAAGGGCTGGTAAGCACGTCAACTCACGCATCATTGAAGAGCGCCAACTTAAGCGCGCAGAGGTGACTTTCCACGAGCCGGTTCCTGTTCAGGTTGACGGCGAAGAGCTCCCCTTTGCGGAAAAGTTTGTCATTGAGGTCATTCCCGCCGCACTTTCCGTGATTGTTCCCTAGCGCACAGGGCGACTCCTGCGCCGTAGGCCGCGCTTCGAGGCTCGAGCTTTGCTGGTCGCGCATTGCGAGAAGATCGATCTTCTCGCCAGAAGGTTTAACGTTAAAGAAACAGGGGCACCTGCCAGTGCAGATGCCCCTGAATTTGTTTGTATAAGCTAAAACTAGCGAGCTTCACGCTCAAGCAGAGCCTTAACCTCAGCTGCGGTGTCAAGCTCCATGACGCGAGCGGTGAGCTCGTCTGCCTCGGCCTTTGTCCAAGCAGCAATGGTCTTGCGGGTGCGCAAGACAGATGGTGCAGAAACGGAGAACTCGTCCAGACCAAAGGAAAGCAGGACTGGGATGAGCAGTGGATCTGCAGCTGCCTCGCCGCACATACCAACCATGATCTTCTCCTTGTTACCCTCACCAATGAGGAACTTGAGGGAACGGAGAACGGATGGCTGGTAAACCTCGTAGAGGTAGGCAACGCGGTCATTACCGCGGTCAGCGCACATGGTGTAGCCAATAAGGTCGTTGGTGCCAATGGAGAAGAAGTCGCACTCACGAGCCAGCTTGTCTGCAATCAGGGATGCAGATGGAGTCTCGATCATGGTACCGACCTCGATGTCCTTGTTGTAAGCTACGCCCTCAGCGTCAAGCTCACGCTTGCATTCCTCAACAAGAGCCTTAGCCTGGCGAACCTCATCAACGGTGGTGACAAGAGGAAGCATAATCTTGATGTCACCAAATGCGGATGCGCGGAGAAGAGCGCGGAGCTGAACCTTGTACTGCTCAGCATTGTTGAGGCAGTAACGGATAGCGCGGAAGCCCATGAATGGGTTCTCCTCAGCCTTCATGTTGAGGTAAGGAATCTCCTTATCGCCACCGACATCAAGCGTACGAATGATGACTGGCTTGTCCTTCATGCGAAGAGCAACCTTCTGGTAAGCAGCAAACTGCTCCTCCTCGCTTGGGAGCTCTTTAGCGTCCATGAACAGGAACTCGGAGCGGAAAAGACCAATACCCTCAGCGTCAGCGTCAACTGCGCCGTTAGCGTCATCAGGGTTGCCGATGTT
>CAUUHE010000026.1:0-17570 GCA_963544885.1 uncultured Atopobium sp. | reverse complement strand
GCTGGGGTAAGTCACGCAGAAAGATAGAGCAATCACACCGGATTTATAAGCCTGAAATGCATACCAAGTCTGAGCAAAAGCACTCAGATAAGGCAAGAAGAACAGGCAAATCGCTCAGACTTGATGCACTTTTCAGGCTGCAGCTAAAGCACCCAAGCTTGATGCACTTTTCAGGCTGCAGCAAACGCATCCAAGCTCCATGCACTCCAAGCACACCGGGTTTCTCGCCAGGCAAACAAAAAAGAGGCCAGACCGAAGTCTGACCTCTCCAGTAAGCTATGTAGGATGGACTTACTTAAGGGTGACGGTAGCGCCAGCCTCCTCGAGCTGAGCCTTAGCAGCCTCAGCGTCCTCCTTCTTAGCGCCCTCGAGGACTGCCTTAGGAGCACCCTCGACGACCTCCTTTGCCTCCTTGAGGCCAAGGTTGGTAAGAGCACGGACAACCTTGATGACGCCGATCTTGTTGTCGCCGAAGCCCTCGAGGACAACGTCAAAGTTGGTCTTCTCCTCTGCCTCCTCAGCAGCGCCACCAGCTGCAGGAGCAGCAGCGACAGCTACAGGAGCAGCAGCGGAAACGCCGAAGACGTCCTCAAGCTCGTGAACGAGCTCAGAAAGCTCGAGTGCTGGCATCTCTTTAAGGGCCTCAATGATCTCATCTTTAGTGACAGCCATGTCAATTCTCCTTTTTAAACGATGCAGCCTTTGTACTGCATCTGGGCAATAGCCCGGCTTGTATGTGTGCGTTTAAGTGCGTCTACACTCTCACGCGGTTTGCGCCAATGCGCGGGTACAACAAAACGTTGCTTATGCAGCGTTCTTCTGATCTGCGACTGCAGAAAGAGCGGTTGCGAGTCCACGAGCTGGACCAGCGCAAACCTGTGCAATACCGGTAAGTGGGCTTGCAACAACGAAGACAAGCTTTGCAATGAGCTCCTCGCGAGAAGGAAGATCTGCGTAAGCCTTTGCCTCGTCAGCAGTAAGTGCCTGACCATCAGCGATACCACCAATGAACTCAACTTTCTTGAGCTTCTTGGCCTGATCCTTGATGACCTTAGCGGCCTCGACAGGATCATTCTCATAGAAAACATATGCGCAGGTACCGGCGAGCATCTCGTCAATCTCTGGCATACCAGCATTCTTAAGAGCAATCTTGACGATGTTGTTCTTATAGACCTTCATGTGAGCGCCTGCTGCGGTAAGTGCGCGGCGGAGCTCCTGAGTCTCCTTTACGGAGAGACCACGATAGTCGATAACAAACAGGCCCTTGGAATTGTCGAGAGAAGCGGAAACCTTCTCGAGCAAATCAAGTTTAGACTGAGCTGGCATGTAGTACACCTCCTTTATCATGTCTCAGGCACGAGCGCCAACAGGTGCGGCCCTCACATGAAAAGACCCCACTTTGGCAACCAAAGCGGGGTCTGGATGTACTAATCTCAAGACCACCTCGGCAGGCGGGAATTCCCATTAAGCCTTGGATTCAAGGCGCCGGCTGTCTTTGGCAGCGAACGTGCAACTACAAGACGTCTGTCTTGCGTTGGATATTGTGCAGCAAAAATCAACGCGAGTCAAGGTTGAGCGCGCAATTTCTTTCTCTTCACAAAAATTTGACGAGAAGAACGGCTGTACAGCTACGCGCACGCTTTAAGCCGCGTGCGCACCGCAAGCCGTATGCGCACCACAAGCCACACGCTCGCCGCAAGAAAAATCCGGTACCTGCAAGCAGATACCGGATTAAACGTGCTAGGTACTTCTAAGCGTTTAGCTTAGTCCTCCATGAGGTTACGAACCTTGGTTGAATCAACCTTGATGCCAGGGCCCATAGTAGAGGAAATAGCAACGGTCTTGACGTACTTACCCTTAGCGCTAGATGGCTTGACGCGGATAATCTCGGAAATCAGTGCGCCATAGTTCTCAACAAGCTGCTGGACCTCAAAAGAAGCCTTGCCGATTGCAACGTGGCAGATACCAAAACGGTCTGCACGATACTCAACACGACCAGCCTTGAGCTCGTTAACCATCTTTGCAACATCCATGGTAACGGTGCCAAGCTTAGGGTTAGGCATAAGGCCACGAGGACCAAGAACGCGACCAAGACGGCCAACCTTACCCATCATCTGAGGGGTTGCGATTGCTGCGTCAAAGTCAAGCATGCCCTTCTCGACCTCTGCGATGAGCTCGTCGCCACCGACGATGTCAGCGCCAGCTGCCTCAGCCTCGCGGGCCTTCTCGCCCTCTGCGAAGACTGCAACGCGAACGGACTTACCAGTGCCGTGAGGCAGAGAGATGGAACCGCGAACGTTCTGGTCAGCCTTACGAGTATCGACACCAAGGCGAATTGCTACCTCAATGGTCTCGTCAAACTTAGCAGTTGCAAGCTCCTTAGACAGGGTTACTGCCTCTTTTGGGCTGTAGAGGTTTGCACCGTCTACCTTGGCAACTGCATTCTTGTAGTTCTTTCCGTGCTTAGGCATTATGTACCTCCTGTGGTTAGCGGGCGTCTGCCCTCCCACTCCTGCATCTTCCGTTCGTAGTTACGCCCTCTTGGCGAGAAACCCAACTACGTGCACTAGCGTCGGATGCTCTGACAAAACAACCGTCAGCCACATTAATGGCTGACGGGAGTAAACATTACTCGGCGATGGTTACACCCATGGAACGAGCGGTACCAGCGACGATCTTCTTTGCAGCCTCAATGTCGTTTGCGTTGAGGTCAGGCATCTTGATCTCAGCGATCTTGGTGAGCTGCTCCTGGGAGAGCTGGCCAACCTTATCGCGCTGAGGAACACCGGAACCACCCTTGAGGTGAAGCTCCTTCTTGATGAGCTGAGCTGCTGGAGGAGTCTTGGTTACGAAGTCAAAGGAACGATCCTCGTAAACAGAAATCTCAACTGGGATGATGTCGCCAGCCTTGTCCTGAGTTGCAGCGTTGAATGCCTGGCAGAACTGCATAATGTTGACCTGTGCAGCACCCAGAGCTGGTCCTACTGGAGGAGCTGGGTTTGCCTGGCCTGCAGGAATCTGCAGCTTAATAAAGTTAACAACCTTCTTTGCGGGCATGTTAAGCCTCCTGTTTGAATACGTTTGAGTCTATTCTCGCGCACTCCCGAGAAGCAATCCACAAGGGACGAGAAGTGCGGGATAAGCCGTTAGTTACTAGTCTATCAGGGAAATCTGATCCATGGTGAGCTCAACCGGAGTCTCGCGACCAAAGATGGTGAGCATTACCTTAATCTTGCCGGACTCTGCGTTGACCTCGGAGACAGTACCGTCGAAATCAGCGAGAGGACCAGAAAGAACGTGAATTGCCTGACCGACCTCAATATTGGTTGCTGTACGCTTAGGTACAGGGCTACCCGTCTTCATGCCGCCACGACGCATGATCTTATCGAACTCATCGCGACGCAGAGGAACTGGCTTGCCGTCAATGCCAACAAAACCAGTTACGCCTGGGGTGTTACGAACAACAGCCCAGGTATTGTCATCAAGCTCCATGCGAACAAGAACATAACCTGGGAATACCTTGGACTCTTTGGTCTCACGCTTTCCGCCGTCCTTGACCTCAGTGACTTCCTCGGTAGGAATCTGAATATCAACAACAGCACGCTCAAGACCATAGGTCTCAATACGGTGCTCAAGGTCTGTCTTTACCTTGTTCTCATAACCTGAATAGGTGTGAACTACATACCAGCGCTTAGCCATTGATTATCCCCTCAGTCCAGTAAAGGCGACGAGACCAGCAACAATGCCAGTATCAACCAGCCAAGTTACCAAGCCAAAGAAAATGATTGTTGCAATTACGGCTACAGAGAAACCAGCAAGCTCAGAGCTTGAAGGCCACACAACGCGGTGCATTTCTGTACGAACGCCTGCAAAATAAGCACCCAGGCGGCCAAAGAAGCCAGGGTTAGCGTTACGCTGAAGGGACTTCTCCTGCTTCTTTGCCTCAGCCTTAGTGGCCTTAGCAGAAGCTTCAGGAGTAGCTTCAGCCTGAAGGGCCTCACGCTGGGCGCGCTCTTCTGCGCGAGCCTTACGTGCGCTCCTCTTATTGCGCTCCTTATTTGCCATCCTACGCTCCCTTGGATGTTATACCTACATACAAACCGGCCAACCCTTATGGGAAGGCCGGTGAAGTTATCTGGCAGGCCAGGAAGGACTCGAACCCTCAACAAACGGTTTTGGAGACCGCCGCTCTACCATTGGAGCTACTGGCCTAGAACGAACCCACCTAGCCTAGCGGGTCTCGCGATGTACCGTGTGCTTGTGGCACCATGGGCAGTACTTCTTCAACTCCATACGATCTGGGTTGTTGGACTTGTTCTTGTCCGTAGTGTAATTACGACGCTTGCACTCAGTGCAGGCGAGAGTAACGAGTGTACGCATTGATCCTCCTGAACACGGTCACGAGATGTATTCTCGAAATGTGACGCGGTTGCTTAGGTTAGCACCCACTACCCAGAGATGTCAATACTTTTCTCTAATTACTCTAGGCGTTCACATATTTTTTCTCGACAAAAAACCCGGCGCGCAAAAGAGCACGCCGGGCAAGTTAGCAACTTTAAAAGAAGTTACTCGATGACGGTGGAAACACGGCCATCGCCGACGGTGTGGCCACCCTCGCGGATAGCGAACTTCAGACCCTGCTCAAGAGCGATTGGGTGAATGAGCTCGCAACCAACGGTGATGTGGTCGCCAGGCATAGCCATCTCTACCTTGCCACCGTTTGCATCGGTGAGCTCGTAGATGTCGCCGGTTACGTCAGTTGTACGGAAGTAGAACTGTGGACGGTAACCAGAGAAGAATGGGGTGTGACGGCCGCCCTCTTCCTTAGTAAGAACGTAAACCTCACCGGTGAACTTCTTGTGTGGAGTAACGGTACCAGGCTTGCAGAGAACCTGACCGCGCTCGATGTCCTCGCGCTTAACACCACGAAGAAGAATACCAACGTTGTCGCCAGCCTCGCAGAAGTCCATGGTCTTACGGAACATCTCAATACCGGTAGCAACAGAGTTCTGAGTTGGCTTAATACCAACGATCTCGACTGGATCGTTGAGCTTGAGCTCACCGCGCTCAACACGGCCGGTAGCAACGGTACCACGACCAGAAATGGTCATGACGTCCTCGATTGCCATCAGGAATGGCTTCTCGTTGTCACGAGCTGGTGTTGGGATGTAGGAGTCAACGGTGTGCATGAGCTCACGGATGGACTCAACCCACTTCTCCTCGCCGTTAAGAGCGCCGAGAGCAGAACCACGGATGATTGGAAGGTCATCGCCTGGGAAGTCGTACTCGGAGAGAAGGTCACGGGTCTCCATCTCGACGAGGTCGATGAGCTCGTCATCGTCGACCATGTCGCACTTGTTCAGGAAGACGACGATGTAAGGAACGCCGACCTGACGTGCGAGAAGGATGTGCTCACGAGTCTGAGCCATAGGACCGTCGGTTGCAGCAATAACGAGGATTGCGCCGTCCATCTGAGCTGCACCAGAAATCATGTTCTTGATGTAGTCTGCGTGGCCAGGGCAGTCGACGTGAGCGTAATGGCGCTCCCAAGTCTCGTACTCAACGTGAGCAACGGAAATGGTAATACCACGCTGACGCTCCTCTGGAGCCTTATCGATGTTCTCGAAGGCGGTATAGTCTGCCTTGCAGCCCTCGGTCTCAGAGAGAACCTTGGTGATTGCTGCGGTAAGGGTAGTCTTACCGTGGTCGACGTGACCAATGGTACCGATGTTTACGTGTGGCTTTGTGCGGTCAAACTTTTCCTTGGCCATTGCCAATCCTCCTTCTGGAACTAACCCTCGGGCTAGACCGTGGTGAAAAAACGTCTGTTTATACTCAACGGCGCAAATGTCTAGGACATGTACGCCGTAAAGAGTCTGGTACCGGCGACTGGATTCGAACCAGTGACGTCACGGGTATGAGCCGTGTGCTCTAACCAGCTGAGCTACGCCGGCATAAATGCCGCTTGAAAAATGGAGCCCGCGACCGGATTTGAACCGGTGACCTCTTCGTTACCAACGAAGTGCTCTACCTACTGAGCTACACGGGCGTGGTGGGGATACTTGGACTCGAACCAAGGAACCCAGAGGGAGCGGATTTACAGTCCGCCGCAGTTGCCGCTGTGCCATATCCCCGAATGCCGTTTTCAAGCACTCTAGAAGCAATTGTGTACGCTGTTTACCTTGCGGTTTAACGTACGCAGGAAGTCTAGTTGATCTTCCAATTACCTCTCAAGCGGGAAAATATTACGATTGAATAAAAATCTTGTCAACGTAATCCACCCAACCGGGCGTATCTTATCAAATTTTTTCCACAATTCCAAGTGTTTTTCTCGCCACGATTCCATGTGGTTTTCTGGCCACAACTTCAAGCGAGTTTCTTGCCACAACTCCACCGATTTTCTCGTCACAACTCCAAGCGTGTTTCTAGCCAGACGCATACGGGCTTTTACGGTTGTCTATAGGAGCCATACGCGATACGTCGCAAATGCCCTAAAATTCGCACGAAAAAAGCCAGGCAATGCCTGGCTGAAAATTCAAGTGGTGCCGCCACCAGGCTTCGAACCCGGGACCTACTGATTACAAGTCAGTTGCTCTACCAGCTGAGCTATAGCGGCATCAAGTGCAGAGGATATTCTATAGACTTTTCTGGCTTTGGTCTAGTCTCAATTTTCGAGAAATTTTTCTCCACAAACTGGTCGATGCAGCATGTAGGAGCACTTCCCTTCTACAGGAGCTAGCTTGGTGCAAATGCACTGCCCATCAAGTTTGGCCAGCCTGAAAACCGCATCATGTCTGAGCAAAACAGCTCAGACTTGGCGAGAAAACCGGCAAATAGCTCAGACATGGTGTGCTTTTCCGGCAAATCATTCAGACTTGGCGAGAAAATCAGGCTCCATGAGAGTGCTTATGAAAACCACCCGCCACCACCCCGGATTCAAGGTCACGTCCCGAAAACTCTGCCTGAAAAGTGCAAAGAATCTGTGTTTGGGACACAGATTCTTTGACGAAATCGGGCAGAATCCACCGATTCTTTGATGTTTTCAGGCAAACGTTACAGATTCTTTGCAGAAATCAGGCGCGCCAGTCAAATTGGCGCGGCTGGGGCTGCAGGCGCATTGGGCGAGTTGGGCACATCTGCCGAGAAACTCAGCCCGACAGCAACGCAGCCCGCTGACCTGGTCACCTATTTGCCTAGCAGCTTCCAGAGTTTCTCGCGCTGTTCTGGAGAAATGCGGTCTTCAAGCGTCATGCGCGTACTGACCTGATCGCGACGCATCTCTTCGACAACGTTATCTGCCTGGGAAATCTCGTGGACCAGTGATGCGCTTGCAATGCGCGTGACCTCGCCGGGGCCAAAGCCGGCCGTAGCGCGGATGTCCCTGTCCGACGTGACCAGAAATACCTTGCGACCAGCCTCTCGAGCGTCCGTGACCAGGCGCTCGATGACGCTATCCGCAGACTCCCCAGTCTCGGAGAAAACCAGCTGCACACCAGCGTGGCTGCGTTCCGGACGATCGTCGTTTACGTTTCCTTTGCCGTCAAACACAATAACGGCCTCGTAGGTGCCCTGCGCAAACGTGGCAACGTCAGAAATGAGCGCTAAACGGGCGCGATAAAATGGATCGGTGTTGAGGTGATAGGCTCTCTCAGCAGCGGTTTCTTGCGCAGAAGAGCCCCGCTCATCCAGCAACGCCTCATAGCGAGGAGTTGCCAACATGACGTTATAGCCATCGACTACAAGCAGCGATTTTTTCTGAGCCATACCTTACGCTTCCTGGGCTTCCTGAGCTTACGCTTCCTGGGTCCTGCGAAGCCACTCGTAGCACATGACCGTTGTTGCCTGAGCAACGTTCAGGGATTCTACCTGGCCAAACTGGGGAAGTTTACAGGTAAAATCGCACTTCTCGAGCATAAGGCGAGAAATTCCTGAACCTTCAGAGCCCATGACAAGTGCAAGGCGACCTCCCATTGGAGCCTCCCACACGGACTGAGTAGCGTGCTCGGTAGAGCCACATGTCCAAAAACCTGCGGCTTTGAGCTCTTCGAGAGCGCGCGGCAGATTAGAAACCTGGGCGATTGGCAGATGAAGCACAGCTCCTGCGGATGTCTTGTATGCTCCAACGCCAACTCGGGCGGCGCGAGCGTTTGCAATGACGACGCCAGCTGCACCAACTACCTCGGCACTTCTTACGATTGCACCAAAGTTTCCCTCGTCAGTGACATGATCCAAGACCACAACCAGAGCGTCTTCGGAACCAGCGCGCTGAATGATTTCAGAGAGGTCGGCATAAGCAAACGGCTGTGTACGGACAATAACGCCCTGGTGAGCGCCGTGGCTTGAAAGCGAGTCAAGTACTGGCTTTGCAACGCGCTCGACAGGAATACCCTCCTGCTCAAGCTGACGTGCGAGTGCCTCAATCTCTTGGTCCTTCTGTCCACTTGCAGCTTGTACCAGCGCATTCTTCAAAGGAATACCAACGGTCAGCGCCTCTGCTACTGCGCGACGACCCTCGATAAGATCGGTTGCAGGTTTCTTGTTACCGGGACGTCCAGCGCCAGCGCCTCTTTGTCCGCCAGTACCTCGCTGTCCATCAGTTCCTCGCTGTCCACGGGTACTTTGAGCTGTACGTGTACCCTGTGCAGAGCGACCGCCCTTTGAGTCCTGGCCATTCTTGGCGCCGAAATAACCGCCCCAGTCGGCAGCCTTCTTGGAGCCGCGACCTGCGCCGCCGCGACCTGCTCCACCGCGACCCGCAGAGCCGCCGCGACCCGCAGCTCCGCCGCGTCCGGCAGCGCCCTCGGAACGAGTGTTTTTAGAGGTAGAACGCTGATTTCTTGCCATAGTTAGTCTGCCTTACGCTTAAGTCGAGCGCCAGCGGCGGTATCTTCAATCAAAAGTCCAAGCTCGGCAATGCCGTCTCTAATTTGATCAGCAACTGCCCAGTTCTTCTGGGAACGAGCCTCCTGACGAGCAGCAAGCAAAGCCTCTGCAGCCTCGTCGGCTGACGCGCCCTCATAGCCTGCCACCTGGGCGGCAAGCATCACAAGCTCCTCTGGTAAATCAGAGGTAGACGCCGCCTGAGTCAAATCAATTCCCAAAGCTCCCGCGAGCTCGCACAACATATCTGCTGCACGGAGAACAGGACTTGCACCAACATTCTGACCAACCTCTGCAAGATACGTATTTGCAGCAGTTACCAGAGCAAAGATAGCAGCGAGTGCTCCTGCGGTATTAAAATCATCATCCATCTGAGCGTCAAACTCGCTCTGAGCTGTGTTAATAGCCTCAGCAAGCGTGCTATCAGCATCGGAAAGTTCGTGCTGAGCAGAAGACTGCTTGAAAGCCCAGCGGAGATTTGCAACGCAGGTCTTCATGCGCTCAAGCGTACCAACGGTACCCTCAAGACGCTCAAACGAGAAATCAAGTGGTGCACGATAGTGCGTTTGAAGCATCAAAAGTCTTACTGCATCTGCAGGGTACTTGTCCAAAACTTCCTTGAGTGTGTAGAAGTTGCCCAAAGACTTGGACATCTTCTCGCCATCAACGCGAAGCATTCCGGTGTGCATCCAATAATTGGCGAGAGGAGCGTGCCAGGCGCAAGATGCCTGTGCGGTCTCGTTCTCATGGTGAGGGAACACCAGGTCAGAGCCACCGCCGTGAATGTCAATTGGAGTGCCCAGGTAGCGATGAATCATGGCGCAGCACTCACTGTGCCAACCTGGACGACCTTCTCCCCAAGGGCTTGGCCAGCTAGGCTCACCAGGCTTTGCAGCTTTCCAGAGTGCAAAGTCAAATGGATCGCGTTTCTCGTCATTAACCTCAACGCGCTCGCCTGCGCGAAGCTGATCAAGATCTCGACCAGAAAGCACGCCATAGCCGTGGTCAGAACGTACCGAGAAGTACACGTCGCCCGAAGGCACTGCGTAAGCATAGCCCTGTTCAATCAAAGATTGAATCATCTGAAGCATGGCTTCAATCTCGTGCGTTGCGCGAGGACGAATATCCGGATCTAGAATATTGAAACGATGCATCTGCTCGATAAACGCCTGAGAAAACTCTTCAGAAACCTCTTGAGCAGTCCTTCCCTGCTCAATAGCGCGCTGAATAATCTTGTCGTCAACGTCAGTCAGGTTCTGAGCAAAGGTGACCTCATAACCCTTATGCATAAGATAACGGCGAATAACGTCAAACGAGAGGAAGGTACGGGCGTTTCCGATGTGAATCTGATCGTAAACCGTAGGACCGCACACGTACATGCGGATTTTGCCCTCGTCGATTGGCTTGAACTCTTCTTTTTTATGCGTCTGAGTGTTATAGACAAGCATGCATACTCCTCGCAACCATTGTGTATTGGTGTAAGTATAAACGGTTTGTGGAAAACCTTTGAGTTCCATACCGTACTAATCAAGATTCAATTTTGTTACCGTTCACGGATTAGTACTAGATTGTTTTTTTTGTTTTATTAAACTTGATGAACAAAAATTTAAGAAATTTATATTTGAATTAAAACTATAAGGAACTAAAAGACAGAAGAAATCTTACTCTTAACAACTTCAGAAGGTGATTCGAATGAGTAAGTTTTTTAACATTATCCACTACTGTATATCTACCATTCTGGATAAAGGCAGTCTTGCGATTTTTCTCTTTCTGTCATTCTTTGTCACAGCGCTTATGGTGATCCAACCTCTTCTTGTTGGATTTGTAATTAATCTTTTTATTTCAGGGACAATTTGGAGCGAGATACTTTTCTATTGCGCCGTGGTTGCCGCACTAGGAATCCTTATTGCCGGCTGTTCCTATCTTGCTAAAACACGCTATTGTCAGTTACAAATTGATTCTTCGTTTACTATTGAGCGACAGCTGATTGACAAGATTCAACATGCAGATTCATCATTTTTCTCGTCATATGATTCTGGACATTACCGCCAGACAGTAAATAACGATTCTAATGACGTTTCGATTTTTATACTTACACAATGTGTGAGCTTTGTAACAACTATGGTCTCTGTCTTAGGCACACTGGCAATTATTTTATATTTGAACCCATTAACCACCCTTGTAACGGTTGTTTTGTTGCTCGTGAGTTTTATTATCTATAAGCAAATCCAAGATGCGGCTTATAAAAGATACAAAGAATCCAAAGAACTGAAATCACAGTATGGATCTATTGAGCTTTCCCAATTCACAGACGTAGATTTTATCAGGCGTCATTCTCTCTTTGAGCGTTTCTTTAATCAGCACTATGCCGTCAATCAAAAAGTTCGTAGTGCCATTCATGAGCAGTACAAACTGGAATTTGGCGTACAGGAATTAAACAATGCTGTAATTGCTGTATTCCAAGCTATTGTCTTTATTACCTGTGCATATCAAATTTTTCTTGGAGCACTGCAGCCTGGCTATATTGCAACCATTTCAAGCTATTTTGTATCGCTTTTGGGCTCTATTACGCTTCTTATGGAATTTGGCATGGCTTATCAGAGCATTACGGTAAGTCTTAATCGAATTGAGCAGATTCTTGATTTACCTCAAGAATCCGTTGGAAATATTGTTCCATCAGACGATATCAATCAAATTACCTGCACAAATGTGTCTTTCTCTTATCCACATTCAAATAAAGTGCTGATGAACAACTTGTCTTGTAGTTTTGCAAAAGGAAATATATACGCCGTTACCGGTGGAAACGGTACAGGCAAATCAACATTTCTGAAGCTCATTAACGGAGAGTGGGCTTCTCATCTATCAGGCACTATTGCCATTAATGAGGATTTGCTCACTCAAATTAATCAGTATGAACTTCGAAAAAATACTCTTGGATTTACCGAGCAAGAGCCAAGCATTGTTGACGATACGGTAAGAAATAATCTGACTCTACTCTGCAAAAACCAACCAACAGATGAAGAGATAATCAGCTATATCAAGCTGTTCAATTTGGAAAAATTGCTGCTTGGTGATGATCAAAATCTTGACGTTCGCCTGGGTGAAAGAAGCTCTGCTATCTCTGGTGGAGAAAAACAAAAGATTGCAATTATCCGCATGATGCTTATGAATCCAAGTGTTATGTTGCTTGACGAGCCAACCTCTGCATTAGATCAAAAAAGTGTTGATGTCCTTCTTAATCTTCTCAAGAAGGTCAAACAAGACCACATAATACTGCTCATATCTCATGACCCTAAAGTGGTGGAAGCAGCCGACCATATCGTAGAGCTATAACTTATTGCGCGCTACGTCCCAGCAGCACAACTGCCCAGGCAGCAATGCCTTCTTGAGTGCCCACGAAGCCAAGACCTTCGGTAGTGGTTGCTTTTACGCCAACTTTATCTGGCGAAACACCCATGACCTCTGCCATGCGGTTTCTCATAGCATCGCGATGAGGGAGCAACTTAGGCGCTTGAGCTGCAACGGTGCAGTCACAGTCCAGAAGCTCAAAGCCTTCATTACGAACAAGCTGCATAACCTGGGACAGAAGCACCATAGAATCAGCGCCCTCATAAGCAGGGTCTGTGTCGGGGAAAAGCTGACCAATGTCGCCGGCGCGCAGAGCTCCTAGCAGTGCGTCCATAAGTGCATGGGCTAAAACATCAGCATCGGAGTGGCCGAGAAGACCTTTGGTGTGCTCAATTTTGATGCCACCTAAGATAAGATCTCTACCCTCTACCAGGCGATGAACATCGTAACCGTGACCAATTTTAAGCTCTGGCATGCTCACTCTACAGCCCCACTTCCGGTTGCGCCTTCTACCAGGCGTCGGCTGAGCGTAGCCTCAACAATTGCAAGGTCAGACGGGTACGTAACCTTCACGTTTTCTCGTTGCGATTCAACACACAACACCGTAAGGCCCAGCCGCTCAACAAGCGATGAGTCATCGGTTCCCTGGTAGCCTTCCTGGCGAGCTACTTCGTGGGCTTCAAGGAGCGTGCGTGTCTTAAACACCTGAGGGGTCTGAGCAGCCCAAAAAGTTGATCGGTCAGGTGTATCTACAATGGTTGCACCGTCTACGCGCTTTAAGGTGTCAGTTGCGCGGTGAGCCAAAATTGCTCCTGCAATCTTAGGAGACTTGCGAACCGTACCAATGACCTGCTCAATTGTCTCCACCTCAATAAGAGGACGAACCGCGTCATGAACAGAAACAAAATCATATCCAGCAGGTACTACCTGGAGCGCATTGTAAACCGACTCCTGCCTGGTAGCACCAGACGTTGCAAAGTGCACGGGCTTGTGGAGCACAAGCTTGCCCACAACACCCTCTTGAACTGCAGCGCGTTTCTCGTCAGAGCAAGCAATTACAATGTGAGCCACGCTTGGGGCATGATCAAACGCAAGGATTGACCAGCTCATCAACGGAAGGCCGCAGACAGAAATAAACTGCTTACCGTCGGGATATCCAAAGCGCTCGCCAATGCCGCCGGCCACAATGACGGCAACGGTATCGGCTTTTGCTCCATGTGTAGAAAGGCGAGAAGGACGCGGCTTTGACACGACCTTTGCACAGGTGCTGCTTGCAGCCATTATTCTGACTTACCCCACATTCTGCGGAGACTGTTAGCAAGTGCACCGGGGTTCTCGACACCCAGAGATTTGAGGCTTGATGTATCGTTTTCTGCAACGTGAAGCAGCTGCTGCAGGTTGTCGTAGGCGTCAACAATTCTGGCCGCAATCTCATCGTTGACCACGTGAACGCGGGAAAGCGTACGCAGGCCCAGAGGCTCCATGGACGCATCTTCTCCGCGGCCATCGGAGTAGCCAAGAATCTGGCCAACACTTTCTG
This sequence comes from uncultured Atopobium sp., assembly GCA_963544885.1. GTDB lineage: Bacteria > Actinomycetota > Coriobacteriia > Coriobacteriales > Atopobiaceae > Lancefieldella. Next base: position 3,802 of record CAUUHE010000026.1, on the reverse strand, counting down.
CAGAGCGTAGCTCAGTGTTTGCTGTCTCGTGGAAACGGCGGCGAATGGCGCGCGCCTCTTCAGCGGAAGAATCTACAGCGTAATCGCGAATCATCAGGTTATAAGCCTCGTCGATACCGCCCAAATATTCCTCGCGCTGCATAGCGGTGGTTTTTCCCTCGCTACCTAGCTCCAAAAGACAAGAATCAAGCTGGTCAGCGGCACTCAAAAGAACCTCAAACAGGTAGAAAATGCCTGCTACATCGCCCAGGGTAACGTAGTTATCAAGCTCAAGAGCGGTTAGGCGTAAAAGCGCACGATCAAGCTGCTGGCGCGTATTTTGCATGGCAACCGAAAGCTGGTTGACAGTAGACATAATGGCTGGTACCGACTTTAGCGGAATAACGTGACCATCAACGTAGACCGTAATCAACGAACGGCGAGAAGACACAGCAATCACAATTGACTTGGTGAGCAAGCTCATGCGAGCAGCAGTACGGTGGCGAGTGCCTGTTTCTGCAGTTGGAAGCGTTGCATCAGGATTGAGGTGGAAGTTGGCGCGCAGAATTCTGGTGAGGTCTTTGTCCACCACTACAGCGCCGTCCATCTTGCAGAGCTCAAACAATCGATTTGCCGTGAAGGAAACATCAAGTTTGAAACCATCTCCACCCGCAGCAAGGACGTTTTCTGTATCTCCCACGCAAATGAGAGCGCCCAAGCGGCCGGCGATAATCATGTCCAGTGCAACGCGGAGCGCTGTGCCAGGGGCAGTCATCTTCAGAGCGGTGGCAATACGGTCCTCGTTTTCTGTTGCGCTTGGATCAAGTTGCGTTGGCTCCATGGCTCTCCCTCAATTACTTGCAGCTTACAGGCTGCGTTTTGCGATCTGGTACGTTTACGGCTTCAATTTGTTTCAACATTTCAAGTATACGGTTTTGTTGCCGGCGCGTGTAGTGACGGTTTGGAGAAGACGGGTTTCTCGCCCGGGCGACTGGGTGGGCTGCTCGACGGGTTTCTCGACAAGAGAACTGTGCGTTTTAGCTGCGATACAAAAAGACCCGAGGCAGAACCTCGGGTCGGAGTGTCTTACTCGGCGGAGGACATCAGGTCGGACGAGCCGCCTGCGCTACCCTGTGGCAGCGAGGATGGTCCCATGCTGACATCCATCTGGTCAAGCTGCGCCATTGTCTCTTTCTTGCGAGGCTCAGGGATGACGCCCGTGGTCTTGGTGAACACAAGCTTCTTACCCTCAGCGTCAACATCAACAGCAACAATGTCGCCTGCGGTCCACTGGCCAGAGAGAAGCTCCTCAGACAGTGGGTCTTCAATCATCGACTGAATGGTGCGGCGCAGCGGACGAGCGCCGTAGACAGGGTCGGTTCCGTCTTTGGCAATCAGATCCTTTGCGGCCTCGGTGAGCTCAATGGACATGCCGTTGGCAATCAGGCGATCGCGCAGCTCAAGAACCATGAGGTCAACAATGCCACGAAGCTGCTCGGTAGAGAGCGACTTGAAGACAACAATCTCGTCCACACGGTTCAAGAACTCTGGGCGGAATCCACGCTTGAGCTCGGACATAACGCGGCTGGTAATCTCTTTATCGGAGAGTCCCTTAGAGCCTTCTGACGAGAAGCCCATGGTATTGGTACGGGCAATCTCGCGAGCACCAATGTTGGATGTCATGATGACAACCGTATTGGAGAAGTCCACGTGACGACCTTGACCGTCAGTCAAGCGGCCCTCGTCCAGAATCTGCAACAAGATGTTGAAGACGTCTGGATGTGCTTTCTCAATCTCGTCAAAGAGCAGAACAGAGTACGGACGTCTGCGGACAGCCTTGGTGAGCTCGCCACCCTCATCGTAGCCCACGTATCCTGGAGGTGCGCCAACCAGCTTAGCTACGGTGTGGCGCTCCATGTACTCGGACATGTCGTATGAAAGCAGGGAGTCTTCAGAGCCAAACAAGAACTCTGCCAGGGCTTTTGCAAGCTCAGTCTTACCTACGCCGGAGGGTCCTAGGAAGATGAAAGAACCGCCAGGGCGCTTAGGGTCTTTAAGAGGACTACGGCTTCTGCGGATTGCCTTTGCAACCTTAACAACAGCCTCATCCTGACCAACAACGCGCTGGTGAAGGATGTCTTCTGTACGAAGCAGCCTTGAAGCCTCAGTCTCGGTGAGGTTAGAAACAGGAACGCCGGTGATACCAGAGACAACCTTTGCAATGTCGTCCTCATCAACGGTGACAATGTTCTTGTCCAGCTGCTCACGCCACTCAGTCTCCAGGCGATCCCTCTCTGCTACCAAGGATTTCTCCTGGTCGCGCAGACGAGCTGCCTGCTCAAACTCCTGAGCGCTTGCTGCCTCAGACTTCTGAGTACGAACGCGGAGAAGGTCTGCGTCTACCTGGGCAATCTCTGGTGGAAGGCTCATCTTGTGGATGCGTGCGCGGGCGCCAGCCTCATCAAGAACGTCAATTGCCTTGTCTGGCAGGAAGCGATCCTGGATGTAGCGGCTCGAAAGCGCAACGGCAGCCTTGATAGCAGCCTCGGTGTAGTGGACGTGGTGGTGCTTCTCGTAGCGGTCCTGAAGACCGTGGATGATAGAAATGGTGTCGTCGGTGTTTGGCTCGCCGATGTTGACAGGCTGGAAACGCCTCTCAAATGCAGCGTCCTTCTCGACATGTTTACGGTACTCTTCTGCCGTAGTTGCACCGATGACCTGGATTTCTCCACGAGACAGCGGTGGCTTCAAGATGGACGCGGCGTCGATGGAACCCTCTGCGGAGCCGGCGCCAATGACGGTGTGAATCTCGTCAATGAAGAGGATGTCATTCTTGGATTTCTCCAGCTCAGCAACAACCTTCTTCATGCGGTCCTCAAACTCACCGCGATACTTGGATCCTGCTACCAGACTTGCAAGGTCAAGCGTCCAAACCTGCTTTCCGCGCAGGATGTCAGGGACGTTGCCGGATGCAATGAGCTGAGCCAAGCCCTCAACAATGGCAGTCTTACCAACGCCGGGATCGCCCAGGATAAGTGGGTTATTCTTCTGGCGGCGGGCAAGAACCTGCATGACGCGCTCAATCTCGCGGTCACGGCCAATGACAGGATCAAGCTTTTTATCTGCAGCAAGCTTAGTAAGGTTGCGGCCAAACTGCTCCAACATGGAAGCGTCGTCATTTGCGTTAGGACGCATCTGACCAGCGCCAACAGGCATGCCAAAGATGCCACCCTCAATACGAGGCTCTGCCATACGAGGACCAGCAGGTGCATCTTCTGGAGTCTGGGCAACCAGCTCATCAACGGCGTTTCTTACGGCATCGCCAGAAACTCCCATGGTACGCAGGGCATCCATAGCACGACCGTTACCCTCGGATACAATACCCAAAAGCAGGTGCTCAGTTGCAATATAGCTCTGACCGTGGGTCATGGTTTCTCTGTACGCGTCCTCAAGCACGCGTTTTGCGCGAGGAGTAAACGGAATGTGACCGCCAGGAATAGGGTCTCCTGCGCCTGTGGTGAGCTCTTTTACAGTTGCTAGGGCCTCATCATACGAGACCTCCAGCTTAGCCAGAGCCTGAGCAGCAATGCCCTCCCCCTCTTTGATGAGAGCAAGTAGCAGGTGCTCGGTACCAACATACATCTGGCCAAGACCGCGAGCCTCGTCCTGAGCCAAGCTCATGACTTTACGCGCTCTGTCAGTGAATTTATCAAACATGTGCTGAAACCTCTCAAAACTCTCTATATATTTCTGATTTATACCCAACAGAAGGCTCTGCAAACATACGACTCGCGTTGGATTTTTCTCCTCCGTACGAACCACA
>CAUUHE010000025.1:0-18734 GCA_963544885.1 uncultured Atopobium sp. | reverse complement strand
CCGCAAGGGTTCTATTTTGGCCTGCTAGCGCGCCTAATTTCTGCAAAGAATCTGTAACTTTTGCCTGATAACAGCAAAAAATCTGTGGATTCTGCCTGATTTCATCAAAGAATCGGTGCCCCAAACACAGATTCTTTGCACTTTTCAGGCGGGGTTTAAGGCGTGTCCGAGCTCACCCTTCCAGGGAGCCTGATGTTATCGTCATGTCTGAACAATTTGCCGGAAAAGCGCACCATGTCTGAGCTATTTGCCGGTTTTTCTCGCCAAGTCTGAGTAAATTTACTCAGACATGATGAGCTTTTCAGGCTCGAAATTTAGGGCCACGTAGTCTATCTTTCACGCGCCTGATTTCTGCAAAGAATCTGTAAATTTTGCCTAAAAATGTAAAAGAAACTGTGGATTTGCCTGATTTTGTCAAAGAATCTGTGCCTCAAACACAGATTCTTTGCACTTTTTAGGCGCGCATGCTGTTATGGCGCGCCTGGCGAGAAACCCCGTGCACTCCCCGCCGGCGCTTCGCGCGCTTGACCTGCAAGTCTGCCCGCACACGACGCTGTTACCGCACACAAAAACCGGTGCCCACCTGCGTGAGCACCGGTCTGACCTGCATGTTATATGGAGCTCGGAGCTTGCACGCTCTCACCTGCATGTTTTGTGGAGCTTCCAGCCCGCACCCGCGACCTGCGCTTACGCGAAGCGCTCGACGCCGTCCTTGGAGACACGTGCAAAGAACAGCGGCTCCAGCTCGGGAGCGTTCTCGCCAAAGACCAGAGCCTCACGGAAGATGCGCTCGCCCTCGTCAAGACGGCTTTCGTCGCCGGTCAAAAGCGTTGCAATAACATCGCCCTTCTCGACATAATCGCCGGTCTTGCGCTCAAGGATAATACCAGCAGCTGGGTCAATTGGATCGCCCTTCTTCTCGCGGCCAGCGCCCAGAGCAACGGAGGAAATGCCCACCAGCTCAGCGTTCATGGATGTGATATATCCGCTGGTCTCGGCCACAATGTCGCGACGGAATGGCGCGGCCTCAAACTTGGTGGTGTCAAAGATGACCTCGTCGGTGCCGCCCTGAGCCTTGACCATCTGGGCAAGCTTAGCCAAGCCCTCGCCGTTTGCAATCTGCTGACGAGCCAGCTTGCGGCAGTCCTCAACACTTCCCTTACCTGCGAGATTAAGCATGTTTGCAGCAAGTTCAACGCAGACATCAGTCAGATCCTCAGGACCCTCGCCCTTAAGCGTGGCCACTGCCTCGATGACCTCGAGGGAGTTGCCCACGTTTTTGCCCAGAGGACGATCCATGCCGGTAATCAGAGCCGCGGTAGTACGGCCGACGTGCTCGCCAATGGAAACCATGGCATCTGCCAGCTCAATTGCGGAGTCGACGTCCTTCATGAAGGCGCCGGAACCGCACTTAACGTCCAGCAAAATACAGTCGGAGCCAGAAGCAATCTTCTTGCTCATGATGCTCGATGCAATCAGAGGCACCGAGTCAACGGTAGCAGTGACGTCGCGCAGGGCGTAGAGCTTCTTGTCAGCTGGAACAAGATTGCCCGTCTGACCTGCGACGGCAACGCCAATCTCGGATACCTGCTTGAAGAAGTCAGGCTCGGAAATCTCAATGGAAAGGCCTGGGATTGCCTCGAGTTTGTCCAGTGTACCGCCCGTGTGACCCAGACCACGACCGCTCATCTTGGCAACCTTGACTCCCAGAGATGCAACAATTGGAGCCACTACCAGCGTGGTTTTATCGCCAACACCGCCGGTAGAGTGCTTGTCCACCTTGATACCAGGGATTGCCGAGAGGTCCATCATGTCGCCGGACTCGGCCATCGCCATGGTCAGGTGAGCTGTCTCGTGCGCGGTCATGCCCTTGTAGAAAATGGCCATCGCAAGTGCGGAGGCCTGATAATCGGGAATATCCCCAGCTACATAGCCCGAGACAAAGTAATCAATCTCGGCGTCGGTGAGCTCGCCGCCGTCGCGCTTCTTTTCAATCACGTCGTACATGCGCATAGTTGAACCTCTTTTCGCTGTTCGCGTTCGTTGCCGTTCGCGGCGCCGTCAGGCGCGTTCGTTGCCGTTCGCGGCTCCGTCAGGCGCGTTCGTTGCCGTTCGCGTTAACTCTCTAGTAAAAGAGCCGGTAGCGAGAAACTCTACCGGCTCGCAATTTCATGTAACCTATCAGGTTATCTGCACCCGAAAGCGCAGGCTGCTTGACACCGCAGCTTACTGGTTGCCTCCGCCGTGCTCGCTACACCCGCCCGCGCCGTGCTCGTGGCCGTTACCGGCGCCCTTCACAGCGTCGTCGCACGACGCGCCTGCAGGGCTGGACTCGCCCAGATCCTCGGGACCAAATCCCATAGGCAAGATGTCCTGGAGCAGATACTCGCGAGGAGCTGCATCTGCCTTGCCCAACACAATACGGAATGTAGCAGGATCGCACCACTCGCGAATAACCTGCCTGCATACGCCACAAGGAGTGCACCAAGCTGTTGGAGCTTCTCCCTCAGGACCGCCCACAACCGCAATGGCCACAAAATCCCTGCGACCCTCAAAGACCGCGCGGAAAAACGCCGTGCGCTCAGCACAGTTGGAAGGCGTGTACGCAGCGTTTTCTAGGTTGGCACCGCCGTACACCGTGCCGTCGGAGCACAAAAGTGCAGCTCCAACAGCATAGTGAGAGTACGGTACATAGGCATGGTTGCGCGCCTCAATGGCAAGCTGAACAAGTGCCTCGTTAGAAACGTGGCAAGAACCCTCTACCTTAGCCATTATGCTCGACTTCCCTTGATGTATGGCACGCCGTCTGCCTTAGGAGCAACAGACTTACCAACAAAGAGGACCAGCGTAATGATGGTGATGAAGTAAGGAAGCATTGCAATGATCTGGCTTGGGATTGGAGTTGCGCCGCCGCCAAGAAGAATTGCAAGCGCCTGAGTAAAGCCAAAGAGTAGACAAGCTGCATAGGTGTTCAGAGGCTTCCACTTACCAAAGATGACAGCTGCCAGTGCGATAAAGCCCTGACCAGAAATAGCCGTCTGAGTAAACTGGGAAATAATTGCCAGCGTTACGGAAGCGCCGCCAAATCCTGCAAGAACACCAGAAACAATAACGCAGAGGTAGCGAGTCTTACGAACGCTAATACCCAGCGTCTCGGATGCGTGTGGGTGCTCGCCAACGGAGCGAATACGCAGGCCCCACTTAGTGCGGTAGAGCACAAACCAGACGAGAAGAGCGGTCAAAAGTGCAAGGACCACGGTAATGTCTACGTTCAAGCTGGAATAAGGTGTGTCGTTAAAGGCACCCTCGCCAAAAAGCTTTGGCAACTTGTTAACAGCTGGAGACATTGCAGCGCCATCAAACAAAAGACGGCAGGCAAACAGTGCAATACCAGGAGCAAGTAAGTTAATAGCAACACCAGAGACGGTCTGGTCAGCGTTAAACGTAATGGATGCCATAGCGTGCAGAAGTGCAATCAGGCCACCTGCAATACCTGCACAGAGGAAACCAATCCAAGGGTTTCCGGTGAGGTAGCTACCTGCAACACCTGCAAAGGCGCCAACGCCCATCATGCCCTCAATACCAATGTTGACAACACCGGAGCGCTCGGAGACGACGCCGCCCAGAGCACCAAAAATAAGAGGTGTCGAGTACATGAGGGTAACGGAAACAAGAAGAATCAGGTTAGTGAGCATTGTTTGCCTCCTCCTGAGATGGGTCGGACGCATCACTCACTTGAGCAGCAAGCTTTGCCTCTTCTTCCTTAGCCTTCTGGGCACGCTTGTGATCAAGACGGTCGGCAAGCATTGGAATAACGCCACCCAGAGCCATGAAGAACACGATGGTACCAATAACAATGTTGATAATCTCGGAAGGTGCACCAACAACCTGCTGAACAGTCTGGCCACCATAAAGAAGACCAGCAAACAGGAAGGATGCAGGAATACATGCCACAGGATTGCAGTTGGCGATAAACGCAACGGATAGGCCGTTAAAGCCGTTGTTCTCAAATGCTGCCAGCGTTGCAATACTGTGAGGAGCAATGCCGGTAATAGTCAGAGCGCCTGCAAGTCCGCAGAGTGCACCAGAAATAGCCATGCAAAGTGTGAGGTTCTTCTTAACGTTGATGCCGGTAAACTGAGCAGCGTCGCGGTTAAAACCAACAGCGCGCATCTCATAACCAACCTTAGTGCGCATAAGCAGCCAACCGATGAAGATAGCTGCGAAAATAGCAACAAAAATACCAATGTTTACGTCGGTGCGCATAATAGCGTCACCGATAACAGGGATATTGCGAATTGCCTCAGCGCCGTCCTCGGAATTCTTCATGCCATAGAACAGCGTGGTGTAGCCGGACTCGTTAATAGGGTACGAAGATGTTGAGTTTGGCTGGTGGAACTGTGGAAGAGAAACCACAAAGTTGCAGAGGTAGAGGCTGATCCAGTTAAACATAATGCTGGTAATAACCTCGTTGATGCCAAACTGGGCTTTAAGCCATCCAATGATGGCGCCAATACCTGCTCCGCCTGCGGTGCCTACCAAAACAACTACAGGAATCTGCAGCACAGGAGGAAGGTCAAGGCTGTAGCCAACAATAACAGCCAGGATAGTACCAACAATGTACTGACCCTCAGCACCAATGTTAAAGAGGCCAACGCGGAATGCAAAGGCAACGGCAATACCCGTAAAGAGCAGAGGTGTTGCCTTAATAATGACGTTAGAAATGTATTTTGGCTTACCTACCATGCCGCCAATAAGAGCCTCAAACGAGCTGATAGGGTCATAACCTGCAACAACCAAAATAATAGAAGCAACCAACAGGCCAACAAAAATAGCAACAATTGCTGACGTAATTGGCTTTCTCATTATCTTTGTAAGCGTACTCACTCGGCGTCACCTCCTGCCATCAGCAGGCCAGCCTGCTCTTCAGTGATAGTACCTTGGTCAAACTCGCCAACATTCTTGCCGGCGTAAATAATTGCCATCTTATCGGCAACGTCCATAATCTCGTCCAGCTCAAAGGAAATCAGCAAAATTGCTGCTCCACGGTCCCTCTCGCGAATCAGCGCTTTGTGAACAAACTCAATAGCACCAACGTCAAGGCCGCGAGTTGGCTGGATGGCAATGAGAACGTCTGGGTTGGAAGAGACCTCGCGGGCGATAATAACCTTCTGCTGGTTGCCGCCGGAAAGTCCCACTGCCTGATGATCTGCGCACTCTGCCGGACGAATATCAAACTCATCAATCAGCTTCTGAGAGAATTCCTTGATCTTTTCCAGGTCAAGTGCAATGCCCTTACCAAAGGTTTCCTCGTTGTGGCGCTCAAGCACCATGTTCTCGGCAACCGTAAAGGGCAGAACCAGGCCCCAACGATGACGGTCTGAAGGAATGGTTGCAACTGCGTGATCAATAACCGTCTTAGGAGTTGTGCTCTGAATCTCTTCACCCTTGACAGAAATGGTGCCCGACTCAGGTTTGACCAGTGCGTTTATGGCATCGGCAAGTTCTTTCTGGCCGTTGCCGTCAATGCCTGCAAGACCAACGATCTCGCCGGCACGAATATCCAAATTAAAGCCGTTTACCTGCTCAATACCGCGCTCGTCCTTGACGTGGAGGTCTTTGATTGAAAGAACAACCTCACCAGGAGTTGCTGGCTTCTTTTCTACATGCAGGTTAACGTTTCTACCCACCATAAGTGTTGCAAGCTCAGTCTCGGATGTCTTGGAGACATCAACCGTGCTCATGTACTTACCACGACGAATAATGGTGCACTCGTCAGCGGAAGACATAATCTCTTTAAGCTTGTGAGTAATAACAATGATGGTTTTACCCTTGCTTACCAGGTCATGCATGATCTGGATAAGCTTCTCAATCTCCTGCGGCGTAAGAACTGCCGTAGGCTCATCAAGAATAAGAATCTCTGCGCCACGATACAGGGCCTTCAAGATCTCAACACGCTGCTGCATACCAACAGAAATGTCTTCAATCTTGGCGTCAGGATCTACGTCAAAGCCGTATTCCTCAACAATCTCCAGGACCTTCTCGCGAGCTCGCTTTGGATCAAGGACGCCACCAGCCTTGGTGACCTCGTTGCCCAAAACAATATTTTCTGTAACAGTAAAGTTCTCAACCAACATAAAGTGCTGGTGAACCATACCAATGCCGTGAGCGATAGCATCGTTTGGGCCAGAAATGGATACGCGCTCTCCGTTGAGGTAAACATCTCCCTCATCCGCAGAATACAGGCCGTACAGTACGTTCATAAGCGTACTTTTACCTGCGCCGTTCTCTCCTAAAATGGCGTGGACAGTTTGCTTGCGCACGTTAAGGTCTACGGCGTCAAGAGCTTTAAACGATCCAAAAACTTTGGTAATGCCATGCATCTGAACAGCGTAATCCGAACTGACTTCCACGAGCCACCTCCTTTACACACTTGCTAGAGGTGAGGAGTGCCAAAAAGCACCCCTCACCAGCAAATCCAAACTCATCAACCTTTTGGGCGTGTCAGACGGCAAAACCATCTGGCGAGAAACCCTAAGGCTTAGATACTAAGCCAGAACTTAGCTCAAAGACTTGACGTATTTGTCCAACTCATCCTTGTTTGTAGGAGGAACAACAGAGCCAGCCTTAATCTTGTCAAGAAGATCAGTAGCAGCCTTGTAGGTGTCCTCACCCATGAGGTGGTGCTCCTCGGAAATTCCGACGGCGTCCTCGGAAGCGCCCAGAGAAATGGTGGTGCCACCCTTCTGACCGTCCTTCAAGATCTTCTCGGAAATCTCAACAATAGCAACGTTAACGCGCTTAAGAGCAGAGGTCAGAACGTTCTCTGGAGCAAGATATGCCTGGTCACGGTCAACGCCAATTGCAAGCTTGTTTGCGTCCTTAGCTGCCTCAATAACGCCAGTTCCTACGCCACCTGCAGCGTGGAAGACAATGTCGCAACCATCAGAGTACATGGAGTTAGCAATAGCCTTGCCCTTTGCAGCATCGGAGAAAGACTCTGCGTACTGTGCAGAAATCTCAACGTTGGTGCCCTTCTCCTTATTTGCATAAGCAACGCCACCGCGGTAACCGTACTCAAACTGGTCGATAAGTGCGGAAGAAATGCCACCAACAAAGCCAACCTTACCAGTCTTTGTGGTACGAGCGGCAATGTAGCCTACAACAAAGGAAGGCTCCTGAGCGCGGAACATAACGCCAGTGAAGTTAGAAACCTGAGAATCGTTGCCGTTGTCGATGATGGCAAACTGGGTGTTTGGATTGTCCTTAGCAGCCTTAAGAGTTGCATCAGCCATAGCAAAGCCAACGCCCCAAACAAGGTCAGACTCAGCGTCAACAGCCTTATCAAGGTTAGTTGCGTAATCGGAATCCTGCTTGGACTCAAGGTAGCTGACATCCCAGCCGTTCTTGTCCTTGAGCTCGGTCATGCCCTCCCAAGCAGACTGATTGAAGGACTGGTCGTTTACGCCACCAGTATCGGTAACCATGGTGAGTTTCTTTTTATTGTCACCTGATGCCTTCTGGCCACCATCGTCCTTCTTCTGGTTGCAGCCTGCAAGACCTGCAAGTGCTGCAAATGCGCCAGCGCCGGTTGCGCCGGTCACAAAACTACGACGAGAAACGTTCTTGTTCATTCCGTGCTCTCCTTACCTCATGTGGCGGGAACGTCCAGCTTTAGCGCTGGATCTTTATGAGAAGTTGACCAAACTCCCCTAACTTAAGCGGAAAATCCGCATGGTTCCAAAACAAACAGCAATAGCAAGCCGCTAATCTGCAATGCCTTACGCAACAAGCGCTTTAAGCAACAACAGAAAGAGCAACCTCCATCATCTGCGTGAAACTAGTCTGACGTTCCTCAGCAGAAAGGGCTTCTCCGGTAAGTGGAAGGTCAGAAATAGTTAGCAGCGTAAGCGCATGCTTATGAGCGTGCATGGCGTTGAGATACAGGGCTGCCGACTCCATCTCAACGGCAAGAACATCCATGCTTGCCCATTTAGAAAGCGAGTTGTCTACGGTATAGAACACGTCGCTTGCCAGGATATTACCAACACGAACGGGATAACCCAGCTTGTCTGCACCAGCAACAGCCTTGCTTAGCAGGCCAAAGTCTGCGGTAGGTGCAATAGTTCCAGGCATTCCGTACTGTGATGGATAATTAGAATCAGTGCTGGAAGACATACCAATAACAATGTCTCTGAGCTTTACGTCAGGAGCAAGACCACCTGCGCTACCAATACGCAAGATATTCTCGACTCCATAGAAATTAAAGAGCTCGTAAGAATAAATACCAATGGAAGGCATACCCATACCAGAACCCATAACAGAGACTGGCTGTCCCTTGTAGGTGCCGGTGTAGCCAAACATATTGCGAACGGTGTTGAACTGCTCAACGTTCTCCAGGTACGTGTCTGCAAGAAGCTTAGCGCGCAGAGGATCGCCTGGCATCAGGACGGTCTTAGCAATCTGGCCCTCAACAGCAGCGTTATGAGGAGTTGGGGTAGTAGCCATTAGTTCTCCTTAAGAATCTCTGACAGGTGAGAAGTTCCAACACCAAGTTGCTCAACGCCAAAATAATCAAGGATTGTCTCGGCCATGTCGGCAAATGTAGTGGTTGTACCAAGGTTGGTGTTTGGCTTGACCTTTGGACCTGTGATAAGCAGTGGCACGTACTCACGAGAGTGATCAGTAGATGGTGTTACAGGATCGCAGCCATGATCTGCGGTAATAATGAACAGGTCATCCTCACGAAGGCCCTCAATAATTTGAGGAATGCGCTCATCAAAATAAGAAAGAGCGTTGGAGTATCCCACAGGGTCGTTGCGGTGACCGTAAATCATGTCGGTATCAACGAGGTTGGTGAAGCACAGACCGTTGAAGTCTTTGCTAGTGGCCTCAATAGTTTTCTGAATTCCGTCTGCGTTGCAGGTAGTGAACTCAAACTCAGTCATGCCACGGTGAGCAAAGATGTCATAAATCTTGCCAATGGAAAGAACATCAAAGCCGTTCTCTTTAAGGCGATCAAGCATAGTTGGACCTGTTGGCTCAAGCGAGAAGTCATGACGGCGAGAAGTGCGCTGGTATGGCCACTCTCCCTCAAAAGGACGAGCAATAACGCGAGCAACACCGTGCTCACCCTGCAAAATCTCGCGCGCAATGCGGCAATATTCATAGAGTTTCTCGGGACTTACTACGTCCTCATGAGCAGCAATCTGGAAAACAGAATCCGCTGAGGTATAGACAATCAGGGCACCAGTCTCTACGTGCTCTTTACCAAAGTCTCTAATAACATCAGTTCCGGAGTAAGGTTTGTTGCAGAGAACCTTACGGCCCGTCTTCTGCTCAAACTCCTCAATGACCTCCTGTGGGAAGCCATCAGGATAGGTTGGGAACTTCTTTGGAGAAATGACGCCTGCCATCTCCCAGTGACCAACCGTAGTGTCTTTACCAGCGGATTTCTCCTGCATGCGAGCGTATGCGCCCTCAGGAGACTCAATTGGCTTCAGATCAACGTCATACACAGTATCAAGTGCGCCATCAATATTAAGAAGGCCCAACTTTGTCATATTTGGGATATTAAGAACGCCACTTGTTGCGCAGGCACAAAGGGTATTGCTACCCTCGTCTCCGTATGCCGCTGCATCAGGCTCTTCGCCGATGCCAAAACTATCAAGAACAACTACAAAAACACGTTTAGGCATACTACCTCCTAAAACGCCCGAAACAAGCATTTGCGCACGATATATACGCGAACTAACTTATGTGGACGAGTCATTACTATTCATTAAATATATTATTACAGTTGCATAACACCGACGCCCAATTTAGAGAGATTTTCACGATACAACCGTTTGCAGATACTAAAATTCTGTAAACGGTACGCAGCAAATGCTTAGAAAAATCGGGCAGGTAGAACAAGCGTGGCGAGAAAATCTTTGAGCTCACCAGGGAAAAATTTAATGAATTCATTCTTTACAGACTCTAGCTGCTGTCTTATCGTTGTCCAAAGCAAGATTTAAGCACTAGCTTAAATAGGATAAGCACCTGTTTAGAAGTTTTATATAAGCACCTGTTTAGTCGGATTCTTTTTTTGCTGCTAGGAGGCATAATGCTCACCAATCGAGAACAAATGATTTTCAACTGGATTAAAGAGCAGCCTTCCATTACTCAGAAGGAAATTGCAGAGCGCGCAGGTATCTCGCGTTCTTCTGTTTCGGTACACATCTCCAACCTTACTGCAAAGGGCGCAATTTTGGGCCGCCGCTACATTTTAAGCGAACGCCCCTACTTTATTGTGATCGGTGCCGCCAACATGGATATTGCTGGTCGTCCAGACACTTCCCTTGTGGCGGGAGACTCAAACCCTGGCAAAGTCACCATGTCCTTTGGTGGCGTTGGCAGAAATGTTGCCCACAACCTGGCCCTTCTCGACAGCGACGTTCGTCTGCTCACCGCCTTTGGCGAGGACTATCGTGCGCGCGAACTCAAAGAGGGTTGCCTGGATTGTGGTATTGACATTGACGCTTCTATTACTGTTCCGGGCGCTTCCACTTCCACCTACCTCTTCATCATGGACGAGCACGGTGAGATGCAGGAGGCCATCAATGACATGCAGATTTACGAGTATGTCACCCCTGATCGTATTGAGGAGCGCCTGGACGTTATCCAGCACGCTGCAGCTTGCGTGATTGACACCAACCTGCCTCAGCAGACCATCGAGTTCATTGCCAAGAACGTGACCTGCCCCATCTTCTGCGATCCTGTTTCTTCCATCAAGGCACAGAAGCTCAAGAGGGTCCTGGGCAAGATTCACACGCTTAAGCCAAATCGCCTTGAAGCCGAGATGCTCTCGGGCATCAAGATTACTGACGACAAGTCCCTTAATGCGGCAGCTCAGGAGCTACTTGCAACGGGACTTAAGCGCGTATTTATTTCTCTTGGCGAGAAGGGCCTTCTTTGCGCTGATCACGAGAAGACCGTTCGCTTGCCACTGCTTCCTGCAAAGCTGGTCAACATGACTGGTGCGGGAGATGCCATGATGGCAGGAGTTACCTGGGCGTATACTCAGGGCATGACGCTTGAGCAGACTGGTCTTGTGGGTATGGCTGCTTCAAGCATGGCCATTGAGGGCGAGGACACCATCAACGACCAGCTCAACGTTGAAGAGGTTATCAAGCGCGCTGGTATTTAGCGCATCTGCACGGCACTACTTTCGGTTCCATTAGTCGTTTACGATTGGAGTATATATGTCTAACCTGAAGGATTTTCTCGTTGTATCTGACGAGGTCAAAGAGGTAATTGAGCAGAACAAGCCTGTTGTAGCTCTGGAGTCCACCATCATTTCTCACGGTATGCCTTACCCACAGAACGTCGAGACCGCTCTGAAGGTTGAGCAGATTATCCGCGACAACGGTGCAATTCCTGCAACTATCGCAATTATTAACGGCCAGATGCGTGCCGGTCTTTCCGCTGACGAGATTGACTACCTGGGCAAGAAGGGCCGCGAGGTTGCTAAGGTAAGCCGCCGCGACCTCCCTGTTATCATCGCTGAGAAGAAGGACGGCGCAACCACCGTCACCACTACCATGATGATTGCTCACATGGCAGGCATCGACGTCTTTGCAACCGGCGGCATCGGCGGCGTTCACCGTGGCGCTGAGACCACCATGGACATCTCCGCTGACCTTGAGGAGCTTGCACAGACTCCTGTTATGGTCATTTGCGCTGGTGCAAAGTCCATTCTTGACCTTGGCCTTACCCTTGAGTACCTGGAGACCAAGGGTGTTCCAGTACTTGGTTACCAGACCGAGGAGCTTCCTGCGTTCTACACCCGCAAGAGCGGCTTTAGCGTTGACTACCGCGTTGACTCCCCTGCTGAGCTGGCAGAGATCTTTACTACCCAGCAGCAGATTGGCATGAACAGCGGTCTTCTGGTTACCAACCCAATTCCTGAGCAGTACGCAATGGATAAGGACACCATCGACGCAGCTATCGAGAAGGCCCTTGCAGAGGCAGAGGCAAACGGCATCCACGGCAAGGAGTCCACACCATTCTTGCTGGCAAAGGTTGCTGAGATTACCGGCAACAACTCCCTTGAGTCCAACATTCAGCTGGTCTTCAACAACGTTGCTCTTGGCGCAAAGGTTGCTGCAGAGGTTTGCAACCGCAAGTAAGTGCTCGCACGCGCTGCGTAAGCACCACGTAAGTACACGTGCAAGCACCGCGTAAGCATCGCATTTCTTTTGGCCCCTACGTCGTTTGACGTGGGGGCTTTTTCTGTCTTGCAGCAGCTTTGGTAGGTTTTGCTAAAGAATTGACATGTTCCTAATCAAGATAGCCAGGCAGCTAGGCGGTCGCACTACCTGATATGCATCTTTATGCATAAACTTCATCTAATATGCTTGAAAATGAATAGCGTCATATAAAAGATTTAACTATAGGTAAATTTCGTATCTACGGAACACACCTAAGTCGGATAATCTGCTCAGATGAGGGCATTTTACACACCTAATGACGATAATCTGCACGTTTAAGGTATTTTCAGCGTCATGTATACGTCTTTTTAACAGATTATCTGACTTAGGTGTGTTTTGCACTGCCTCCCATTTCTCGTGTCTAAGAAATGGGAGGCAGTTCATTTGATGTGGGGGCTTTTTCTATCTTGCGGCAGCTTGACCGCAAGTTGACCGTGGGTTAACCCCAGGCTGATCGCTGGTTGGCCACAACCTAATCGCAGCCCGATACCGTTCAAGAAAATTGTCTCAAAAAGTGGACAAAAGTCCTTATTTTTATTTTAGGGAGCAGGTACAATTACTCAAACTTAAGCCAAAACTGTCCTGTAATGAGGACTTACGAAGCAAGAACAGCGAGGTCTCGTGTGAACGTTTTAACCTACCTTGACAGTCTTGACTCCGACGTTCGCAAGAAGATCATCAAATGGGCTTCTCGCGTTCCCGCTAATCGTCTTTCTCATTGTAGGCAGATTCGTCTTAATTCCGGACAGACCCTTGTCCACATGCTGGACCGCGTTGATAACGTGTACATTCTGTGCCGCGGTACCGTGCGCACTACGTCGCATAATTCCGCAGGTAGCACGTACGTTATTGACGAGTATCGTGCGCCCGTTGCTTTTGGCGAGATGGAAGTTATTAGCGAGAGCCCGTTTTACCTGGGATCGCTCACCGCAACTTCCGGCTGCGAGTTTATTTCGGTTCCACGCGAGGACTACCTGCAGTGGATTCGTTCGGACCCTGAGGCACTTCTCACCCGCTCGCGCTGGATTATCAAGAATCTGACGCGTCAGTCTGGTTACGAGCGCAGCCTGCTGACCTGGAGCGGAACCAAGCGCCTGATGTACATGCTTAGCGAGCTGACGCGCGATCAGATTCACCGCGGCGTTGTTGAGTGGCCGTTTACGGTGCGTCTGACCAGGCAAGAGCTTGCGGACAAAATTGGTACCAGCACAAAAACTGTTGCCCGCGGCATCGACGAACTTAAGGAGAGGGGCATGGTTTCTGTTCAGCACGGCAAGATTGTCATTACCGAGAGGCAGTTCCAGCGCCTCGACGACGCAATGAAACACGAGGGAGAATCCCACCTTCTGGACTAACCTCTGTACCTGGCACAACGCTTGGGCAAGACCGTTCTTCTCGCCCCAGGCAGCGCGCCGCGCAATGCGGTGCACCATAACTTGGAACGACCGACGTACCCGTCGTAATCACAACCCTGTTTTTGCAGGATAAACGTAAGGAGCACTAATGAGCGAGTTCATGGACATCATTACTTCCGACAACCTCTCGTACAAGCAGAAGGTTCTGCACCTGGCTCAGGCTGCCGAGAACTCCGAGCACCCTATCAAGACCACCGCTGAGTTTGACCGCCTTTTTGCAGCTCACGCGCTTGACGACATGTGTGAGGGCAACGCTCCTTACCGTCCTCGCTACATCTGCCCTGACTACCAGGTATTTGCTCAGAACGGTTCCGAGTTTTTGCGCTTTGACAAGCCAGAGACCCTCGATGACCTACTCTGGGGCCTTGCCGCTCTCTACGACAACGTTCCTTCTGTCACCAGCCGCCCTGTCTATGTTGGTCAGCTGGACAAGATTATTGACCCATTCCTGGAGGGCATGACCGACGCAGAGATTAAGCCTCGTCTGCGCCGCTTCCTGAACCACATCGACCGCACCGTTGCAAGTGGTTACTGCCACGCAAACATTGGACCAGAGGACACTCGCGCAGGTAGACTGCTGCTTGAGGTTGATCGCGAGCTCATGAACGCCGTTCCAAACTTCACTCTCAAGTACGATCCAGAGATTACATCCGACGAGTTCATGCGCCTGGCAGTCAAGACCACCATGGTCTGCTCCAACCCTGCTTTTGCTAACCACCGCATCCACAAAGAGACCTACCCTGGCGAGTACACCGTCGTAAGCTGCTACAACGTTCTTCCTATGGGCGGCGGCGCTTACACTTTGAGCCGCGTACTTCTCCCTGGCCTTGCAAAACTTGCAACCAACGTTGACGACTTCATGAACAACCTGCTGCCAACCGCAACCGGCGAGGTCCTGAACTTCATGAACGAGCGCGTCCGCTTTATTGTTGAGGATTCCAACTTCTTTGAGACCAGCTTCCTGGCTCAGGAAGGCCTCATTTCTCGCGAGCGCTTCTGCGGCATGTTTGGCGTTGCCGGCATGAGCGAGTGCGTCGCTGAGCTGCTGCACCTTGATAGCAGCCGCACTTACGGCAAGGATGACGAGGCAAACGAGCTGGCCGATCAGATCATGGTCAAGATTGCCGACCAGGTCAACAGCTTTGACGCCGTCTACTCCGAGGTCTTTGGCGGCCGCTTCACCCTGCACGCACAGGCTGGCTTCTCTGACCAGCAGGGCGTTACCCCTGGTGTCCGCATCAAGGTTGGCGACGAGCCTGCAAACCTCTACGACCACATTCGTCACAGCGCTCGTATGCACCGCTTCTTCAACAGTGGCGTCTCCGACATCTTCCCAGCTGAGCCAACTGCTGAGCGCAATCCAGACGCTGTCGTTGACGTGGTCAAGGCCGCATTCTCCATCGACGACAAGTACCTCTCGTTCTACAGCTCTGAGGGTGACCTGGTCCGCATTACCGGCTTTTTGGCTAAGCGTTCCGAGATGAAGAAGTTCCAGTCCGGCGACGTTGTTCTTCAGGACACCGCTCACGACGGCCTGGGCAACTTCACCGCTAACCACCTTGCCGACCGCAAGGTTCGCATGAGCGACTAGCGAGAAGAGCTGCGTAATCGTGACCTGCACTGCAACAGAAACAACTTTGGGAGCATCGCGCGTCGAAGCGGCGTGTCCCGCAACCGCAAGCGTCCCAGCAACCAATTCAGGAGCAGCACATCCTACCGGGTGTGTTGCTCCTGTCAATAAGATCATTCCCTTCTCGCTGGTAGATGGCCCAGGAAGCCGAACCGCCATCTTCCTACAGGGCTGCAACATTCGTTGCGCCTACTGCCATAACCCCGAGACCCAGGTGGAATGCATCTCCTGCCAGGCATGCGTCAAGCCATGCCCAGCTCACGCCCTGTCCGTGGCTGACGGCAAGGTTGTGTGGGACAACTCCATTTGCATCAACTGCGACAACTGTATCAAGGTGTGTCAGCACAAATCCACGCCAAAGATTGAGCTGCTCAGCGCACGCGAGGTGGCCGACCGCTGCATTTCTAACATGCCGTTCATCCGTGGAATCACCACGTCAGGCGGCGAATGCATGCTCCGTCCCGACTTCCTCTACGAGCTCTTCACCTACTGCAACGCAGCTGGTCTGAACTGCCTCATCGACTCAAACGGCACCATCGACTTCACCGAGTACCGCGACCTGCTGGCCCTCTCGAGCGGCGTCATGCTTGACGTTAAGGCTTGGGACGATCAATGGTTTGAGCACCTGACCGGCGAGAATGGCGTCACGGTCCGCAAAAACCTTGCGTTTTTGGCCGAACAAAACAAGCTGGAAGAAGTCCGCGTCATCGTTACCGAAGGCTGGAACGACGCTGAAGCCGCAGTTGACGGCATTGCCACAACACTTGGCGAGAAGGTCGGGCAGACGCGAATTCGCCTCATGAAGTTCAGGCGCTTTGGCGTGCGCGGACCTATGGAGAACTCCCCTTCTCCAAGCGACAAGCGCATGCAAGCGATTGAGTCGCAGGCCCGCAACCTGGGCTTTGGCGAGGTTGTCGTCAGCTAGTTGCCACGGCGGCGCGGACCACGACTCACACGGGTTTCTCGCCAGTACCAACAGTTTTTCTCGCCAGTTTCCGCGCTTTACATTGCAACAAATAACGACCTCGCAGCACATGCCACGAGGTCGTTTTCATTTATCTATCAGTGAGATGCCAGCCAGCAACTCCAGTTCAGTGGACTACCGGCCTGAAAACCCCAGTTCAGTGGACTATCGGTCCAGTAAACTCCAGTTCAGCGAGTTACTCGGTGACGATAGCGATTCCGCTAGAGCAGCCCAGGCGATCGGCGCCTGCTGCGACCATTGCCTCAGCGTCAGCCTTATTGTGGATGCCGCCAGCAGCCTTGACCTTGCAAGTGTTGCCGACAGTCTGCTTCATCAGAGCAACGTCGTGAACAGTTGCGCCACCGGTGCTAAAGCCAGTGCTTGTCTTGACAAACGCAGCTCCGGCAGCCATGCAATCCTTACAAGCACGAACGATCTGCTTGTCATCAAGCAGGCAGCACTCCAGGATTACCTTAACGGGCACGGTACCAGCAGCCTCGACAACAGCCTTGATATCAGCGATTACGTAGTCGTCATCGCCCGCGACCAGATGGCCACCATTGATGACCATGTCAATCTCGGTGGTGCCGTCAGCGACGCTCTGCTTGGCCTCGGCGACCTTAGCTGCAGTTGAAGCGGCGCCCAGAGGGAAACCGATGCAGGAAGTAATGCCAACTCCGGAGCCCTCGAGCTCGGCGTGAGCCAGGGAAACCCAGCAAGAATTGATAGCGACGGTTGCAAACTTATACTGCTTTGCCTCGGCGCAAAGTTTCTTGATGTCCTCAGCAGTTGCGTTTTGCTTCAAGTTTGTGTGGTCGATAAGGCCGTTGACTTCCACGATTTTCTCCTTCTGGCTGTGCGTTATGAGTGATTTGTGCCTCTCTATTGTACGGCAAGCGGCGCATAAAAGATGTGTCAGCTGGTTTTGCTACCTGACTTTGAACAACCGTGTCCATAATGCTCGCTGACGCTCTTCAAGATCAGTAATAGTTGTGTCACGTGCGACTATTCCTGTAGACTCGCGAATCTGACGGACCAAACCTTGAACACTTGAGAAGCTTTTTAACATCTCTCCAGACACCGAAAAATGTGGACATTGCACGCCCGTTACCAGCTCGTTTTCTCGATCCAAGTCTCGCATGACTCTTTGGCCGCCAGCGTGCGTTACCGCAGGGTCGTAATCTAGCAGGACCATAGCCTGCTTCTTTCTTTTGTCCTTGAGCTGAATGGTTAAGTCAGGAATTCGAGTGATTTTCTCGCCATATCGATTTTCCAGCTCGATTGGCCTATTGAGTTCGACAGTTCCGAGGTTAAAGCCACCAAGGTTATACGGGAGGCACAAGAGAAGGGCAAGCGAAGTTTCTCGGGGCGACCGAGCTTTCTCTACGATGTGCTGAAGCGCTCGTTTAGCTGGGATGATGCCGCGCTTTCTTCCTTGCGTGGATAGAAACTTTGCAATCGCAGCACGATTTGTCAAAGGGCCATTTTGGCGTTTCGAAACTCCACCGCGGCCATCCTGATTCAAAAAATAATCGGAGCAAAGAGCGCTACCTGCAAGGATTGTTCCAATAAAATCAAGCTTTGAAGCAATCTGCAAATAAGTAAATTCTGGGGAAGTAACAAATCCCTTGAAGTCAGCGCCTATGGGCAGAAGCGACGATGGCGGAACCTTTGAATTACAGATATGAAGCGCGACGTTTTCTCTTGTAGACGCAGAATTCAGATCACGAATTAGCAGGTCAACCTTACTATTAAGCTCCTGATGGAGACGCACGCCTTGTATTTCTGGCAGATGTCCATAGTAGACGGCAAGCTCTCGTTCCATAGCTGCACCAGGTGTAGACTCGGGAACAAGTGGCGCTCTGACCATACCATTTGCTGCCGCCGACGAATCAAATGGCCTAGAGGAACTCATCAATAAATTAAACGCTGAAAAGTACGAAAGACAGTAATCCATAGCACTCCTTCGCGAAAAAGTATGAATTCCATACCCGGAAATGACGCAAGTAATCTGACCGATTTGAAATCACATAGGAAATCTGTGTAAGATTTGTTGTTCTGGCGTTCTCCTGGAGGCTTGCCGTGCAATTTCACTGTCCTATTTCAAAATTCTGCATAATTGCACTATTAAATTCATTTCTATGAATACATAATTTTTGAGCTCAAAATTATGTGCCAAAAAAGGTAAAAAACCCGTTTAGTTGGAAATGAAAATTGAAATCTAGCTGTTTTATCTCCAACTAAGACGATTTTTTACCGCGCCAAAAACTTTTATCTGGGCAAACGTTGTATGCAGAAAAATGAAATTTCCAACTAAACGCATTTTTTACCACTTGGAGCTAATTCGAGGCATTTTTAGGAGTCCAAGCAACTTTTTATGCCCCCCGCACCCGCCTGCGCCCGCCGTCGACCTGCGCACAAAAAAGCCTGGTAGCGGAACGCTACCAGGCTTTTAGCGAAGCTAAGTCTCTAAG
>CAUUHE010000024.1:0-19589 GCA_963544885.1 uncultured Atopobium sp. | reverse complement strand
AAAAAAGACTCTGCCATTTCTGGCAGAGTCCTGACATGCGATTATCGTATGTTTTCAGTGTTCCAGTATTACCTATTACAGGGCAGAAGTGGCATGCTAACTGCACTTTCACGAGTATCGTCGCGCTCATCATATGCGTCGTAGGGAGCTTTGGGGTCATGAACCTTGACTGGCTTGTTGACGTTACACACCTCATCGGTATGAGCAAAGGCAAAGTTGATGTCATCCGCCCAACCTGTATGGCCGGTGATAATTTTAGGGTTAAGTCCGCCCTGGCGCAGGATTCCCTCTAGCTTTGCAAGCGATTCAACAGCAAGTTTATTGTCTTCTGCAAGCTTATTGATAAAACTATAGCCGCCGTCAGCACCAAACCAAATGGTATCTGCGGAGAAAACATACTCGTCATCAATCAGGTACACCACGTGTCCCCAGGTATGACCAGGAACCAGGATTGTTTCAATTTTTATGCCATCAATTTCAAACACTTCCCCATCGTGCAGAAGAGTCTTTTTGTTTGGGATTTTTACCTTTGGCAGCTTATACCAGCCGTTCATTACACGGCGACGAACTTCTCCTGTTAAATACCTATTTTCAACATCGCCAATATAAACCTGCGCGTGGCTAAAGAGCTGATCACTATCAGCCTCAATTGCGCCAATGTGATCAGTATCCAGGTGAGTAATCAGGATATGTTTAATCTCTTGAGGGTCAATTCCTAGCCAGTCCATCTTTTCTTGCAGGCGATCATAGCTATATCCTGCGTCGATCATGATGGTAGTGTCGCCTTTGGTGTAGAAGAAAATGTTGGCTACATACTCGCGTACGCATCTCACATGCTCGTCAATGGCACCTGTATTGAGGGGCTTAAATATCTCTTTGCCGCGGTACACCCACGACATCAATATCTTTTGAAACTTTGAAGCGCTCTTTGACATTGCTTCGCCTCGATTCTGTTTTCTTCACACGGTGGTGTACGACTGAAAAAGTAATCCTCTAATCTGGCAGATCATACGTACAGAAAATGGCATCTGAACTTGCCTTTTAACTTTTGTTAGATTTTTCTAACTAAATATTACCCCTCTATCGTCTGCAATCTTTGATTTTCCGCTGAACGGATAAAAGCTAGACGCCAACGCAAAAATAAGCCTTAAACAGCAAAAACCGCACTCCAAATTAATCGGAGTGCGGCTTAATTGCAAATGTGCAACATAACGTTGCATATAAATGAAAGTACTCATGAATCGCAGGGTTTCTCGCCATCCATGGGTAAGAATGTATGGTGGAGGTGCGGAGAATCGAACTCCGGTCCAAAGCAAATCCTAGGCAGGTGTCTCCAAGCTCAGTTACTAATTAGATCTCAAGTACCGCACACTTAGTAACAGGCGTTTGGTGCTCCAGTTGGTTCAATCTTTTTGTAAGGCATACCAACTACGTCCTTACAAGCATCTCCCTAAAATGACGTCACCCTGAGAACAGGAGAAAATCCCAGTTAGACGCGCTGAACTAAATTAAGCAGCGAGAGCCATACGAGGCTCAAAAGTAAGAGTGTTGTCAATTCAATTTGACGTTACCCCTGTTTTACGTGGCGAGGAGACCACGGCTTGCTGCCCACCGCAAACTCACCTTGTCGAATCCAGTCACCCCCAATAATGAGAGAAACTGCCACCATGCAGTTTTCAATGTTCCTGAATTGCGAGCGCGTGTGTCGCTGCCTGCAATTCAAAGTGTAGAGAGTATACCCCATGAACTGCCATTCTTTCAAAAAAGATATGACTATTTTGGGAACGGCTTACTTTGCGGCTTACTTTTTGGGTTACTTAACGACTTACTTTGCGGACTTACCGTGAGCTTCTAGGACTTGTTTCTCGCGATCAATAAACATGACCAGAATAACCACTAGAAGCGCCGCAGGTGAGAGCCAAATCATATGAGTGCCCATCAACGGAATAAACAAGTTACCCACTACCGCGCCAGCTACAAAGCAGAAAATAGTTCCAAAATAAAGCAGCGAGGTCTCAATGTGAGCAGGCTCGTGCGTGTGCATATATGCAGCTATTTCTTGCGTTCCTCCGCGAAGGTTGCCAATGCACATGGTTGTGGCAAACGCGTGTCCATGGAGCTTTCTAAACGCCTGGACTTGAATACCGCATGCCAGAGAAGTCAGGCTGTTTGCCAGCAGGTTCATGTCTGTTGGCAGCAGAGAAACAACACTTAGGAGCACAATCTCAACGATAACCGCCAGCTGTCTCCAGTGCAGATGTTCTTCTCGCGCAATGGCTCGAATGGCGTACGAAAGTGCAATACCTATGGCAAATGCCAAAATTGGAAGAGCGTATTTGAGGCACTTTTCAAACGAACCGCTGGTCAGATTTACACCCAAAAGCAGTAAGTTTCCCGTCTGAGCATTGGCAAAAACGCCGCCGCGTACCAGGTAGGAATAGGCGTCCATCACTCCGCCCGAAAAGGCCAAGAATGCTGCAACTTCCACCGAATCTGACATTTGTAACGCGTGCTTCAAAACCACTCCAACCAAAATGCGCACATCAGCGACACATATCACACAGACGTATACGAAAAGCGATGCAGGTTAAATCCTACATCGCTTTTACGATTTTGTTTGGGTGATCATCAAAGAGGTTACCAACGTGCAATCTTGCACGGAAAACCTGTCTGACTAATTTGTGGGGAGTTTACTCCTCGACAAGCTCGAACATCTCAGGACCAACGCCACAAACTGGGCAAACATAGTCCTCAGGAAGCTCTGGAGTGTCAACCTCAACCTCGTAGCCACAAACGGTGCAAACAAACTTGTAAGTCTTCTCTGCCATTTTTATTCCTCTCTCCAAGCGCTGACGCGCTTTTCCTTTTATTCGCGCAGTTAACGCGGACGGCAACTAACCGTGGCCCTTATCCGCGGTTAAGTGCTCATGCAGATAGTAACAAATCTTGAGTGATTCTAAAGCATTATTCCGAAAATAGGAATGATTCTCATAAAATTCGCACGAAATTTTTTTGCGAGAAGTGCGGCGTGCTCCGAGCAATGGCCACTTCCAGAAGCCGCGTGCTCCTAGTAGCGACTGCGCTCCTTGAGAGCTCGCTGAATCTCGCGGTCAGAATCACGCTTAGCTGCAGACGCACGCTTGTCGTAGAGTTTTTTACCCTGCGAAAGCGCGATCAGCAGCTTAACGCGGTTATGCTCGTCAAAGTAAATCTCAAGCGGAACCAGCGCCAAGCCTTTCTGGCGAAGCTTTCCGTCAAGATAGTCAATCTGCCTGCGGTGAAGCAGCAGCTTGCGCTTTCTATCTGGGTCAACGTTCCACACGCCGCCATTTGTGTATGGGTGCAGGTGCATGCCGTGGATCCACGCCTCGCCATCACGAATAAGGCAAAACGTATCGGTTAGCTGGCAGCCACGCTCGCGCAGGCTTTTGACCTCGGTGCCAGTAAGCACCAGGCCACACTCAAAGGTCTCGCCAATCTCGTACTCATGGCGAGCAGAGCGATTGCGCGCAATCGACTTCTTACCCTGCTGTTTTCCCTGGGTCTCGGCCATGCTTACTTGCCTTCCCCGTCTGAAGTTTCTGCTGCATCGGTTTTCTCGCCAGATACGGGATTGCCGCCTGCGGTGAAGCCCTCGGAGATTGCGGCGTCGCGAACAAGCTGCAGAAGCGCAAGAGCTGCCTGCTCGCCCACAAGGTCGCGAGCACGAATAGTCATCTCGGTTGCGGTGGCTCTGTCGCCCATGGCGGCGCAATCCTGCGCGCACATCAGCAGGCAAACCGCAATCTCGGCGTTTGCGCCTGTTGGCAGACCCTCTGCCTCTAGCAGATCATTTGCTTCTTCGTCGGTAAGGCCGTCAGGGTCTTTAGGAGTGCCCGCAGCCTGATCAAGCGCAGCCTCAAGAGTGCTGTCTTTAACCTCAAAGCGACGGGCGGCCCTCAAGCATGCCGCGGCCTGCTCGAGCCTACCTTGAGCCTCAAACCATGCCGCAAAGTTCAAAAACGCCCTGGTCAGATGCCTTGCCTCACTTGCGCGCTCAAAAACGCCAAAGGTCAAAGCCATATGCTCACGAATATCGCCTGCAATCTTAAACAAATCAGCCAGATCAAGCCTAAATCCGCAGTTCATTGGATTCCAACGAATCGCAGTCTTCAGCGCAGTCATGGCGTTTTCGTAATCGCCGGTGCGTACGTAAGCCATTGCAAGGTCTCCGTACAGACGATCAAATGGCTCAGCAACATCCTCAAGCTTGCGAGGATCATTCTCCACACGCCTATACGCTAAGCGGTCAAACAGCGTTGGAAACGCAAAATACTGGACCTCATCTGTGGTTTGGCAGTTGCGGTCCACATACTCCTCAGCGTCTTCAGCCAAACGAAGCAGCAGCTCAAGTGCCTCCTCGTTCTGATCCTGCATCATCATGCCTTCAGCGCGCATCAGCTCATCTGAAAGTGCCGAAAGTGCCATCTTACTCACCTATCATTCAATATCAATCATGCAATCATCTGTGCGGGCGCATTATAAACCTGCACGTAATCTACCTGCTTATTATTCCACAAGTGCCAAATCAATCTGACCACGAGCCACATTTACGCCAGAAATCTTCACGCGCACACGTCCACCAATACGATACGTTTTGCCTGTTGATTCCCCTATCAGCGCCAGCGTCTCCTGATCATACACGTACCATTCGTGACCCAAATCTCTCACAGCGAGAAGCCCGTCGGCGTAGGTACCGTCCAGTGTAATGAACAGGCCAAAACGCTCGCAACCGTCAATGGTTCCCCACGTTTCTTCTCCCAGACGGCTCTGATAGTACTCGGCCAGCTTAATCTTTTGCGTAGCGCGAGCCGCTGCATCTGCCTTGCGCTCCTGCTCAGAGCAGGTGCTACAGATGTCCGGTAACGCGCTCAACTCTGCGCGAGATGCCGTCTGACCACGAAGCAAACGCTTGAGTGTGCGATGAACTATCACGTCAGGATAGCGCCTAATTGGCGAAGTAAAGTGGCAGTACGCATCTGCTCCCAGAGCAAAGTGGCCCTGATTTGTTGGCAGATAGATAGCTCGTTTTTGGGCCCTGAGCAGCTGTGCATTTACCACGCGAGAATAACGTGTACCATGGACCGACTCCAGCGCTTCTTGCAACGCAGTCTGATCACCAAGGGCAATACGAGACGCAACGTCTGGCTCAAGTGCCCCCATAGCTACAAGCGGAGTAACCGCAAGCTTGAGTGACTCTGGCGAAGGCTGCTCATGCACTCGATATGCCGACTCTAGGTCATGCTGGCTGAGCATGTGCGCAACACTCTCATTAGCCGCGAGCATTGCTTCCTCAATAAGCCCTGTTGCCTGAGTGCGCTCGCGCACCGAGACGCCAACTGGCTTGTTATTCTCGTCAAGCACTACGCGCGTTTCCACGCTCTCAAAATCTACTGAGCCGCGTTTCTCGCGAATCTCTTCTCGAAGCGCGCGGATTTGATTGAGCACGCCAATTATTTCTTTGATTGCGCCGGCGTCTTCTGCAGAAACATCCGAATCAAGTGCCGCAGTATCACCTTGGAGATAGCTATCTACCTGGTCGTAGCTAAGTCTTGCTCGTGAGCGAATAACGGAATTCATGGCCGTTGCGCCAAGAATCTTGCCTGAACTGCTCAAAGTCATCTTTACCGACATGGCCAGTCTGTCTTCAGCTGGTCGCAGAGAGCAAACGTCGTTGCAGAGTTTCTCTGGAAGCATAGGCAACACGCGGTCAACTAAATATGCCGAGCAGGTACGTATGCGAGCTTCCAGGTCAATGGGAGAATCCCATTTAACATAGTGAGCCACGTCTGCGATATGAACCCACAGCTCAAAGCCACCGTCTTTAAGCTTGCGCGCACCAACGGCATCATCAAAGTCTTTAGCATCCGCGGGGTCTACGGTGATACACAGATTTTCTCGCAAATCGTGTCTTGAGACGTCTTCCACAAGCGCTTTATCTGCGTCAACGGAGATCTTCTCGGCCTGCCTTTGCGCCTTGATAGGAAATTCTGTTGCCAGACCATACGAAGCAATAGTTGCCTCAACGTTCATGTCCAGATCTTCGGCAGAGCCCACGCGGCGCTCAATGGTAACCACGGCAGCGCTTTTACGCGTTGGATACTCCGTAATGCGCGCGACAACCACATCACCTTCAAAAACGTAATGACGTCCAACAGAAGGATCTTCGGGAAGCACAAAGAAATCTCGCTGGATACGACTATCCAGCGGCACTACAGCGCCAAGTGGACCAGCGTCGTGGTAGATGCCCAAAAACGTCTGAGTAGCTCGCGTAAGCACAAAACGCACGTTTGCCAGAGGAGTCTTTCCCTTGGCCGAGACCAGCGAAACCTGGACCTCGTCGCCATGCATTGCCTCATGAATACCGTGTTTGGCCAGCGCATACGTTCCCTCAGGGGTGCTTACGGTAGCAACTCCTGGGCGAGAAAGGCTCAACGTGCCTGTAAGCAGCGCTGATGGTCGCTTTGAGACTTTTGCACGTCCCTGACGACGGTTTCCTTTATGTACGCGTTTTCTAGCCAAAAATCCTCCTGTAGGTTGAGGCCAACACCTTTTGCGTTGACCAATGAATCTTCTGATATGTACCCGAAAGTGGCTTGTGATAGACGAGGCGCAGATAAGGCGAGAAGTGCCAGGGATCTCGACGAGTGTCTCGACGAACATCTCGACGGATTACCGTCGGAACGCTCGTCGTGGTTTGCATCGGAGCCCTCGTCGGGTTTCTCGCCATCTTTGCGCACAAAAAGAGCCCCTATGCAGAGACTGCACAGGGGCTCCAGAAGGGATTGGTTTACCTCTTAGAAGGTGCCGCGAATAACCTCGCTGCCTTCCTTCATGATAACTTCCATGTTATCTGGGGTAAGGTCGCGGATGTTGGTAGCAACGTCGCCCTTGACAACCAGGAGGTCAGCAAGCTTGCCAGCCTCGAGGGAGCCAAACTCATCCTCGTGGTGAACCATCTTTGCGCCGTTAAGAGTAGCAGCCTTGATGGTCTCAAGAACGGTGACGCCAGCCTTCTCAACGAAGTCATACATCTCGTCGATGGTGACCCAGCCGTAAGGAGTTACGAAGCTGAAGGAGTCGGAGCCGATGGTGAGAGTGACGCCGCGCTCATTAGCAGCACGGAGGTTCTCGTATGTACGGTTGAGGCCCTTCTCAACAACAGTGTCGCCTGCAAATGCGTCGAGCTCTGGAGTCCACTCTGGTGGATAAGTTCCGTACCAAGTTGGCAGGAAGCCGATGGTAGGAGTGAAGAAGGTGCCCTGCTCGCACATAAGATCCATGGTCTTTGCATCAAGCTCGAAGCCGTGAATCATCTGCTCGCAGCCGCAACGGACGGAGTCATAAGCTGCGGAGAAGCTGTTGTAGGAGTGTGACCAAACAGGAATGCCAACCATTGCTGCCTCGTCGCAAACTGCCTTAATCTCCTCGTAGCAGTAGTGCTGATCGCGACCGGAGTCCCAGTGCCAAATGCCGCCACCGGTTGCCCAAATCTTGATTGCGTCTGGGTTCTCACGAAGGCGACGACGAACTGCCTTACGAAGATCCCAAGGACCGTCTACCTGGTCGCCCCATGGGTGACCATTCTTGGAGATCTCCTGTGGGAGCTGGTGGCAGTCACCATGACCAGCAACGCGGCAGAAGCCAAGGCCGGTAGCGAAGATACGTGGTCCCTCCATGACGCCCATGTTAACGAGGTCACGAATTGCGATACCATTGCGGCCAATCTCGCAGACGGTGGTAAGACCGTGAGAGAGAGCGTCCCAGGACTGCTTGACTGCGCATGCCTGCTTCTGAGCAACGGACTCGATAACCCAGTCGTTATCGTTGTCGGTCAGGTTGCCGGAGAAGTGCAGGTGAGTATCGATAAGACCAGGCATAATGGTGCGACCCTGAATGTCGCGGACCTCATAGCCCTCTGGAACCTCAGTGCGAGGACCAGCATAAGCGATCTTCTTGTCGTCTACGAGGACAAGAGAATCCTCAACAGGAGCGGCGCCAGTGCCGTCAACGAGCTTTCCGCCTACAAAAGCAATCTTACTCATTTCTTTCCCCCTCTAGTAAATGATAACTACTATCTTTTTGCGCCCACCCTTTTTGGGCGCAAAAAATCCAAACTAAAGAAACAAATAACGTGCTTAGTTCAACGTACCGATGAAACCTTTAGAGCTTGCAAGCAACTTATGCTGCTGCCTTCTCGGACTGACGACCAAAGATCATGAAGATGGCCATACCAATGACAATCCAAGAAATGGTGATGATCCACTCAACTGGCTTCAGAGCTGCAGGGCTGAAAGGAACAACCATCAGGCCGATGATGATACTACCAGCAAGAATTGCAGCCATGATACCTGCGATACCACCGGCAACCTTGTAAGGACGAGGCAGGTCTGGCTCAGTCTGACGCAGGCGCAGGCAGGCAACGCCAGCCATGGTGCATGCAAAGATGAAGCCGAGAGAAGCAACGTTGGTCAGAGGAACAAGCATGTTGCGGCCAAGGAATGGACCAACAAGGGTCAGGCCAGCCATGAACATGTTTGCGGTCAGAGGTGCGCCAGACTTAGGGTCAATCTTTGCGAATGCCTCTGGGAGCATCTTCTTACGACCAAGAGCGAGCATCAAACGAGTTGAAGCACCAAAGAAGGAGTTCATTGGGCCCAGAGGTCCAAGCGTTGCAATGATGAGCATTGCAATGTAGAAGAACAGGTTGATGCGCTCGAGAACTGCAAGTGCAGGAACAGAAGACTTAACAAACTCGTGCCAGTCAATCATGGTTCCGAATGCATAGATGCAGATGAGATAGAAGATACCAG
Source organism: uncultured Atopobium sp. (assembly GCA_963544885.1). Classification (GTDB taxonomy): domain Bacteria; phylum Actinomycetota; class Coriobacteriia; order Coriobacteriales; family Atopobiaceae; genus Lancefieldella. The sequence continues at coordinate 10,737 of CAUUHE010000024.1, read as the reverse complement.
ATGCCATAAGTGCAAGTGCAGGAATGATGCCAAACTTCTTCCAATCAAGGTCAGCAGAAGCCTCTTCTGCCTGCTGTGGAATGGTGTCAAAGCCAGCGTAGAAGAATGGAGTCATAACAAGTACTGCAATGATGCCACCAAAGAAGCTGGTAGCCTTTGTGCCCTCTCCACCTGCAACCTCAGTTGCCTGGGAGAAGAGTGGGAGGCCGTTGCTTGGAGAACCAGTTGCAAAGGAGATAACCATTGCAAGGATCATACCAGTCAGCAGAGCCTTAGTCAGGAAGCTCGAAAGCTTAGCTGCTGCGCCAGCGCCCTTAAAGTTAAGGAAGATGACCAGAATGGCAAAGCAAAGAGCGATGACTGTTGGCCACAGGTAAACATCTGCACCAAGGATGGTGTAGAGCTTAACGGAGCGCAGCCAAGAAAGAATTGGGAATGCACCAAAGCGGTCGGTGAGAAGCGTGGAAATAGCAATTGCCTCCCAAGGGCACAGTGGAGCGTTACCCAGAAGGAGCATCCAGCCGGTAAAGAAGCCCATTGGGCGGCCGAATGTCCTGTCGACGTACTCAATGATGCCACCAGAAATTGGAATAGCAGCAGTAAGCTCGCCAAAAACACATCCAATTGGTACAAGGAAAATTGCGCCAATTGCGAATGCGATCATCGCGGGGAATGGTCCTCCACCAAGAACCATCCAGTCGCCTACCAGGAGCACCCATCCGGTACCAATGATCGCACCAAATCCGATGGTAAAGAAGTTGAATAGACTCAACGACTTTTGCATCTCAGGTGCCTCGGCATTTTCTGCCATGTCCCACTCCTTCCCGTAATTACTCGGACGAAGAACTTGATGAGACTATGTTTGCACCCGAAGCCATTTGAAAAAAGAAGTAGCGCCCTCTGGGCGTCAGATAAACCCGTAAGCGTAAAGGCTACAACCGCGAGCGGTAGTTAAATCTTTTTACATCTTTACCAAAATCTAATAACAGTTATGCAATTTTCAAATAGTTAACGTACACAACTATGCATCAATCTTTAACTCAAATACTTTAAAAACTCTTCTGTAGTACGCGACATCTCGCCTTTTACACGATGTGTAATAAAGACATTACGATGTACGGGAGTCTCCAGATGATGTACATCAATATCAAAATTTGTACCTTTTGTTGCCTCAAGTGGCAACAAACTTACACCAAGACCTGACTCTACCATGGACATAATGGTGAATGAATCCGATGACGCAAACGTCATGCGTGCGTTTTTGAGTTGCTTCTGAAGCAGAGGAGCCGTCTCAATATCAACGATAAAGGGCTCTTCAATAAGACGCTTAACAGGAATTGTCTCAAGGTCCTTCTCGTAATGTCCCTTTTGAGATACAACAATAACCTCATCATGATCAAATAAAGTTGAAGTAAATCCCTGCTCAGTTGCGCGGGTCATAGTAAAACTAATATCCACTTTACCCTTGCTAATAAGACGCAGGGCTTCGCCGTAGGTGCATTCGATAACTTCAACTTTGATGTTTGGATGGTCAGTCATGTACTTCTTCAGATGGCCAGGCAGTGCTCGTGAAAGAAAGCTCGAAGGCGCAGCAATAACAAGGTTGCCCATCTCAATGGCACTGACGCGATTAACTTGATTGCTCAACTTGCTGTATGCTTGGCACACCTCTTCTGCAACAGGCAGAAGCGTCTTTCCCTCAGGAGTCAGACTTACATATCCGCCATGCCTATTAAACAGACGGACATCCCACTCTTTTTCTAGACTTGCCACCATGCGGCTAATCGACGACTGAGTGCACCCCAGCTCCTCTGCCGCCACTGTAAAACTACTGTGATACGCCGCAGAAGTAAAAGCCTGAAATTTATGCAGGTTGGTCTCCATACTTGGCCCCCATTCAAGTACGTGGCCTAATAATTCACCCTTAAAAATATCATTCTACCTGCAATTTAGTAAATACCGTTTAACGTAAAAAGACCCCGTGAACGGTTTTCACGAGGTCTTACCTTACAATCTTTATGCAAAAAACTTTCTTAATTGATACTTCGCTTTGACAATTGAAGCACCAGGTTGCCTAGTTGCTATGCCTTCAGGTAGCGACCCATAGCAATAGCAGAACCAAAGAGTCCCAGTAGCAATCCAAGGAGCAGCAGAAGGCCACTCATGCCCAGCATGACCGTTGTTGGAATAGCAAAGGTCAAGAAGGTCATGCTTTCTGCCATAACAGGAAGAAGCATGTGGGCTCCAACAACCAGAACAGCAATGGCGAGAAGAGCACCGATAAGTGCCTCAAGCACGCCTTCCATAAGGAATGGTCCGCGAATAAAGCCGTTAGATGCACCAACCAGGCGCATGATTGCAATCTCACGGCGACGAGCGTTAATAGCAAGGCGAATAGTGTTGTTAATAAAGACAAAGGCAACAAACACCAGAAGTCCAACAAGGCCGATAGCGCCGATACGAATGTATGCTGTTACGCTGAACAGACGCTCAACGGTCTCGCGACCATACTGAACATCACCAGATGGATTGCTCTTATTATCAGCAATTGCTGCAAAAGATGATGAAGAGGCAATGCGCTGGGCAACGTCTTGAACATCCTTAGGGTCCTTGAGCTTAATCACAAGAGATGCAGGAATAGGATTCTGACCATCAAGAGCAGAAACCGCGTCGGAAGCATTGCGGTAGCTCATGGTAGTGCGGTACTCCTCAAGAGCCTGATCTTTGCTCTTATAGGTTACGGACTCAACCGTATCCCAGCTCTGAACCTCTTGCTGGAAAGCGGTTACTGCAGACTGGTCTGCATCATCAGAAAGAAATGCCTGAATAGTAACGCGATTCTCGACACTTCCTACCATGTTCTCGATAAGAGCGGAGCCAAGAATAAACAGGCCGATGATGAATAGCGACAAGAAGATGGTTACGATTGCACCAAGAGCGGTAGACCAGTTCCTTCTAAAGTGGCTTCCGGCCTCACGCAGAGAGTATCCAAAATTAGAGAGCCCCATAGTAGCCATAGCCTCCCTTCTCCTGGTCGCGGACAATATGACCAGCCTCAAGTGCGATAACGCGCTTGCGCATAGAGTCAACCATCTCGCGATCGTGTGTTGCCATTACAACCGTAGTGCCCGCACGGTTAATGCGGTCAAGAAGCTTCATGATGCCCAGAGAAATTGCTGGGTCCAAGTTACCCGTAGGCTCGTCGCAGATAAGCAGTGGTGGGCGGTTAACCATTGCACGAGCAACAGAAACACGCTGCTGCTCACCGCCAGAAAGCTGATCTGGGTAAGCGTCCATCTTCTGTCCAAGACCTACCAGACGCAGAACCTCAGGAACCTGCACCTTAATAACAGAACGAGGCTTGCCAATGCACTCAAGTGCAAAAGAAACGTTCTCATAGACGGTCTTATCGGGCAGAAGCTTAAAGTCCTGGAAGACGGTACCAATCTGGCGACGCAGATATGGAACCTTGGAGTTACGCATACGCGTAAGATCCTGACCAGCAACAATAACCTGTCCGTGAGTTGCCTTCTGCTCGCGCGTAATAAGGCGCAAGAGAGATGACTTACCGGAACCAGAGTGTCCAACTACAAAGACAAACTCGCCTGGGTAGATATCAGCGCTGATGTTATCCAGTGCTGGGCGGTTTGGCTGTGATGGATACACAAGCGAGGCACCCTTAAAAGAGATGGTAGGAGTACCAGTGCGCTCAACCTGAGGTGCGTCTTGAGCAAGATCAGCAAAGAACTTTGCGCGATCAAGAGGCGCCTGCTCAGGGTTATTTTGCTGCTCAGCAGTTACCACGTGTACAGGCTCTACTCCTGAAGCAAATGGATCAGATACAGTTGTTACAGGTTCAGCAGCCTGGGCCACTGGCACATCAGCAGAAAAGTCCTGGGTTTCAACTTGATCAGCCGCAACATCTTGCTGGTCAAGCTGGTTTAGATCATCCTGAGAAATTACCCCAAAACGGTCATCAAACGAGGACTCCTGTTGCTCATCAGTGCGAAAATGATTAGCCACAGTTGCTCCTTTTCTTACTCCGAAGAGACAGATACAGAATTTATTTTACCAAAAGTGCAGGTATGTTATACGTCACGCAGTTCATCCACAGAAAAACCGCCTCTTCTCTACTGAAGAGGCGGTCTAAAAATCGCGAGAAAAACGCTGTTGAGCGTTAGTTATTCGCCGCCTGTAAGTTAGTTCTACGCCTGTTACGCAGTCTGCATCTTTGCGCGTGTCTCGTCAATGATGGCACGAACCTTGGCTGCGTTAGCTGCAATCTCCTCTTTTGAACCCTTGGTGAGCAGGCTTCCCATGCCGCAGCAATCAACGCCGCGCTCAAGCCACTCAGCAAGGTTATCAAGGTTAATGCCACCAGAAGCCATCAAAGGCATCCAAGGAGTTGGGGTCTTAAAGAGGTTGACTAGCTCAGGGCCATAGACGTTAGAGATTGGGAAGCACTTAATAAAGGCAGCACCCATCTCAAGACTATGGTTTGCCTCAGTCATTGTGGTGCAACCAGGTGCATAAGGAATCTGATACAGGTTGCACATACGAGCAACCTCGTCAGAGCCGCAGTTAGCAACAATGAACTGTGCGCCAGCCATAATAGCAAGACGAGCAGTTGTAGGCTCCATAACGGTACCTGCACCAACAATCATCTTGTCACCAAGACGCTCTCTAATTGCAGCAATAACCTCGCCCGCATTTGGCAGGGTGTAGCTGATCTCCATTGCATGAACGCCGCCTTCTGCAAGACCTTCAGCAATTTCAATACCACGCTCAACCGTTGGGACGCGAACAACTGCAAACGCACAGGTATCAACCAGTGCCTGAGAAACAGCAGCTTTCTGCATCTTCATATACAACATCTCCTTGTAAACGTATCTCGCACTACCCTATTAAGCTGGCGAGAAACCCGTCATTTTTGATACTTAGTTATGAGCAATTCCGTAATGGTCAAGCATTGCATAGATCTTCTCGTCAACGCCCTCTGCAACCTCGGTAACCGGGAAACGAGCAGGACCGACAGGATATCCAGCAAGTTCAAGAGAGCGCTTGAGGGTCTGAGGCGTGCTTCCAAGGTGCAAGATGTCGCGGATTGGCTCAATCTCTGCCTGCAGGCGAGCTGCTTCCTCCGCGTTGCCAGCCTCAAGAGCCTTCCAAAGGTCAACAACAACCTTGGTGATAAGGTTTGCGGTACCTGCAATTGCACCCTGAGCTCCAAGAGCGTGAGCCTCAGAAATCTTTCCGTCAGAGCCTACAAGCACATCAACGTCGTGACCAGCGGCGGCGTCCAGGTAATCCTTGAGGTTATCAATGTTGCCAGAGCTGTCCTTAATGCCCTTGATGTTCTCAATGGTTACCAGCTGCTCAACAGCCTCTTTAGAGATGTTTTTACCGGTTCCCTTAGGAATGTTGTACAGAAGGACAGGAATCTTGACGCTTGCGGCAACCGTTTTGAAGTACTCAACCAGCTGCTGGTCAGAAATGCCCAGGAAGTAAGGGTTGATGACGGAAAGTGCGTCAGCGCCAATTGCCTCTGCTTCACGGCTCATGTAGAGAGCCTCTTTTGTTGAGCATGCGCCGGTTCCTACGTAAACAGGAAGACGACCTGCGGTTTTCTCGATAATAAACTTGGAGAACTTGATCTTCTCGTCAGGGTTACAAACGTGGAACTCACCGTTGGAGCCAAACGTGAAGATGCCGTCTGCGCCCTCGGAGATAAGCTTTTCCAGAAGCTGCTCAGCGGCTTCATAGTTGATGGACTGCTCTTCGTCGCGGTTAAACGGCGTAACCATAGGGACAATAACGCCCTTAAATGTTGACATGCAAACTCCTCTGTATACTTTACAGTGTTTACCTGGGGTTATTTGCCCTCGCGAATGGACGCGCCAAGAGCTCCGCCTGGATGCCACTTAACGTACTGCTCTGGATTAAGGCCGTACTCGTTCTGGAGCAGGATGGAGAGACACTGGAGCTCCATGATCTCAGCCAGGATAGAGGCGCGTGGAGGCTTGTTCATGGAATCGCCCTCCTGCTCAACGCCTGCAATGAGAGCGACCTCTGCCTCGTTTGCCAGCCAAGAGTTTGGATTGCCGGTCAGCGCAATAATGTGCACGCCAACGTTCTTAAGGCAGGTAACTGTGGCCTTGAGCTCGCCCGTCTCGCCAGAGTTGGAAATAGCAATAACAACGTCGCCAGGACAAGTCTGACCAGCAGATCCGTGAACGCACTCGGTACCGTGGAGCTCATAGGTTGGAGTTCCGGTTGACGAGAAGAGCGATGCAGCATAACCAGAGACGTGACCTGGCTTACCAATACCGGTTACGTGCAGGCGGCCGCCCTTTGCCTCTGCGTCTAAAATAAGCTTTTTAGCTGCGGAGAGTGCGTCAAAATCAATGCTCTCTACATACTGATGGAGAGACTTTCCCACAATGGAGAGAAACTCCTGGACCTGCTCTTTTTCAGTTGCCATTACAACTCCTTATCTGTCTGTGAGTCCAAGCTCAAAGACACTTACTACGCAATGAATTAACGCGTCTCTTTGACCTTGTGCTGAGCCATAAGCTGCTCAATCTGCCCCTGAATTTCATCAAGAGTGGAGGCCATAAAAGGACGGTTGATGTCTACAAATTCAAATCCTGAAGGATGGCTTACCCAAGCGCCTTCAAAAAGCAGACGCAGCGCCTTGCCTTGTCGGATGAGTTTGTAGCTTTTAATCTTGGTATAAGGAACGACAAGTGCTTTTCTCTTGTCGGATTTTGCAAAAATAAATACGTGTTTCTGACCAAAATCAATAACATGAATACCGCTGGCAAAACGACTAAAACGCTTTCCCATAGCACGTGATGCAAACCACGTAATAGTGAGTCCTGCAATAACGCCAACAAGACCCAAAATATTGCCGCTAACATTGGCGTAAACCCAAAAGAAAAATGTCAGAGCAAGAGCAGCAAACGCCATGAGCAAGTACAGAATTCCCTGAACCATCAAACGAGTTCTGTCTTCAAAAACTTCTAGAACTACCTGATCTTCAGGAATCTCTGGAGCAGGCTTTTTATCAACGCTAAGGCCAAACATATCGCCAAGCACTGACTCAGTAACACTTTTGTTGTTCTTCTCGTCTGCCATGTTTTTCCTTGTTGTGAAGCTTTTAAAAGGGCGCCCGCGGGCTTTCCACGAGCGCCCTAAGAAACCGTAGAGCTGAGTAGGTACTACAGAAATCTAGGCTTAGGCAAGACCAAAGAGTGAGCCGATGCCGTAGATGATAGAACCAACGATGTTGTAGTCAACGTTAGGGAAGGATGCCTCTGCAATTCCCAGCTGTGCGAATGCAGGATAGAGAATCAGAGGACCAGCGGTCAGGAAGATACCAACTAGGAAGGAGCCAAGAAGAGCACCGCGCCATCCACCGTAAGCGTAACCACAAACACCACAAGTACCACCAGAGAAGAAGCAGATGCCTGCTGCAGGAATCATGATGGTTGGGCTGTGGAATGCAACCATAAGTGCCATTGCAACAAGGCCGCCAAGGAAGGAGCCAATGAAGCCGATGATGACAGCGTTTGGTGCAAATGGGAAGATTGCAGGGCAGTCGACTGCAGGACGTGCATCTGGAATGAGCTTCTCGGAGATGCCGACAAATGCAGCGGTGATCTCAGCGATGAACTGACGGACGCCGTAAACAAGGACGGACATACCAGCAGCAAACTGAAGACCAGCGAGGAATGGCCAAATCCACCACATATCGTTACCAAAGTAGCTGGTGAATGGCTTGTTGTTTGCAAGAGTGTCGCCAAAGTGACCGGTGACAAGGCATGCAATAGTAACAACGTAGAACAGAACAATCATGAAGAGAGCAACGGAGAAGACAAAGTCCTTGAAGAGCTTGAAGAACTCTGGGAGCTCCTTAGCCTCTTTCTCGCCGTCCTCCTCGTTCTTCTTAGCGAAGAGCTTTCCAACGTAACCGGAGAATGCATAACCGATGCAGTTAAAATGGCCGATTGCGATGGAGTCTCCACCAACCAGCTTGTTTACGAATGGCTGGCACAACGAAGGCAGTGCAGCACCGCAGAAGCCGAGAATGACGCCACCAAGAACAATGGTGACCCACATTGGGAGACCAAGAGCAATGAAGACCAGTGCAAGTACGCAGGAGAAGTACAGGAAGTGCTGACCAGTCAAGAAGACGGACTTGAATGGGGTAATCTTGGCAAACACAAGGTTCATGATGAAGCCAAGAACCATTACAAGAGCAACCTCGGTACCGTAGGTGTTCAGTGCAAGAGCAGTTGCGACCTCAACCTGGGTAACAACGCCCTTAACAGCGAATGCACGACTAAACATGTCGCTGAAAATGTTGACCTGAGCGGACATAGCGCTAGAACCAATGTTGAAGATCATGAAGCCAATAATGGTTTTCACAGTTCCGGAGAAGACGTCCACAGCGGACTTCTTCTGCAGCAAGAGGCCGACAAGAGCAATAATGCCCATGATGACGGCTGTGTCTCTAAGCTGCATGAGAATTGCATTGAGCATGCGTAATCCCTTTCAGCAAATAAACCAACGAACCTACTCAGATAAGTTCTCTCAATCAAGTGACAAGTACCTCTTGTCAAAGGTTTGGCGAGAGCTTCTCGCCGAAGGCAACCAGCGTTGCGTATGACGAGAAACTCCCGCCAAAAAGATACAAAGGGGAGCTTATGCGTTGTGCTCTGCGAGCCAAGCGGTGAGCTTTTCCTTCATCTCTGCCTTGTCGACAATGTTGGTAATACCAACTGCAGAAGGAACGCGATCGTCAGCGTTGAGCTCATCAGTGAGGTCAGACATGGTGATAACAAGATCGCCATTGAAACCAATCAGGGAATCCAGATTACCGTGCTCAGTCTCGATTGGAAGATCATTCTCTTTGATGACCTGGTCGATCTTGATCTTGAGCATCATGGAAGAACCCATACCTGCACGGCAGCAAACCAGTGCGTGGAACTTCTTATCAGCCATTACAACCTACCTTCCTTTGCGTGGACAAGGTCCACAACATCTTTTGGTGACTGAGCTTTTTCAAGCTGAGCAAAGAAATCTGGATCGCTCAGCAATTCAACAAGAGACTGAAGGGCACTAAGGTGGCCTTCACTATCTTTTGCAGCAAGTGGGAAAAGAAACTTAACTGGATCGTTGTCTTTGCTACCAAACTCAACGGAATCCTTAAGCACGGTAATGCCTACTGCAGGCTCAAGTGCGCCGGACTCAGGGCGTGCGTGTGGAAGGGCAACATGCTCGGTAATAACAATATAAGGGCCAAGTTCGTTGACACCTTTAATGATGTCATCAACATAGCCCTCAGTTACTTTTTTGTTATCGACGAGTGGTTGCGCAGACTTTCTAATTGCATCTTCCCAGTTAGAAGCTACAACATTGAGCTGCACCAGGTCTTCGGTAAGGAGATCACTTAACACAGCACCACCTTGCCTTTCTCTTAATGAGACACATTGGCCCAAAGCCGCCTCATGACAAGTCTTAATAACTTGATAATATGCCATGAAACGTTCTTAACTTCAATCAATTTTACTAAAACAGTAATCAAAGTTGTTCATATTTTTTCAGCGTATCTTTTGTCCAAGTAGCTATACAAATGTTCATGTTTTTATGAACGTAATTGAAGCGCCTTCTATTATCCCATGTAAAGTTTATATGTTAAATTTTTTATAATCTAAAACATTCATATATATTCATACTATTATTTTCTGAAATATCTTGATATCCTTCTTCTAATGTTCTATTTTATTGATGAATGAACATTCAAAGAAAAAATGTTGCTCATAAAGGGAGGGCATTTATGAAAAGGAGTAAGGCTTACGTAGATTCACGTCGCGAGGCAATTACTGAGCTGCTAGAAAAAGAGGGACAAGCAAGTGTTTTAGAGCTTGCTGATCACTTTGAGGTCTCTTCTTTGACTATCAGACGTGACCTGGACTTTCTTGAGAAGCGCGGCATCCTGACTCGTCAGTATGGCATTGCTACCCTGCTTAATCCTTATGGTCGTCCTTCTGGCTCAAGGCAGATTCGCTCTAACAAAGCAATTGCCCGCGAAGCAGCTCGCTACGTTGAGGATGGCGATTGCATCTTCATCAACACCAGCTCCGTTGCTCTTGGGATGCTTGAGTGGATTGATGCTCACGACGTAACTGTTGTTACAAACAACGGCAAGGCGCTGTTGCTTGAGGACATCCACGATCTTTCTATCATCCTTACTGGTGGTGACATCCGTCCTCCACGCGCTTCCATGACTGGTGATACCGCTCTTGAGTGCATCCAGCACATTACTGCTGCTAAATGCTTCTTGGGCTGCACGGGTTTCTCGGGAGAATTTGGTCTTACTTCTGCAACATCCCCTGAGCCAGCAATTAACGCTCAGATGCTCAAGCGCTCTAGAAAGCACTATGTTGTTGCTGATTCTTCTAAGCTGGGCACTACTTCCAACTTCCAGTTTGGTTCTGCAGAGGATATTGACCTTCTGATTACTGATACAGGTGCAACTGACGAGCAGATCCAAGAGCTCAAAGCCGCAGGACTTAAGGATGTTGTCTGCGTCACTCCTTCTATTCTTCCTGCTAAGTAAGACCAGCGCTTCATCATTTATTAAGCGAACACAAAATGGCGGCCTTTTACAGGCCGCCATTTCTTAGACACAAGAAATAGGAGGCAGTTCAAAACACACCTAAGTCAGATAAT
>CAUUHE010000023.1:0-19698 GCA_963544885.1 uncultured Atopobium sp. | reverse complement strand
TCATCTGCAGTGATTTCTTGGTCGCCGTCTTTGCCGATGAGGGTAACCACGTCACCATAGCGAATCTCATGCGCAGGCTTATTAGCATGTGTACCTGCGGTATCAACAGCAATCATAAACTGATCCATGCAGATGTTGCCCACCTGGCGGACACGGTCTCCGCGCGTCAAAACGTCCATGCGGTTAGAAAGGCTACGAGCAAGTCCGTCGGCATAGCCAATAGGCACAGTAGCTACCTGGATGTTATTGCGAGGAACACGCCAGGTCATACCATAACCCACACCATCGCCAACAGCTGGATAGACCACGCGCGTCACGCGACCGCGCACGCTCATAACAGGCTGCAGGTCAATGCGGGGAATAGTGAGCTTGCTTGGGTGAAGTCCGTACAGACCAATGCCCACACGAACCATATCAAACTGGATATCTTTGTGCAGAATAGTGCCGGGCGTATTGTCAGCATGTACCAAACCCAGCTCATAACCTGCGTTTTTAAGTGTTGTAACCGCTTCAATAAAGCGATTAACCTGCAGGTCAAAGTCCCAGTTGTCAAGCACATCGGCTGTAGCAAAATGTGTAAAGGTACCAGCGCATTCAAGACCCCTGTGGAAATCGATAGAACCGCGCACCTCAAGAAGATCTTCTCGCCTGACACCAATGCGAGTCATACCAGTATCAATGGCCAGGTGGTAGCGGCCAACCTTGTTAGCTGCGGCAGCAGCCTCGCCGTACGCGAGGGCAAAGTCAACCGTGTAAACGGACGGCATGATGTCAAAGCGCACGAGGTCTGGAATGGAAGTAACTGGCGGCTCGGAAAGCACCAGGATAGGATTATCAATGCCAGAACAGCGCAGCTCAACGCCCTCATCAACCGTTGCAACGGCAAACTGATCGGTGCCCACAGACTGCATAGCTTTAGCGCACTGAGCAGCTCCGTGGCCGTATGCGTCAGCCTTAACCACGCACATCATCTTGACACCGCGGTTAAGCTGGGCCTTAAACGCCTTTACGTTGTGGCGGACGGCAGACAGATCAATCTCAATCCAAGCCCATCTATCCTGGGGATATGCCGACATCAGGCTCACCTACTCCGCAGCTTCTTCAAAGTCTGTCATAGGGAATGCAATCTGCTCTTCAAGTGCATCGGAGGCAAGGCCAATAACGTCACAGATGTCGCCAGCCATAGCTCCGCGTACACCAAACTTCTCGGCAGCTAGCTGACCTGCGTATGCGTGAACCTCACAGGCAAGTGAGCAGAAGGTTGGCAGGTCATCAACTTGACCAGCAACCTGAGCCAAGCGGCCAGCAATAGTACCAGCAAGAACGTCGCCAGAGCCAGCAGTTGCCAGCGTAACGGGACCAGGCTTTGGCAGCACGGCTTTCTGGACACCAACGCAGCCAGTTGCGGTTCCCTTAGCAACAATGACCAGCTCAGAGCCACCGTCTGCCCAGACAATCTTGCGGGCAGCCTCAAGCTGACCCACCAGGCTTGCAGGAGGATTATCTACCTGGTTAACCAGACGACCAAGCTCGCGACGATGCGGCGTCATGATGAGCGGAGCGGTACGACGAGTGAGCTCGGGGAAATCTGGGAGGTTGTTATTAGTGAGGCGAGCAATGCAGTTGAGCGCATCGGCGTCAACAATAACGGGCAGCTCAGAGTCAAGCAGCGCGGAGGTAACCTTGACGGTTCCGCCAGAGACGCGCATGCCAGGGCCAACCAGCGTAACGGTGCGCATGGCGGCAAGCTGTAGCACCAGTGGAGCTGCTTCCTCGGTAAACACGCCCTCAGCGTCGCATGGAAGGCCAATAACAGGAACCTCTGGCAGCATCATCTGAACGCAGCTGACAATAGCCTCAGGAACTGCCAGCGTAACGTAGCCAGCACCCGCGCGAGCGGCTGCCTTAGCGGCAAAAACAGCAGCTCCAGGGAAGCGGCTTGAGCCGCCGACCACCAGTACGGAGCCACGAGAGTACTTATCGCAGTCGTTGAGCTGGGCAGGAACAGAAGCCAGATAGTCTTCCAGATCAACGCGCCAGGCAACAGGATCTGCCTCAACAACTAGGCGCTCGGTCTGCTCGGCCAGAGGAGCTACGACAATGGAGCCGCAGACATCGCGGCCCGCGTCAGCAATAAGGCCGGGCTTGAGTGCAATCATGGTAACGGTGACGTCGGCGACAACACATGCGCTTTCTACCTGGCCCTTCTGCGCAGAAAGGCCACTTGGAACGTCAACAGAAAGCACGCGAGCGCCAGACTGATTAAGGCACTCAATCCAAATATCAAACGGAGCACGAACCTTGCCGTGGAAGCCGGTGCCCAGCATGCAATCAAGCACCACGTCAGCCGTTGCCAGCAGGTCAATCAGCTCCTGGCGAGAAGGGCCAACAAGCACGGAGACTCCCGCACGAACGGCGCGCTGCGCCATCTGACGTGCAAGATCGCCGGAAATCTGATCAGGTTCTAGCGGAGTGACCACTTTAACGTTGCAGTTTCTAGAGCGCAGCGCTTCTGCTGCCACCCAGCCATCTCCACCGTTATTGCCAAGACCTACGAGGATGACAACGTTAGAGATGTCTCCTCCCATGCCAAGGGCCTCTTGAGCAGCAGCGTAACCTGCACGATGCATGAGCTCAGAAACGCTCACGCCCACGCGTGTCAACGCAATCTCTACGCGCTTGATGTCCTCAACATTTAGTACCGGCTGCATAACTTACTCCTCGGATTTAACAACATCATCAAAGGTTGTCTCAATTATAGGTTCTTGCACGCGCTCAAGCTCATCCAACACAGAACGAGCTTCTTTGAACGAACGTGCCAGCTCTTGGGCAGCATCTTCCTTTTGATCTACCTTGGGTTTTACAGCATTGGTCACCGCAACCGCATTGGCTACCGCAACGTCTCTGGTGTACGAGATAGAAAGCGCAATCTCTTGCACGCCCTGTTCAGCCGCAATCTGTGCAGCCTTGCCCGCTAGACGAGCCTGTGGCCTGCCCAGCTGATCTCTCTCAACAGATACATCCTGAAAACCAATACCAGACGAGAAACCCGTTCCTAAGGCTTTAAGCACGGCTTCTCTTGCTGCAAAGCGGGCAGCATAGTGCTCCGCAGGACGAGCAGTGCGCTCACAATATGCACGCTCTACATCGGTGAACATACGGCGAATAAAGTGAGGGCGTCTCTCAATTGCCTGCTGCATGCGGGCAATCTCAAGCATATCTACACCTATTCCTGCCAGTGCCATCGTATCCCCTGGATCTATCTGCGCTTAAGCGCTGAGCCTATACTCCTCAAGAGCGTCGAGCACAATCTGATTTGCCTGCTGGCAGAGCTCATCAGTTGGAGCTTCTGCAAGAACACGCACCAGAGGCTCTGTTCCGGAAGCGCGGACCAACACGCGACCATTGCCCTCAAGGAACTTCTCGGCAGCTGCAACTGCGTCGTTGACCTTAGGAGACTGCATAGCAGCCTCTTTGTCGGTGACGCGAACGTTAACCAACTGCTGTGGATATAGTGTAACGGGACGAGTCAGCTCAGAGAGTTTCTCGCGCTCTGCTCGTAAGACCTCCATAATACGGAGGCTGGTCAAGATGCCGTCACCGGTCTTTGCCAGGTCACCAAAGATGATGTGACCACTCTGCTCGCCACCCAGGCTGTACTCGTTCTCGTTCATGCAAGCGTAGACGTACTTATCGCCCACGTTGGTCTTCTCGTAAGAGAGGCCCGCGTCGTCAAATGCCTTGAACAGGCCAAAGTTACTCATAATGGTGGTGACCACGGTCTGCTTAGCCAGGCGACCATACTTGTTGAGGTAGGTGCCGCAAACGTAGAGAATCAGGTCTCCGTCAACCACGTGGCCGCGCTCGTCAACTGCCAGGCAGCGGTCAGCGTCGCCGTCGTAAGCAAAGCCCACGTCAAGGCCGTTCTGAACCACAAAGCGCTGCAGCTGGTCAATGTGGGTGGAGCCGCAATCAACATTGATGTTGAGGCCGTTTGGTGCGTTGTTGATAACGTGGGTCTCGGCGCCCAGAGCGTCAAAAACAGGGCGAGCAACACTAGAAGCTGCGCCGTTTGCGCAGTCTAGGCCAATCTTCAGGCCCTGCAGGCTAAAGCCGCAGCTTGCAATAAGGCTGGAGATGTAACGATTACGACCCTGCATGTAATCAACCGTGCGGCCAATGGCGTCACCCGTTGCCAGAGGAACGTCAAACTCACCGTCAATATAGGACTCTACCTGCTCGAGAACGTCCTCGTCCATCTTGTAGCCCTCTTTATTGACCAGCTTGATGCCGTTATCAGTAAAGGGGTTGTGAGATGCGGTAATCATGACGCCGCAGTCAAAGCCGCCGTCAACTACCTCGTAGCTTACGCCAGGTGTAGGAATAACGTGCAGCATGTACGCGTCAGCGCCGGAAGCAACCAGGCCCGAGACAAGCGCGGACTCAAACATGTAGCTTGACCTGCGGGTATCCTTACCAATAATGATGCGAGCCTTGCGAGACTGCTTGGCTCCGTAATACCAGCCAATAAAGCGGCCAATTTTGTATGCGTGATCGACGTTCAGACCCTCGTTTGCACGGCCTCTAAAGCCGTCGGTTCCAAAGTACTTCATAAGCGTCTCCTAGCTGCGAATGTAGTGTTGTCGGGTGGAGAGCAACTTGCGCGCGAAGCGCCAGCGAACTACTCGACAGATGGGGCTTCTCGCCAGATGGCGAGAAGAACGTGCGGACTAAAGCGGTTGCGCAAATATGCAAAATGCAACCATTTAAAAGTATACAAAAAAGAGACCTGCCGATATACAACAGGTCTCTTTGTGAGGACTTTTTTGGGTCCAGCGGCCTTAGCGCTTGGAGAACTGAGGACGCTTACGAGCCTTCTTCAGACCGTACTTCTTACGCTCGACCGCACGAGAATCGCGGGTGAGGTAGCCGGCCTTCTTAAGGTCATCACGATACTCGCCAGCCTCAAGAAGAGCGCGAGCGATGCCCAGGCGAAGAGCGCCGGACTGGCCGTTGATGCCGCCGCCATCGCAGTTTGCGAGGACGTCGAAACGACCAAGAGTATCGGTAATGCGGAGAGGTGCGGTTGCGTTGTCTACGAGCTGCTGGCGACCAAAATACTGGACTGCCTCGCGGCCGTTAACGGTAACCTTACCAGTTCCAGGAACAAGACGAACACGAGCGACGGCCTCTTTACGACGGCCGGTGCCGGTGTAAACAGCGGTGTTATCTGCCATCGTTTAGCCCTCCAGCTCAATCTTGACGGGATTCTGTGCAGCATGTGGGTGCTCAGCGCCGGCGTAAACCTTAAGCTTCATACCCTGCTTGCGACCAAGAGTGGTCTTAGGAAGCATGCCCTTGACTGCGTGCTCAACAACACGCTCTGGGTGCTTCTCCATCTCTTCCTTGAAGGAAGTGATCTTCAAGCCACCAAGGTAGCCGGAGTGACGCCAATACTCCTTGTGGTCAGCCTTAACACCAGTAAGGACAACCTTGTCTGCATTGATGATGACAACAAAGTCACCAGTATCAGCGTTTGGGGTGTACTGTGGCTTGTTCTTGCCACGAAGAATCATGGCAGCCTTTGTAGCCAGACGACCGAGCGTTGCGCCCTCAGCGTCGATGAGCACCCACTTGCGCTCGACTTCGCCAGCCTTGGCGAACTGAGTCGACTTCTTCACTTGACTCCTCCTACGAATTACGAGTTGATAACCCCTGGACGGGTCATCGATGCTTTTTCTTGTCAGAGATTACGGGGCTCTGTGGAAAAGCCTTAAAAGTATACTCCACTCTTTAGCTGTTGTACGCGGGAATTTTTGTTGCTTCACGAATGCAACAATTCGTTCAAATTTGACGGGTTTCTCCACATTAAAAAGCCGTCCACAGCACAAGAACAACCACTTGGCCTGCTGTGCGATGCATTTTGTTTCGACTTTTTATTTTATGGGGCGAGAAGTGCTGGCCGGCTCGTATGTTTACACCAAGGTCAAAGCTTCAACGTCAGGAGGAAATGATGCGTGACACAAATTTTATCGCACGTTTGCACCGGAACTTTGCGTTGCTGGGCGGCCAGCTTAAAACCCGACTTAATACCCGCTTAAAAACCCAACTTAAGAATCATGTTGTACTGGGCACCGCGCTTGCCCTGTTTGCAGCACTTTTGCTGGTGATTCCATTCTATGGTTGCTCGCCAGCCGCTTCTGAAAACACTCAGGGCAGCTCAACCGCTCAGTCTGAGGCTCAGAAGGATCAGAAAGAAGAGGCTCCTAAGGGAACGGTCAAAGCTACATCGTTCTACTCGCCAACCCTTGGCTTGGACTGGAACTATGATGTCTACCTGCCCGCGGACTACGAGTCCAATCCTGATAAAACCTATCCTGTTGTGTACATGCTGCATGGTCTGTATGGCAATCATCGCAATTTGCTAGAGCGCTTTGATTCATCTACCATGCTTGACGAGGCTATTCAAACTGCTGGTCAAGGAGCTATCGTAGTCTTTGTCGACGGCTTTAACAGCTTCTACATTGACTCCGCTGATCGCGGCCTCAAGATGGAATCTGCCATCATGAACGACCTAGTACCTTACATTGAGAGCACGTATCGCGTGTCAAAGGACCGCAAGGATCACGCAATCGGCGGCATTTCCATGGGCGGTTATGGTGCGGCTCGTTTTGTTTTGCACCACTCCGATTACTTTAGCAAGGGTATTCTGCTCTCGCCTTCCGTTTGGACCACGCTTGCTGACGACAACTTTATTTACACGTCTCAGCACGCCTTTAGCGACGGAACCACCAGCTGGTCATGGGATCTGTACAAGCAGCTGTTCCCAACTCAGTATCTTGGTGAGGTTGATCCAAGTCAGGTTTCGTTCTTTGTTGCTACAACATCAGACGACGGCGTAGTGCCTGTTGCTGACGTGGACGCCTTTGTTGAGCAGCTCAAAAATGCTGGTATCAACGTTGACTACCAGCGCGACTCCGGCGACAACCACAACTGGAAGTACTGGTCCAGGGTTGCCCCAACTGCGTACGCTTGGGCTCTCGACCAGTTCAAGAGCGCTGACAGCAAGTAATCGCTGACGGCGCCTGGGCGGTGCGGGTCCAGGGCGGGCCGCGAGTGCGCCGGGCGGTGCGGGTCCAGAGCAAGCCGCGAGTGCGCCGGGTTTCTCGCCAGAAAAGACCGCGGATACGCGCGTAACAGCGCTGTCCGCGGTTACTTTTTTGACAAAACTGAAGTATTATCAGCGTAGATAACTTGCGCCGATTTCGGCGCCATTCAAGCGTCGATTGCGGCGCCACAAACCGAGGAGCGACTATGCCCAGCATCTACACCGTCACGCTCAATCCCGCTCTGGACAAGACCGTCCAGGTGCCAAACTTTGCCGTTGACCAGGTGAATCGCATCACGTGGCTCAGGCGAGACGCGGGCGGCAAGGGCATCAACGTGTCCAAGGTTATCGCTAAGCTGGGCGGAGAGTCTACCGCCATCGCCGTTCTTGCAGGTCAAACCGGCAAATGGATCGCTGACACGCTTGGCGAGAATAACATCAAGGTCCAGGCGATTTCCGTTCCCGGCGAGACGCGCACCAATCTTAAGGTCGTCGACACCGAGGGTGGCACCAACACCGACATCAACGAACCTGGTCCCGAGGTCACCGATACCGTGCTTGACCAGGCGCTTACTGACGTGATTACCAAGACTTCCGCTGGCGACATTGTGGTTCTTTCCGGCAGCCTCCCCCGCGGAGCTTCCGCCGATACGTATGGCCGCTGGACTCGTGCGCTGCGCGACGCCGGACTGAAGGTGTACCTGGACGCCGACGGCGCGGCTCTCTCAGCTGGCCTTGAGCAGAAGCCGTACTTTACCAAGCCAAACGATCACGAGCTCTCCGCCATGCTTGGTCGCGAGCTGACCGACGTGGACGCAATTGCCGCCGCCGCGTCCGAGATTGTTGCTGGTGGCATCGACACGGTCTGCGTTTCCATGGGCGGCAACGGCGCCGTCTACGCTACGGCTGACGAAGTTTGGTATGTAGGTCCTGTAAAAGTCCAGGTAGGAAGCACTGTCGGTGCCGGTGACTCCGTTGTGGCAGCGCTTGCCTTTGCGGATGCACAGGGTCTCTCGACAGAAGACGCGCTGCGACTGGCCATGGCCACGGGCGCCGCAAACGTTATGGAGAGCGGAACTCAGGCAGCGGAGCGCTCGGTTGTGGATTCGCTTATCGAGAAAGTGCAGATCACGCGCCTGCGTTAACGTTCGAGGTACGTGCGCCGGCCGCGAGCGCGCGGGTGCGCGGGGCACGGGCTGGTCGCGGGTGCGCGGGTGCGCGGGGCGCGGGTGCGGTCCCGGCCGCGGGTGCGAGTGCACGGGGTTTCTCGCCAGGCGCGCCATAACAGCATGCGCGCCTGAAAAGTGCAAAGAATCTGTATTTTGAATACAGATTCTTTGACAAAATCAGGCAAATCCACAGTTTCTTTTACCTTTTTAGGCAAAATTTACAGAATCTTTGATGAAATCAGGCGCGTGAAAGATAGACTACGTAGTCCTAAATTTTTGAGCCTGAAATACACACTTAGTCTGAGCAAAATTACTCAGACATGGCGAGAAAATCAGGCGCGCATAACATCTCGCGCATAGCGCCGTCGTGCGAAAACGCTCGCGACCTTTCCGCAGTTACTCGGAAGCGCCTTCGACTTTTCTGCGGTTACATTCAAGCTTCCAGCCGATCATCCAACCAACTGCAAGAACGTAATTCTCGATAGCGCCTACCAAATTTACCGACTCGTGAGCGCTCAAAAAATGAATGAAGTGATTGGTTCCAATTCCAATGCCGCCCAGAATCAGCGCGAGCAAAATTGCACGTAGATAGACCCAATCGTAGTGGAAACAAGTGGTGACCAAAATGATGAGCACCGCGAGATTCCAAAAACCAATCTCTCGCTGCCATCCGGTCGAAATACCATAAGCGGCGTTGCTTCCCATGTACTCGGGAGCGACGATCTGCAGAATTGCCGCACCGGTCATCGCAACGATAACCAGCGCAAACATTACCTTCAAAAACTTGTTCATCGGTGTCTTCAAAACAAACTCTTTTCGTGTCAATTTTTGGTCCCTGCGCAGGTCACGCGCAAGCCACCGCAGGTCGCGCGAGCGCTAGCTCGCGCACCCTACTCGATAAAACTTTTAATCTCTTCAAGGCGCTCAAGTGCAACTTGGCGACCTGTCAGGTATAGAGACAGCAGGGCCTCACCGGACTTCTCGTTAACTTTGACTTCAACTGGCTCGGGAGGCTCAAGCACCAGCACTCTACCCTCTTCCTCCAGCTCAAAGAGCTGTTTGCGCTGATCCATGTAACGCTCGGCGCGAGAAGCCAGCGCGGCTTCAAAGTACGGATACGCCGAATAGAGCTGCGAGCGAATGGCGATCTGCTCGTTGACGTCGGTTTTTACGAAGTTTCTGTCCTGCGTGACAATGACCAGCGCTTTCTTTGCCGGCGTGTGGTCGGGAACGTCAACCGCGTACTCAGCTTTTCCGTCGGGCAGACCAAGCGCCGCCGCAAACGGAATTGAATCGGTTGTTCCGCCGTCCAAATAACGATGTCCGTCCAGCTCAACCATGCGAGAAACCGTTGGCATCGACGCAGACGCTCGGACCATAGTCACGTCTTCCGGGAACTTTTTTACGTGCAGATACGCCGACGTGCCAAACGTAACATCGGACGCGACCACGTACATCTGCATGGGATTTTGGTTGAACGCCTCGTTATCGCAAGGGTCCAGGTGGTTTTGAATCTCGTCAAACATAAAATCCGCGCCCGCGATGTCGCCAGTAGTGATCAACGAGCGAATCGAAAGAAAGCGAGGATCGTCCCTAAAGGCCAGCATGATGCGCATGGCGCGACCCATCTGCTTGGACCTGAAGCTCACGGCGTTGATGGCACCTGCGGAAACTCCCCACACGCTCTCAAAGTTGGTGACACCCTTCTCGCGAAGCACGTCAAGAATTCCAGCGGTAAAAATGCCTCGATAACTGCCGCCTTCTAGAATAAGCGCAGTTGAAGATGGGTGCACCGACTCCTGCTCCACGCCACCGTCCTGCGAGAATTTCTGCTGCTGGTCTTCCATAACAACCTCCGAATTTCGTTATCCAGAGTGTACCCAATTTCCGCTTGGTCGCCCGTCCGATTTCCGCACAAAAAAGCGCCCGAATCTCGGGCACTTTACATGCATGTTATATTCTTCTGGCGAGAAACCCGTCGGCTTTGCAACGCGGTTGGCGTCGCAATCGCCGAAGATGAGGCCGCAGTCCGATTGCGTGATTCCCCTACTGGCGAACCTTACGAGAAGCAGCAACAAAACCAAGGCCGCTTACTGCAAGAACAGAAGCTGGAACAACAACGTCTGCGATACCAGTTGCAGGAAGAGCGGACTTCTTCTTTGGTGTTGGTGCAGGAGCTGGAGCAGGCTCTGGATCAGGGGTTGGAGCTGGTGTTGGATCTGGGGTAGGTGCAGGAGTTGGATCTGGATTAGGCGTTGGAGCCGGAATGCGAACAAACTGAACTGCAATAACCTCATCGAACTCCATTGCTGTAACCCAGTGACCCTTAACCGTAACAGTGCCGTCGCCGTTGTCGACAATGATTACACCGTCAGCGTTGCCAACCATAAATCCGTCTGGAATTGGGTTAGTAACATCAGGAAGGAAGTATGCGTCCTCAGGAGCGTATGGATTAACCGTTGGGTCCATAAGCTGCTCTCTGGTTGGTGCAGGAATAGGAGTTACGCCAGTAGTAGCGGTTACACCAGTGGTGCTTGTAGGAGCAGGCGCTGTGCCCTCTGCCAGTGCAGATGCTGGAGCAAGTGCCAACGCGGCTGCAAGAGCAGATGAAGCGATACAGACCTTTAATTTCTTCATGTGGCTTTTACGCCAAAATTTATGCGCCGGGCCCAACGCCGAGAAGCACAAAAAATTTTTAGAGCATTCCTTTCTGATATGGATTATTTAATTTATCCGTGAGCAGATACTATCATAGACATGCTGAACAAATGTCGCGTCCGGTCGACATATTCCGCGAACGTAAAAAAATTTAAATGACTTTTAAAACTATTTTTCCAAAGTCTGATAACATTTCTGCAGGTAAACTATTACGCAACTCAGAGTTGACAAATTTCCAACTCAACTTGGTGGTGTGCAATCAAGGCAATTTTTAGAGTAATAGCCATCACATGTGAATCCCACCACATCACCAACAGAAAGGAACAGCCATGTTACTGAGCGAGAAAATCATGAGTCTCAGAAAGCGTAATGGTTGGTCGCAAGAAGAGCTTGCACAACAGCTTGGCGTTTCAAGACAGTCAGTTTCCAAATGGGAGTCAATGGCTTCCATGCCCGATATTCAAAAAATCATGGCCATGAGCGAGCTCTTTGGCGTTTCCACAGACTACCTGCTCAGAGATGAACTTGAAGAGCTTCCAGCCACTGCCATCGCTGCTGATTACGCGGCCTCTTCGGTGCAGAGCGGCTCTTCGGATCCCGCTGCCAGCAGCACCGCAGACAGCCCTGACGGCGGCACCGCTGGCGAATCCTCAACTGGCAACGCATCTACCAGTGAAAACGCAGCACCAAAGCTCAGCGTTTCTCTCGACACAGCCACCGAATACCTGGATGCAATCGCACGAACTTCTCGCCCCACAGCGGGCGCAATTACCCTCTTTATCCTGGGACCTGCGCTTCTTGTCTCGCTTGCAACATACAGTGAAGACGCGCTCTACTTTGATCCGATGCGCATTTCTCCAGATGCGATGGGCATCGCGGGCGTTTGCATCATGATGTTCTTCATTGCTGCGGGCGTTGGCCTGCTGATTCTCCAGGACATGAAGCTCGCAAAGTTTAAGCAGCTCAAGGAAGCTTCTCTCGAGCTCCAATACGGTGTCGAAGCCGCCGTCCACAGGCGCGCCGAGTCAACCGAATCATTACGATACATGCAGCAGGCGGCCGGCGTCTGCCTTACCATCCTGAGCGCAATCCCCTTCCTTATTGCCTCGTACTATGGGACTGGCCTCACCTTTGCCCTTGGCTTCTTCGTGGCAGCAATTCTCGTCTCTCTTGGCGTTTACCTGCTGGTTTACTCGGGAATTCTCAGGGACGGCTATAGGATTCTCCTGCAGGAAGGCGATTTCTCTCACGACGAGAAAAGCAACAAGAGAGACTCCAAATCCGCAGCATTGAAGTACAGGCCAATTGCCAGGGCGTATTTTGGCACCATTACCTTGCTGTACGTGGGCTATAGCTTTATCACCAAGGACTGGAAAAGTTCCTGGATTATCTGGCCCGTTTCCGCGCTCCTCTACCACATCATTATCAGCATTCTGAACGCTCTGAAGAAACGATAGGCGCTTGCCGGCACGAGCCCAGCCTAGGTACAGGTCAAATACGACTCGCAAGAGCTCGGTCTTCTCGACAGACCGAGCTTTTTGTGTATAGCTCGGCGAAGGCTCCTTTGAGCCTGAAAAGTACAAAGAATCTGTGTTTGGGACACAGATTCTTTGACAAAATCAGGCAAATCCACCGATTCTTTTATGTTTTCAGGCAAAACCTACCGATTCTTTGCAGAACTCAGGCGCAGCTACGCGATCCAGAATCAGTTGAAACTTTATGCGCGACGAGATGCCTGATACTTCTCGAAAGCAGCCTTATATTTCTCTTCCTCTTTCTTGAAAATAGCATTGAAGACTAAGGTTGTAACCAGCAGAATGACCAGGTACAGTGCGGTAAATGACATCCATGCCTGTGCCATATTTGGAACCCATCCGCCAACGATCGCCATCGCCACAAGCGTTGGGAACAGGCAAACGTTGAAGCCAAGAAATCTCTGAAGGTAGCTAAGCTTGGTGATCAGAGGCTGGTAGTTGAACCAAATCTGCTGGTAAATGCCCGAAAGAGCGCCAGCGGCAATCAACGTGAGGAGCGTGATGTTATTCTGCCTGTCGCCAAAATTGATTGCCAGCGCAATGACGCCATACAC
This sequence comes from uncultured Atopobium sp., assembly GCA_963544885.1. Classification (GTDB taxonomy): domain Bacteria; phylum Actinomycetota; class Coriobacteriia; order Coriobacteriales; family Atopobiaceae; genus Lancefieldella. Next base: position 6,674 of record CAUUHE010000023.1, on the reverse strand, counting down.
AAGCGAGATGCCGGTAAAACATAGTGCTCCAGAAGAAATGCCTTTACACATAATTTGACCTGCTGTTTTATTGAGTCCCTCGTCAAATTCTTGCTGAGTCTCTCGCTCAATTTCTTGCCAGTTTTGTGATTCGTTGCGTTCCATGATGTTCCCTTCTCTGGGATAAAACTGCTGTTAAAGCGGTTGGTCCGGGTACTGTTTGAAGCTTCAATAAGCGGCGCGCATCGCGCGAGAAAATCCTCTATCCCCTACACAATTCCAATGCGTCGTTTGATTTCGGCGGCATACTTTCTTGAAGCAACAAGGGGTTTCTCGCCAAGCGATAGCAACATGCGACCGGAACCTGCGGGTTTGATGCCCGTAACGTGGTCGAAATTAACCAGTTCCTGACGAGAAGTGCGCACAAACGCCGTATCTTTGAGAGCATCCTCAAGTTCGGACAGGCGACTAGAACTTTCCAGCGTCTCGCCGTTTACCAGGTGAATCAGAGTCACGTTTCCGTCCGTTTGGATCCATGACACATCCGCGAGAAGAACGACGCGCCTGTTGATAGTACCGGGAACGTATCCAGTCATCTTTCCGTCAACCATTTGGAGCTGACGGACAATTCCCGAAACGCGCGGGTCATCGGGGCTGCTCAAGATGGTCACTTCGATTTGCACGCGACCCTTTTCTTCAACTACACGAATTTCCATGACACTTCCAAACAACTTACTTGACCTAACGTTTCGTTTTCTTGCTGTAGCGGAACTGCACCCCGCTTATCTCCTTGCCTTAAGGCATCTTTAGAATAACGGTTGCATCTCTTATGTGGGACTTCGTATCACTCAAATGCAATAACTGGCTCGTGAAATGCAATCTTTGCGCTTCGGATGCCGTTCTTGCGCTTGAACGGCGCTTTGCGCGCCCGAACTCGCACATACGAACGCGTGTGTACATGCTCGCGCGACCAAAAAGCCGCCCTCAAAATGAGAGCGGCTTGAAGTTACCGTGCGCTATGCCTGCGGTTTTTGCCCCTGAGGACATCAACCTCGCTGCAGCTTAGTTCCTAGCTGCGTGAAGCTTGAGCGTACCCAGTGCAAAGAGAACTGCTGCGCTGCCTGCAATAGCGAACATAAGCGTGTTCTGCAGTGCGTCGTCGCCAGTGTAAGGAGTGCGGGACTTGCGAGGCTTAGGGACAACAGGGTTGGTGGTGGTATTGGTGTCTGTGTCGATAAGGCCATCACTGACGTGAGCGGTGTTTACAACCGTGACGTCCTTCTCGCCCTTGTTGACCTTGACCTGGAAGGTTACGGTGAGCGTGTCGCCTGAAGCAACATTCTGAGTCCAAGTTACGGTGCGCGTAGCTGGGTCGTAGGTGCCGCCGTTATCAGCGGAGCCATCAACGTAAGTTGTGTGCTCTGGGATGACATCGGTGATGGTGACATCGCGAGCGGTGTTGGTGGTGTTGGTGTAGGTAACGGAGTACGTAAGCACCTGACCAGCAGTTACCTTGTTGCCGTCGATGGAGTTACCCTGACCGTCCAGAACGTCCTTCTTTGGCTGAGGCAGGACTACCCAAACGCCAATGAAGTGAGCGTTCTTGTGGTCAATGACCTCAGAATCGTGATCGTAACCGATGAACACCCAAGTTCCATCTGGAGTTTCAACACGAGTGACGCCGCCAAGTGGCTGATCAGGGGTAACGGTAGTGCCGTTAGGAATTCTGGTCTGCTTACCAGGAAGCAGGTCCAGAACCTCCTGAGGAAGCTCCCTGTTAGGAGTGCCGCTGACAAACTCATGGGTCTTCTCGTACAGAAGCTCAGTAGTTACCTTGTTGGAGTGAGCAACGTTTCCGTCGACAACCTGTGTGAGCTCGTTATCAATGTTGGAGCCGTCAGTCTCTACCTTGCTGTTTGTAACTGTCTTGTAGGTAATAACAAACTTCTTGCCGCCATTTGCCTTGGTGAGCAGGTGGTCCTTGATGTTGACCGTAACTTTCTGGCCGTCAACAGCAACGGTGTAATCGGTGCCCTCAGTGAGGGTTTGGCCGTCAAAGCTTACGGTAAGGCTCTGGAAATCAAGGCGCTCGTCAAAGGTGTCAACCATGCTCATCGACTTAATCTTGCCAATGGTATCAATGCCCTGCCTTGGCAGCGTAAAGGTGCCGGTATAGGTAATGGTCTCTCCGGCCTTAGCAGGAGCCTGCTCTGGATCAACGGCCTTTACTGGAGCTGGAGTAATTGCCTCGGTGTATACGCCAAACAGGCTGCCGCTGGTAGCTGCACTGGTGGACTCAAACGTCATACTGCTCGACTTGGACTTAACAGCAAAACCTGCAAGGTTCTTCTCCTGGTCAGGACCAGAAGTTCCACGAACAGGATTCCAGGTAATATTGCTACCGCTGGTGCTCTCAACAAGAATGTTCCTGTTGTTCATAACAATGCTATTGATGGTGCTATTGGCGTTAATAAGCGAGAAGGTCTCGTTTGCGCCAGTATCACCGACAACGTCAATATCGCTTGGCTGCATAACAAGCTTGAGGTCACAAGGGGTGCCATCGGTGTACTTAAGCTCTACTGTTACGTTTGCGTTGATTGCATAAGACCTGAACATATCAGCAGTGTAGCTGGGGTGATTCACGTCAATGTAGTCCATAATCTGGAAGGACTTAGTTCCCCAGTTCTCATCAACGGTCAAGAATGCAACGTCAGTCTTATTTGGATTGTTGTAATCTGCGTTGGCATTCTTAAGAGTAAGGTCCAGCGAGTTAATGGTGACATAAACGTCAACGGACTTGCCGTCAACAGTGCCAGCATTAGAGAACTTCAGCGAGAGAGGCTGAGCATACTGCTGGTTGGAACCGTCTTTAGTTGGCTGAACAACAAAGGCAGTTGAAGGAAGATTGCCTGTATCAGAAGCAGGAATCTCTATGCGCTTAACGCCAGCTCCCTGCGAGAGAACAGTCATGTTGTCTCTGGTCAGCGTGAACTGGTAAATGTTGATCTGGGTAAGATCACTATCGTCTTTCTGGCGATCGAGTGCCTGAGCTGTATTAATAGACATAAACAGGCACGCCACAACCATGGTTAGAAAGACTGAGATTCTCTTAAGAAAACCCTTTTTCATGATGGCCCCTCAAAAAGATGTGCATATTACAGCTACATTTTCTTACAAATTGATAGTCAAAACTTGAGAGAAATTAGTATTCACATAAAAAGTGAATTTGGCTGATGAATAGTATAGTTTGTATGGACAATACTATTTTAAAAATAGTTCAAATTTTTGTGTTTGTCCCGCATCTGCTGCTGATGAACATGAATTCAGCTTAGGGCGCTTCAAGGTGTTGCGACTTCAGTCCGCTCTTCAACCTGCGCGCGAGCCTCAGCCTCTACTGCAACCTGCGCCTTAGTTTGCCTCGTTAGGTCGAGAAGGTCTACCAGCTTGATACTTACTTGGCTCTTGAACTTTCTCTGTCCTAGAGCAAATCCACGCAACGGTATAGCCAATGCAGCCGATAAACAGGCAGGTTAGACCTAACATAAGCATTTTCTCGCCAACGCCAAAGTTAATTTCATATTGAATTTTGAGCGCCAGCGGAGGATCTTGCAGAGGAAGTCCAGCCTTAGCAAACAGGTAGTATGCACCCATGAGAGCGCTTAAAATGCCAGAAATCAAAAAGCCCTGTGAAAGGTTCTTGATAATTTGAGCCGCTTTATTCATGTCGCATCATCTCCTTATGTTGCTATGGTAAAGCAAAATGGCGAGAAACCCAAAAAGAGAGCCCCGTAATGAACTGCCTTCCATTTCTTGGACACGAGAAATAGGAGGCAGTTCAAAACACACCTATGACAGATAATCTGTCAAAAAGACGTATACATTACGCTGAAAATACCTTAAACATGCAGATTATCTGACTTAGAAGTGTAATATGCCCGCAATTGAGCAGAATATCTGACTTAGGTGTGTTCCGTAGATACTAAATTTATCGATAATTAAATTTCTTATATAAGTCTATTCATGTTTAAGCATATTAGATGAAGTTTATGCATAGAGATGCATATCAGGTAGTGCGACCGCCTAGCTGCCTGCTATCTTGATTAAGAACATGTCGATTCTTCGGCAGAACCTACCAAAGCTGCGCTATTTTGTGCGCCAGGCCTAAAAGCCGACGCTAACACGCTGCAGAATCATAATCACCCACACATGAACTGCCTCCCATTTCTTATGTCCAAGAAATGGGAGGCAGTTCAGTATTGGCTCTCTTTTGATGTGTAGGAGTTTTGTAGTGGATTGAGCTGCTTACTTTCCGCTTGCCATCTTAGCTGGATACCACTTTTGGAACCACGCCGTAAACAGACCCATTCCAATAGGAACCAGGTTATTCACAATAACCAAAATACCGCCCACACCATTTTGAACCGCAAACCAGCTCCAAATGGCAGTTAAAACGTACATAGCACCCCAGCATGCAGCCAAAACATAGTTTGTCTTCATGAACAGCGGATTGTTGTAGGCACTATCTCCGCCGTAGCTGTACTTAACATATGCAGCGCAGAGAGGTTCTTTGGTCAGGCATGAAGCCAGCCACATAAGGCCAAAAGCCAGGTAGCCCAGATTGACAATCAAATTGCTGTCGCCATTTCCGCTCATAAAAACACCCGCAGATAATGCGCCAACCAGGGCAAATGAGATTCTGTCCCAGATGGTGAACTTGAAGTTCCTCATAATAAGCGGCATCAGAGCAGTAACAAGCAGCGTAATCATGGCGCCAACCTGAGAGTCAAACGAGGTTGCAGTCCAGAAGGTAATCCAAGGAAGCAGCATCGTAATCATCTGCGGATTTTTCTGTGCGTTGCCGACTTCTTTAGCCGACGCGTCCCGCGTAGCTTCAGCTGAACTGCCAGGAGTGGGGCCAAAATACTTGTCCCAATCAATCATGAAAGAAAAATCGCCCTCAACGGTATACAGGTGCTTACCTAGCGCCTCTGGTCCGCTGATTTCTCCCCGAGAAATGGACTGCCAGACCTCAAACGGAGTATTGAGCTTTGTGGTGGTAGTGAGGCTACCGTCAGTAAAGACTTTACTGCCATCTTTGCCCAACAAAATCTGGTAGCTACGCCCAAGATCGGTGTAGTTCATCTCAAGCACGCGATCTTTTCCGTCGTAAGCCGTCTTGTCGTACAAAGCCGCCATCTGGGAGGTGAAGATATGGTCAAACGGTAGCTGCTCAACGGGTTTCTCGCCAGCGTTTGTGCTGCTCTGAGCGCTTGTATCGCGAGAAATTCCCCAGCTTGCATCCGCCATCTGCTCAAACATCTCTTTTGGATACAGCAAAACTTTGAGCTCGGCCCGTGTCTGGTTAGAAATGCTGCCCTTAGCGTACTCGGCACCTGCCTTTTTGACAAGCGCAAGGTACTGGTCAGTGCGTGCAGAAAGCTCCTTTACGCGGAAGAGCTCGCCCTGACCGCAGAAAATGCTCTCGTAGTTACCCTGGCCAAGAATGTGGTCAAACATCTTGGTAACGCTGTCGTAATTGCCCTCTGAAGAATAAAATCCGCAGGTAGAGATAAGGACGTGTTTCTTGCCGGACATATCGTAGCGAGACTCGTGGGCGCCGCTCCCGTATCCCCTATTTGCGTCGCTCATAAAGGGCAGGCTCATGGGGAGCTGGCGATCAATAAGGTTCTTCAGCAGTCCAGGCACGTTGAAGTAGTAGAGCGGGAAGCTCCAAATAATCAGATCGGCCCAAAGCTGCTTCTGAATGACCGTTTCTTCATCGTCCGACATAATGCACTTACCAGGCGTGTTCTTCCAGCAGTGGAAGCATCCCTTGCAAGGCTTGATGTCCATGGTGGCAACGTTGAGCTGCTCAACAGTCACGTCTTCATTGACGTGCTGCTCGGAAATACCCTCGATGAAGCTCTTTGCAAGACGCAGAGAATTGCTGGCTTTACCCTTGGGACTGCCATTAATGAGCAGAATGTTCATGCTGCGCCTCCAGCTCCTTCATGCACTTCTCGCTCCATGCTCTGAGCATTTCCTCGTGCATCTTGCCGTACTCGATAGTAAATTTCCAGAACAACGCCTTTTCTGGGTCACCCATTTGCGCTGCATAAGCGGCTACTGCGCCCGTTGCTAGCTCACTTCCGCCAGGAAACGACGAGGCGTTATCTGCGATTCGTTTAAAGAACGCAAGGTTTTCCTCGTAAGAACACTCACCCCTAAAGAACGTCTGCATCAAAAGCGGAATGCGCAGCACCGAGGCCTGAGAGTCTTCCCTCAGCCATCTGTTCAGCTCCTCTTTACCAGCTTCAGTTATCGAGAAAACCTTCTTGTCCGGCTTTCCTTTCTGAGCAACCAGCGTTGCGGTGACCCAGCCGTCTTTTTCTAGCGCCTGCAGTTCTCTATAGATCTGGCTTGTCTGAGCAGTCCAGAAGTAATTAAGCGACTGCTGAAAGATGGTTTTAATCTCGTAACCGGACATATCCCCATAATTCAAGAGACCAAGAATCCCCTGTTTAAGCAAATCTCTCATCTCCTTATATTCCACTTGTTGAATATCTTACTAAGATAGTAATTCCACTTGTGGAATATTTCAACGAGAAATTCTAAAAACTTTAACTTCTTTCTAGTTGCGAAAAAAGACTCTGCCATTTCTGGCAGAGTCCTGACATGCGATTATCGTATGTTTT
>CAUUHE010000022.1:0-21008 GCA_963544885.1 uncultured Atopobium sp. | reverse complement strand
TGGGCAAGTTTAACAGCAGAAATCTCGCTGCCACCTTCCCAGAGGGCTTCCATTGCACGGCCGGCTGCAGCCTCAAACGCAGCAGAGGAAGAAAGTCCGCCGCCACCAGGAACATTGCTAACTACTGCCATATCAAAGCCGGATGGCTCAAAACCAAGTTTGACCAGGTTAGCTGCCATACCGCGAACAATAGCCTTAGTGCTCAGATACTCAGCTTCGGTGGGCTCAAGATTTGTGTAGTCAACCTCAAAAGGATCATATCCCACGCTGGCAACACGAATAACGCCCAGGTTGTTAGGGGCGCAAATTGCGTCAATAGCAACGTCTAGGGCACCAGCAATGACATGACCACCCTCGTGATCAGTGTGATTACCAGCAATTTCGGAGCGACCAGGCGCGTGTACCGCAAGATAGCGGTCAGCTTTTCCGAACATTTGCTCAAAGTGCTCTTTTGCGCGATTGAGCTGAGCTGTGGTTTTCTCGTCAAACGTGTGAGCCATGGTGTTCCTTTCCCTTTAGTGCTGTGAAGCCAGGTTCTTAAAAGAATCGATAAACAATTTGCGAGCTGTAAGGCTGCTCAGGCGTGCAGGTAGGCTGAGGCCACTCTGCATGGTGAGCACAATCTGGATAAAACTCGCTCTCAAATGCAAAACCAGCCTGAGGCTTATAGATGGCGCCATCTTTTGCGCGCGCCTCGTCAAGCCAGTTGCCGGTATACAGATGGGCGCCAGGAGCGGTAATTTGAATTTCTAGTGAGCGTCCGCTTTCTGATGTGGCGAGAAGAGCAGGGCGTAGCTGACCATTTTCATAGTTATTAATAGCAAAGCAGTGATCATAACCACGAGCAATTTTGAGCTGCTCATTATCTGCGTCAAGATCTTTGCCAATGGTCTTAGGTGTGCGGAAATCAAAGGGAGTTCCTGTGACAGAATCTATGGTTCCTACAGAAACTGAGTCATCTCGTAGAGGCAGGTATGAGTCTGCCTGGATAGTAAGTTGGTGACCAAGAACATCACCAGAATCATGACCGTTGAGGTTAAAGTAGACATGATTGGTCATGTTTACAAAAGTTGCAGCATCAGTTGTGCAGGTATACGTAAGATTTAGCGTTGACTGTGAGGCTTCTTCAACAAGCGTATAGGCCGCGGTAATATGACGGTTTCCTGGCAGTCCATATTCTCCATCTACCAGGTCAATGCTAAAGGTTACCGTATTATGCGCTTCATCAATTTCTGCCTGCCAAATGCGCTTATGGATACCAGCAACTAAATCAGTGTGCAGGTTATTTTGATTGTCTGGACCGTTGTTTTTAGGAAGGTGATAGACAACTCCATTAAGCGGGATTTCTGCTTTATCTGCTCGATTAGCAGAAGGTCCAATGGATGCGCCAAAGCAGGCGGGGTTATCTAAATACAAGTCAAACAAGCCATAGCCAAGAACGACATCTGCTTGCGTGCCATAGATATCTGGTACAGAAATGCCAAGAATGGTTGCACCAAAATTGCTCAATTTAACTGCTGAATGAGCGCCGCGAATAGTATAGGTAAGCGCAGCAGGGGAGTTAACAAAACTATCAAAAGGTCGAACATCAATCATCGGATACCTCCGAGATACCACTCATAGTGCATTACCCTTACTATGTTAACGTACTCATAACGAACTAACAGGAAATTATTAAGTTTTCAGTCAGTGGTATTTTTGCGGGGGCAAACGGTTAGAGCGCAGGTCAAAAGTCCTTCTCGCCGAACGGTTCTTTTTTTACCGTGAGCGTTTAATTTGCTGATAAATATGCAATTTTATCGCGTTATGTCAATCTGCCTGTTAGTATGAGTACGTAAACAAGCAGATAATCGGAGGAATTCGTGACTCGCTCGTATAGTTCTAGCTCAAATAAGCGCTCTGTTTCAATGGCTGATGTTGCGCAAGTTGCTGGTGTTTCTCAGCAGACCGTTTCTCGTGTTGCTAATGGCGCCCAGAACGTCAGCAAGGCCACGCGAGAAAAAGTCCAGGCAGCAATGGAGTCTATGGGCTTTAGGCCAAGCTTTGCAGGTAGATCGTTGAGATCTGGCTCGTATCAATCGGTGGGACTTTGCTTGTACGACATTCGCGAGTTTGGTAACTTAGCCACGCTTGATGGTATTGTTTCTGCAGCTCGTGAGCATGAATATGCAATTACAATGATTGAGAAAGGCTCCGACGACGGCCTCTGCCTGCAGGACATTTCTTATCGTATGTCAAATCTTCCCGTTGACGGCATGATTATTAGCATGAGCCTTATGGCATCAGATTTTGAATCATTTGTGCCGCAGCCAGGCCTTGGAACAGTCCTTCTTACCATGCACGAGCATCCCTATTGCACAACTGTTGACTCTGATCAGTATGGTTGCTCAAAGCTTGTTATCGACCACCTCTATGAGCTCGGTCACCGCAAAATCCGTTTTGTAGCAGGCCCTTCATACTCCATTGACTCGCAATTTCGCGAGAAGGGCTGGCGAGATGCCATGTCTGAGTATGGCCTGGAAATTGTTGAGCCACTTGCTGGTGACTGGACTGCTAACAGCGGCTATGAAATTGGTAAAAAACTGCGAGAAAACCGTAATTTTACTGCGGTGTATGCGGCAAATGACCAGATGGCGCTTGGTGTCATTGCAGCGTTTGAAGAGGTAGGGCTCAGCGTGCCAGATGATGTCAGTATTGTTGGTGTTGACGACTCTCTTGAAGACTATCTGCCAAACTTCTCGCTGACAACCGTTCGCTTTAACCTGCTGGAGCGTGGTCGCGTAGCCCTTGAGCATGCAATTCGTGCATCCGAGCCAGGGTATGAGCCTGAGGCAATTAGGATTGCTCCTAAACTTATTGTTCGTACCACCACAGCAGCACCACAGAAGTAGAGAAGTAACTTAAAAAGTCGGGTTTCTCGCCATAATCAGCTATACTGTTCAGGCAATAGTTGATTAGAGGAGTTGTATGTCTGAGTCACCAAATAAAGAACTAGGCTGGTCAGTTCAGGTTTCCTTGGATACGCACGAGATTCGTGCTGGAGAGACTGTAACTGCTACTCCTAAGATTATTGGTGCAGATCCTGAGGGCTTCAAATTTCACTACGTATGGAGCTTGAATGACCGCTGGGATGAGGGTTTTTGGGATACTACGGAGCACCAGTTTGGCGACTCAATTCCTAATACTTCGTGGACATACACCTTCCCAGAGCCTGGTCGTTATCATCTCTACATTGATGCATTTGACACGAACAACAATCCTCAGACCGTTACTGCTTGGGTAGTTGTTGCTGGTGAAGACGATTTTATGCGTCCACCACTTCCTTCTGCAGACGCAGAGACGGTTGTTGCGGTAAACGGCGTTTCAGAGATCTTTAATATTGCTTCTGAGCAGTTCAACTCGCTGAAAGAGTACTTTATTGCTTTTGCCCGTGGCGAGGTTGCTTTCAAGGAGTTCAAGGCCCTTGATGACATCTCGTTTGAGGTCAAGCGCGGCGAGGCTTTTGGTCTGGTGGGCACAAACGGCTCCGGCAAGTCCACCATGCTTAAAATCATTGCTGGCGTACTTGAGCCCTCTAAGGGAACTTGCGAGGTCAAAGGTACTATTGCGCCTCTTATTGAGCTGGGTGCTGGCTTTGACATGGAGCTGACCGCTAAAGAGAATATCTACCTTAACGGTGCTCTTCTTGGTTACAAGAAGGAGTTTATTGACTCGCACTTTGACCAGATTGTGGAGTTTGCTGAGCTTGAGGGCTTTATGGACATGCCGCTCAAGAATTACTCGTCTGGTATGGTGGCACGTATTGCCTTTGCAATTGCTACCGTTACAGAGCCTGACCTGCTTATTGTTGATGAGACACTCTCGGTTGGAGACTTCCTCTTCCAGCAAAAGTGCGAGAACCGTATCAAAGAGCTCGTTGCTTCTAATAACGTTACCGTTCTTCTGGTTTCTCACTCTATTGATCTGGTCCAGCGCATTTGCGACCGCGCTATTTGGATTGAGAAGGGAAAGCAGCGCATGCTTGGTCCCGTGGATGAAGTTTGTGAAGCTTACGAGCACCTCAAGAGATAATTAAAATTCCTAACCAAAAGTTAGGGTCTGTACGAGTACAATATGTGTGTCTTTAAATGTGGTACGAGATACCCGTAAGGCTCATAGTCATAGTTTTGCCTTTTGGATACCTTGTGCCTGGTCAGGTGAGGTATCTTTTTTATTGGAGGCGCTATGGCTCAAGAAGGTTCGCACTCTCTCATTGTGGATGAGCAGTCCCTTGACCGCATGCTTACACGAATTGCTCACGAAATTGTCGAGAATAACGATTCAATTGAAAACGTTGCTCTGGTGGGCATTATTCGCCGTGGAGAGGTTTTGGCTTCTCGTCTTGCGGACAAGATTTTGAGTTTTACCGGATTTAAGCCAAAAGTTGGCTCACTTGATATCAGTTTTTATCGCGATGATTTTAGAAGAAACACCGCACCGGTTCTCCACGCAACTAATATCGATTTTGATATTACAGGTACAAGCGTTGTGCTGGTAGACGATGTTCTTCAGACAGGAAGAACTATCAGAGCAGCACTTGATGCGCTCATCGACTATGGCCGTCCTGAGCGCGTTCAGCTAGCAGTTGTTGTTGACCGTGGTCATCGTGAGCTTCCTATTAGACCTGACTATGTGGGAAAGAATGTTCCTTCATCAAAGAGCCAGGTAGTCAGCTTAAATGTTAAAGAAATTGATGGTCAGGACTGCGTCTTGCTGTACGAAGCTGACTATTCTGACCCCTTTATTGAGGGAGGAAACTAATGCTTTCAGTTAAACATTTGATTGATACAAACAGCCTGACGCGTGATGATATCCAGCAGATTCTTGATACTGCTCAGTCGTTTGAAGCTGTAAACAACAGGGATATTAAAAAGGTGCCAGCACTTCGTGGTCGCACTATCGTCAACCTGTTCTTGGAGCCTTCCACCAGGACTCGCTCTTCATTTGAGCTTGCCGAGAAACGCCTCTCTGCTGATGCTCTGAATATGGGAGGTTCAACCTCGTCTGTTGTTAAGGGAGAGTCACTGGCAGATACCATCCAGACTATCGACGCTATGAACGTTGATATGTTTATCTGCCGCGCAAGACTTGCAGGTACACCACAAAAGATTACCGAGCACACTGATGCCGTGGTCATTAACGCTGGCGACGGTAAGCATCAGCATCCAACTCAGGCAATGCTTGACCTCTATACCATTCGCAAGAACTTTGGACACTTAGACGGCCTTAAAGTTGCCATTGTTGGTGACCTTTCTCACAGCCGCGTTGTTGGTTCTTTGGTGCCAGCGCTTAAGACTATGGGCGCAGAGGTTGTTCTGGTTGGTCCTCCAACATTCCACGTAGACGATCCAAGTTGGTTTGGTTGCTCTCAGACCTCACACTTTGATGAAGTCATTGGCGATGTTGACGTCGTGTACATGCTTCGCGTGCAGCTGGAGCGTATGGAAGGAGCTCCTATTCCTTCTCGCCGTGAGTACAACAGGCTTTGGGGCCTTGACGAGCGCCGCAGTAAGCTGATGAAGCCTGAGGCAATTATCTGCCACCCAGGTCCTATGAACCGTGGCATGGAAATTAACAGCGAAGTGGCCGATTGTGCTCGCTCTCGTATTCTTGACCAGGTCAATGCAGGCGTTTTGACGCGCATGGCCGCAATGTATCTGCTTTTGGGAGGAGACTCTGATGGCATTTCTGCTTAAGGGTGCACGTGTTGTAGACCCACAGCTTAACCTTGATGCCGTAATGGACGTTCGTATTGAGGGAGAAACTATTGCTGAAGTTGCGGCAACCGTTGCACCTCAAGAGGGAGATACCGTAATTGACGCAAAAGGCAAGGTACTAGCACCTGGCCTTGTTGATATGCACGTCCACTTTAGAGATCCTGGTTTTGAGTACAAAGAGACTATTGAGACGGGCTCTAGAGCTGCGGTTCACGGTGGCTTTACTGATGTTGCTACCATGCCAAACACCAATCCTGTTACCGATAACGGACCAGCCGTTCGCTTCCAGATTGACCGCGGCAATGAGGTTGGCCTTATTCATGTTCGTCCAATGGGTGCCCTTACCAAGGGCTCTAAGGGACAAGAGCTTGCTGAGATTGGCAACATGGTTGACGAGGGAGCATCCGCATTCTCTGATGACGGCCACGGCGTCCAAAGCGCTGGTATGATGCGTACCGTTATGGAGTACGTTTCCCAGTTTGACCGCGTTGTTGCCGCTCACTGCGAGATTGAGTCCATCAGTGCTGGCGGCGTTGTCAACGAGGGCCGCGCAAGTACGCGTCTTGGTATGTTTGGCTGGCCAGCACTTGGCGAGGAGCTGGAGATTTCCAGAGACATTGATCTTTGCCGCCTTACCGGCTGTCCACTGCACATCTGCCACATTTCAACGGGCAGGGGAGCAGAGCTGGTGCGCACAGCTAAGAAGGAAGGTCTGCCGGTTACCGCAGAGGTTTGCCCTCACCATCTTTTCTTGTCTGAGGATGACATCACCGATACGTATAACACCAACCTTAAGATGAATCCACCACTCAGAACCGCTGAGGATGCTCTTGCACTTCAGGCTGCTGTTGCGGATGGTACAGTTGATTGCATTGTTACCGACCATGCACCCCATGCAGCTCACGAGAAGGACTGTGAGTGGGAAATCTCTTACTTTGGCTGCATTGGCCTTGAGACTTCGCTGCCTCTGATGATCACCAATATGGTGCGCACCAACAAGCTTTCTTACACTGGTCTTGTTCGCGCAATGGCCGTTAATCCTCGTCGTATTCTGCGCCTTGAGCCTGTTAAGATTGCTGCGGGCTATAAGGCTGATCTGACCCTTTTTGACCCAGAAAAGAAGGTTCAGATTACGTCAGAGTATTTTGAGAGCAAGTCTAAGAACTCGGCCTTTATTGGCGCAGAGCTTTATGGCGTTGCAACTGATGTGTTTGTTGACGGCAAGCGTGTTCTTGCCAATGAGGTAGTTGTTCCTGGAGGGGAAAAGTAATGCCACTACGTGGAAATGTACAGGTATTTGATTTTACAGTTCTGAGCAATACCCAGGTTGCTCAGAATCTGTATAGAGCTCAGCTTGAGGTACCGGGTCTTTGTAAGTCCTTGGAACCTGGTCAGTTTGTAAACGTCAACGTACCAGGCGATAAGCGCCATATTCTTCGCATCCCACTGTCCTTCTCGCTTGCTGATAAAGCAACTGATACGCTTGAGCTTATTTACGCAACAGTGGGCGAGGGCACACGCAGGCTTTCACAGATGAAGCCAGGGGACACCAGCGACATGACAGCTCCGTGCGGTCGCCCCTGGCGACTCAATGCCTCTAGCAAGAGAAGTGTCCTGGTAGCAGGCGGTGTGGGCATCACGCCAATCATTGCAGCAGCGCGCAAGCTTACTGAGCTTGGCGTTGAGTTTGATGCGGTTATTGGTGCGCAGACTGCCGAGAAACTCTTTGGAGAAGAAGACCTTCTCGCGCTAGGCGCACAGAACGTCTATGTCACAACAGATGATGGTTCCAAAGGCACCAAGGGTTTTGTAACAGCAGTTTTGGAAGAGCCTTTGAGCCAGGGCATTTGGGATGCCATCTATACCTGCGGTCCTGAGCCTATGATGAGAAGCGTGGCCAAGCTGGCCATTGCTCATAACGTTGCCTGCCAGGTTTCTATGGAGCGTATGATGAGCTGCGCTTTTGGTGCATGTAACACCTGCAATGTCCCACTTGCTAAGGGCGGCTATGCGTCTGCTTGCATGGTTGGACCTGTCTTTGAGGCAAAGGAGATCGCATGGTAGATCAGGTAAAAATGGCCGTTAATCTGGGTGGCATCCAGATGAAAAACCCTATCAATACCGCTGCAGGTACCTTTGGTTATGGCTGGCAGTTTGAGGGCTTCTACGACGTTTCTCTGCTTGGCGCAATTACCATGAAGGGCGTTGCCCGTGTTCCTTGGGAAGGAAACCCTGCTCCTCGTATGTGCGAGCTCAACGGCGGCATGATGAATAGCGTTGGTCTTGCTAATCCTGGAGTGGACGATTTTATCGCCCATACCGATGACTACATGAAAGACCTTGAGGGCCGCGGTACACGCGTTATCATGCAGATGGCAGCACATTCCGTCCAAGAGATGATTGACGTTGTTGAGCGCCTTGAAGAGCTTAATCCACACATCTCAGCTATTGAGCTTAACGTGAGTTGTCCAAATCTCGAGAAGGGCGGTAAGCCCCTGGGTGGCACTCCTGAGCAGGCCACAGAGATTATGAAGGCAGTTCGTCCTCTGACAAAGCTGCCTATCTTGGTCAAGATGGCTCCCGTCAATGTTGCCGAGATTGGTAAGGCTTTTGAGGCTGAGGGCGCCAATGGTCTTACACTCATTAATTCCATCCCTGGTATGTCAATTAATGTTCACATCAGAAAAAGCAGGCTTTCTAAGCCAACAGGAGGCCTCAGTGGTCCTCTCTGCCACAATGCTGCTGTCCGTATGGTCTGGGAGTGCGCACAAGCGGTCTCTATTCCTATCTGTGGTGTTGGTGGCGTAGAAACAGGCGAGGACGCTGCGGAGTTTATTCTGGCAGGTGCTACGGCTGTTTCTGTTGGTTCAGCAAATCTTTACGACCCTATGTGCGCTCCACGTATTCTGAACGAGCTTACTGACTGGGCAAAGTCCCAGGGAGTATCTGACATCCACGAGCTGATTGGAGCTGTTGAATGCTAACAGATGAGCAGGCACGCGACGCCGTTATTGTTGCGCTTGATTGCACAAGAGAAAGAGCTTTGGAGCTCACCGATCTTCTCGCCGGCCATGCACGCTGGGTTAAGGTTGGCATGACGCTCTTTTATCGCTACGGACCCTCGATGGTAGACGAGATGCATGCACGTGGCTTCAAGGTGTTCTTGGACCTCAAGGTACATGACATTCCATTCCAGGTTAAAGGCGCTGTCCACTCTGCATCGCTCTCAGGTGCAGACATCCTCTCTATTCACGGTCTGGGAACTGCTCAGATGATTGCTGCTGGCCGTGAAGGTGCAGAAGAGGCTGCAGCGGAGCGTGGTGTTGATGAGTCCGGCCGCACCAAGCTAGTAGCTATTTCTGTCCTCACCAGCATGGACGAGGATGCACTCCATTCCATTGGTGTTGATGGTTCCATTAAGGACGAGGTTGCTCGTTTGGCTTCTCTTTCTTATAACGCGGGCGCTGACGGAATTGTCTGCTCGCCCCAGGAAGCACAGGAAATGAGAGAGCTTTTGGGACCAAATG
Source organism: uncultured Atopobium sp. (assembly GCA_963544885.1). Classification (GTDB taxonomy): domain Bacteria; phylum Actinomycetota; class Coriobacteriia; order Coriobacteriales; family Atopobiaceae; genus Lancefieldella. The sequence goes on along the minus strand of CAUUHE010000022.1, from coordinate 11,725 downwards.
CTCTCATCGTGACCCCAGGAGTTCGTCCAGAAGGTGCCGAGAAGGGCGATCAAGTCAGAATCTCCACACCTTCTGCAGCAATTAAGGCCGGAGCTAGCAAATTGGTAGTTGGTAGGCCAATTACCTGCGCAAACGATCAAGTTGAAGCATTTGAAGCCATCATTTCTGAGCTCAAAAATTAACGGAAGTTGTTGGAATTGTGATGAACAGGTGGTTTTTGATGCGGAAATATTAAAAAACCCCTTGTAAATAACGTGTTATGTGGCAAACTATTTTGCTGAAGTGCAAAAGGCACATTAAATTGAGTTTCGTATATGAAGTACGAAAACGATGTTTGGAGGAACAATGGCTCTACCTACACTTACCGATGAGCAGCGCAAGGCAGCACTTGAGAAGGCAGCTCAGGCTCGTCACGCTCGTGCAGAGCTTCGCGAGAAGGTTAAGACTGGTAAGGTCTCCCTTAAAGAGGTCCTTGATTCTACCGATCCTATTGCTGAGCGTATGAAGGTTTCTGCTCTTATCGAGTCCCTTCCTGGCTATGGCAAGGCAAAGGCAGCAAAGATTATGGACGAGCTCGGAATTTCCGCAACTCGCCGCGTTAAGGGCCTTGGCGCTCGTCAGCGTGAGCAGCTCCTCGAGGCACTGACCAAGTAGTGGCTCGTTCAGCCAAACTTTTTGTAGTATCTGGACCGTCAGGTGTAGGAAAAGGAACGCTTGTCTCTCTGTTGAGGGACAAGCGCCCAAACCTAGGCCTGACGGTTTCGGCTACTACACGCTCTCCACGACCAGGAGAAGTCGATGGAGTTGCGTATCATTTTCTCTCCGATGAAGAATTTAAAAAGCGCGTTGATGCTGGTGAATTCCTTGAGTGGGCTCATGTTCATGGCCATTGCTATGGCACGCTTAAATCCGAGGTTGATCGCCTGATTTCTGCAGGTCAGTCTGTTGTTCTAGAGATTGACGTTCAGGGTGGACTTATGGTCCACAAACAATATCCCAACGCCATTCTCGTCTTTATTAAGCCACCTTCATTTGAAGAGCTTGAACAGCGCCTTAGAGGCCGTGGTACAGAAGACGAGAAGACCATTTCTACGAGACTTTCTAATGCTTCGCGTGAAATGGAGCATGCAAACGACTATACTGTTTGCATTGTGAACGACAACCTTGAGACTGCTCTGAGCAAGCTCGAGGAAGTTTTTGATGACTATGAATCAGACGGAGGTCAGCTTTAATGTCTGTTATTAAGCCTGAGATTGACAGCCTGCTTCAGAAGACTGAGCAGAATCCATTCTTGCTTTGCTCACTTGCTTCTAAGCGTGCTTGCGATATTAACAATATGCTTCACGGTCAGCACCTGCGTGTAACCGCTGTTCAGGATTTTGATGACATTACTACTGTTGCAAGTGGTAAAGATTCTGTCTCTATTGCTATGAAAGAGATTAACGACGGTACCCTTGGCTTTGTTAAAGATTCTTTTGACGAGGCAATTAAGGGCGAGAACACCATCGTTTACTAAGAGTTATGACTGAAAGAGTATGTCTGGTTCACTACCACGAAATTGGTTTAAAGGGTAAGAACCGATCCACTTTTGAAAATCAGTTGGTAACAAATTTGCGACGAGCCCTCCGACACTTTCCAGTGGCGGGGGTTTCTCGCATTTCTGGCTACCTTCTTGTAGAAACCACTGATAAACAAGCAACTGAAGAGCTGCAACATGCCGTGGCCCAGGTTCCAGGCGTTGCTCGCGCTTCTTTGGCGTATCGCTGCGGCTTAGATGAGCAGGAGTTTTGTAACGCTGCCGTGAAGGCACTGGGGGAGTCCGGTGACTTTACTACGTTCAAAGTGCATGCTCGCCGTTCCTCAACGGTCTATCCAAAGCATTCCATTGAGATTAACCAGCTTGTAGGCGCAGTACTTTGTGAGAACTTCCCTGATAAAAAAGTTCAGATGCATAATCCGGATATGACGGTCTATGTGCATGTTGTTCAGGGTAACGCATATGTTTACGCTGCATCTATTCACGGCGTTGGCGGCCTTCCTGTTGGCACCGCTGGCAAAGTAGTATCGCTTCTTTCAAGCGGTATTGATTCTCCTGTTGCAACATGGATGGTTGGTCGTAGGGGCGCTACAGTTATTCCCGTTCACTTCTCTGGTCGCCCTATGACTTCCGATACCAGCGAATATCTGTGTCAAGATATTATTGAGGCGCTTGAGCCCGCTGGTCTTATTGGCAGAATGTATGTTGTGCCTTTTGGCGAGCATCAGCGTGAGATTTCTCTTGCTGTTCCACAGGCTCTTCGTGTCATTATGTATCGTCGTGTGATGTACATCATTGCGCAGAAGATTGCAGAGCTTGAGGGCGCTAAAGCGCTGGTAACTGGCGAGTCACTTGGCCAAGTTGCTTCTCAGACGCTGGATAACATTGCTGCTGTCAACGAGGCAGTTACCATACCTGTTTTGAGGCCTCTGATTGGCTCTGACAAGCAAGAAATCATCCGTCGCGCCCAAGATATCAATACGTTTGATATCTCAACGCAGACGGCTCCTGATTGCTGCACACTGTTTATGCCTCGCAGACCCGAGACTCACGCAAGAATGCGAGAAGTGCTTGAGGCATGGAATTCTTTTGATCATGAAGCCATGATTGATGACCTTATGCAGCATATTGAGTACATTGACTTTAGTCAGTGTCCTTCATATAAGCCACCAAAAACACTTGCCGCTCGTCATAAAGAGCTTGCTCCTGCAGAGTTTATTACTGACTAGGATATTCCTGCAGATCAAAGGCTTTGATGGCTTTGCTTAGATGCATTTTAAGAATCCGTCCCGTGAAGGGGCGGATTTTTTATTTGAGTGGATTGATAATCTTATTTAGGACAATTTTGTTGATTTCAGTTTGCTTCACTTATCTGCAAATTGTTTATAACTGTGTCAGATTACCAGCAGTTTTATGACAAGATCACCAGATAAATAGTTAAAAGTCGTGTTTCTTATTAACCTAATAGTTGAATATAAATCTGAGGTGATTGTATGGCTCAGATTTCAAATAACCGCACTCAAATAATTAATAAATTGATGAGAAGGTTTAACCTCTCTAAGCAGCAACTCTTGGCGGTTATTGCTGTGGTTGTTCTAGGTATTGTTTCAGTAGTTGTATTTATTGGGATGATTAGCACTGGAACATCAGAGTCTTTTGACAGATCGCATAATCAAGCAAACTCGACACAGGGAGCGATTGTTGCGGAAAATCCACAGCACTCGCAAGAGGATAAGTCTACAGAGCAGCCAGGAGATGACCATAAGATTAAAGAAGCATCTCCTCAAATGATGGTTCATGTTGATGGAGCCGTTAAATCACCCGGTCTGTATGCACTTCAGATGGTAAATCCACGTGTAAACGACGCAATTCAAATAGCAGGTGGCTTGACTGAAGATGCCAACAGTCAAGGCATTAATCTTGCGTCTCCTGTAGAAGATGGTCAAAAAATTTATATTCCTCGAAAGGGAGAAGAGGCACCGCCAGAGATTTTGCAGCCAGAGCAAAATAAAGCTACGAGCAACAAGCAGACAGATAAGAAAAGTGACAAAAAGACAGTTGTAGATATTAATCGAGCAACCGTAGAAGAATTTACCAAGCTTCATGGCGTTGGAGAAGGATTGGCTAAGCGAATTGTTGCAGATAGACAAAAGAATGGACCCTTTAAGACTACTGAAGATTTGATGCGCGTTTCTGGTATTGGTCAGAAAAAGTTTGATCAGCTTAAGGACAATATTCGTGTCTAAGGTGATAGAACAACCCTCTAGGCCTTTTATTCCGTATAGCCTTTGCGTCTTGCTTTTTGTCTGCTTATGGCTTCAAGTTTTTATTGCAAAAGGTGCAGCGCTCGATACTGTTCTGATTCATATTCTAGGAATATGTATGGTGGCTGCTTTGGGATTTTGGTATGTGCAGCATGCGCATACCAGCATTATGACTGTTGGGGTAGCTTTACTTTTACTTGTAATTATCCTTATCAGGTCTTTCTTTATATACGACAGTCAAATGGCGTCAGTGAGTCTTTTAGAGTCAACTTCCGTACATGATTTTGAACTCGTTGTATCAAGAGATTTAGTCTACAAAAATCATGCATGGACTGGTCAGGCGTCTGTTCTGTATCAAGGTAGTTGTATTGGATTTGTGGGCATATATGCCAAAGAACCATTCTTACGAGAAACACATCTGTGCTGCGAGGGTAGGTTTGCTCGGTATAAAGATAAGGAATTTTCAGACGAACAATTTAAGAGAGGAGTACTTGGTTCAATTCAGATAACCAAGGTAAATTCCACATCTTATGATGAGGGAGTTATTGGAGAAGTTGCTCAATTTAGAGAAAGCTGCATTTCTCAACTTCAGCCAGAGGTGAGCTTTGGTCGAGCATTAGCTGTATGTGGTCTTTGTGCATATAGATCCAGCTTGTATAGCTTTAACATTCCTCGGATATTTATGCGCTGTGGTCTCATGCACCTTATAGCCATATCTAGTTGCCACATGGTAATTCTCTCTACCTTTATTGATGCTTTTCTTAAAAAGCTAACGCTAAAACCTCTTTTGAGAGGAGTATTAAATTTAATTCTACTCAGTAGTTACGCGCTTTTTTGTGGATTACCTGCATCTGCAATAAGGGCAATACTTCTTGTTGAACAAAAATACGTTATGCAATGTGTTGGCAGGAAACAACACACGCTATCTGCTGTTTCAACTCTGGGTCTACTTATGCTTTGTGTTGATCCACAGCTGAGCGTAAACATTGCGTTTACCTTGTCTTTAGCTTGTATTTTTGGAATGAATATATATGGTGGTCTTGCTCAGTACTATGCAAAAATTGCCTTTCACGTATCTGGCTATGGAAAAGTACAGAATGTTCTAAGAAAATCGTTTTCTCATGTACGAAACACCATGTGTGCAACAACAGTTGCTCAACTCTCATGTCTTCCAATCTCATGTATGTACTTTGGCCACTTTTCGTTACTTGCACCTCTCTCAAGCGCGTTAATTACAAGCTTGTTTTCTCTTCTGAGCTTATTTGGAATTGGGGTAATAGTTTTTAGTGGATTCAAGCCAGTTCAAGAAATTGCTCTTTTTCTAGTGGATTCTCTTGGTCAGTTTATAGAGACGCTTGCTTCTTTTATATCTGAAAGATCTTTTGCAAGTGTGTCGCTAACTGACATGAGTTGGATAGTGTCTTTGGCTGTTTTTGCAGCAATGGTGGCGCTCTACCTGTTTTGGCCTAAGGGAAAAAGAGCGGTTTTAGTTGGCATATGTTCAATGGCAGTTATGCTTATCTTGGGTTTAAGCATCTACTGGAGGTTTTTCTCGCCCACAAGGATTTGTGTGATGGATATTGGCCAGGGAGATGCCATATTGCTGAGTGATGGCGCGCACTCTCTGCTTGTAGATACAAGCGTGGGAGATGTGGTTAATGACGCTCTGGAGCGACAACACATTTCATATCTTGATGCAATTTTGCTCACACATCTTGACGAGGACCATGCTGGTGGCGTGAGGTACATGGTTGGTTCGGTAAAGACAGGACGGGTATTAGTTGGAGAAGGAATAACAAAACAAGAGAAGCCTGAGTTACAGAAAGCCATTCAGAGGATTTCTGGTAGTGGTTCCTATGAAGTTTTATATGGTGATGAATTTGATGTTGGTCGCTTTCATGTCCGGGTAGTGTGGCCACATAGGGGATATAAAGCTAAAGAAGCTAATAATGCGTCGGTTGAGCTCTATGTGACGTATAACGATGGGCAAAATACTTTAACTACGCTTTTAACGGGAGATGCTGAAAGAGATCAAACAAAAGAGACGGTGACATCGGGTGATGTTGGCGATATTGATTTCTTAAAAGTCGGACATCATGGAGCGGCAAAGTCACTCTATCCAGAAACTGCTCGCGCACTAAAACCCGAGGTAGCAGTTGCAAGTGCTGGAAAGAATAATCGTTATGGACATCCTAAACAGGAAGCGGTGGATATCTTAGAGGGTGTTGGTGCAAGGTTTTATTGCACAAAAGATTATGGAGACGTCACAGTATTTCCTGGAGAACATGGACCTAGGGTGAGCGTGCAACATGCTAAAGTAGATACAGAATTAGAGGAGGAAAAAGATGGCGGAGCAGGCTAAGTTACTAGCTGCATATTTGGCTGTTGGCCCTGATGAGATGAAGCGTGCAAGGGCTATTGATAAGCTTAAAAGCCGTCTTAACCAGAGCTTTATTACCTTTAACCTTGATGAGATTTCTGTAAGCGCTGAGCTGACTCCAGAATCTGTTTTGTCTTCTGCTCAAACACTTCCTATGGGTGATTTTAGGCGAATTGTTGTTATTGATGATGCTGGTAAATTGCCTAAGTCTGTATCAGAAGCTCTTGTGGAGTATCTAAAAAATCCTAATCCAACTACTACACTGATGCTTTCTGCACAGACGCTAGCAAAAACTACAAGGCTTTATAAAGCAGTAGATGCGTTAGGTAAGCTTGCAGTTATTAATTGTGGTGCAATTTCTAGAAAAGATTTGCCTAAATACATTGGGGATCTTGGAAGAAAGTACGGACTACAAATCCCAATTAATGTGGCCAATGAGCTTATAAGTCGTGTTGGTGATAATACCACCATGCTTGATTCTCAAGTTAAATCTTTAGCAGCTCTGCTGGGTCGTCCTGGTGCAATTGACGTTCAGTTTGTAGAAACTCATGTTGCACGAGTAGTGGAAGTCAAGCCATGGGATTTTCTCGACAGTTTGTCAGCGAGAAATGCTCAAAAGGCTTTGGAGCTTTACAGTCAGATGGATGAGTCGGGAGCTATTGGCAATCTGTCACTTATGACTGGACGTGTAAGAGAACTCATTTGTGCTAGGTCTATGGTTAAGCGTGGTACAGAGCGGGAAATTGGTCCAGTTTTAGGTAAGCAGGACTGGCAAGTAAGAAATTATGCACGATGGGCGCGCCAATTTGCTGATGGCGAGCTTGAGCATATTTTGAGTCTCTGTGCAGATGCAGAACGTGGTCTTAAGAGTGGAGAAGATAAAACAACCACAATGACCAAGCTCATCTTTGCTCTATGTGGCGTCTCAAATGTGTAGATTCAAAGAATTAAGGTAAGAAAAAACGGACTCCAAGGAGTCCGTTTTAAAAAGTTAAAAGTAGATAAGAACTACTTAAGGGTGTTAACAAGCTTCTGAACGCCGCTCTTACGCTGAGCAGCCTGATTCTTGTGTACGATGCCCTTAGAAGCAGCCTTGTCAAGAAGACGGGATGCCTTGTTAGCTGCAACCTGTGCGTCCTCAAGCTGGCCTGCCTCAACAGCAGTGCGAACTGCCTTAATAGCAGTCTTAAGCTCGGAACGGACAGCCTTGTTGCGCTGGCGTGCCTTCTCAGCGGTGAGAATACGCTTCTTCTGAGACTTGATGTTAGCCACGTGCGGTTCCTTTCGGTGTTTACTATGTGAGGCCTCTTCGCTGAGACACGTTTGAGGCAGCTGTTGAAGTATAGCACGAAGGGGGTAGTTTACGCTATTATTTTCCTTATGAATACACAGGATACTTCACATATTCGCAACTTCTCTATTGTTGCGCACATCGATCACGGTAAATCTACCATCAGTGACCGCATTTTGGAGCTTACTCATACCGTTGAAGAACGCGATATGGAGTCACAGCTCTTGGACACTATGGACATTGAACGTGAGCGTGGAATTACCATTAAATCAAATGCAGTCCGCGTCATGTATGACGCAGATGACGGAGAGCGCTATCAGTTCAACCTGATTGATACCCCAGGCCACGTTGACTTTACCTATGAGGTCTCAAGGTCTTTGGCTGCTTGTGAGGGTGCAGTGCTGGTTGTTGATGCAACGCAAGGCGTTGAGGCACAGACTGTCTCAAACGCCATGCTGGCCATGAACGCTAACCTGGATATTGTTCCAGCAATCAATAAGATTGACCTTCCATCTGCTCTACCTGAAGAGGTACGTGCAGAAATTGAAGATGTTCTTGCTATCCCGGCTGATGATGCGGTATGTGTCTCCGGTAAAACAGGTGAGGGTATTCACGAGCTCCTTGAGGCTTTGGTATATTTGGTTTCTCCTCCAAAGGGAGACCCTACAGCTCCACTTAAGGCGCTTATCCTTGACTCGTATTTTGATCAGTTCAGAGGCGTCGTTGCAACAGTGCGTGTTTTTGATGGTTCAATCAAGGCTGGCGATCAGCTTCTTATGATGCAGGGATCTATGCCTTTTCTTGTTGAAGAAGTTGGCGCTAAGAGACCTCTTGAGATGGCTGTTGACCAGCTTTCTGTTGGTGAAGTTGGCTATGTGGTAACTGGCCTCAAAGATCCTGAAGCTGTCCGCGTTGGAGACACGCTGACCTATAAGCAAAATCCTTGTTCAGAACCACTACCAGGTTATCGTGAGGCAAAACCAATGGTATTTACCGGTCTTTTTCCGGTTGATAACAAACAATACGAGAATCTCCGTGACGCACTTGATAAGTTGCACGTTAATGATCCATCTCTTACGTGGTCTCCAGAGACGTCTGTTGCTTTGGGATTTGGCTTCAGAGTAGGCTTTTTGGGTCTTCTCCACATGGAAGTTGTCAAAGAACGTCTTGAGCGTGAGTTTGACCTTGACTTGATTGCTACCAGTCCCTCTGTTGACTATCACGTGTACAAGACCGATGGAACTATGATTGAGATTACCAGTCCTCAAGATCTTCCAGAGGTTACCAAGATTGACCGCATTGATGAGCCATACCTAAAGGCAAAGATTATTGTGCCTCCTGAGTTTGTTGGTACGGTTATGCAGCTTGTTGTTGATCATCGTGGCGTATCTGAAGACATGGTGTATCTGTCTGATAAGTCCGTCGAGATGATCTTTAGCATTCCTTTGGCCGAGCTTATCCTGGACTTCTTTGACCAGCTTAAGAGTAGAACCAAAGGTTATGCCTCACTTGACTATGAGTTTGATTCGTATCGCACTTCTGACCTGGTTAAGCTTGATATCTTGCTTGCTGGAGACGTCGTTGATGCGCTTTCGTTTATTGTTCACAAAGACAAAGCATATGATCTTGCTCGTGGTCTTTGCGACAGACTAAAAGGCATCATTCCTCAGCAGCTCTTTGAGGTTCCTATTCAAGGTGCTATTGGCAATAAAATCATTTCTCGCTCTACCGTTCGCGCACGTAGAAAGGACGTCTTGGCTAAATGCTACGGCGGTGATATTTCCAGAAAGCGCAAACTGCTTGAAAAACAAAAAGAGGGTAAGAAGCGCATGAAGCAGATTGGCTCAGTCGAAGTACCTCAAGAGGCATTCTTGGCTGTTCTCAAGGTTGATGACGAGTAGAAGGTATTTGTGGAGTCGCTTCAAACAATCATTTCAACCTGCGCACCTCAAGCAGGCCTTTCTTCACATATTGTTCCTTTTGCGTCAGGATCTTCACTCAAGGAGCGCCTGTCCGCAAATCCTGTGCTTATGGCACCCATGGCTGGCGTCAGTGATGGTGTGTATCGCACTATGGCTCGAGCGGGCGGAGCAGGTCTTGCATACTCAGAAATGGTTTCTGTCGCAGGAATTCATTATGGTGGCGATAAAACCTGGGAGCTTGTAGAGCCCCTTTCAACTGAGCCAGATATTGCTGTTCAACTTTTTGGTTCAAAGCCAGAGCAGTTTAAAGAAGCGGCAGCTCAGATTAGTGAGCGCCTAGGAAATAAACTTGCTCTTATCGATATCAATATGGCTTGTCCTGTTCCTAAGGTGGTTAAAAAAGGGGAGGGTTCAGCCCTTCTCGATACCCCAGAGCTTGCTGCAGAGCTGGTCAAAGCTTGTCTTTCTGAGGTCGCGGTGCCTGTTACCGTAAAGATTAGACGAGGTAGACGTCAGGATGAGGAAGTGGCACCTGAGTTTGCTCGCGCCATGGAGGCTGCTGGAGCATCTGCCGTTGCTATTCACGGTCGCTTTGCTACCCAGATGTATCGTGGTCAGGCAGAGTGGGAGACAGTTAATAGGGTTTGCGACGCCGTCTCTATTCCGGTCATAGGCTCTGGCGACATGCTCTCTGCTGAAGCAGCAGCTCATGCTCTTACAGAGACAGGTGTGACGGCTGTAATGATTGCTCGTGGAACGTATGGAAATCCGTGGATATTTAAAAACACTCAAGCTTTAGTTGAGGGTCAACCTGTGCTTGTCCCAACGCTTGATCAAATGCTTGCATCTTTTATGATGCACGTAAAGTTGCTTGATGCTGCCCACATTCATATAGCTCGCGCTAGAAGTCTTTCTACCTGGTATTTCAGAGGTATTCCCAACGCGGCCTATTGGCGTGGAAAGTCAGTAAGGTGCGTTACAGCTCAAGACTTTATTGATCTAGCGCTAGAGATTAAAGAAACCGTCAAGCAGCTTGAGGATGAGCAAGAGTCTTCTGAACACAATCTACCGCTTAGCTTGTGATTCATTGTGGATTCCTGGCAGTCTAAATACAACCAAACGACCACTCCTGCACTTTACCTGCATATCCCATTTTGTGCACAAAAATGCTTCTATTGCGATTTTTCTTCTTGGTCCACAAGACAAGATGATAATCGCATGAAAAATTACGTTAATGCACTAAAACATCAGCTAGATGAAGCCGCTCAACTTGGGCTGTTAGCAGCTACTAAAACGGTTTATATGGGAGGCGGAACTCCCAGCTTGCTTGGGCAAGATGCGGCAGATTTGGCGCAGAACGTCTCAGCTCTTACGCAGCCTAGTGAGTTCAGCATGGAAGCAAATCCAGACTCACTATCTGACGATCTTCTCGCCAATCTCTCTAAAGGTGGAGTAACGAGAATTTCTTTGGGAGTTCAAAGTTTTAACGATAACGAGCTTAAGAGGCTTGGCAGAATTCACTCGGCTGACCTAGCGTATGACAGGGTTTTAGCCGCAAAAGAGCTTGGTTACGACGTATCTGTTGACCTCATGTGTGCTATTCCCGAGCAAACAGAGAGCTCCTGGGAGTATTCGCTCTCAAGGTTTGTTTCGCTTGGAGTGGATCATGTGAGTGTTTACCCACTTACCATTGAAGACGGTACGGCGTTGGCTAAACAAACCCAAGATAAAGACATTCCTTGGAACGCCTACGACGTGCAGGCAGATCGAATGCAAGCTGCCTCAAAGATGCTTCAAGCAGCGGGATTTGTTCGCTACGAGGTAGCAAGTTACGCTCGCAACAAGAAGAGCTGCAAGCACAATAAGATGTACTGGACGGGGGAATCGTACCTTGGTCTAGGTACCAGCGCTGCAAGCATGCTTACCACACCTGAGTATGACATGCTTGCGGAGAGAAACACTTCTTTACCTGCTCGTCCACAAGACGCTGTTCGCGCGCGACTGGTGGTCCTTGATTCTCCAAGAAAAATTGCTGAAGGTGCATCGCTCTTCTCGACAGAGTTTAATGTTGAATTTCTGACTCATAGAGAAGCTGTGGCAGAAGATTTGATGCTGCACGCTCGCCTTATGGAACCAATTTCTCATGCGCTTTTGACTGAGTCTGAACGAGTATTTGGAGCGCCATCGATGCAAAAAGTGCTTGACTCCTGTTTGCATGATGAGCTGCTAGAATGCGTCAATAACGAAGATTCTAAGGATAAAACTACGTACAGGCCTACCGAGAAGGGCTGGCTGCTTGGAAACGAGCTCTATGGACGTCTTTGGGATTTA
>CAUUHE010000021.1:0-21253 GCA_963544885.1 uncultured Atopobium sp. | reverse complement strand
TCTGCCTGTTCAAGAGCAAGTTTCATGTACTTCTGATCAAGAGCAGCCTGTGGGGTCAAAGGCTCTTGCGCTTCGTCGCTCATAGCTGCTCCTCTCTTGTCTGGTTGTTGCTACTAATCTGTCGCTGTTCTGTCGCGATTCTGACGTAAATCCGTCACGAACCTGACACTAATTTGTCTTCACTTAATTATGAAGCAAAACCTAACTTGCTAAATCCCCTACTCGCAAAAAACTGAATTATGCGGTAGGATATTACCGCTTTGGAGAGGTGGCAGAGTGGTTGAATGCGGCGGTCTTGAAAACCGTTGAGCGGTGTCCCCGTTCCGAGGGTTCGAATCCCTCCCTCTCCGCCATTTTTGGCGGCCCTCAACTCCATGTTTTACTTCCAGAACTTCCATTCCATCTCACGTCATTTCTAGCTCCACGTTCTTCTCGCCAGTGTGTGGGCGAGCATTCCATTCACCGAAAGACTCCTTAACAAGTTAAAAGCTTTAATCAAAAACGCCTTAGATTTTTACTTTTGGGTATAATGAACCTGTCCAAATGGATGGCTGACACAAAATTGTCAGTGATTGAAAGGATTTAGCATGATTATTGCCGCAGTTGTAGTTATTGTCCTTTTGGTTTTCTGGGCCATTAGCATTCACAACAACATCATCCGCGCAAGCAACAGGTGCGATAACGCTTGGGCAGCTATCGATACGCAGCTTCAGCGTCGTAACGATCTGATCCCTAACCTGGTCAACACCGTTAAGGGTTACGCAGCTCACGAGTCTCAGACTTTTGAGGCAGTTACTTCCGCTCGTGCTGCAGTCGCAAACGCTCGCACTCCTGAAGAGAAGATGCAGGCTTCCGGCACTCTTTCCAACGCTCTGACCAACCTGTTTGCTGTTGTTGAGAACTACCCAGAGCTCAAGGCAAACCAGAACTTCCTGGAGCTCCAGGCAGAGCTTACTGACACCGAGAACCGCCTCAGCTACGCTCGCTTGAGCTACAACGACGTTGTTATGAACTACAACAACATCATCGCTGTTTTCCCAAACAACCTTCTTGCTGGTGGACGTTCCCCACGTACAAGCTTCCAGGTTACCGACGAGTCCGCTCGTCAGGCACCAAACGTACAGTTCTAAGAGCTGTTTCGTTACACTTTGTACCAGCTCAGCCCGGTATCTGCATTCCCGCAGGTACCGGGCTTTTTTGTGTGCTGTCAAGCTTCGCTAATCGGGCCAGCCGTGCGCTGACTGCGCACGTCGCACGCGCGCCGGTCGCACACTGAACGCGTGGCGGTCACACCTCGACTGCAGGTAAATCCGAGCAGCTAGATTATGTGAAGAGTCTTTACAGCCTCGCGAGAAAATCGTTAAAATAGTTACATCTGTGAATTGTCCTCGCAAGCACAATTCACGTCCTATTGGATGAAGAGAAAGGTCAGCATGAAACCTCGACCTCACAGTCGCTGACCTCTTGCGGTGTGCCGATTTGCACCGTGAGGGGTGAAATCGCAATGCAGTCCCCGTGGCAAGTACGCGGAGTTTCTCGCCAAAAGCCACGCTTTAGTCTTCGGACGCATGTAAGGAGCACACATGATTTATCTTTCCCAGTTAATGGGTAATCCGGTTCTAGATTCAGAAGGCGAGAAGATCGGTTCTGTCTCCGACCTTGGAATTGCTACCGGAGAAGTTTTTCCTCGCATTACTTCCCTTGCTTTTATGGGCCCTGGCCGCACGCCAATGATGATTTCTTGGCGCAAGTATGTTGATACCTACGATGAGGACGTCATCAGGCTCAAGGTACCTTCAACCGAGATTCGCTTCTCGTACCTGCAGCCTAACGAAGTTCTTCTCGCCCGAGATATTCTGAACAAGCAGATTGTTGATACGCGTGGTATTCGTGTTGTCCGCGTAAATGACCTCAAGCTTTCCGATACCAGCTCAACGCAGCTTCGCCTTCTGGGCGCAGAGGTTGGCGCACGCGGTCTGCTGCGCAGCCTTTCTCCCCATCTAGAGCACCTGGTCACCCGCATTGCACGCGCTATGGGCCACCCCATGCAAGAGCGCATCATTGCGTGGAGTTACATGGACCTGGTTGAGCGCGACCTCTCCAACGTTAAACTCTCCGTCTCCCACAAGACGTTGGACGAGCTGCACCCTGCTGATGTTGCTGACATTATCGAGCGCCTGGACTCTCGCCTGCGTAGCCAGGTGTTTGCCCAGCTTGATGACGAGCAGCGAGCCGGTGCAATGGCAGAGTTCAACGACGACGCCATGGCAGTTGAGCTCATCGGTGGCCTGAACGAAAAAGAAGCATCTCGCATCCTGTCCGAGATGGACCCAGACGACGCAGCCGAGCTTGTCTCCGAGCTGAGCTATGATCGTGCCGAGAAACTCCTGCGCTTGATGGGCGTTAAGGAGCAGCGCGCTATTAGACAGCTGCTGGGATATCGCGAGTACACCGCCGGCCGTATTATGACGTCTGAGGCGCTTTCTGTTCCTGAGGATCAGACCGTTGCGTACGCCTTTGATCGCCTGCGTAACCTGGACGAGGACTTTGAGACCGTCCGCTATCTCTATCTTACTGATGAGGATGGCCGTCTGTCCGGAATTGTTACCCTGAACCGCCTGATTGTCTCCGAGCCAGAAACTCGTCTGGAGGAGATTGCTAATAAGAACCTGGTCACCGCCTCGCCAGAAGACGACCAGGAGGACGTTGCTCGAAACATTGCAAAATACAACCTGCTGGCTATGCCTGTTGTTTCTGATGACAACCGCCTTCTGGGTATTGTCACCGTCGACGATGCTCTTGACGTTCTTGAAGAGGAGCACGCCGAGGACCTGCAGATTGTTGGTGGCGGCAGGAGCGATTCCGACTCTGGCGACCGTGGCCGCAACATTATTTGGTTCCTCCACCGCAACCTCTGGCTCTTGTTCTGGGTTGCTTCCGTTGTGATTGCTGCCTTTGTAGGAACAGCCGCAACATCTAATCCAATCATGGGTATTTTCGCAGCTCTTTGCACTATTACCATGCCAATCTCGCTGAACTTAAGCGAGAATACCGTCAACTACGTGACAAACTTCTTCCTCACAGACGATCCTGGCAGCGAGAAGTCTCCTTCTATCTTAGGCTTTGCCTTCCGCTCGCTTCTACTGGGTCTTCTGGTCAGCGGACTCATTTGCATCCTTGGTGCCGCAGCTCACGCCCTGCTAGAAGCTCTGTTCCACCCCTACGATCCAAATGCAGGCGCATTCTACGCCGCGCTCTTTGACCAGACCATTATTCAGATCTTTGGTGCAGCAGCTGGCTCTACGCTTATTTCCTTCCTGCTAACCCCAATTTTCTTGGCTGTACTTCGCCATCGTGAGGAGAAAAACCAGGAAACTTCAGGTCTCACGCTTACCCTGATTTCCATGAGCCTTTCGGTGGTGACATTCTTCGTCCTCTCTTACGCTCTCTCACTTGTGAGCGTGATGTAAATGGCGCAAGAGAATGCAGAGGTAAAGAGCACGGTTGCAATGCAGGACGTTGCTGCAGAGCAGGACGCGGTTGCAGAGCAAGATGCGACTGGCCAGCTTACTGCGAGCGACGGAAGCGTTGTCGAGCAGGGCAAACGCGCATCTAAAGAGAAGGCTCCGGTCAACAAAAACAGCCTCAAGTACATCTTGATGGCAATGGGTCCCGGTCTTCTCGCCGCGTTTGCTGGTAACGACGCCGGTGGCATTGCAACTTACTCGAGCGCAGGCGCTACCTTTGGCTATTCGCAGCTGTGGACCGTGCCACTCATGTGCTTCTTGCTGATTGTGGTTCAAGAAACCGCAGCTCGAATGGGCTGCGTCACCGGTAAAGGTATTGCATCGCTGGTACGCGAACGCTTTGGTATTCGCCTTTCCACACTGGCGATGGGCGCACTACTGCTCTCCAATATTGCTGTTACCTTCTCCGAATTCGCAGGTATTGCGTCCAGTATGGAGCTCTTTGGCATCCCAACATACGTCTCAGTGCCTATCAGCGCTCTGATGGTGTGGCTCCTAACCGTTGGCGGATCGTACCGCCGCATCGAGAAAATTTTGCTGGCAATTAGCTGCATTTTTGTCACATACGTGGTGGCTGGCGTGCTTGCTCAACCAGACTGGGGTGAGGCTCTGCGCGTCACCATCATTCCGCAGCCTTCCGCTGAACCGTCATACATTTCTCTGTTGGTTGCAAATATTGGTACTACCATCAGTCCGTACATGATCTTCTTGGTTGCATCAAATGTTGTCGAGAAAAACCTTGATACCAGTGACATTCCCGCACAGCGTGCAGACAATGTTGCCGGTGCAATCCTGGCCGAGGTCATTACCTGGTTCATTATGCTGACCACCGGCGCTGTCCTCTTCCCTCGCGGAATCTCTGTTGATTCCGCTGCCGACGCTGCTCGCGCACTTGAACCACTTGCAGGTCAGTATGCTAGTACCCTCTTTGCGCTGGGCATGGTTGGCGCGTCCTTCCTTGCGGCATGCGTTCTACCAGGCATTACCGCAAGCGCTATCTGCGAGGCATTTGGTTGGGAGCGCGGAGCCGACCGTAGCTGGCAGGAGGCCCCTGTCTACCACGGCATTATTACAACCGTCCTGGTCATTTCTGCGCTGGTTGTTCTGATCCCAGGCATGAGCCTCTTTGGCATTATGATGGCTGCCCAGGTCATCAACGGTATTCTGCTGCCAATTCTACTTGTCTTTATGGTTATTATTGCCGCCGACAAACACATCATGGGCAAGTACGCCAACGGCCGCATCTGGAACGCGCTGACCTGGTTTACCATCGTCACCGTCATCATCCTGACCATTGTGATGTTCATTCTGCAGGCCATGGGCTTGTAGCTCGCGTCACGCAACTGCAACACAAAAATAGGGCGAGAAGATCAATCTTCTTGCCCTTTGTTTTATACGTTTATCTGCTGTTTATTACTTGCTTGCTTTGTCAAACTCGTCCTTGAAGTCAGAGAACATTTTGCCCATGCGGCCAAGCTGCATACCAAAACCCTTAGCGGCCTTGTTAGCGGTGGCCTGCGTGGACGACTTACTTGCAGACTTAGCAGCAGGCTTACTAGCTGTGGACTTGTCAGTGGCGGACTTGTCTGCAGCAGCTTTGTCAGCGGCGACCTGCTCCTCTGCAGATGGCTTCTCGAGGCGAACGTCCTCTGCAGCAACGGGAGCTGGGCGCTCGGAATCGTCTTCTGCGTCAGGCTCGGTGGCATCTTCGATAGCACGCTTTGCCTTGGCCAGCGTCTTACCCAGGGCAAACGCGCCCTTCTCGGTAGCCTCTGCAACAGCCTTTCCGGCTTTAGCGGTGGCCTCAGAAGCCTTTGCGGCAGCTGCTGCGTAACCCTCGCCTGCCTTTGCAGCTAGACCGCCAGTGAGCTGGGCATCTGCTGCCTCATCAGAGAGGACCATGGCGCCGTTGGAGTAGCCCAGCAACCACTCAGGCTTGATGGAAAACGAGCCTACCAGCGCCTCAGATCCAGCGCCGTCACCCACAAGAAATGCCGAGACTATACCAGTGACCTGGTCAAACTCTGCGCCGCTCACGTAGCCCAGACTTTTTCCACTCTTAGTGCGAGCCTCCATACCGTGCCATAGAATGCAGGTATCAAAATCCAAGTTCAAACGCTTGATTGCTGCTTTATCGACGTTATTCTCGGGATCTTTTACGCAAAGTCCCTGCTCAATGGTCTCCAGAGACTCCAGCGTGACAAACGCGTCATCCTGCTTAATCATGCCAGCAATGTCAGGCTTCTGAACCATCACGCCCACTACCTGCGAGGACTGACCCTGTTTGAAGGGTGCAAAAACCACGTTGTGAATTTTTCCTAACTTGGAAAAACGCTCTTCTCCCGCGTGCTTGCCCTTTGTAGCAGGCTTTTTGGGGAGAAGGACTTTTGCACCAAGGAGCTCGGTTGTTTTCACGTGAAACCTCTCTATAAAAAACGGGACGTCATAAGGCGTCCCGTCACATTGCTTGTAAGTGAGGCTTATGCCTCCTGGTAGCCCTCGCCAGCGTGCTCCTGGTCGTGGGACTCAACGTTCTCGATGCGAACTGCCTGGGCCTCAGCGGTTGTGGCGGTTGGCTCTGGAACAACAAAGGAATCTGCAACAACATCAGCTGCGTCAGCGACAGTGTTAGAAGCAGAGGTCACAGCGTCAGAAAGCGACTCACGAAGCTGATCCATACGCTCACGAGCAAGATCAACCTTTGCGCGGAGCTCGTCGGTCTTTGCGTCAACAGTAGGCTTGACCTCGTCAATCTTAGTGCTCACAACTTTAGATGTGCGCTCGTAAGAATCAAGTGCGGAATCCCATGCGTCATTGACAGCATCTGCAGCCAAAGCGCGAGTCTCCTCGCCGGAACGTGGAGCTAGGAAAAGACCAGCTACAGCGCCAGCAGCAGCACCAAAAATAGCGCCTAGAAAGAAACCAGCAGACTTCTTGCTCATAAGTACCTCCTGTTAAACAGCAAAACGCTGTATGTAATCATACCGCAATAAGGGCGTTTATCGAACGGGCTTTGAACGAGGAACGTTAATCATGTTCCAGTCATCTGGGACGTCGGTGACCTCGGAGTCGTCTGAAGCGTCCTCAGCAGCTGTTGCCTCGGCGAGCTCGTCGGCAGCAAGCTCGTCGGCGGGTGCCTCGGCGGCGTCGGCTACGAGCTCGGCGACGTCTGCGGGCTCGGCGACGTCCTCGTCAGCTGCGCCGATGCCTGCGACCTCGGCGTTATTCTCCTCAGCGTCTGCAACCTCAGCCTCAACTGCATCAGCGGCTGCGGCATCAGCGACGTCCTCGGGGGAGTTGTCGGCAGCGTAATCCTCTGCTTCTACACTCTCTGCCTGGGGTGCAGCGTCCGCCTCAGGTTCCGCGGAGTCTGCGAGCTCATCGGTCTTCTCGCCGTTAAGGCTCTGGATGAGCGCAACGAGGCCAGAGACGATTGCATTGATGTCTGGATCGGCGTCCTCCTGGTTGCCATATGCCCAGTTAAGGAGCCATACAGCACTGGAAAGCGAGGCTGCAACCAGCACGTCGTCTGGACATGCGAGGATGATCTCGTAGAGGCCGCGACGGGAATCTACCAGGGAAGTCTTGCCGGAAGAGACGTCTCCCGCAAGGTTGGTCAGGGCCAGGAGCTCGACGGTTACGTGCTCAAGCAAGTGCGCAACCTCGGTGTCGTTGGCAACAAGGCCAAAGCGAGCGTCAGCGTCACCCAAGCACAGGTGCTCGGAGAGACCAGGCAAAAGCTCAAGCACGCGCTCAGTTGCCTCAGCGTTTTCTGAGGTCAAACGTGGCGCTTTAGCCGAAAACTCAACGGTAGCGGTCAAGTTTTTGGGTCCTACCACAACTTTTTTGATAGAAATCAACTGCGCCATTTCAACCTCTTTCTATTGGTTCACTCTATTGTAATCATTCTTTTAGTTATTCATTTTCTGATGTGTCAGAGTTTTCGCCGGCTGGCTCAGATTCACCGTCTACCTGTGGTTCTGGTGCAATTACGCGCAGCAAAGAAAGGCGACGGCGGCGCATCGACTGCACGCGGAACACGTAGCCGTCCTTCTCAAACGCCTCGCCCGGACGAGGCAGATGACCAGCCAAATCCAGCACAAAGCCCGCGATAGTCTCATACTCCTCGGACTCCCCTACCGGCCATCCAAGTTCATTCGCATCATTGAGCGAGAAACGACCATCTACCAGCCACTCTCTATCAGAGAGCTGCGTCAGGTACTTGTTGTCCGGATCAAACTCATCCTCAATCTCGCCGACAATCTCCTCGACGATGTCCTCGATGGTGATGACGCCGGCAGTTCCGCCGTACTCGTCAACTGCGATAACCATCTGGTCACGACTTGTCTGCATCTCGGTGAGCAGCGGAATGATGTCTTTGGTATCAGGCACGTAGTCCGCGGAACGCACGAAGCGCGCGATCTTCTCGTCACTGGCGTGCTGATCAAGCACTGGCTCCAGCAAATCTTTGATGTGAGCGATGCCCACGATGCGGTCGATATTCTCGTGGTAGATAGGGATGCGCGAGAAGCCCGTCTGGCGCATGACGCGCAGGACCTCGGCGATAGTTGCGGTGTCCTCCATGGCGGTCATGTCAACGCGCGGGACCATTACCTCGCGGACAACAGTGTCGCCCATCTCGATGACCTCGTGGATCATGGATTTTTCTTCTTCAGAAAGGTCCTCGGAATCCTTGACGATGTAGCGGAGCTCTTCCTCGGTGACCTCTTGATGGTCGTTGGTAGTGTCAATGCCCATCAGCGTGGTAACCGCATCTGCCGAGGCAGACGTGATAAACACGAGCGGACGCACAATCTGCATGAACGCCTTCATAGGGCCGACGACTGCTTTGGCCACTGCCTCGGAGTTTGCTAGGCCGATACTCTTTGGAACCAGCTCGCCGATGACCACGGAAAAGAAGGAAACAATCAGCGTAATAGCCACGACAGCTAAAGGAAGCGCCAGGTCAGCGTGAACTCCGATGCTAATAAGCCAAGTGCCAAATGGCGCAGAAAGGCTTGTTGCAGCAAATGCCGAGGAAGCAAAACCTACCAGGGTAATTGCGACCTGGATTGTTGCGAGGAAATATCCGCGATCGGTGGCAATGTCAATGACAGCAAGGGCTCTTGGATCGCCCTCGTCCACGTCCGCCTCAAGTGCCGCGCGACGAGAGCTAACAATGGCCATCTCGGCCGCAGAAAAAAAGCCGTTTACCAGGGTAAGCAGCAGAGTTATTCCAATACTTAACGCAATGTCCATCGAGTGTATGGGCACCTACCTCTTCGAAGTTACTTTTTTGTACAGACTATTGTACTCTAACGCGCTCTACCTTGTAGTCTGCAGGAATTTGACACAGTCTCGCCATGAAATGCTGGCCATGCGCGCGAGCACATGCTGGCTGTGCATCGACTGCCCCGTGTCGACCGCACCGGCTATGTGGCATGAAAAGCGACCACGCGGCGTCATTTTGATGGCGCGTGGTCGCAATTTTCCGTATCAATTCCGTTTAACAAGCAGTTCTCAGTATTTGATGCAAGATTTTGAATATCTTGCCTTAATAATTCATCCACATGAATACGTAACTTTTACGTCTAAAATTATGTGCCCAAAACGGTAAAAAATGCGTTTAGTTGGAGCTGAAAATTAAAAATTTGCCAAAACAACTCCAACTAAGACGATTTTTTACCGCACTGAAAATTTTTATCTGGGCAAACGCTATATGCAGAAACTTGTATCTTCCAACTAAACAGCTTTTTTACCACTTCGGAGTCGCTTCTGGGTCACTTACATCATTTTTGCCCAGTTGGACCCTTAGCAGCAAAAGACCCCCACATTCAGCGTGAATGTGGGGGTCTCACTCAATATAATGCTAGATTAGAGCTGCTTGCCGGCCTCGACAAGGTCCTTGACCTGCGCGCGAACGGCGTCCAGATCCTCGTCAGAAGGAAGCCAGCCGATAGCGTGAACAGGCAGTGGCATAGTAAACTCTGCTGCCTCAAGCTCGGCCTGAACCATCTTTGGTCCGAGTGGAGCCCAGCCGTAAGAACCAAACGCAAAGCCAATACGGTGGTCGTTCTTTGGAGACAGGCCACTCATATAGGTCAGGAACGAAGAAACGGTAGGCAAGAACTTAGAGTTCAGCGTAGGCGAACCGACGCAGACATACTTGGAATCCAGGAAGTGGTACATGACGTTGGAGATGTGAGTCTCCTTGAGGTCGATGAGCTGGGCAGGAATGCCTTCAGCCAAGAAACCGTCCAGGAGAGCGTGGGCCATCTTGTCGGTTGAACCCCACATGGAGTCGTACACAACCAGGGCCTTCTCCTCAAGCTTGCCGGTAGTCCACTCCTCGTACTTGGAGATGATGTCGGCAATGTGAGAGCGCCATGCAACGCCGTGAGCTGGGGCGATAATATCGATGTTCTCCAGACCAATGCCCTTAACTGCAGTAACAGCAGAGTCAGCCTGACGACCGTAAGGGAGAACAATGTTTGCGTAGTACTTGCGAGCCTGCTTCATAACCTCGCAGTAGTCGGACTCGTCCTCAAAGCGAGTGGTTGAAGCGTAGTGCTGACCAAATGCGTCGTTGGAGAAAAGGATCTTATCGTAGTCAGAATACGTGACCATGTTGTCTGGCCAGTGGACCATTGGGGTCTGCACAAAGGTCAGGGTGCGCTTACCGATGTTGAGCGTATCGCCCGTCTTTACGCCGTTGACGTTGATATTCTCGCCATAGAAAGCCTTAAGCTCCTTGACGCCCTGAGGTGCGCTTGCGTAGACCTCGGCGTTTGGCGCGAGCTCCAGAATGCGAGGAACGCTGCCGGAGTGGTCCATCTCAATGTGATTGCAGATCAGAACGTCAATCTTTGCTGGATCGATGATGCTCTTAATGCGCTCGACCAACTCCTCAGAGAATGGGCGCTTGACGGTGTCAATAAGCGTGACCTTCTCGTCCAGGATAAGGTATGCATTGTAGGTAATGCCCTGCTCGGTGGTGTAGCCGTGGAACTCGCGAGCGTTCCAGTCAAGGGCGCCTACAAAGTAGACATCGGGTTTGATTTCGACAGAACTAAGCATGTGTCCTCCAAAGACCACAGTGCGAAAATTTGACACTACAAGGATATCATTTGCCGGCTAGTGAATGTATGTTCACGTAAACTTTCCAGAAGTTGTCCGAATCTAAATTCGCTCCTTGCTGAAATCTGGCTTATTCCTTACTGGAATCCGAATTTTCCCTTACTGGAACATAGCTTCATTCTTTGCTGAAATCTAAATATTTTCCTTACTGTTATGTTCTTTTGACAGTGCTAACATAAATTACATAGGTCTAAAACGTATCCGGAGAGGGGAACCTATGAAAATGCTACGCGCAATGCGTGAGCCACTGAAGTATGTTCAGGGCAAAAATGCTTGTCTCGAGTTTGAAAAAGAGATGGGCTACATGGGAAAGCGCTTCCTGTTTGTTTGCTCTAACAGCGGCTACAAAGCAACCCACGACATGATCGAGCAGAGCTTCGAGGGCAAGGGCGACTATTACCGTCGCTACGAGGTCTTCGGTGGCATCTCTTCCAACGGCGAGATTAACCGCATGAAGGCTATCGTCGAGGAGGACAACATCGACGTAGTCGTCGCTATCGGCGGCGGCAGCGCTGTTGACACTGCAAAGGCAACCGCATATTACGCTGGTAAGCGCATCGTTATTCTCCCTACCGTTGCAGCTACCGACGCTCCATGCACCGGCCTCTCCGTTATTTACAACGATGACGGTTCCTTTGACAAGTACCTCTTCTACCCACAGAACCCAGACGCAGTTATGGTCGACACCCAGATCATTGCTAACGCACCTGTTTCCTTCCTGGTAGCAGGCATGGGCGACGCACTGGGCACCTACTTTGAGGGCCGCGCATCCATCCGCACCGAGTCTCCTTCCCTCGAGGGAACCGGCATTACACGCGTTGGTATGGCAATTGCTAAGGAGTGCTACCTCACTCTTCGCGATTACGGTTCACAGGCAATTAAGGCTTGCGAGAACAACGTTGTAACCCCAGCTCTTGAGGCTATCTGCGAGGCAACCGTCTACATGAGTGGTGTCGGCGCTGACAACGTTAACTGCGCAGCAGCTCACTCCTTCTACAACGGCCTCACCTCCCTTGGTGGCCACAGCGCACCTCACGGCAACTGTGTTGCTTTTGGTACCCTGGTCCAGCTTGTTCTTGAGGGCGTTCCTCAGGAGGAGTTCGATGAGGTTCAGGACTTCTGCCTTGAGGTTGGTCTTCCAACTACCCTCGAGGAGGTTGGCATCACCACTGACGAGCAGATCAAGAAGATTGCAGAGGCTGCTTGCGTTCCTGGCGAGACCATCCACAACCTTGCTGGCGACGTCACTCCTGACGAGCTCTATGCAGCTATCGTTCAGGCTGACGCTATGGGCCGCGCTCTTAAGGCTTAAGGTTTCAGCTGAACGTCGCGTCGCGACACACGTCGACAAGCCGCAACAGCACATTCGCTTGATACAGAAGAGGGACCGCAGATGCGGCCCCTCTTTTTTGTTGCAGTTTTGATGTATTGCGAGCACAGACACTGCTCGCGTCAGAGCGATGGCGCAGCGCTTACAGGTCCAACGCCTGCTTGACGTCTGCGGCAATAAGCTCAGGCTCCAGATGATTTTCTCGCATAAGATCCGCAATATTGGCGCGATCGTAGAAGGCCTTCTTGACGCCGTAGTTCAGCACGCGTGCGGAAGAAGTTCCCAGGTAGCTAGCGATATTCTGTCCCCAACCGCCTTCGATGATGCCGTCTTCAATGGTTACGATGACGTCGTGATCCTTTACCAGGTTGTCGAGCAAATTCTGATCAACACCAGAGGCAAAGTATGGCTTGACCAGCGTGGCTTTAATTCCCAGAGTTGAGCTAAGGGCTTCAACGGTTTTCTCGCCAAGGTCGTAGAAATCACCCAGGGCAAGAACGGCCACCTTGGAGCCCTGGCGCATGACCTCGTAGGTGTTGAGGTCGTCGAAGTTTGTGCGGACGGGACCCTCGGCGTGGACCACAGGACCGGAAGGAATTGCGATGTAGACAGGGTGTTTATCCTGGTCAAGCGCCCAATCGAGCATGGCGATGTACTCCTCGGCGTTGGACGGCGCGAGGTACACCATGTTAGGGATGTTTGCAATCATGGAAATGCTGCTGAGGCCCTGGTGGGTGGCGGCCATCAAGCCCCTAATGGAGCCGGAACCCACGATAACTGCAGGATTCTGGTTGAGTGCCAGGTCCTGGGTCAGCTGGTCGTAGGTGCGCTGGATGAAGGTTGCGCTTGAGCCCCAAACCACGTGCGCGCCGGCGTGAGCTGCGCCGGAAGCCATTGCAACTGCGGTTTCCTCGGCAATGCCCACGTCAAGGTAGTGCTTTCCCAGCTCTTCTCGACGTTCCTGTGAAAGGCCGAGAAGGCCAGGAACAGCCGACATGAGCACCAGGAACTTCGGGTCGGTCTTTGCGCGCTTGAGGGCATACTCTGCGAAGATGCTGGCATACGACTCGGAAGAGCCGGATGCAGGGCTCTGACCAGTCTGGATGTCAAACGGCATGTGCCAGTGCCACTTCTCCTTGTTTGCCTCCGCGGGAGCGTAGCCTTTACCCTTGAGCGTGTTGATGTGGACCACGACCGGATGGGTCGAGTCTTTTACCTGCTCAAATGCGGCGATAAGAGCCTCGATGTCGTTGCCGTCATTGACATACAGGTAGTCCAGGCCCATCGATTTGAAGAGGTTATTCTCGGCAGTTCCATTGGTGCGGCGCAGCTCTGCGAACTGGTCGTACATGCCGCCGTGGTTCTCGGCGATGGACATCTGATTGTCATTGAAGACGATGATAAAGTTGCTATTCAGCTCGCCGGCAACGTTCAAACCCTCAAGCGCCTCGCCGCCGGACATGGAGCCGTCGCCGATAACTGCGATGATGTTCTCCTTGCCGCCCATGATGTCGCGAGCTTTTGCTAGGCCAAGCGCCAGGCTGATGGACGTGGAGGTGTGGCCGATCTTGAAGAGGTCATGCGGGGTCTCGGCGGGGTCGGTGTAAGGAGACACCGAGTCGTAGAGCGCGGGATCCATGTATGCCTGCTTGCGGCCGGTGAGCATCTTGTGCGGATACGTCTGGTGCGAGACGTCGTAAACGATATGGTCAACGGGCGAATTGAACACGGTATGAAGTGCGATAGTTGCCTCGACGATGCCAAAGTTTGGACCAAAGTGGCCGCCGTGATTTGACTCCATGACCAGCAAGTTGTCGCGAATCTCCTGCGCAAGTACCTTGCGAGCCTCCGCGTCCAGCTTCTTTACGTCTTCTGGTCCATTGATATTCTCTAGGTACATGTGCGGCCTTTCTTTAGCGGTACTGAAATGAGCAGATTGCCTGCTTGCAGCGTGACGCGCGGAGCTCGGGGTGCGGGCGCACGGGGCGCGCGGCCGCGGTCAACCACGCCGTGCGAGCGACGCATTAGATGTGCAGGTCAAACACGTGGCAATCTAAACATAGCTTTGATGTGCGAAGTTATGTTTTTGGTTTACCCAGAACACGTCCAAGAATTTCTCGTAATTTGGTTTTAGCAGCATTACTTAGTTGATTGCACTGTTTTGATGATGGCTGAACACACCTATGACAGATAATCTGTCAAAAAGACGTATACATGACGTCGAAAATAGCTAAAACGTGCAGATTATCTTCATTTGATGTGTAATATGCCTGCAATTGTGCAGAATATCTGTCATAGGTGTGTTCCTTAGAAGCAGAATTTACCCATAGTTAAATTCTTTATATTTCTCTATTCATTATTCAGCATATTAAATAAAGTTTATGCATATAAATGTATATCGGTTAGTGAGACCACCTAGCCGTCAGGCAAGATGCTCTAGTTTCCTGGTTATTTTGACTAAAAGCTATACGATTCCCCAGTAAGACCTACTAAAACGGCACTATTTTGTGCGCCAAGCCTAAAAGCCGCCACCAACACGCTGTAGAAACACAAAAGAACCCTCGCACCTGAAAAATGCGAGGGTTCTTCCTTGAAACGTTACATTTACCTGCGGCTTAGCGCTCGCCAGCGGCGCGACGCTCGGCGTACTCGGCAGCAAGACGAGCCTGGATGTCGTGTGGCACCTGCTCGTATCCTGCCAGCTCAACGGTATACTCACCCGTTCCGCGCGAAAGGGACCTCAGCCTTGTAGCGTAATCGGTAACCTCAGCGTATGGAATCGTTGCTTTAATGGTGGTCTCACCAGCGGAAACACCGGTACCGGAAGACATTCCCTCTACGCGACCGCGGGAAGCGGAGACGTCGCCCATGACGGAACCTGCGTAGCTGTCTGGAACGGTAATCTCCAGGTGGGCCATAGGCTCCAGGAGAACAGGTTCTGCCTGGTCAACGGCCTTCTGGAAACCAATACGAGCAGCCGTCTTGAAGGCCATCTCGTTGGAGTCAACTGGGTGGTAAGAGCCCTCGTAGACAGCAACCTTAACGTCAATCATAGGATAACCAGCCAAAACGCCTTCGCGCATGGTCTCCTGGACGCCCTTATCAATGGCGGGGATGAAGCCGCGAGGAATGTGGCCACCTACAATCTCGTCGACAAACTCGTAGCCGGCGTCTGGGTTTGGCTCAATGCGCAGCCAGCAGTCGCCGTACTGACCGGAACCGCCGGTCTGCTTCTTATGCCGACCCTGAGCACTTGCAACTCGACGGATCGTCTCGCGATATGGGATGCGAAGCGCAACTTTATGTGCGGAAACGCCAGCTCGCTGCTCAAGACGCTCGAGAAGAACGGCTACTTGTGCCTCGCCGATTGCAGAAACAATGGTCTGGCCGGTGTCCTCGTCGCGCTCAACCTTGAGGGTTGGATCGGCGTCGGCGGCCTTCTCCAGGAACGCAAAGAGCTTGCCCTCGGTACCGCGCTCATCAGGCTCAATAGCCGTACGGTACAGGGAGTTGGGGAACCTGAATGCGGCGGCCTCAACCTTGCCGGTAACAGAGAGCGTGTCGCCCGTCATGGCCTCGAGCTTTGGAACTACCACGATGTCGCCGGCTGCGGCGGTGTTGACGTCAGCCGTCTCTTTGCCGCACATACGATACAGGTGAGAAAGGCGCTCGGGTTTGCGTGTGCGAGCATTGATAAGCTCGGCACCTGCAGAAATGGTACCCGCGAGCACCTTCACAAACGTAAGCTTGCCGTTCTGCGGATCTTGCAGCGACTTAAAGGCAAACGCAACAGGGCGCTCGTCATCAGGTGAAATATCAAGCTGCTCGCCGTTTACCAGCGGAATGCGGCCAAAGTCGGACATAGTTGGGAACCAACCATCAATGGCATCAAGCAGCGAAATAACGCCCTCTTCGCGGACACAGGAGCCGGAGAAGACAGGAACAAAAATGCGCTCCATAAGAGCCTTGCCCAGCAGGCCCTCAAGCTCTTCCTGCGTAATCTCTCCGCCCTCGAGGTAGCGCATCATCAGCTCGTCGTCTGCCTCAACAACCAGCTCGGTCAGAGCGGCGCGAGCGGCCTGGGCCTCTGCCTGGAACTCAGCAGGAATGTCGGTGACCTCGGGCTTGCCATCTACCAGCTTGCGAGCCTTCTGATGAACAACGTCAATGATGCCAGAGAAAGCCTCGCCGGAGCCCATTGGAATAGTTACCGCGCCAAGTGAGGAACCAAAACGGTCCTGGAGCATAGCCATTGCGGTCTCGTAATCTGCATCAGGGCGATCCAGGCGGTTAATGAACAGCGCGCGAGACAGTGACAGATCCTCGGCGGCAAACCAAAGCCTGGTAGTAATAGTGCCAGGTCCACTAGCTGCATCTACGACAAACAGCGCAGTCTCAACAGCGCTCATTGCCGAATAGGCGTCGCCTACAAAGTCAGGATAGCACGGTGCATCGAGCACGTTAATGCGTGTATTTTCCCAGGTAATCGGTGCGATAGTAGTAGAGATAGAGAATCCGCGCTCTGACTCTTGTGAATCGTAATCAAGCGTGGGCTTTGTGCCTGCGTGGCCGCCTAAACGAGTGGTTGCACCCGTCAGATGCAGCATTGCCTCGGCAAGCATGGTTTTGCCCACGCCACCTTGGCCCACCAGGACCACATTCTTTACCTTAGAAACATTTTTTTCGGCCATGATGCCTCCTCTGACTGCGGCAAGCAGCCGAGAAGGTCAGCCGATAGTACGCGCCCGAGTCTAGCGCGATATGCTTCGGCCCTTCCTGCTACTTACCGAACAAGAAAACCTCTAGCCACCCTACCGTACCGCAAAGCACAAAAAGAGACACCCACCATTCGATAAACGACATGTGGTGGGTGCCTCAAAGTTTCTTCTCGACAGAAGATTTTGTACTGTTACCGCAGGTAGGCGCCGCGAAATTCCGCGAAGCCAACCTTGCGCATCACAAAAGTTAGATTCTAACTCCTCGGTGAACGGTGTTGTTAAAGATCAGGTAGCCGATAATCGCGTTCACCAGCGACAGCGTAACAAAGATGATGTTAGGAAGCGTCTCGTTGACCACGCCAGCTGAAGAGCTGAACGAGTCTATAACCGGGATAATCATCATCATGAACGTTCCGCCGATAACAAACATAGAGCCCAGCGTACCCACGAGAGAAGAAACGGTGACCGAAAGGCTTCTCTTGGTGATGTCGACAACGGAAGTCCACTCAAAGTTTGGTCGGCGAATATCAATGGCCAGGCCCACGTTAGATACCAAGAACACAATGCAGAGCGGGAGAATAACGTTTCTCAGCGCCGTTTCAAGGGTGATGTGACCAGGAATCAGGAAGAAAATCTGGGTCAACACGCTGAAGATGAGCACGTAGATCATGTTAACGGCAATCTTTGCGCCAAAAATCTGCTTTGGAGATACAGGCATAGTTGCCATCAGCCAGTTTGACCGGCCTTCCAGCGAGTACGAAATGGCAGCGGAGTTGGCGGCGCAGAACATCGAGGTGCCAAACCAGGTGGTTATCATGCCAAGGATGGTTCTTGCCAGAGGTAGATAGCGCGGGACCTCGGATGCAGGCACAAAATAGGCCACAATCGACGACGTGCTAAAGAACATAGAAATAAAGGCGAGAATAACCATCAGCAAGCAGCCAAAAAGCATGTTTATAAAGACTGCTGGATAACCTGTGATGGTCAGAATCTCTTTTCTAATCAGAGCAACAAATGGCGTCGCAGACTTGGTGGAAATCTGTTTGGTGGTGAACTTCTTCTGGACCTTATCCTCGCTTACCAGCGCATTAATGCGGTCGTTGAAGCGAGAAATAATTGCCACGATTGCCGCAGGAGCTCCAACGGAGACCAGAGCAAACAGCAAGAAGCTAACAAGGGAGCCGGAGTTAAAGAAAT
Source organism: uncultured Atopobium sp. (assembly GCA_963544885.1). Taxonomy (GTDB): domain Bacteria; phylum Actinomycetota; class Coriobacteriia; order Coriobacteriales; family Atopobiaceae; genus Lancefieldella. The sequence goes on along the minus strand of CAUUHE010000021.1, from coordinate 3,344 downwards.
CGGCAATCCATAGCGATGGAAGATAAACTACGCCAACTGAACTTGCAACGTTAAAGACAGTGTCGCGGAAATTATCCACCACTCCTGGGACAAACTTATCTGCGTTGAAAGATACCGTAAAGATAAAGAACAGATACACAACCATAAAGAAAAGGCCAAAAACGCCGCCGATGACCATTCCCAAGTTCTTGAAGTGCAGCTTTGCAGCAAGGGCTGCAACCGCAAAGGCCAAGAGAATAGCAGCAGAAACTGCAAGGTTTGGTCCAAGGAGAAGCGCAAACAAAGCGCCAATCAAACGTGGAAGCGTGACTGCCTCAAAGCTAAAGTAAGCCAAAAAGACTGGCAGCATAATGGTGATAGACCAGATACCCTCTGCAGCATAAAGAGCAGCTACGCGAGAATAGATAATGGTGCTCTTTTTGATTGGCAACGACATGATAAAGTCGTAATCCTTGTACGCAAAAAGCACGCCATTGGCCTTTACAAAGGTCAAAATAACACCAGGTAGAGCACCAGCTAGAATTCCTGCGAGAGGCAGCAGCCTTGTGAAGCCGGCAATGGCTAACGTTGTTGAAACGCCGTAGATGTAGACCATCATAAAGAGTGCGCCAACAACTGCAAAAACGCCACCGACAATAGGCAGAGCATTTGCGCCAACTTTTCTCTCAAAATTCTTTCGAGCACCTATAACCTGCGTAGTCCAAATCATGGTGATCTGAACCTTAAGCAGCATCCAGAACACTTTGAGGTCAGAAGGCAGTTTGAGCTCGGAGCGATCAAGAACAGAAACTTGACCAGCGCTTACTTGAGCTGGAATAAAGACATCTCCTGAAAGTCGCAGGTTCTGCTCAGGCACATCGGGGCGCTGAGGAGCCTGTGGAACGTTATTTGCCATGACTAGTTCTCCTTAGGGAAGGAAGGAGGAACTGGAGCGCCTGGAGGCACTGGTGCACCAGGTACGGTTGGAGCAGCAGGTGCTGCTGGGGCTGCTGGAGCGGCGGGCGCAGCTGGAGCGGCAGGTGCGGCGGGTGCTGCAGGCGCTGCTGGAGCTGCAGGTGCTGCTGGTGCGGCTGGTGCGGCAGGTGCAGCGGGGGCAGCAGCTACAGGTGCACCAGGAATGACCGGCTGAACAGCTGCACCGTCCTTTGTGGTGGCCATATCCTGAGCAATCTCGGCAGAAACGCCAGGAGCGCCTGCCTCAAGGCCAAGGAAGACTTCCTCAAGTGAAGCATTACCGCGAATCTCGTCCGTTTTACCTGCAGCAAGAAGCTTGCCCTGACGAATAATTGCAATTTTATTGCAAAGTTTCTCGACAACCTCAAGAACGTGTGACGAGAAGAACACGGCAGATCCGCGGTCAGCAAGCTCATGCAGCATCTTCTTGAGCTCGAAGCTTGCTGCTGGGTCCAGGCCAACAAATGGCTCGTCCAAAATGATGAGCTTTGGCTCGTGGAGCAGGGCGGAAATCAGGACCAGCTTCTGCTTCATACCGTGAGAGTAGCTGCCAATAGCATTTGCCAGGGAATCGGTGATGCCCAAGCGGTTGGCCAACGTAGTAATGCGCTCGACGCGGTTCTCCGCAGGAACGCCAAAGATGTCACTGACGTAATTGAGGTACTTGATGCCGCTCATGAACTCGTAAATGTCTGGGTTATCTGGGACGTAAGCGATGACCTGCTTTGTTCCCACAGGGTCAACCAGCACGTTCTTGGAGTCCACGAAGATGACGCCGCCCTCAAATGGCTGAGCACCAACGATGGACTTGATAAGCGTGGTCTTACCTGCGCCGTTGTGGCCGATAAAACCGTAGATGTCGCCAGGCATAACGTCGAGCGAAAGATCAGAAACAGCCACCTTAGAGCCATACTTCTTGGTGAAGTGCTGAACGCTCAGCACGGGAACAACCTCGCCAGGTGCCACTGGAGTTGCAGGTGCTGATGGTGCTGGAGCTGCGGGCGCTGCGGGTGCAGCTGGAGCTGCGGGCGCGGCTGGAGCTGCTGGAGGTACGGGAGCGTTAGGAACGGGTGGCTGTGGAATGTTGTCGGCCATGCTAGTTTCCTTCTTCCATCTTGTCTGTCTTATTCAGACGAGTGTTATTAGCTTTTGGAGTGCGCTTTGCTCTTCTCAGAGCATCGCGCAAAATCCATTCTACCTGAGCGTTAGTTGAACGCATGTCGTCTTGCGCCCAGCGTTCAACCGCCTCCCAGACTTCTGGAGCAACACGAAGTGGATATTGTTTGCGAGGTGCCATGGGTTTCTCGCCATGCTTTACTGCTGCAAGGAACCGGTGTTAAGCACAGGCTGAGCCTCGGACTCGCCGCAGAGAACAACCATGAGGTTGGAAGCCATGACGGCCTTGCGGTCCTCGTCAAACTCAACGACGCCATTCTCGGAGAGCTGAGTGAGAGCCATGTCAACCATGGAAACGGCGCCCTCGACGATCTTCTTACGTGCGGCGATGATTGCCTCTGCCTGCTGGCGGCGAAGCATTGCCTGCGCGATTTCTGGGGCGTAGGACAGGTGCGTGAGGCGAGCGTCGTCGACGGTGATACCAGCGACGGAAAGATTGCGGCTCAGCTCGGACTGAAGCGCCTCGGAGACTTCCTCGATGTTGGAGCGCAGGGTAATTGCGGTGTTGGACTCGGACTCGTCCTCCATGTGGTCGTAGCTGTAGATACTGGCGACGTGTCTGAGCGCGGTCTCTGCCTGCATGGCAACGTAGCTGTCGTAGTCGTCGACGTCAAAGAGAGCCTTTGCGGTATCGCTGACGCGCCAAACAACAACCTCGGCAATCTCGATTGGGTTACCCATGCGGTCGTTGACCTTGAGGACGTCGCCATTCAGCGTACGTGCACGAGTGGAAATGATGGAGGTGTGCACGTTTACACTGGGAGTAACGCCTGCAGCGAGAGAAGAGAGGTCACCCACGTTTGTAGAAAGAGTCTTGGCATAGTAAGGATTTGCCCAGCGCAGACCCTCGTCCTTAACGGTGCCGATGTACTTACCAAACAGCACGCACACCTTTGCCTGACCAGGCTGAAGACTGAACAGGCCACTTGAAACAAACAGGCCGGCAAAGAAAAATACCAGCGCGCCAATGATGCTTGGGAATGACGGATCCAGGCGAGGATTTCTGTCTGCAGCGATAGCGCTGAGTACAAAATTAGCCAAAAACAGGGCTGCAACTGCAAAAAGAGCAATGGTAATCAGCAGGAACAGCCAACCACTCTTGGACTTAATGATTTTCTCGGTGCTCATAAGATCTCCTTTGTGACAATGAGCCTTCTGTTGGCATCATTGTGATATCACATTGATTGCAAGTCAATAGAAATTTTTATTTAAAT
>CAUUHE010000020.1:0-21483 GCA_963544885.1 uncultured Atopobium sp. | reverse complement strand
GTCCCGAGATTGTGCTTTGCGTGGGCCAAGCGGGTGGAAGAAGCAAGATTACGCCAGAATTTGTGGGTATCAACTGGGCGCATGCGCGTATTCCCGACAACGCGGGTAAGCAGTCGTTCTCGCAGCGCATTATCGACGGTGCTCCCGACGCGTATTTTGCAACGCTGCCGGTAAACGCCATGGTCGCCGCCATGAAACAGGCTGAAATTCCTGCGGCGGTCTCGTATACCGCAGGCACGTACGTGTGCAACGACGTCATGTACCAGGTCCTTCACGCCCTGGCCACGCGATTCCCGGAGACTCGCGGAACGTTTTTGCACGTACCGTTTGCAACTGAGCAGGTTGCCGAGAAGAACGCCGCGGGTGAGAAGGGCTCTGCGGGCGAGAAGTTCCGCCCGGTGCCAAGCATGCCGCTGGAGATGATGACTCGCGGTCTGCAGGTTGCGCTGGAAGCGGCGCTTGCAACCGACGTTGACCTCGCGGACTCCGAAAGTGGAACGACCTGCTAGAACGTGTGTCGCTGAGGATGGGTTGCGAGCACACGGGGTTTCTCGCCAAATGCGCCGGCCTTTTGCTGGGTGCGCCTGAAAAGTGCAAAGAATCTGTATTTGAGGCACCGATTCTTTAACAAAATCAGGCAAATCCACAGATTCTTTTACATTCTTAGGCAGAAGTTACAGATTCTTTGAAGAAATCAGGCGCGTGCAAGATAGACCGTCTGCTCAGAATTTTTGAGCCTGAAAACTGCACCATGTCTGAGTAAATTTACTCAGACATGGTGAGAAAAACCGGCAAATAGCTCAGACTTGGTGCGCTTTTCAGGCAAATCGTTCAGATTTGGCGGGAAAATCAGGCTCGCGCCGCCCACCTGGCGAGAAACCCCGTCCACTCCCAGCGTTTCCGCACAAGAAACCCGGCATCCACACGAAATGGATACCGGGTTGAAATCACTTGCGATCCGCGCTCGCGCGCGCGACTGACCTGCGGCGTTACAGGTTGAAGTCACCGCCGAAGATATCGGAGACAGGACGGTCGGTGTAGACAGCGTAGATTGCCTCGGCAATCTCGTTTGCAATGGTAATCGTCTTAATCTTGGAGCCCTCCTGGTTTGCTGCAGCGCAAGGAATTGCGTCGGTGACCACGCACTCCTCAATAGGAGCGTTGTTGAGGCGCTCGATTGCAGGACCAGAGAAGATGCCGTGGGTTGCGCAGACATAGATGTCACCAGCACCCATTTCCTTCAGCTTAACAACAGAAGCGCAGAGGGTACCTGCGGTATCAATCATGTCGTCGTTAACAATGCAGGTCTTACCCTTGATATCGCCGATGATGCCCATAACAGCACTCTCGTTGTGACGAGGACGGCTCTTATGTGCAATAGCAAGGCCACAGTCAAGGTAGTCGGAAAGCTTCTTAGCAGCCTTTGCGCGACCCATATCAGGGGAGACAACAACGGTATTCTCCCAGTCAAATGGCTTGCTCTTAAAGTAATCGCCCAGAAGATAGAGAGCAGTCAGGTGAGAAACAGGAATGTCAAAGAAGCCCTGGATCTGGCCCTGGTGCAGGTCAAGTGTGATGACGCGGTCAACGCCAGCTTTCTCAAGCAGGTTTGCCATCAGACGAGCGGTAATAGGCTCGCGAGCAGAGGCTTTGCGGTCCTGACGAGCATATGCGTAGTGAGGGATAACCACAGTAAAGCTGTTAGCAGATGCGCGTTTTGCGGCGTCAGCAACAATCAGCGTTTCCATAACCAAATCGTTGACGTTGACGCCTGCCAAAGACTGAATGAAGAAGACCTCGTCGCCGCGGACAGACTCGTCAAAACGAGCGTAGATTTCTCCGTTAGCAAACTTCTCAAGGAGAAGACCTTGTAGCTCTAGGTGAAGAATGTCTGCAACTTTACGAGCCAGTTCAGGGTTGCCTGTACCGGTGTAGAGCTTGATGTTTCTAGCAACTAATAGCGGATCACTCAGGTTCTCGAACATCTAGTCCTCTTTCTCAAGCTTGTGACGCCTCTGGGCGGCGTATCCCTCAACAATTTTCTGCTCAGAGCGCTCGAGTGCAAGCGCGTCTGCTGGTACATCCTTTGTGATGCACGAACTTGCCCCCACAAGTGCGCCATCACCAATTGAGACAGGTGCCACCATCATGGTATCGGATCCAACAAAGACGTTGTTGCCAATGTGTGTCTTGAACTTGTGGTAACCGTCGTAATTGCACGTAATTGAACCTGCGCCAATGTTGACGCCGGAGCCCATGGTAGTGTCACCAATGTAGGAGAGGTGAGGTACCTTAGAGCCTTCACCGATAGTTGAATTTTTGATTTCAACGTGGGTGCCTGCTTTGGCATGAGGCATAAGGTGAGTGCCTGGACGCAAGTAAGCGCGAGGACCGCAGGTAGCAAAGTCGTCTACCTGTGCGTTGATAGCTACAGTCTCATCGACAACAGCGTCGTTGCCAACAAGCGTATCGGTCAGACGAGTGTTAGGACCTACCACGCAATTCTCGCCAATTGAGGTCTTGCCGTAGAGCATAGTCTGCGGGAGAACCTCGGTGTCCATACCAAGCGTGACCTCGGGGCCAATCCAGACGGAGGTTGGGTCCAGCATGGTGACGCCCTGGCTCATCCAGTGCTCGTTGATGCGCTCCTGCATGATGCGGGTAGCAACGGCAAGCTCGGAGCGGGAGTTAACGCCCAGGGCCTCTTTGTAGTCGTCAACGTGGACGGCAGCAACAGGCTCACCCTGGCTGACGTAGAGGCCAACCATGTCAGTGAGGTAGTACTCGCCCTGAACGTTGTCATTGCCGAGAAGATCGATGTTTGCGGTCAGTCTTCCGCCACAGAAGCAGTACACGCCAACGTTGCATTCACGCTCTTGCTCGCGCTGCTCTGGCGTAGCATCTTTGTGCTCAATAATGGCAGTTACCTGGTCATTAGAAGAAATGACGCGACCATATCCGGTTGGATCTGGGGGCGTCATTGTGAGTACCGTACATGCGTTGTGGTGAGCTTTAGTTTCTGCGACAAGGTCGAGAATAGACTGTGCGCGCAACAGAGATGCGTCACCGTTGATAACAACAACGGGTCCCTTGAAGCCACCAAGAGCATCCTTTACAACCTTGACGGCGTGGCCGGTGCCAAGACGCTCGGTCTGGGCAACATACTCAAGGTTAGGGAAGCAAGAAAGTGCAGATTTAACCTCGTCAGCGTGGTTACCAACAACCACAATGACGCGGTCAGCGCCAGCAGTAATTGCGGCGTTGACACTCCACCAAACAAGTGGTTTATCTAGTAATTTGTGCACAATCTTAGGGTGGTGGGACTTCATGCGCGTTCCCTCGCCTGCAGCGAGGACAATCGCAGTAAGTGGCATACGTAAGCCTCCAAAGTACTTCGTATTACTCGATACGAGTGCGTCCCTACACAAAAGTTGCGTAAAAATGGCTGGGGTAGTAGGATTCGAACCCACATTCCAGGCACCAAAAACCCGTGTCCTAACCGTTGGACGATACCCCAATGTAATCACTACGTTGGTTTTGTCCGCAACCCTATTAAGTGTATCAGCTTAGCGAAGCAAATGCTCCACAAATTGCATCAAGAACAAGAACTGCTAAAGTCTGCGCATCTGCGGTAGTAAATGAACCGTCAACGTTTGTACCTTCTGGCAGCACAATCTTGATAGGTGAGCCCGTTGCATCAGCAGATTCGATAGCAGTGCGCAGTCTTGCTGGCAGCGTCTCGTTTTCTTCCATAGAAACAGAGCCAATACCTACCTGTCCGCGAGCGGGCATGCTTGGGGCATAAGCCGTAGTCAGAACCAAAACGGTAGCTGCATCAGTAGGAGAGTCAGCGCGATCAATCATGGTCATGCCGCTTGCCTCGGTAGTTGCCTTAGAAAGGTTATAGACGCGAGCAGCCACGTTTCTAGAGATAGGATCTTCTCCCGTAATAGCAATGCAGGTGGTCTCAAGAACGTTGGCTGCGCGAGCAAAGCCCATAGGACCCTGTGGATGGGGGCCTTTTGCCTGCTTACCTGACCAAACGTGACGTAGACGCTCAATAGCGTCGAGGGTGTCCTGGAACGCCATACCATCAGCAAGCTCGCCGACACTCTCCTGGAAAAGCTTAACGGCAGCCTCGGTATGAACACCGTAATGGCCATCAACTTTTCCGCACGAGAAACCCAAGATGTTGAGGCGCTCTTGGAGCTGACGCACGTCATTGCCGTGGAAGTTAGGAAGACGAAGATAGAGGGTTCTGTCTCCTAGCTCATAGCCCTCATCGACCATGATTGCCCAGGTAGAGGCATCTACTTCTTCTCCAAGAGAAAGGTCATGGTCAAGCCTAAAGCGAGCAACCGCACGAGCAGTTGACTTGCCAAACGTGTGGCTCTGACGCTCATCGTCTTCGATGGTGTAGCCAAGCTTTACGAGGCGTTCCTGAATGTCTTCAACGGCAGCACCAGTGCTACCAGGAGTAATAGGATCCATAATTACCTTTCTCGGTTCACAAAGAAGTCTGCCATAGACAAAAGTGTGTCGCGAGCGTCTTCAGTAAGTATCACGTTTTCAAGCACGTGCTTTGCCTCATCAACTAAGGCAAGAGCGTGCGCGCGGACAAATTTTATCGCATTAGCGCTTTCCATAAGTTCCACAGCGCGCTGAAGCTCCAAAGTATCGCTTGTATGCGCAGAAAGTATGGAGACAAGCTCTGTCTTTTCTGCGGCGCCAAGGTGTTCAAGCGCGTAGACCACTGCGAGCGTGCGCTTGCCCTCAGTGATGTCTGACCTAAAATCTTTACCCTGTACCTGGGCGTTTCCTACCAGGTTGAGAAGATCGTCTTGCAGCTGGAAGGCAAGGCCTACCTTGAGGCCAAATTCTTTGAGTGCATCAAGCGTTTTCTGGTCAGCACCGCCAATGAGCGCGCCTAGTACCAGGGGATATGCAGCAGAGTAATAGGCGGTCTTGGAGAGCGCCATAAAAAGATACTGGTCAGAGGTAACATTCCAGCGCTCGTTTTGAGCCCAACCGAGGTCGAGAGCCTGACCCTCAAGGGTGTGCTCTTGCATGGCGAGAAGGGCGTCGATCACGCGAACTTTAAGCTGGTCAGAGAGGTGGTCGGCTACGGTAACGCGTCTGACAACATTGACCAGCGCAGAATCACCAACATTGATGGCAAGTCCGGTACCGAGTGTCTTGTAGAGGCACTTCTCGCCACGGCGTAGCTCTGATTTATCTGCGATGTCGTCGTGGATAAGGGCCGCCGACTGGAAGTCCTCAATGGCGCAGGCTACGGGCAGAGCGGCTTCGGCTGAGCCGCCGACTGCTTCGGCGCCCAGACAGCAGAGGACCGGACGCACGCGCTTACCGCCGCCCGCACTAAAGTGAGTGAGTGGCTGGTAGAGGTAGGTGTTCAGGTCCGCGCGGGTGCGCTCCGAGGGCGTGGCTGCGGGCGAGGGCGTCACCGTTGCTGCGAGCGTCGCGGTCGCCGCGGGGAGTCCGCGCATGATCTCTGCCTCGACGGCAGGAAGCTTTTGTGTGAGGTAGTCGGCGAAGTTCACGGAAGTCCTAGCCGCGATAGCCGTCTGGATTCATCGACTGCCACTTCCAGGAGTCGCGGCACATGTCAGCAAGGTTGTACTGAGCCTTCCAGCCAAGCATGTCAGCAGCTTTCTGGCAGTCAGCGTAGTTGGTTGCGACGTCACCTGCGCGACGAGGCTCAATAACGTAAGGAATCTCTTTGCCACAAGCCTTTGAGAATGCCTTGATAACGTCAAGTACCGAGCTACCGGTGCCGGTACCCAGGTTGAAGATTTCAACGCCCGTGCGACCAGCCATCCATTTAAGTGCAGCAACGTGGCCGGAGCCAAGGTCGCAGACGTGGATGTAGTCGCGAACGCCCGTGCCATCTGGGGTGTTGTAGTCGTCGCCAAAGACGTGAACAGCCTCGCGCTTGCCCACGGCAACCTGAGCCACGTAAGGGACCAGGTTGTTTGGAATGCCTGCAGGATCTTCTCCGATGAGGCCGGACTGATGAGCGCCAATAGGATTGAAATATCTGAGCAGGACAACGTTCCACTCTGGATCTGCGGTGTGGACGTCGGTGAGAATCTGCTCAATCATCCACTTGGTCCAACCGTAAGGGTTGGTTGCGTTCTTCTTGGGGCTTTGCTCGGTTAGAGGGAGGCTATCTGGGTCTCCGTAAACAGTGGCAGAGCTCGAGAAAATAATTGACTTGCAGCCATGATTTCTCATGACGTCAAGAAGGGTGAGGGTGTTGCCCAGGTTGTTTGTGTAGTACTCAATAGGCTTGGTAACGGACTCACCGACGGCCTTGAAGCCAGCAAAGTGGATGACAAAGTTAATGTCGTGCTCGTCAAAGATGCGGTTCAGTGCATCTTTGTCGTTGACGTCTGCCTCGTAGAACGAAAGGCGCTTGGCGTTTTCTTCTCCCACAATGGTTTTGATGCGATCGATAACCTTTACCGAAGCATTGGAGAGGTCGTCAACAATGACAGCCTCGTAGCCGGAATTGAGCAGCTCAACAACGGTATGGCTGCCAATAAAGCCCGCGCCGCCGGTAACAAGTACGCAGGAATTTTGTGGGATTAAAGCGTCAGTCATATCAATCCTTTCGTGGACTTATATCGTCATAAGTATACGGCTTTTCCGCGAAACGTTGTGCGTTGCGAGTGCACGGGTTTCTCGCCAGGCGTAGCTGCGGGTTGCTAGCCGCAAGCGCAACTGCGGGTGCGTCGCAAGTGCTCGCTGCTCACGAGTGCACGGGTTTCTCGGCACACGGGTCCTTCTGCCATTGCGCGCCTAAAAAGTGCAAAGAATCTGTATTTGAGGCACAGATTCTTTTACAAAATCAGGCAAATCCACAGATTCTTTTACATTTTTAGGCAGAAGTTACAGATTCTTTTAAGAAATCAGGCGCATGAAAGATAGGCTGCGCTGCTCCAAATTTTGCGAGCCTGAAAACTGCACCATGTCTGAGTAAAACAGCTCAGACATGGTGAGAAAAACCGGCAAATAGCTCAGACTTGGCGCACTTTTCAGGCAAATCGTTCAGACTTGGCGAGAAAATCAGGCTCGCATCAGGCTCGCTCCAAGTTCGTCCCGAGCTCGTCCCAGCTCGTACCGCCCGCATGGCGAGAAACCTGTCCACTCCCAGCATTTCCGCACAAGAAACCCGGCATCCACACGAAATGGATACCGGGTTGAAATCGCATTGCGTCCGCACACGTCGCTGACCTGCAGCGTTGCCGTCGCTGCACTCCCACCTTACTTGAAGTACTCGACGCCGCCTTCAATGAGGGGCTGGAACTGGTCGCCAGCAGTGAGTTCAGGGATGTTCTTGTAGAGGCCTGCACCGGAGCGCTCCGTGTGGCCCATCTTGCCCAGGACGCGGCCATCGGGGCTGGTAATGCCTTCGATAGCTAGGACGGAACCGTTAGGGTTAACGGAGAAGTCCATGCTCGGAACACCTGTTGCGTCAACGTACTGCGTTGCAATCTGGCCGCTTTCCTTGAGCGTCTCAAGCAACTCGTCGGAAGCAACAAAACGACCTTCTCCGTGGCTGATTGCGATGGTGTGGATGTCGCCAAGCGTGCACTTGGAGAGCCATGGCGACATCGTGGATGCAACGCTGGTACGAACAAGCTGGCTTTGGTGGCGGCCGATGGTGTTGAACGTCAGCGTTGGGCAGGTGTCGTCCATAGGACGAATGTCGCCGTAAGGAACAAGTCCCAGCTTGATGAGCGCCTGGAAACCGTTGCAGATGCCCAGCATAAGGCCATCGCGCTGCTGCAGAAGCTCACGAACAGCCTCGGTAACCTGAGGAGCGCGGAAGAGCGCGCAGATAAACTTAGCAGATCCGTCGGGCTCGTCTCCGCCGGAGAAACCGCCTGGAATCATAACAATCTGACTCTTCTTGATAGACTCTGCCAGCGCATTTGCGGACTCAACAATATCCTGAGGTGTCAGGTTGTTGACAACCAGCGTGGTTGGGTCAGCGCCCGCACGCTCAAAGGCGCGTGCGACGTCGTATTCGCAGTTGTTACCAGGGAATACGGGGATGATGACGCGTGGGCGAGCAGGTGCGATAAGGGCTGGACCAGCATAGGAGTGTCGTGTGGATGTGCCGTCGAAGCTGATTTTCTCCACAGTCTCGTCAGAGCCTCCGCGGTAGGGGAAGACCTCCTCAAGTGGGCGTTCCCATGCTTCCTGGAGCTCGGAGAGGTCGATCTTCTCGCCACACGCGCTAAAGGTGTACTCGGACGTGGTGACGCCCAGAGGAGCCACGCACACGCCGTCGACGTCGTCAACGGATACGCCGTCTGCCAGCTCAACGATGAAGGCACCGTAAGTTGGCGAGAAGAGCGCGTCGGCAGAAATCTCTGGCACAAGCTCAACGCCCAGCTTGTTGCCCAGGCAGCTCTTGAAGAGAGCCTCGGCCACGCCGCCGTAACCTGGTGTGGTGATGGCGAGGGCGCTCTTGGACTGAACAAGGGTGCTAACCAGCTTGTATGCGGTGAGCAGGGACTCGTTGTCGGGGAGAAGACCGCTCTCATCGTAGGATGGAACAATGGAAATAAGCCTGTGACCTGCGCCCTTAAACTCGTTAGAGACAATCTTGTCCACCTTGGTGAGGCCGGTTGCAAACGAAACCAGCGTTGGTGGAACGTCCAAGTCCTCGAAGGTGCCGGACATGGAGTCCTTGCCGCCAACAGCTGCAAGACCAAGGTTGACCTGGGCCATCAGTGCGCCGAGAAGAGCTGAGGCTGGCTTGCCCCAACGGTTAGGATTCTGGCCGAGCTTCTCGAAGTACTCCTGGAAGGTGAGGTAGAGATCCTGGTACTTAAAGCCAGTAGCAACCAGCTTGGAAACGGACTCAACAACAGAGAGGTAGGCACCGCGGAACTGGTCGGCCTCCATGAGGTAGGGGTTAAAGCCCCATGCCATGCCCGAGACCGTATTGGTTTGGCCCATAACCGGAAGCTTAGCCACCATAGAGAGGGCAGGGGTCAGCTGGCGAGCGCCACCGAATGGCATAAGGACGGTACCTGCGCCAATGGTGGAGTCAAAACGCTCGGAGAGACCCTTGTTAGAGGCAACGTTTAGATCGCGTACCAGCGAGTGGAGTTTCTCGCCAAGGGTTGTGCCTGCCCAGGTGCGCTGGTAGGCAAGAGGTTTGGCCAGGCGCACGGTGATTGATTTAGGAGCGCCGTTTGAGGCGAGAAATGCGCGGCTGATGTTGACAATCTTCTGACCGCGCCAGCGCATGACCAGGCGAGGATCTTCGGTGACAGTAGCCACAATGGTTGCCTCGAGGTTTTCTTCGCGGGCGTATGCGCAGAACTGCTCAACGTCTTTTGCCTCAAGAGCAACGGCCATGCGCTCCTGAGACTCGGAGATTGCCAGCTCAGTGCCGTCAAGGCCGTCGTACTTCTTAGGAACAGCATCCAGGTTGACGTCAAGGCCGTCGGCAAGCTCGCCGATAGCAACAGAAACGCCGCCGGCACCAAAGTCGTTGCAGCGCTTGATGAGCTTGCAGGCATCTTCACGGCGGAAGAGGCGCTGAAGCTTGCGCTCAACAGGAGCATTACCCTTCTGGACCTCGGCACCGTCGCGCTCAATGGAGCCAGCGTCGTGGGCCTTGGAGGAACCGGTTGCGCCGCCAATGCCGTCACGTCCCGTGCGGCCGCCGAGAAGAACGATGATATCGCCATCTTCTGGACGCTCGCGGCGAACGTGGCTTTGAGGAGTTGCGCCTACAACGGCACCGATCTCCATGCGTTTTGCAACGTAGCCTGGGTGGTAGAGCTCAGAAACCTGGCCCGTAGCAAGGCCAATCTGATTACCGTAGCTGGAATAGCCTGCTGCTGCTGTGCGCACAATGGTGCGCTGAGGAAGCTTTCCAGGAAGCGTCTGGGAAACAGGAACGGTTGGGTCTGCAGCGCCCGTGACGCGCATTGCCTGGTAGACATAGCTGCGGCCAGAAAGAGGGTCGCGGATAGCGCCGCCGATACAGGTAGCTGCGCCACCAAAAGGCTCAATCTCGGTTGGGTGGTTGTGAGTCTCGTTCTTGAAGAGGAAGAGCCAGTCTTCGTCTTTGCCATCAACGTCTACCTTGACCTTTACGGTACAGGCGTTGATTTCTTCTGACTCATCAAGATTGGTGAGGACGCCCTTCTCGCGAAGGTACTTTGCACCAATAGTGGCCATATCCCAAAGAGAGACGGCACGATCTTCTCGCCCAAGCTCTTTGCGCATGGAGAGGTACTTCTCAAACGCAGCCTTTACCAGGTCATCATCGATCTGCACGCCGGTAATTCCGGTGTTAAAGGTGGTGTGACGGCAGTGGTCTGACCAGTAGGTATCAATGACGCGAATCTCGGTGATGGTTGGATCGCGCTGTTCATCGGTGAAGTACTGCTGGCAGAAGGTGAGGTCAGCCAGGTCCATAGCAAGGCCGTGAGAAGCAATGAACTCCTTGAGTCCGTCCTGGTCAAGGGCATTAAAGCCCTCAAGAACCTCTACGTCAGCAGGCTCTGGAATGGAAATCTTGAGGGTCTCGGGGAGCTCAAGGGAAGCCTCGCGAGCCTCAACGGGGTTAATCAGGTAATTCTTGATGGCGGTAACGTCTGCCTCAGTGAGATTTCCGGTCAGCACGTAAAGGCGTGCGGAGCGAACAAGTGGACGCTCACCCTGGCTGATAAGCTGCACACACTCAGCTGCGGAGTCTGCGCGCTGGTCAAACTGGCCAGGCAAAAACTCAACAGCAAACGTATGAACAGCCGCACCTTCAGAAGAAAACTCTGGCATGGTACGGCTGGCAAGATCGGACTGTGGCTCTGAGAAAACGGTGGGGATACAGGACTCAAAGAGTTCCTCTGAAATTCCCTCGACATCGTAACGGTTGAGTAGGTCAATGCGTTGTAACTCGGTAATACCAAGAAGGTCTTTCACTTCTTTGAGCAGGGCTTTTGCCTCGCCCTCGAAACCAAATTTTCTTTGGACGTAGACGCGCAGGACCATGGGGCCACCTTTCAATGCAAGCCTTGAACGCTTTTACTGGCTTTATTGTACGTTACTTAGGTGGACAAATTGGCGCTTGTCGAGAAAAGAAAAACGGGTTGTAACAGAGCGTTAAAAATACAAATTTTTTAGTTAAAAGTTTTTATGCCAGCATGATTTGTGCCGGCAAGTTCACGCTGGCAAGTGTGCGTCGGAGCGTTTTACTCCAGCAAGTTTTACGCCAGCACAAAGACAAGGGCGATAAAACAGGCGGTTATGCCCAAGGCAATTGCCTCGCGAGCACCAAAGGTTGGTTGATGCCAACGTGTGCGAGAAGCCCCCGCTACATAGTGGCGGGCGTCAAGTGCCTTGGAAAGGTTGTTGGCGTGTCTGAGGGAGCTTGCCAAAAGCGCTACCACAATGGAGAAAGTTGCGCGAAGTCTTTTAGGAAGCGAGCCTGAAGCAACGTCTCCTGCGCGAGCGGTTTGAGCCTCGGAAATAGACACGGCGTCGCCCGCAAGTGTTGGAATAAAGCGCAGCATAAGCGAGAAAATCATGGCAATTTCTTTACCGGGAAGACCAATTTTTGAGAGCGGCGCGCAAGCTGCTTCAAAGGCATTGCCTAGATCAGTTTGAGTTGTGGTAAGCAGAAGCAGCGCACCCATCAAAATTGCAGCTAAAATGCGCACGGGGTAGAGAAAAGCGCTCCATGCTCCCATATCAGTGATGGTAAAGATTGACCAGGAAACAAGCACAGTTTCTTCTCGCGTAAGCAACAGGTTAAAGAGAGAAAGGAAGATGAGCAGCCAGGCAAGTGGGATGATTGACACAAGCACTTGTTTGACGGGAATTTTTGCCAAAGCTAGTAGGCAAAGTGCACCTACTACCAACAGTGCAAGCTGTGGTGCCGTGCGGATAAAAAACGTTGTGAGCATCAATAGGAGCGCTGCTAGGCACTTAACGTTGGGGTTAAGCCTGTGGATGGGCGAGTCTGTGTGGTAGTACTGACCGACAGAAATCTTAAGCGCCATAGCGGCCTCCTTGCGTGAGGTCGTTGGGCTGTGCGACGCTAGGAGCGGTCGTCACCGCATTTACCAGTGCGTCTACCAGCTCAGATAGGGTCAAAGGTTCTCCCAGGTTGATTCCTGTAGTGTGGGACAGACGCTGCGCCCATGCAAGTGCATGAGGAATACCCAGGCCAAGGTCCTGGAATTCTGCCTCTGAGAAATGAGTAAATGTTTGATAAGGCGTGCCAGAGAACACCAGGTCACCCTCATGGAGCACGACAATCTGGTCAGTTTCTGCCGCATCCTCCATCGAGTGTGTGAGCTCAATGACGGTGCAGCCATCCTCAAGAACAGCGTTGATAATTTTTCTGAGCTCAGAGCAATAGTAGGGATCAAGTCCGCTGGTAGGCTCATCAAGTACAAGCACCTTTGGCTGCATAGCAATAACGCCCGCAAGTGCGCAAAGTCTCTGCTGTCCACCAGAAAGTTCAAAAGGAGATACGTCTGCTTTGTGGGAAAGACCCACAAGCTCTAGGGCGGTATTTACAGCGCTTGTTATATCGCAGGCAGAAAGACCCAGGTTAGAGGGGCCAAACGCCACGTCTTCGGCAACCGTCTGTGCAAAAAGCTGGCGCTCTGGTCGCTGCATGACGTAACCAACAATACCGTGAAGTTTTCTGCGGTTTTGCTTCTGTCGAGTATCCAAACCAGTTACACAGAGGCTGCCGGCGTCAGGCGTATCAAGCGCGCAAATCAAGCGCGCCAGGGTAGACTTGCCGGAACCAGTTGAGCCAATCACGGCAACATGCGAGCCTTTTTGCACGTCAACCGAGATGTTTTTGAGCACGGGTTTCTGGTACGAGAACGTCACGTCGCGTACAGAAACCGCTGCTGGATCGGACACGCTGTCGGCTGTAGCCACGCCGTCACAACCCGCGGCCATCGCGTCGCAGCTTCCAGCCACGCCGCCTTTCTCGCCTCGCGATCCCGTGGCGAGAAGCCCCGTCAGCTCGTCGAGCACGTGCTGAGCCGCAGGGGATTTGCACACGACAACTCCGCGGTTGTTGAGCGCATGCGCCACCTGATAGGCAAACGGCTCTTCAAGATGCAGACATTCAACTAGCTCGTGCTGCTCAAAGAGGGCTTCGGGTGTTCCCTCAAACGCAATACGGCCGTCGTCTAAGGCAATAACGTGGTCAGCAGAAACCACTTCGTCCATGAAATGCGTCACATGAACAATAGTCTTTCCAGCTGCACGGAGTTTCTCGACAAGTCCCATAACGTTATTTCTATGCACAACGTCAAGAGCTGCGGAAGGTTCGTCAAGAATCAGAATCTGCGGCTTCATGACCAGTGCGCCCGAGATTGCCACGCGCTGCTGTTGGCCGCCCGAGAGCATCTGCGGATTTTCTGACGCAAATTCGGTGAGAGTTCCAAGGGTAATCTGCTCTTCTACCAGCGGCGTTATCTGATCGCTGGGCACCTGAAGGTTCTCCAGACCAAAGGCAATATCGTCTGCGACCACGCTGCAGATAATCTGATCCTCAGGATTTTGGAAGACCAAACCAAGCTGCGGACGAATGGTTTTGTACGCCTCAAAGTTTACTTGGCCGTCATTAACAACGGTGGTTCCCAAAAAGGTAACGGTGCCCTCGTCAGGCGCGGTAAGGCCAGAGAGAATTGAGGCCACCGTGGACTTGCCCGAGCCGTTTGCGCCAACAATACAGGTACGTTTACCTGCAGGAATAGAAAACGAGACGTGGTCTAAGGCAACTACGCCTTTTGCGTGCACAAAGGTCACGTCTAAAAGCGTTGCGGCTACAGGGAGGTCCTGAGTTTGTGCAGCGCTTTCAGACGTGTATGTATCTGGGGAGTTGTCGAGCAGACTACTCACCGTTTTTGATGCTCTCAAAAAGTGAGGTAGCCGAGCGCATAATCACAACAAAGATGATGCTGTTGACAGCAACCTTTACCACGTTGAAGGGGAGAAGAGCAGGGACAATCAGTCCGCTTACTGCCTCCACGCTCATGCCGGTGTAGATTGGGGTAACTACAAGGTTGCCCAGAATGCAAGCAACAACACTGACAACGCTGCCCACAATCAGGGCAAGTACCAGCTGCTTGATCTTCTCGGAACGGTTGTACACAATCAGCGAGACAGGCAAAACGTAGGTAAGCGTTGCCAGGATTGCCATGATGGTGCCGTAAATTCCAGACTCCGTGGTGAGGTGCAGAAGGTAGGGAAGCACCGAGACGATCGCGCCTGCAGCAGGGCCATAAGCTACGCCTGCGAGCAGGGCAAAGACGCCCGATGGATCGTACTTCAAAAACGTCACGCCTGGGATCAGAGGGAACTGAAGCACCATGGTGCTGATTGCAGCAGCTGCACAAAGCATGGCGAGAATAGCGATTCTCTTGGTAGACCAGCCGTTAGAAGATGCGGTTGTTGCGTGGGTTGAGTGGGATGAAGCCATAAAAGTCTCCGTTTCTGACATCCGGACTGTACCGTTGGTCCTGGACTTTAACCAGGTTAACCGCCTTTTGCGGGTCGCGGACTTGATGGCTCTTTGAACTAGGTTGTTACAAACCTTGAAGTTCGGCCACCTTACCACCAGTAGGTAATTGCAACCATTTCTGAAACATATCGATAAGTACTATAGCAGAGTTAACAGCTGATAACACGTAAAACGGGATGGACATTTCTTTGACAGAATTGCAAAAGTAACCGTTTTCTGGTCCTAGTACCGTGATTTTCTCGTCCTGATGCCGTGATTTTCTCGCCCCAACGCCACGTTTTTCTCGCTTGCGATAAACTATAAAAAGTAACTTACTAAGGAGCGTGTTACATGTCTGAAAGTGGCTATGACTTACAAAGCCTGGCCGGAAAGCTTTGCTCGATTGTTGGAGAAGAGAACGTCCTGGTAGACGAGCCAATGAGCGAGCACACCACCTTTAAAGTGGGTGGACCTGCGGATCTCTATGCCATCCCTGATGATCCCGATGAGGTTAAAGAGATTCTCCTTGCGGTTAAAGACGCAGAAGCTCCTTATTTTATTCTCGGCTACGGCTCTGACCTGCTTGTTTCTGATGCAGGATATCGCGGCGTCATTATTGCCGTCGCTGACGGCCTGACCGGCGTAAGCATCGACGACACCGAGATGACCTGCCAGGCCGGCGTTGGCCTCAAAGAAGCCTCGGAGATGGCCTGTGAGCTGGACCTTTCTGGACTTGAGTTTGCCTGCGGTATCCCAGGTTCTGTGGGCGGCGCATGCTTCATGAACGCAGGCGCTTACGACGGCTGCATCGCTGACGTGCTCAAATCCGTCCGCGTCCTTCTCGCCGACGGCACCTTTGCTACGCTGGACGCTTCCGAGCTTGACCTGGGTTATCGTCACAGCAGAATCGCTGATGAGGGCATGATTGTGCTTTCTGCCACGTTCAATCTTCATCGTGCGGATGGCGAGAAGATCCGCGAAAAGATGGAAGAGTTCACGCGCGCTCGCGAGGAAAAGCAGCCTCTTGAGCTACCTTCTGCTGGTTCAACCTTTAAGCGTCCCGAGGGTCACTTTGTAGGCAAGCTTGTTACTGACGCTGGTCTTAAGGGCTATCGCTTTGGTGGCGCTGGTGTTTCCGATAAGCATGCTGGTTTTGTGGTCAACTACGACAACGCTACTGCTGCTGAGGTCCACGCAGTTATTGAACACGTTCAAGCCGAGGTCAAGCGCCAGTTTGACGTTGAGCTTCACCCCGAGGTAAGGTTCCTCGGAGAGTAGCACTGCGCGCCGCACGCGTTCGCCACGGATTGCACACGTCTGCGCGGCACTGTCGCGTCCGCAACGAATCGCTACGATAGCTCCGCAAGAAAGCAAGGAAGTCCGTCGGCGGAAACCGGCTCCTCCATGCCCGCGACAAGAGGACGCAGATACGTCAGGGCATCTTCGGTAACGTTGAAGCCGTCCTCGGAGATCATTTCTCGAGGTACAAGCTTTACCTTGTTAGCAACCTCGGCGACAGGGGTAGTGCGAATCTCCGTAACGTATGGGTTATCCGAAATTCGGTGAATTCCAACCATAACGCCCGTTTTACCTTGGAGAACAGCCTCAACTCCCGCGGCGCCGAGCGCCTCTGCCTCGTCCAAGTCTACTTTACTAGCAGCGTGCGAGGCACAGCGCTGCAGCGTATTGAGCTCAATGCCGCGAGACTTTACGCCCAGCTGATCCTTAGTCAGCTGCGATAAGTATGCCGCTGTTCCAGACTGCGCTGCAAGGTGGCCAAACGTGTCAATTGCGACAGACTTTGCATCAAAAAGGAAATTACCATCTGCGTGATGGACGCCCTCGCTGACGACTACAATCACGTTGTTTTTCTCGCGAAGTCGCTGTTCAATGGCCGAAAGTAGTGCATGCTCATCAAGAGGAATCTCTGGCAGGAGCACAAAATCCGGAGCAGTTCCGCAAATATCTTGTGCGAGCGCACCGGCGGCCGTGAGCCAGCCGGCGTCGCGGCCCATTGCCTCGATGAACGTTACATTTTTGCTGTTGTAAACGCCTCCGTCGCGGGTGAGCTCGGCGGTTACGGATGCGACGAATCGCGCCGCGCTACCAAAACCGGGGGTGTGATCAGTGCCTTCGAGGTCGTCGTCGATAGTTTTTGGCACGCCAACAACACGAACAGGGCTTTCTATCTGGGCAAAGTAGCAAGACAGCTTGTCTGTGGTGTCCATGGAATCGTTGCCGCCGATGTATAGCACGGCGTCTACCTGGTATTTCTTGAGCTGCGCATCAATCCGCTGGTAAATAGGGGAGATTGCTGTGGATTGTGAGTTAGCAGCAAGATCCGGCAGCTTAAAGCGGCAGCTACCCAGCCAGCTCGATGGCGTTTTTCTTAGGAGCTGCAGGTTTTTCTCGCTAGGATTTGTGGCAGCTTGCTTGGATGCTTCTGGTTCAGATTCTGTAAGTTCAAGCGCTTCCGTCAGGTCAACAACCTTGCCCTCAAGAAATCCCTGGATTCCGTTGCGCATTCCGAGCACGCGTAGACCTTGGGCGCGAGCTGCGCGAACAACACCCGCGAGCGATGCATTGATTGCCGCGGTTGGTCCACCCGACTGTCCGACCAGGATTGTGCGAATTACGTGCTCTGATGTGTTGTTCATGGGCGCCTCGGATTCTCGAGAGTTGACGTATCAAGTATAACCGCGGTAGAAGGTTGCGACATTAGTAAGACGCCTTGAGAAAAAGCGATTTTCCTCAATAAATCGCAAGAGCTGCGGTGCTGTTATATCGGATGACGGGAGATTAGCAAGAATCTGCAGATAAAGTGAAGCTTGATGGCTCAGATGCGTTGTGAAATGGCTTAGGTAATGTGATTTGAACTCATCTGAGTTTGCTCAATTCATAGTTATGCATAAGTGCTGTCTTATATACAAAAATATGAATGAAGATATATCAAAAATTTAATTACCCTAAATTTCAGGGTTAAGCAAACACACTAATGTCGGATAATCTGCAAAATCAAAGGTGAAAAACACATCTAATGAAGATATTCTGCATGAGATGAGCATTTTAGGCGGAATGTATACGCATTTTCAGCAGATTATCTGACATAGGTGTGTTCGAGCGTTTCGAAGCCAACGCGGATGCACCTTCGGAACTCATGCACCCGCTAGTAACGTTACACGTGGCGAGAAACCCGCAGGTCTCGCAGCCGTTCCTGGACCCACACCGTGTTCGCACCCGACGCCCGTCCGCCACGCCGCGCACGCACCCGCCGCGCCGCGCACAAAAAAGCCGCATCTCAAATGAGATGCGGCTTCGTAGTTCCTAGCGTACAACCTGCGGGTTTAGCGAAGGTTGTAGAAAGCGTCCATGCCCAGGTACTCAGCGCCGTCAGCGAGGTCATCCTCGATGCGGAGAAGCTGGTTGTACTTAGCAACACGCTCGGTACGAGCAGGTGCACCAGTCTTGATCTGACCAGCGTTGGTTGCAACAACAAGGTCAGCAATGGTGGTGTCCTCGGTCTCACCGGAACGGTGGGAGACAACTGCGGTGTAACCTGCGCGCTTAGCCATCTCGATAGCCTCGAGGGACTCGGTCAGGGTACCAATCTGGTTGACCTTGATGAGGATGGAGTTACCAGCGTGAACCTCAATGCCCTTCTTCAGGCGCTGAGTGTTGGTAACAAAGAGGTCGTCGCCGACGAGCTGGATCTTCTTGCCCAGACGTTGGGTAAGGACCTTCCAACCGTCCCAGTCCTCCTCTGCAAGACCGTCCTCGATGGAGACGATTGGGAACTTCTCGACCATTTCCTCGTAGTAAGCAACCATTTCCTCGGAGGTAAGGGAGCGACCCTCGCCCTTGAGGTCATACTTGCCGGTCTCCTTGTTGTAGAACTCAGAAGAAGCTGGGTCCATAGCAAAGCGGAAGTCCTTGCCAAGCTCAAAGCCAGCAGCCTTAACAGCCTCGGAAAGAAGCTCAAGTGGCTCCTCGTTGGACTTAAGGTCTGGAGCAAAGCCGCCCTCATCGCCAACACCGGTGTTGAGGCCCTGGGACTTCAGAGTGTCCTTGAGGGTGTGGTAAACCTGTGCGCACCAGCGAAGAGCGGTGGTGAAGTCAGGAGCACCAACAGGCATAATCATGAACTCCTGGAAGTCAACGTTGTTGTCAGCGTGGACGCCACCGTTGAGGACGTTCATCATAGGAACAGGAAGAGTGTGAGCGTTTGCGCCACCGAGGTAAGCGTAAAGTGGAAGCTCAGCAGAAGCAGCTGCAGCGTGAGCAACAGCAAGAGAAACGCCGAGAATAGCGTTTGCGCCGAGGCGACCCTTGTTTGGAGTGCCGTCAAGCTTGATCATAGCGAGGTCAAGGCCGCGCTGATCCTCTGCGTCCCAACCAATAACGAGGTCGCGGATCTCAGTGTTGACGTGCTCGACTGCCTTCAGAACGCCCTTGCCCAGGTAACGGCTCTTGTCGCCGTCGCGAAGCTCTACAGCCTCGAACTCACCGGTAGAAGCGCCGGAAGGAACGATTGCACGACCAAAGGAGCCGTCGTCAAGAACAACCTCAACCTCAACGGTTGGATTGCCACGGGAATCGAGGACCTCACGTGCGTGAACATCAAAAATCTGGCTCATAGCTCACCTTTCTTTAGGTTTAACATTTTGCCGATTGCACAGACATAACTAGTATACCCATTCTGTTATGAGGTGTGTATTGTAATTACACATAGCATTTAGCCAGAAAAAATAGTATTTGACCAGGCAGATGCGCTATCTACCTGGCCAAATAGAAAATACCTGCAAAATTGTTAGGTAAATATATAAATTATTTCTGAGGATACACAACAACCAGCAGCATCTTGAACTCTTCTGGAGCCTGAAGTGCATGTGGGTGACCAAGTGGCATCACAATAGACTGACCAGCTTCAAGAGTGTAGACATCGTCATCGATGGTGATGCTTGCGCGTCCTTCAAGAATGGTGACAAATGCGTCGCCGCCCGCACGATGGCTTGCAATCTCTTCACCTGCGCCAAAACCAAAAAGGGTGACGCTGACGGCATCGTTTTGCGCAAGGGTCTTACTGATGACCTGGCCAGGAAGGCATGCAACCTGGTCTTTAAGGGTTACTACAGTCTTTGCGTCGATGTTCTTCATGACGCCAGGAATCAAATCTTCGGACATACTGACCTCCAACGGTAAATGTTATCGATAACTAGCATTTACCCGAACTAGCCGACTTCAATCAGTAAATTTCCAAAAAATCGCAGGTAGAAATTGCTTTTTTTAAAGCAATTTGCTGAGCAGGGAAGTCATCTTTCCCTGAGAGACCACAATCACGTGATGCATCGCGCGCGACAGTGCGGTATAGAGCCTACGGCGAGAAATTCCGTCTGCTTTATACACTTCCTCTTGCGCATCGGCAGCGATGACCTGATCAAACTCAAGGCCCTTTGCCAGTGCAAGGTCGAGAAGAACAACGCCCTTCGCGGGTAGGGAATCGTGGCTGGTGAGCACCTTGACGCCGCCGCACGGCTCGTTTTGCGCAGCACCGTCGGTCTGCGCTGCACCGTCCGCGGCGTTCGCCGCAAAAAGCCCTTCTAGCTGTTTGGCCAGCCAGCGAACACGAGACTTCTCGGTACACACAATGGCGGTCAGCCCGTCAAACTCTTGTGCCTGCTCAATAAGGGACTTCATAGTCTGCAGGTACTCGGCGCGCTCAGTATCTTTGTTGTCAGCGACCACCTCAAAGAACTCAGGTTTTTTGCCGCCGCGTTGAACGGAGCTTGTCTGGCCACGCTCTTCTTCGCTCAAAAGCGAGGTAAACAGTGCAGTAATCTCGGGAGAGGAGCGGTAGCTGGTCAGAAGCTTACAGGTAGAAACAGCGCCCTCGCCGTGTGTTGCGCTAAAGATCTTCTCAATCTGCTCAAACGTTGCGGTATCTTCCCAAATTGCCTGGTTAGAGTCGCCCAAAAGCAGAAAGTGCGCGCGCGAGAAGTACTTTCCTAGCACCATAAGCTGCGTTTCGGTATAGTCTTGGACCTCGTCAATCATGACAAACTTGACGTTTTTCTCGCCAGCGCCTGTGATAAGAAGACGCAGGTAAACACATTCGGCACCGCTTAGCGCGGAGGCATTGAGCATGCGCATGCCAATGCGGTCGATGCGCAGCCAGGAAGCGGACTCGATGACCTCGTGCGCAGAGGCAAAACGCCAGTTGAGGAACTCGCGGGTGCGCGCCAGAACTTCTTCCTCGTCGGAAGGGCTGATGGTGCGACCAAAGACCTCAAGCTGCTGCTCAACGTCAAGGGAGAGCATCTCTTCCTGGATTTCGTCGTTGTGAGCCATCTGACCAAGCCTGCGCTCCAGGCGGGTGTGGAGTTCGTCTTTGGCAAGTGCAATGAGGCGCGGGCCAACAGGGAATTGCGAGAACTTTGCCACAGAACTAGCCACCTGAGCTGGCTTAATAAGCGTGGTTCCCTCAACAGAAATGGCCTTGAAGTCATCCTCGTAGAGCTCAAGTACGGCAAGCTGCTCTTCAAGTTTCTTCAGAGACTCGGGGTTGTTGTGGGCGCCCGAAGCGTGGTCGGCCAGACCTAAAGCCTTGAGGAAAGAATCCCAGGTAAATACCTGCGGATTGTGCTCGCCCATGCTGGGCAAAACGGTGTTGATGTAGCGACCAAACATCTCGTTAGGGGTGAACAGGTACACCTGATCTGCGGTAAGTGTGGTGCGCTGCTGGTAGAGAAGGTATGCAATACGTTGCAGCAAAACGGACGTTTTGCCCGAGCCTGCAATGCCGTTGACCAGTAGAACGGGCACATCCTCGTGCCTGACAACAACGTTTTGTTCGCGCTGGATAGTTGCGGTGATGGCCTGTAGCTTCTCGGTGTGCTGACGCTTTAGTGCGGCAAGCAGCAGAGAGTCTTCGATGGCAACCGTTGTGTCAAAGTAGAGGTTCA
>CAUUHE010000019.1:0-21526 GCA_963544885.1 uncultured Atopobium sp. | reverse complement strand
ATCTGTTCCCAGTTCCAGCCCTTATCAATCTGGCTAAGGTAGTGTTGCTTTGCTGCATCATCTACGTCACGCTCAAGGATCTGGTGGTACAGACCGTTCAAGAAATTAATCTCATCCTGGCGATCACGCACAGCCTCTTGCATTGTGCGACCATCACACGAACCACTCCAGCCAGTATAGACAGGACGGTACATACCGAACCATGCAAGCAACTCTTCAATGGAGTGGTAGGCGTTACGTGCGCCAGAGTGAACCTCTGAGTCGTGAATATCAATACCACCCTGGTGACGCTTGATGATAAACACGTGGCCATATTCTGTGTATGCGCCTACTGTAAAGTCTAGGAAGCCATACACCCACTCATCCCAAGGCAGCTCACCTGTATTGATACGGCCGGCGTTTAACTCATTAAGATAAGCAGCACGGGCGCTTGGTGTGCGGCTAGGTGCATTAGTAGCATCATCTACATACTTCAAACACCAGCCACGTTGAGCTGGGATGTTGAGGTTGGGGTTATACACTTGAGCCACTATCACCCCCTAACTGGTCTTGCTCGACAGGAATGTCGACTGCTGTTGGAAAGTCGTTCATAACTTTTCTCCCTTTTAAATGTTTATACAGTTGCTATCACCATCTATCTTGTATAGCCGTCGGTACGCGGTGTTTGCTTCACCCTCGTACTTCCATGCTACCCATGATGTTTGGTTGCCTGAGTTATCTTTGACGTTGACGCATGACAGCTGAGGTGATGCGCCGTCTTTGCCGTCCTTACCGTCAACACCATTAGTGCCGTTAGCTCCTGCCACACCTGTCGCCCCTTGGCATTTACCGCTAGCGCAATACTTTGCTACTGCCTCTGCTACCTGCTCATCTGTAGCGCTTTTACCGTCTTTGCCTGTCTTACCTGTACACTGACCGTTCTCGCAAAAAGCAGAAACCGCCTGGAGTACCTGGGCGCTTGTGGGAGATTCGGAGCATTTGTTGGTTAGACAGTAGGCCTTTACAGCTAGGGCAATCTCTTGTGTGGTAGGTGGTCTACCATCAGCCCCATCCTTACCGGTGACCGTGCCAACCTCCCTGGACTCGCCTGTTGAGTATGTGACTACTAGATTGCCTGATCCATTTAGTCTTGCATCTACAATCTGGGTAATAGGCTTTTCTATTTTTGTTCCACCACTGATGGTGATTGATTGGCCGGGTTGAAGAGTAAGACTCTTGTACAGGGTGTAGATACTAAAGGACAGGCTGAACAACATCATCACTGTTAGAATCTTAAGTAGCCAATCTTTCTTGATCCAAGCAATGATATTGTCCATCACATACCTCCGTTTTTGCTGAGTAATGCAATAGCGATAGGAATAAACGACGTGAGCACTGCACCTACTACGAGACGGAATAGCCACTTGTTGCGCTCTTTAGCGTCCTGCGCCGCGTCCTTTAGTTCTTTTACGCCCCCCTCTAGATCGTGTACCTTGGCCTCTATATCTTTCTTGTAAAGCTCAAGCATATACACAGGGACAAACATTCCCTCTTTGCGAGTCTCGTGGGCCTGGATGGCGTTGTCGACCATCTCTTTAATCTCCCACCGGTTCATTGATTGATTCTCTGCCATTGTTTGTTTTTACCTTTTTACACTATTATACACCAGCTATTTGCCAGTGTATAGTAGTGCCCTATTTGTTACTTTTTACTCAAACCGTTTAGTAAACTCGATGATGACATTAATCTTACCGTCCTGTCCTGAGGTATAAGTGAGCTGTCGTTTACCACCAAAGTCTGCGAACTTGAGGATGAACACCTGGGTGTTAGGGGAGGCTGGGTTACGGAAGTTATTACCCCAACGCTCACCTGAGTCACCGATATTGATACATGCATCTAGGCGTACAAGCTCATCGATATTAGCGACAACGTCATCGATACCATACACCTTCTCAACACCATCACCTCGTCCTTGGAATGAGATACACTTACGATAGACTTGCTTACCCATCCACTCAAATCCAACTACAGGGCGAATCTCTGACGTATACCCAGGGAGTGTAGACAGTGGGCCGTGGTTATAGCTGACTACACGATCGATGCCTGATCCGTTGGTGATCACCTTTGCAACTAGGATACGATCAGCACGAGCTGTTGGTACGTCTGAGTTGAGGTTGTATTCATCAAAGTACTCAGTCTTGTTGGTGTCGATACTTACGTATGTGTCCTTATTAGGCGAGAATGTGTGCTGATCAGTCACCTCTTTGGCGTAGCGGTGCCCGTTGATGTAGTAGACGATCCTACCCATACTTGCACGAAAGCCACTCTGCTTGTAGTAAAGCCCGGTGTTGGGCACGATGTGGTCTCCAATGTCCTCATCGATGAACTGAGTGAGTGTATCAGGCAGGGCCAGTGCCTGCTCTAGATCCTCTGCTGTAACGTTCATCTCAACTACTGAACCTTTGAGGTGAGAGGTAGCTGTAGTCCCCCCGATCCCTCGTGTTACACCGCGCAGCTGATTGCCTGCGATAGATCCAAACGAGATAATCTCCCGCTTGTCTTTGTTACGCGCCTCGATTACCAGACGCCCTGGGGCTGTCTTTGGTGGTTTCTCCACAGTAATGGTTGTATCTGTTGCACTAATCTCTGCGAACAGTTTTGTTGAGTAGAAGTTTTGCCAAGCCATTGTATATCCTTTTCTTCTTATTATATGTTATTTCTTGCGTGATCGTCCAGTGGCGCTAGCACCAAGCTTAGCCCGCGTACGGCTTCCACCGCTGCCTGCCTTAGCTGCTGAGATGATGGACTTGAGGATGTTGAGGTTAGCCTCTTTTGGTTTGGTCGGGTTATATACAGGAGTGAGCTGAGTAGTGGTCACATCATTCAAGGCGTTCTTCTCATACGCGCTGTCTCGGCCACTACCACCACCTGAACGTCCACCAAAGCTGCTACGAGCAAAGCCACCTCGTGAGTATCCACCGCCTCGTGCAAAGCCACCGCGTTTCTGGTTCTTGTCGTAGTTGGGGTCAAAGCCAAAGCTCTTATTGAAGTACACCTCTGCGGTTAGTGGTGGGTAGCCTTCGATCTTACGCATAGCGTTTACACGAGCGAGCCGGTCGGTGTTGTACTGATCAAACGTAGCTTGCATCTGAGACTGGTTCTCTTTGTAAAATGCCTTTGCTGCGTCTGGGTTACTTGCTTTGAGCTGGTAGTACTGCTTGATCATATCAGGCTGTTCTACTGGCATAGATGCTTCCTGGTATGCCTTCACCCGCTCGTTCATAGTCTTGTCGTTAGAAGGCTTGGACTTGTAGTACTCTGCCTGTGCTTTGTAGAATCCGTTCTGTGCTTGTTCGAACTGCTGATACCAAGGCTCTGTAGCGCGGAGAATCTCCTTAGCTTCCTCATCCTCACCCGTTGGGCGGCTACGCAATTCAGATACATACTTGGCCTGCTGAGGGGTGAGGGCAAAGATTGGATCAACCGGCTTGCCATCCTTCTGGTGCTGGCGGACAGCTTGCTCTTTCATGAAGTTGAACAGACGGCCAGAAGTATCACTGTTTACAATATCCCACTTCTCTGGAGTGATTACGTCACCTACCTTACGGCCTGTCTGACGATCCTTGGTTGGGTTGTTGATCTTGAAGTAAGCATCTACTAGGTCTGGATTCTGTTTGAGAAAGTCATTGACCTTATTGACGTTGTCCTCATAGTAGTTCTGTCCATCGATACGCTTCTGTCGTGCCTCTTTGTCGTTACTCTCAACCTTAAAGCCGAGTGAGCGGGCTACTGCCTGGCCTAGGTCACGCTTCTTTCCATAGTAGTCTTCACTGTTTGTGGCAGCTGACTTAACCGCGTCAAACTCAGATGAGAATGGCATATAGGCCATAAGCAAATGGCGGAGACGGTTGTTGCGCTGCTCTTCTTCAGAAGGCTTACCATTTAGTGAGGTGATGTTCTTACCATCCTTTTCGTAGATGATCTTGTTCTTTGGATCATCAATCTGCCGGCCCATAAAGTCACGGTTAGCCAACTGCTCTGCAATAGGCTTGAAGGCCATTGAGCTGACAGCCTGCTCTGGCGCAAACACAGTATCACCCTGGGCGTTCTTGCGGAATGGCAGAGATAGCGGGTTGAGCTGATCAATCGTAGCTGATGTAGCATCCTTGTTGTCTGGAGTGATTGGGAAGTTCATACCTACTGCACGAGCAATGTTTACTGAGCTATCACCTACAGGGATATTCAGAGATACGTCTTTATCCCGTCCTGTGAGGGCCTTGTTGATGAGCGAGGTAAGAGGGATACGTGTTTGGCCTACAGCCTCCTCACGAGCATTGCGCTCAGCTTCTGTCTCACCGGCAGCCTTGCTTGCTGCGTCAGATGCAAGTGCGAGACCACCAACACCAGCTGCTAGACCTAGTGGGTTGTTCTTTGCTGTGTTCTTAGTAATACGACCAAGCTCTGGGATAAAGCGAGCAAATGGCTTACCGAGTACTGGTGAGTCTGCAACCATGTTGATAGCCCGACCAACGTTGTCGTAGTCCTGGAATTGCTCACGAACAACACGCATAGCTGCATCATCGCTATATCCACGGGCCTTTAGCTCTCGGTAAGTAGCGATCTTGAAGGCCTCGTCTGTACCACCGTAAAAGCTGTTCAGCCCCTCTAGGGCCTTACGCAGGGTGTTGAAACTTGGCTTCTTGGTATCAGTAAGGAGGGAGTTGATCTTCAGGGCTTCACTTTCCTTTGCGCCACGCAGTGCACGACCTGTGTCAGATCCAAGGATACCAGCCTTTGTGAGCTTGTAAATGTCTGCATCTGCCTTGCCGGTCATCATATCCCGAGCAGCACCAAGAGCGCGAGCAGCAGCAGTAGCAGGGTCGATACCTGCACCAGTTGAGAATAGGGTAAGGTTAGACCCAATGTTACCTACGTGTGTACCAGGTGAACCTACAGTCTTTGTCCACTTACCTGCACGGTCTAGCTTACCTAGCACACTATCCTGGTATGCATCTACCAGGTTATTGGTGGCGTTAGCAATCTTTGAGTTAAAGATAGGGCTACCTTGGATTGTCTCTGCTACCTCACGATCAACCCATTTACCATTGAGGTTGCCGTACTCTTCACCCTTAAGCTGCACAAAACCCTTGTTGGGTTTCTTGTCGAAGTGGGCAATATTATCTGCTAAGTCATTAGCTGCATCAATCTTTGCTTTGTTTTGTAGAGCCTGTTTGAGGCGCATGTCCTGTGCAGCAAATGGGTCAATGATCTTGTCCTTTAATTCATCAGGCATCTTGTCCCACTCTTGGCGCTCAATAGCTGCCGTCTTGTCTAGTTTGTTCAGGTCTACATCGCCAAACTTACCAGTAGAAAAGTCCACATCGTAGGTGCGCGGTGTATGCATACCGTCCTTGAAGGCTTCATATGTCTTGTCGTCGATGATACCTAGGTTGTGATTAATCTCATTACGGAGCTTGTTCAGCTGAATACCCTCATCTACAACACTACGTAGGCTAGCTGGCAGTTGATCTGGAGTAATCTTGTAGGCGTTTTCTGCGCCGTACCTATGAGCCAAAACCTCTGGCGACTGGAACACGCGGTCTACCATCTCGCGGATTTGTGGATAGCTCCATCCTGTGTCCTTGCTTGCGTTTTCAATAGCCTTGTTACGGCGCTCAGCAATCCTCTCTACTACATGACCTGCGTTATTGATCTGCCCCTTGTAACGACTGAGGGCGGCACGCTCTGCATCTGTACGACCAAACATACTCCAGACGTTCCGTGGGGCTTGTGCGATAGTAGAGGTGATCTTGTTGCGTGAGTTGATACCCTTTGAGATTGCCTCGTTTGTAGCGTCAGAAAGCTTATTACCAAGTGCCTGCTGGATTCTTGGGAGAAGGCCGAGTGTCTTACCCACTACACTGTTACGAGCCTTGCCATCAATGTCATATCCCATAGCACGCATCAGGTCATCCTGTAGGTCAGATGATGAGCGCTTGGCTGCGTCTGCTGCGTCAAAGTCATAGGCGTTGTTAGCTTGTACCTCTGATGACTGTGCTGGTGCTTTTTGTTGTACGCCCTCTACTGGAGCTGTCTCAGCTACTTGTTGCTCACGGGCCTGCTTAATGTCGTCAGAAAGCTCCTGGGTTTTCTCGTTCAGTTCCTTTTCTTGCTTTGCTACAGCTTCGTCTGTACTAGCTTTGTTCTGGTTAATCTCCTCTGTAAGCTCATCAGACCGCTGCTCAAGCTCGGTCTTTGCTTCCTCTTTCTGCTTAGGGGTCATGTTCGGATCGTTATCGATCTTTGCCTCAGCTTGCTCGATAGCCTTAGCTTCTACTGGAGAAGCGTCCTTGGTGGCCTCTTGAGTCGCATCCTCTTTGAGGGGAGTGTTAGCATCAACCTCATCGTTCACACGAGCGCGAGCTTCACGGTCTCTGAGATTGAGGTCATCGATCTGGTTACGGGTAGAAGCTTCTTTAAATCGTGGATCTTCATCGATCTTAGCCTTAACGTCCTCTCGCTTAGGGGTGTTGAGGTCTGGCTCATCAACCTTTGCGCGATCATTGAACTTTGGCTCTTCGTCTAGTTCGTTCTTGATAGCGCGTACTACATCATCGTCTGCACTGCTTGCGGCTTTACCAATCATACGACCAAGCATACCCAGCCCGATTGGGGCGAGGTAGTTAGCTGCTGTACCTTCCGGTGTGACCTTATTATGCAAAGCATCATTGACGGTGTCTGCTGTACCAGTGATAGCAGCTTCCTTTGCTAGTTGACCTAAAGAGTTTGCCCATGCACGTGTGCCAGACTGAGCAGCTTTAGACCCTGCTTGTGCGCCTGTAGCGACTGGTACGAACTGTGAGGCTTTGACACCTGCGTCAGTAAAGTCACCAGCAAACTTGCCAAGACGCTCTAGTTCGTTCATACGCTCAAGACCGTTATCGCCAACCTTCACCTGGTTGTTGATGTCGAGTCCGACCTTCTCCTCAAGGATTTGCTTGAGCTTATCCTTACTGATACGACCAGCCTTGTAGTCTTCATTGGCTTTGAGCAGTTCCTCTTGTACACTCTGCTTGGTCTTGTCATCAAGCATACCAATAGATGTACCAATACGGCCAGCAGTAGCCTTCACTGGGTCTTCAATGACATTCTCGTAAAGCCACTCACCTGCACGCTGAAAGTCACTCTTACCGTCATCAATGCCATATTTCTTGCGACGTGCATCAATCTCCCTATTAGACAAACTACCAAGCTCGTTTGCTCGGTTCTTTAGGGACTGGGTAAGGCCGCGGACATAGCCCTCATTGGCTTGATCGCCTTTGGCTAGCTCTTGGCGTAGCTTTGCAGCGTCTGACTCATAATACCTACCGCGATCGTTCTGTGGCTGAGCTGTAGCAAGTTGAGCAGCTTCCGCGTATTGTGGGTTGTTCTTCTGCTCTTCTACTTTCTTTTGCTGTTGGAGCTGGGCTTGTACTTTCTCCCTAATAGCAGCTTGGGGATCTTCTGTCCCCTGGTGTGAAACGTTCTGGTTTAGTTTGCTCTTGTCTACCTTTGGCTTGTCCTTCTGGATGTTGAGCTGGTTGGTAGGTTGAGCCTCTTGCTGTTGTCCTTGGAAGCGTTGAGCTACCTGTTGCTGAACAGGGGAGAGTGTTTCATCTCCCCCGCCATTGTATTGGAAGTTTTGCTGTGGGGCTTGGTAACCACCGCCGCCACCGCCTTGGCGTCCTACATAAGTATCGCCTTGGAATAGCTCTGGCTCATAGCGTTTTACGTTCTCGCGGAAACGCCGATTAGACTCACGCCATTCATCGTTCGTGAGCCAACCGTTACCTTTTACGGCGTTACCAACTCTTTCAAAAAATCCCCACACGGTCTACCTCCTATTGCTGTGCTGTGTAAGCGTCACCAAACTGTGCCGCGTTTTTCTTTTTAATCTCGTCGATCTGGCCCTTGTTTGCACCAGCAGCGTTACCGATACTGTCAACAGCGGCTTCCTTCATGCCGCCACCAATCGAGCTTTTGAGGATAGAGTCAAGTGCACTGCTCAGGCTGTCTGCACGACCACCATCACCAGTAAGCTCAGACAGTTTGCCTCGAGCACCAGACTCAGTGTTCATGTTACCAATGTCAGCCTTGACGTTACCGATCTTGTCCTCAATGCTGTTACGGCCACCGCGTAGCTCAGTAAGATCCTTAACCTCATCTGCACGACCATTGAGGCGGTTAGCGCTCTCGTGATCAGCACGCCACTTAGCTTTCGTACCTTCAACGTAGTTACCAAGCTTAGCCAGGTCTTCCTCTTTGTTTTTCTTGATCTGCTTGTTGGTCTCTTCAAACCCACTCTTTGCACTGTTCTTTGCGTAGGTGCGGTCTGTTGAGTCACCTGAACCGAGGGCTGCGTAGCTGTTGTCGATAGTAGCAACACCGTCAGCGTATTTCTGTGCTGCCTTACCAAGTTGCTGGCCGTATTCGTCCTCAAGCTCACGTGCGCGCTCTGCGGCTACGTTGTCGAGGTTACCAAATAGTTGGTTGTAGAGAGCATTAAGGTCATTGACCCGTGCGTGAATATCGCCACGAAGCTTGCCTCGCTCTGCGTTTTCTTGTGCCTCACGAGGGTCTACCTGTGGTACTGCACGACGCACTGGTGCTGCTGCACGACGTGGTGCTGCGTATCCATAACCGCCGCCAATCGCTTGTCGGTCTGCTGCTTGAACCTGAGCTGCTTGCCGAGCGTCCCACGCCCGTTGGTCTGCGTCCATCGCAGCTAGCTCATCAGCAACCTGTCCTATAAAGTCTGAGAGTGTTGCCATTACTTTGTTTCTCCTGTTTATTTTTTATAGTTATAGTATAGCATTTGACTATAGGAATGTGTAGTTGCCGTCTTGGTTCTGAAGATCCTTCAGTTGGTATACAAGTACCCACCCTAGTAAGGTAAAGGTCTCGCCTGCTGTATCATTGCTGAAGCGAATCTTGAGTGTACGGGAATCAATGTTGACACCAATCTCATATGTGGTGTGAGAGGTGTTGGTAACAGATGATCCACCAGACCCACCTGTATTAGACAGGCCAAGATCATTCTCTGTGTATGTGTCTGATTGAGATGTACCGTAGATCAATTGTCCAAACTGATCTGTACCAAGACCACCAGGAAGGCCTGT
The DNA here is from genome assembly GCA_963544885.1 of uncultured Atopobium sp. Taxonomy (GTDB): domain Bacteria; phylum Actinomycetota; class Coriobacteriia; order Coriobacteriales; family Atopobiaceae; genus Lancefieldella. Next base: position 12,389 of record CAUUHE010000019.1, on the reverse strand, counting down.
TGAAAGCTCTACTGGACGACCAGCTGTACCGTTCTCTGTCTCGTATGAGATTTGCACACTACCTGTGGTGAGGCGGAATATTGGGAATAGCTCGTACCAGTATTTCTCACGCTCGATAGACTTAGCCTCAAAAGCACGGGTGATGAACACTGCTTCAATTGGTTCACCATTATCATCATATTTACCCCAGACAAACTCCTGGATCTGTGTAGTCTTATCATCAGCAAAGATTAGGTGATATTTCCTGTCATTGTCCTTATCCACGAAAGCGAGTATATCATTTGCGCAAACATTGTCCCACAGAGCCCATGCGTAAAACCGTCGGTCATATACAATGAGAGTATTATTCCGTTCACTGTTGAGAGGGACTGAAAGCCAGTACCTGTCGTCATAGTACACTGCAGTACAGCGTGTGTATTCAGCTGGTGGGATGTCCTTGAGCAGGTTCTTGATACGGCTCGACAGCTCATTTGTGCGGATAGCAGCGTAGTAGTTTGGCTCATTCCCTAGGACGTATACACCCTTATCTGTGAGGAAGTAGCAGTCATTCTCTACTGAGGCAATGGTGTTATGTGACACACAGCCATATGAGCTTGATACACGCTGAACCACAAAGTTGTTTGAGTCATTGAACGACAGCTGAAAGATAGATCGTTCCTTGAACACGATGAGGACGTCTTGGAAAAAGCCTAATCCTGTTACTGCCTGGCCATCGTTCTTATTAATGTCAATAGCACGAGATGTTTGATCACCTGCAAAGACAGTAGCACCTGGTACTTGCTCTGCGTTGTTGATAGCAATATCGTTAGGGTCACTTGGTGCAACACTGTTAGTGAAGCGGCTTGGTTCTTTTGCCGGCGCAAAGTATAGGCGGAATGGTTGACCTGGTGTACCAAATGCTACGTGGTAACCCTTATAAATGACAGACCCCTCTGCACGAGGCATAGTACCTGGACGTTCTAGTTTATTGCCATCCCATACTACACCACCATTCGTCTTGTCCCAGATGTATGTCTTCTGGTAAAGGGAGGTGAAGTTGACTACCTTGTCCTTGTCGACTGTGACTGTAGTAGATAGAGGTTCACTTAGCGCACGGTTCTGGTACTTACGGATGTTTCCACCATCAGCAAGCATGACATAGTTGAACCGCTCTGACTGGTATGCACCTAGGCCGTTTGAGGGTGAGGATAGGTTGAAGTTCAAAGCTTGGTATCCTGGGCGCTTTGTAGCTGCACCACCCTCTACGTACTCAATGTTCTTTGTACCATAGGTTGATTCCTTGTCATTTGCAAGGATGTCAGCCACAAGCACGTTAAGACCGCGTGATGGGTTCATTACACGAATATCATTGTATCGTGCATTAGCGCTTCCGGCACGTAACCTGTGTTGGGGTTGTTGTGTCCAGCGTACCATACTAGTCTCCTACGTCTCCTGTGTATGTACCCATAGCTTCCTGGTAGGAAGTGATATGCCGTGGTGTGTGCCGTTGAGCAAGGCCTACTAGGCGATCAAGCTCTACATGGAATTGATCCCACTCCTGAGAAACGTCTGCGTGAGCGGGGTTGTCAGCTTCCTTTGCGTAGATCAGCGCACCAATTGCTACAGCCATCGCTGAGGGGAACGGCACTTTCTTATTCGCCGTAAGTGCTGGTGGTTCTGTTTGGTAAGTCATGGTGAACTTGTTTGCACCAACGGCTTTGTACAGGCCTTTATTCTGGTCAAACTCAAATGATACTGTGGTTGAGCTACCTGAGCCAAGCTGTACCTCTGATACACCGTCAATACTGCGCCAGCCTTCTAGATCAAAGTCATCTGGCAGGTAGCTATTGCCCTGGTTGTCGGGTGCTACTGTTGCACGCTTCTTGCTGAATGTCCATGGGTAGTACCGCCATGCGTAATCAAAAGCGTCTTGGCAGTACCGCTCTAGGTTGTCTGTCTCACCTGCTGGAAGGTTCTTGCGTCCCATCAGGTTGTTGAGTCGGATAAGTACGTCTGATAGATCAATCATATTAGTTCACCCGATATTCTGGGAATACCTCCCTTAAGTCTTGTACTAGGCCGTTAGTGGCACTACGATCCTTTGATTCCTTTTTCGCAGTATCGAATAGGCGTGACTTACCATCAAGCATCTCATCTACCCCTACGATAGCCTGCCAGGTCATGCGTGGTACGCTTACACCGAACTTTAGGCCCATAGCACCTTTCTCTTTTTTCTCATACACCTTGTTCTCGCGTACCTTTTTGAGCGCACGCTGCTGAGCTTTCTGCTCTTTAAGAGCTTTTGGATTGGTCTTGCCGAGCAGGTCGTGAACCTTTCTCCAGCGTTTTTTGTAGTCTGTCTCGTTGACAATGTCTTCTGCTAGTATAAAGTTTTTTGTTTTCTTCATTTTTTAATACCTCTTACTAAATTATACCAAAAAGAAACCCCCCTGGGTAGGGGAGTCTCCTCTGGCTGAGCACAGAAACTAGGCGTTCTTGATACCCTTGACTGCCATGTTGGCGGCTTCGTAGAGGCCTTCGAGGGTAGCTTCACCCACGATTGCACCCTTCTCGTAGTCACCACCCTTTGGTGCATCCATGTTCTTTGGCTCACGGAGATACGCGATCTTCCAGGTTGCCTCAGTAAGGACAAGGAGGTTTCCAGTATCAGCAGCAGCTTTCACACTGTTGATGAAGCGGTGCTTAAAGATCTTAACGATACCAAAGTCGCTCTCGTACACGTCCACAGCGTTGACCAAGCGGCGGTCTTTAGCCTCGATGTTGCGAGTGTTGCCAGCAGTAAAGCTGGAAATGGTTCGCTTACCACGAGCACCAACGTAGACAGCGTCAGCGTTACCGCTAGCAGCCTGGCTGGTGTCCCAGACCTTCTGGAAGTAGTCGTTGAGCAAAGCTTCCGTCAGGTTGTTGTTAAGGTTAGCGACCTTGTTGGTGGTGATTTGGTCAAAGATACCACCCATCTCACGAGCCGTAGTAGCGTTACCAGCGTTGGCTACACCGTGCAGCAAAGCCCACTCGAGTTTGTGCTTCCAGTTCACCATAGCCTTAGCGCTGTGGTAGGCCTTTGGCGAGGTCATGCCTGCGTGCTTCGAAGCTTCCTCAGTGCCAGACACCTTCCAGTCTTGGACGATAATCTGGGTGTAGTTCGTCTTACGAGTTGGGTTCGTTACATCCCCAGCACCGTAGTCAGCACCCTCAACCGCTTTCTTGTCGTTCGATGTGTCAGTAAGCGTATCGTAACCATCTACCAACCACTGGTGAACGGGTTGCTCAGCCTTGCTTTTCCCGAGGCCGGTGGTCAACTGCGTTTCAGTTGGGTAGAGATTGGTGATGTAGCTCAAGACATCTTCGACAACAGCCTTGTTGTTGTATGTCAATGATTGGGCCATTTTTTATATCTCTCCTGTTTATTTTTATACATACATATAATACCACAGGAGAGATTTATAAAACAATAGCTACTAGAATGTGCCTTCGTCGATGCGCTGCTGCAAGATCTGGGCTAATGCGTCTGCGCCACCCTGCTCAATCATGCGCGCCTGGTCAGCTGCACTTGGCTTTTGCTGGACTGGTTGGCTTGCACCGTTTGTCGTAGGTTGCACTTGAGTGTAGGTTGTTTGGACTTGGCTGTCTGCAATACCTTGGCGGTACTGGTTGCCAGCAATATTGATGATGCTTTCAGCTGCCTGTGATGGAGTCATCATTGTGCCGTTCTGGAGCGCTTGCATGCGGACTGCGTGGACAATGTTGCGAACCTGTGGGTTCTTGAGTGATGGGTACTCATCCATAGCTTCGTTCCAGAGACGCTGCTCACTGTTGCGGATAGTCATCTGCTGCTGAACTTGCTGCATAACCTTCTGGCTGATCTTGTCGAAGGCGTCGCCAAAGAAGTTGTTGATGCTCTCTGGGTCATCTGGGTTTTGAATGTCAGTAACCTTCGGAAGTGCTACCTCTTGCTGCTCACCAAGCAAACCACTCATGTACTCGTCATAGCTCTGGTAATGAGGAGTCTGAGGCTGTGGCTGAGTAGCTTCCTGTACCTGTGGTTGCTGCGCAGGTTGTGCTTGCATAGGTCCAGCCATCTGCTGAGGTTGCTCTTGTGGCTGTTCTTGCGGGGCTTCCTGCTGAGCGTCAACTGCTTGAGCTAGTGCGTCTACTGTAGTTGGTTGTTCGTCCATTATTTTCTCCTATTAGTTTGTTAGTTATATTTTATCATAGATGAATATCTCGTTGCAATTTGGATTTGCACAGGCAAACGTATTGCTATTGAGGTCATCTTCTATGCGTACTAATGTTTTGTGTTTACACTCAGAGTCGTTGAATGAGACAAGTTCCTCTGGTGCGATGCCGTCTACAAAGTCTCCGCCGTGCATCTTTGTAATGCGAGAAGAGAGAGTCTTATCTCGCTCTGGGCTACGATTCGAATTGTCGGAGTTGGTCATCAATCTCTCTCACTGTCTTAGCTGTTGTATCGTCTTCTGCTCGTGCAGTAATGACGTTGCGGATTGAGCGAAGCCCACGGACTCTCCCGTGTAGGCTTAGGTATGTATCGCGATCAAGCGCTTCATTCTTGGTCATAGCGTTTACGGCGATAGTAATCTCGTCGTCAATGACCTTGAGCACGAACTTTCCCGCCTCTGTAGATAGCAGGGCTTCTGCTGCAATATGTTCTTGAAGCCTAGCCCGGTTAAAGGCTAGGTTCTTCTTCAGTTGTTCTATATAATTTTCTTCCATTTATTTCCTTTCTACCCAGCTATTGTTGGGTTGTTTAGTGAGCGAACGGGGAATGTGTCTGGCATAGACTTGCCGTCAGATTGCGTTGTAAAGTCCTGTGCCCCTGGTGCTACCTGTGGTTGGATTGCTGCGGGTGGTTGTGCTTGGGTTGGCATCTCTGGGGCTTCTTGTGGCTGTCCGTTCTGTGGTTGACCCTGTGGTGCTGCAGCAGGTGGCAAGATAAAGTGTTGGTAGTTCTCACCAAAGTGTTCTGCACCGCGCATAACAATCTCGTTCCAATCGATACGGAGGGCATCTGCTGGGTTGCCTGTACGCTCTGATTGGCCAACTGAGCTTGTCTGCCATGCTTGCATGTTTGTTACAAAGTCAAGGAAGTTGCGCCGCTTCTCGTCTTTACTGACTGGCTCGAATGATCCGTCATCGATCTTGATACCAAAGATACCAATCATATCTACAGGGCGGATGATGTTAGAGATAGTCTCACCGTTCTTTGTGGTGTCGTAGATCACGTCAGAGACCATGAACTGCTGAGAGTTGCTGCTCCACATCTCACCCACCTCACGCCAGCTACGGCGGAAGTTTGCGCGCATAAAGCCGACCTTTTCAGCCGCTGCCTCCATCATACGGGTCACACCTGTTGCTGTACCCTGCGTAGAATCTGTAGCACTGTTAGGCACACCTGATGCGTACTGAGAGATGGTAGCGTTTTCGATAGCGCCATTGATGAGGTTCATAGCCATGTTCATGTTGTTGGCGTCTGGCTGAGGGAATTTGATCGGCGTTGGCCTTTCGCCGCGGTAGATCAATGTGCCAGCTGGGCTGATCACAAAGTCGTCAACGTAAGCGGATTCCTCAATAGCGAGCATGCCATCTGCTGTGTTCTCACGATCCATGAAATGGTTGAAGATGTCATTGACTGCGGCCTGCATGGTTTCGCTGTTCTCAAAGATAGATTCGCCGAAGAACTGGTATGGCTTGCGTCGGATATAGAAAGCTACGAACGGGTATTTTTGATGCCAGTATGGGTTCTCGACTCGTGAAAGCTCAACCCACTGAGCTTCTGTGTTACCGCCTGATTGAGCGTAGATGATGCACTCATTCGTTTCCTTGCTCCAACACTCAAAAATCTCTACCATGTTCGTGGTGGAGTCTAGTGCGCCTGGATCTTGTGTGTTAGACAGCCTGTTGCGTCCTGCCTCGTACTGAGCAAACTCATTGGTGACGAGACCTTTCCGTGCGTTTTGCAGTGCCTTCTGGTCGATTGAGGAATCACGCTCTAGCTCGTAGTAAGGCTTCTTGTCGTGGATGATGACCCATGGTGACTGCTGAAGGCTGCGTGCGCCTGGCATGAGGAATACGTTGAACACGTTCACAGCTTGCAGGGTGTTGTATCCCTCTTGAGCTGACACGGTTTTCTTTACGCCGAAGTTCACCATGTCCCCGTTTGCTGTATATGAGTTGTACTGAGACGTCTTGGTAAGGTACGGTACACGCGCTACACCCTGGCCTGTGACTGCTGCATCAAGCATGACAGACAGAAGTTCGTCAGGGATGGAGTCGCCTAGGAGTGGGTTGTCAAAGTCGTACTCAAGCTTCATACGTACCCGCTCTGCACGCTTAGACATAACCTCCATATACTTGTTGAACTGCTCAGTTGAGAGAGTATTCACAGGTAATGTGCGTACTGATACCTCCCAACCTGGACGGTACTGGATAAAGCGAGAGATAAGATCCCACACCTTTGAGGCGATGATAGGCATATAGACCTTAGACCGCCACGGCGCCATACGCTTGTTCTCGACGTGGGCGTACATGTCGTTGTACCACTTGCCCCACTTTTTGAACAGATCCTTTTGGTAATCCTTAGCGGTGTTATAGCGGCTACTCCATTTCTGAACCTCTTGAACTGGAGTGGTCTTTTCTTTGTTTTCCTTTTTAGTTTCTTTTTTCTCATCGAGCCCAGCAAGCTGCGGTGTAGCTGGGAGCTGGAATTGTTTGTCTTGATTTGGTTGCATGCTACCTCTTTTTTTATTTCTAGTATAGCACTTGAGGCCTATAGTACGCTAGTAATATCATCTACTGTGTTGCGTAGAAAGCGTGATACGCGCACCCTGGCGTCGTTGTAGTCTAGCGGTGGTACTGCAGTCTTGCGAAGGTAAAAGTCTTCCTCGTGCCTCTTGCGGTCTGGTGTGTCTTTGACGATGTAGGACTTGCGGCGGTGAAACTCATCGAGATACACAGTCGCCTGAACAAACTCCATGCCACAGAGATAGAGGTAAGCAGCTAGCGCAGTATCGTCTGTGGTGAAGTATTTCATTCCTCTGGTACACCTCGTGTCATTAGGATACGGTTCTGCTTTACAATCTCATCGTGATAGCTCTCGTTGTCGAGTGGCTTGGCTGTGAACAGGTAGGCTTTGCCGCCAAAGTGAACACTGCCAATCAAGCCAGACTCTCCATCGAAGTACTCAGTCTCATTGATGATTGCTCGAAGGGCTTGTTGGTAGCCCTTGATCCGTAAAATATCTTCTGCTAGTTGTTTTTTCATTTACTTATTTCTCCTATCTACCTCTGATTATACCACACTAAGACAGCAATCGTCCAGTCTCTGGGTCATAAACTCTCTCTGTTTTTCGTTCCTTTCGAGAGCGGATATGCTTCTGATCTAGGAACAAATAGCGGAGGGCATCTAGGAGGTGGTTGTTGCGATCCTCAGGAATTTCAGACACCTCACCGAACGGATTGCGCATGTACTTGTACGACTGTAGTTCGCGTATCAGGTTCGTGCAGTTTGAGGTGATGAACAGCTTTGGCTTTCCTGTTTCCTCCCTCACGTACAAATGTGTCTTCACAAGCCGTATACCGGCCCTCAGAGAGTCTTTACCCTTCACTGCGGGTGTTACCCACACTCGGTTGTCTCCAAGCGCTGCAGAGCGTAGAGAGGCTATTTCCGTAGCACCTGCTGAGTCCCCAATGATACGGGTGAAGTGACGGTCTCCCATCTTCATGTGAAGGGCGTATCCAATGCGGTCAATTGGCAAATCTGGCTGGTAAATCTCATCATACACATACCAGTTGTTATTCATGTCTACAGCCACGTAGACGGCCGCAAACGGGTCTTTAAGGCCAAAGTCCATACCTATCACGTATGTCATGTTGTCACGCGGTACATCCATTGGAGAGATGATGTGCTTCTCCTCATTAAACTCGTTGTAGACCATTGTGCTTGGCGTGGTAAACTTAGCCTCCCACTCCTGCACCCACTCATCGATACGGCCATCTCGTTCGTACTCACGCTTAGATTGCTCCCATTCCTCAAACCGGTGAGGCAGGGCTTCGTTGTCTAGCATGGTTGCGTGTGAGTAGAAGTACTTGCCGTCCTTATCCCGCATGGACTTTTGAGCGAGCATAGCCACGTCGTAGAAGCAGTTATTCACCCCGTCTGGTGTTGAGGTGAAGATGGCCCACCCTTGGTAGTCTGCGAGGGCTGGGCGGATGATCTTGCGCCAGGTTTCCTGCCCGTCCTTGAAGAAGGCGTACTCATCCAAGACTGCACCACGGAGCTTGACTCCACGCAGAGAGTCTGGGTTGTCTGCACCCTTGAGCCAGATGATGGATGGCTCGTTAGGGGCGTGCACAGAGTCGATGTTGTGGCCAATGATACTCTCAGCCTGCACCCTGTAGTGGAGTGGCTTGAGTTGGATGTAGAGCTGGGTTTCGTCGGTCTTCTCGATCATCTCCTTAGGCACAAGCAGTTTGAGAATGTCGTTCCAGAAGATTGACTTAGCCTGCCGGTATGTAGGAGCAATGATGTAGTAGTTCCCCGGCTTGTCCATTGCGTGCAGGATTGTCGTAGCGCCGATCATGAATGACTTGCCTGTACGACGAGACCAGTTACCAACCTTGAAGCGGGCGGGGCTCAGCATAAATTCTCGTTGCTTAGTGTGGGGTTTGAATTGTGCAATGTTCATTTTATTTCCTGTTTATCTATTGCTTCTATTATACCATCTGGGGTATAATCATGGTAGAAGCTTATGGTAGCTCCTTCAAAACTTGTATCGTGTAAAGGTAAAACTTGTTCTATTCGCACAACGTGTAACTTTTAAGTTAAAGATAACTAGCTTTCGATCATAGAAAACTCCATAGCTGGTCAACCCCAACCATAAGCGTCCAGCTCAATAGCCCCTCCAGTAGCCCTCTGGGGGCTATTTTTTTGCTCTAAAAAACTATCATTTTTTTATTCCAAAAAACTATTGCATATTGATCCAGGATTTGATATTATAGTAGTGTATCTTATCTTTATTGATAAGTGCAACTTAAAAAGTCAGTGTTCATCGTTAGCCTTTGGGAAAAGGTGACCTCGGCGAACCGGGAAGGTGAACATTGATGTCCGGAAAGGGCTGTTGCATGCCTACCGAAGGACGTAAAATTGTGAGGTTCTTAATTGCAACATTCGGCCTGCTACCTGGCCGCGGTAAGGTAGCCTTTTATACTCTGGTATGGGAAACCATAACTACTAGTACCTTTTAAAACTTAGTCACTTATAAATCAACTCGAGAACGGTTTATCAAGAGACACCACAATTCATCAGCAGTATTTGACTGGAAACCAAGCTGAAGGTTGCCGGTCAGGTTAATAGTGCATGTGCCGTAGTAGCGTTAAGTCGGTTTCGGGCCCCACAGGGGTTATTATAGCTGTTTTAAACAGTTTTTCTTTTATTCTTTTCTTTTTTTGTAGGTTTTTTTCTTTTCTTGTTTTCTTTTTATAATAGGGAAATTGGATTGTTATCTATTGCCCCTGGTATGGGGGAATGGAGAACAAGACGATTTCCCGCAACCTCAAGTATTAAAGGTTATCTGCTATTAAAGTATTAACTAATAAATAGTAATTATATCTACCAACTTAAGATAGTAGATAACCTATAGATTAAGATAACCTATAAATAAAACCCTATACCAGAGGTAATAGATAACTATATAATTTCCCTCCGGTAAATATATAGTAAATATATAAATAATAATATATAATAGATATATATAGATAATAACTAATAAGAAAGAGAAAGAGGTGGCGAAGCCACCCAGAAAGAGAAAGAAAATGAACAAGGATATTTACTCAAGAAAAACAGCTGAGCAGAGAAAAGCTTGGTGGGATTCTCTCACTCCTGAGCAGCAATCGGCCCGGATTGAGAAATGGGAGAGAACCAGGAAGAAAAACAGAAAAGATAATACGGGTAAGATAGAGACATGGACAAATCACATTGGGCACTTTACCAAGGTCTGGCTCACAGCTGATTCTTACCGCGTCACCTTTTCCCCTACAAAGGAGTCTGACGCAAAGCCTCGTAAGCAGCCAACTAAAGAACGAAGGTCGCTTACTACGCGGAGGCACACTACATCCTCAGGCAGAGAGTCAATCCTCAAATCTTTAACCAAGCAAAAAATCGTGATAGAATAGTAACAGTAAACAAAGTAAATTCAGGAGAATGAAAATGGCAAAGCTACAATACGGCAACTACTCGGCATGGCTCACAGGTGACATCCTGCGGGTAGCATGTGACAACAAGCTGGTACGTATGGAGACTGTACCCCCAGACGCACTGCGTTATTTCCGCGAGGCATTCGACATGGATAAGCGAGATGCAGCACGCGAGAAGGCAAAGGCCCTTAAAACGGCCCAGGAGGCGTCTAAACCTTCAAAAGGTAAAGTAGGTCGTCCTAAGAAACAAAACGCAGCAGAGAGCCTCTCAGAGGGCAATGAGCGCAATATAGCGCCTGGCGTGGACACGCATAAGAGCGAAATAGCTCCAAGCGAAGAGCCTGAAGTTTTGCCAGCACCAGCCCCGCTGCCTGATGAGGACATTCCTACACCTACTGCTCCGCCACAAGACGCAAACATCTACAGCCAAGAGGACATCGATGCAGTGAGCATCTATACCGTGCCTATTGCTATGCTTGCTGAAGCTCTCCATGAGCGGTTTGGTGTTTACACAGTATTCCGGGGTGAGATGCCAACTGAGTCTGAAGTATCTCCTCTCACTGGACAACCTATGACTGCATACCAGCGTGGTGAGGCTTATCAGGCCGCTCGTAGGGCTATTGCACAGGGTGTGCTAGATATGGACTTTGAGCAGGTTAAGATGGATCTGGACGGCTCTCAGAAGGCCTCAGAGGAGCTACGAGAGACGTTTGATCGCCCAACGCAGATCCTGTCTGTAGAAGACCATCGCCGGCTGAACACGTTCGATTCACGCACCTCTATGGCTGCAATGAAGACTCGCACGTATGACAACATCGATGAGCCAGTAGCAGAACCTAACATGATGGGTGAGATTATCCGCCCTAACTGGTAGTAATGAAAAATCTTGTACCAAAACAACTGTCTCATCAGGACATTCAATTCATCAAGCTGCTGTTCGATGGGAAAGCTCGGGCGGCAGCCTTCCGTGAGGCATATCCAGACAACCGTGCAGTTCAGCGCTGGCACAAAGCCCAGGCCCTACCTAAGGACTCACGTGAGCGGCGAAACGCCAAGGACAACTTGCAAAGCGCAGTTACATGGAAAGTAAATAGAGAGCATATAAGAAAGGCAATCATGACATACCAAAAGCGCATGGATCATCTCGCAGATCTATCTCTAGATGTTGCAGAGGAGCTGCTCACCGGTGCACGGTCTGAAAAGGTTCGGGCTGATCTGGCAACAGAGTTTATCCGCCAAAAGGTGGGCACACCTACCCAGAAGAGCATCCAGCAAACAGAGCAGACCATCACATTCAGCCTAGACGCCCCAGCTGAAGTGCCCAGTGTCCGCACGGATAAGGCGATAGACGCTGAGCATATCCTGAAGATTCCTAAGAATAACTAGCCTACTGGCTAGCACGACCTCCGGTCAACACTTGATTAAATAGCTCGTATCCTGTAATATAAGACTGTGCAATGACGGACGCACAAACATCAGAGCCCTTAAGACCCGGGGGCTCTTTTGTTATTGGGGTGCTATTGCTATTGAGCTTCGCATACTCCCGCTTGCCCACTACTGAGCCTCGCGTATCTCGCCAGTCAGGATATTCTGCCACATCGCAAGCTGAGCATCCCATCTCCAATGTTTACAGGGAGATGCCTGATTACAGCAGGGTAGGCCTGATTGCTGAGGAGTGTCCGCAGGTCTCTGTTGAGGGACGATTATCTCCTCAACTTTTGGAGTCTCCGGAATTTCTGGGGTGGGGGTGTTTTCAGGAGTCCCGTAAAGCTCACGCTCTGCCTCAGCCCACTCAGCAGCTCTCTTATCCAGCTCAACACTCCTGCGTGTAGCCAGGGCCTCATCTAGCAGCTCATTCACAAACCGAGTGAGAGACGCATTGCCTGCCTCCTGTGCTAGTCGCGTATACAGTTGCTCCTCAATACGGAGCATTTTGGTCTTTGTTCTCATTATGTTCTCCTGTTCGACACTAGTGTCGTCCGCTGCAAAGCAGCATTACGGTTGATAGCTCACATTTTCCGCGGCAGATCAGATCGCCTCAACAGCGGTCGAGACAACTTTCTCCACAGGGAAAACGCAACATGTACTCATTTTACCCGATCTACAGCTAAAAGTGTATACACACCGGAGGTGTGGGACGACATTTTGTATACACTTTAGGTCTCAGAACCCGTATTTTGT
>CAUUHE010000018.1:0-24393 GCA_963544885.1 uncultured Atopobium sp. | reverse complement strand
TACGATCACTATCCGCGTCTCCAGCGGACCTCGTCCATCGGCGTAAGCTGCGCGCGCAACCAATTGGCTCATCGAGTACGTTCAAGCCCTGTAACCGGTTTCGGTTGCAGGGCTTTTTGCTGTAGGAAAAATGGTTAAACACACCTATGACAGATAATCTGTCAAAAAGACGTATACATGACGCTGAAAATAGCTAAAACGTGCAGATTATCTTCATTTGATGTGTAATATGGCCGCAATTGTGCAGATTATCTGTCATAGGTGTGTTCCTTAGAAGCGGAATTTACCTATAGTTAGATTTTTTATATTTCGCTATTCATTATTCAGCATATTAAATAAAGTTTATGCATATAAATGTATATCAACAGTGAGACCGCTTAGCTGACTGGCCATCTTGATCAAAAGTCCGACGATTCTTCAGCGAGACCTACCAAAACCGCACTATTTGCACGCCATGCCTGAAACTCGACGCTAACACGCTGCAGAAAAAAACCGACAGCGCTAAGCTGCCGGTTTGAAATCAATGGTGCCCCCGGGCCGATTCGAACGGCCGACACCCGCTTTAGGAGAGCGGTGCTCTATCCCCTGAGCTACGAAGGCATGTGGGATATTCTACTCACGTAGGCTCGCGTACGCAAATCTTGCCAACGCTTGCGGCGCCGGCAGCAGCACGAAGCTACTACTTGCGACGAGCCTTGCGCTCGGCCCTCTTTCTGTCGTACTCAGCCTGACGCTCGAGGTAGAAATCGTTGAGCTTCTTATCGGTCATGCCAGCAACCTTAGCCTCAATCTTCTTGCGAAGAGGACGCATCTTAAAGAAGCTGTAGACGACCGAACCAAAGATGCAGAAGTAAGCAAAGACCAGCATGATGGCAGAAATCATACCAACGCCAGTGTTCAAATCCCTGGACTCAGGAACCATATAAGAAAGTACCAGCGTAATGATGGTTGCTACAAAGCCAAGACCCAGGAAGACCCACCAAACGCGCTCGGCACGATGGTAGTCTGGATCTGCGCGCAGCATTGCCTCAAATCCACGGCTGCGGATATCCTCGCGCTCGCGCTGACGAGCACGTGCAGCACGCTTCTCCTCTTTGCTCTTTGGAGCGCTGGAACCCGAGCCAGAGCCACTCACGCGTACAGACGCAGCTGCCTCTCGTACTGGTTTAGCAGTAGCAGCAGATTTGCGACCAAAAGCGGAATACGAAGGACGCTCAGTCTCCTCAGAGTTTTCTTTCTTTGAAAGGCTTGCGGTAGCCTCACGCGCTTCTTTGGTTGCGCCTGTAATGGTGTCACGCAGTGACATTGGTCTCCTTCAGTGGTACAAACTCAGTTCCCGTAATAATCTGGAATGCCGTACGATAGCGCTCGGACGTGCCCTCAATGACCTCTTCTGGAAGATGAGGTGGCTCTCCTTGCATGTCCCAGTGGGCTTTCAGCCAATCGCGTACGTACTGTTTGTCGTAGCTTGGCTGAACGTGTCCCTCAGAATAACCCTCAGCAGGCCAGAAACGACTTGAATCAGGTGTAAGGCACTCATCAATAAGTGTAAGTTTTCCGTCGATAAAACCAAACTCAAATTTGGTATCCGCAATAATAATTCCACGAGTTGCAGCATATTCTGCAGCAGCCTTATAAATTGCAAGCGAAGCTTCCTTCAGCTGAGTAGCAACATCCTCGCCAACAATCTCACAGCAACGCTCAAACGAGATGTTCTCGTCGTGATCGCCAAGCTCAGCCTTAGTGGAAGGGGTGAAGATTGGCTCAGGAAGCTTTGAAGCCTCGGTTAAACCGTCAGGCAGCTTAATGCCGCAGACAGTGCCGTCATGGTCGTAAGTCTTCTTACCAGAACCTGTGAGGTAACCGCGGACGATGCACTCAATTGGCACTGTTTGAGCTTTCTTGACCAGCATAGCGCGACCAGCAAGGTACTCAGTGTAATCTGCAAACTGCTCAGGAGTCTGATCTGGCAAAACAGAAATCATGTGGTTAGGCAGAAGGTCCTTGAAGCGATTGAACCAAAATGCGCTAATACGCGTCAGAATTTCTCCCTTAAAAGGAATCTCGTCGGGGAGGATAAAGTCAAAAGCACTAATGCGATCGCTCGCAACCATCAAAAGTTTGTCGCCACAATCGTAGATATCGCGGACCTTACCGTGCGAATCGGGACGAAGCTCAGCTCCAGCCACAATGACCTCACTTCTGCGCAAAGCGCGTTGTATTGCAGGACTTTTGATTGTACGGCAAAATGCCCAAAAATCGGCCTACAACAACGTTTCTGTAACAGAGATATTATTTTGAGCGAGCAACGGAAGATGCAGCGAGAAGGTAGTGCCCTTTCCAAGCTCGGATTCAACCGAGATAGTGCCGTTGTGACGGTCCATAATCTCTTTTGTGATTGCCAAACCTACACCTAAACCGCCTGATGCACGCTCACGACTTTCTTCTGCGCGCCAGAATCGCGAGAAGGTCTGTGGAATGTCCTCAGGAGCAATTCCCATACCGTCATCAGACACAGAAATAACCGCGTCGGTATCGTCAATTGAAACGGTTATGACAACATGGCCGCCATCATCGGTGTAGCGGATGGCGTTGCTCAGCAAATTAGTCAGGGCCTCTCGGATCAAGTCCGAGTCAATATCAACAAAACAGTTGCCCTCGGGCGTCATATCCACAAAGGTCAGCGTGCGATTATTCTCCTTGAAAAGCGTCTCCTGCACGGCAACAATACTTGCCACCATTGCCACCACATTAACGCTTTCTGGGTTGAACTTTGTCTTGCCGTTCTCAAGCCTTGAAAGGTGGAGCATGGCGTCTACCAGGCGAGAAAGACGTCTACTCTCAGACACAATGTTTTCCAGGCGCTCTTCATCTGCAGGCAAGATACCATCTTGAATTGCTTCAACGGTAGCCATAATTGCCATGAGCGGAGTTCTTAGCTCGTGCGCAACATCGCTGGTCAGACGGCGTTCAAGCTTAATGTCTCTTTCGAGTGAAGAAGCCATGTCATCGAAGGTTTCTCCCAGGCGCCCCAGTTCATTCTCGCCACGGATACCTGAACGAGCAGCAAGATTGCCGCTTCTAATCTGAACAGCCGTCTCGGTAATGCGACGCATAGGCTTGGTAAGCGAGCGCGAAGCCAAAATACCAATCAATCCAGACAGCGAAATTGCAATAGCTGCAGCAAGACTAATTGCCTGGTAGGAGCCATTGCGGAATGCAATGTCTCGCTGGGTTAAGAACGGCTCAGAGCCAAACGTCCAGATTCTGATACTGCCTACAGCTTCTCCTTGCAAGTTTTGAACAACTGCATACACCACAGCGTCGCCTGTCTGAGGACCAGAGAGCGAACTGTTCACGCCAGGTCGACGTGCGTTTGGCGCCGAGTCGTCATACAGCACCACGCCAGAAACGTCTAAAACCTGGATGCCAATATCGGGATTAGACGATGAGGCTTGGCGCGCAATAGACAGTACGTCAGCGTTCCAGCCGTCTGCACGCGCGTATGCTTGAGACATATTAAGCGCGGTGTTATCGACGGTATTCTGCAAGTTCTCCCTGGTATAAGCAGTAAAGCGACTCTCCCACACAATACCCAAAACAGAAATAAGCACCAAAACCGTCATGACCGCAGTCAGCGCAAAGAACGCCGCCATGCGGGTAGTAAAGCTCTGAGTACCAACGGGATCAGGCTTAATAGTTTTGTAAGAACCCTCAGTTTCCGGAGGGTTCTCAAGAGTATTTGAATGATGTTTCTTGAAGAGCGCCAAAACTCTAGAGCTTAGGACTCGTGGCTAGCGTTGCCGGCCTCAAAGCGATAGCCAACACCGTGAACAGTGAACAGCCAGCGAGGATTACGGGGGTCGTCACCAAGCTTTGCGCGCAAATTCTTGACGTGCGAATCAATAGTGCGCTCATAGCCCTCAAAGTCATAGCCCAGGACCTTCTCGACAAGCTCCATGCGCGTGTATACGCGGCCAGGATAACGAGCAAGGGTGGTGAGCAGCTTAAACTCTGAAGCGGTAAGGTCAACTTCCTCGTTGTTAATGAGAATCTTGTGACCAGAAATATCAATGGTAAGCGTACCGTAATCAAGCACATCAACAGCAGTCTCTGGCTCAGAATACGTACGGCGGAACAGCGCGCGAACACGCGCCACCAGCTCACGAGGCGAGAAAGGCTTGACAAGGTAGTCATCAGCACCAAGCTCAAGACCAATAATCCTGTCTTCTACCTCACCTTTTGCGGTAAGCATAATGATAGGCACATTGGAGGTATCTCTGATTGCACGGCAAACGCGCTCTCCAGAAAGCTTTGGAAGCATGAGGTCAAGGATAACCAGGTCAAATGCATGTTTCTCAAACTCTTCAACTGCACTCTGACCGTCGCCAACACCCTTAACAACGTAATTTTCGCGCTCAAGATATGCTGAGACGGCGTCACGGATGACTTTCTCATCTTCGACAATCAGAATTTTCTTCTCGTCGGAAGCCATTGTCTCCCCTTTTCTTTTGCCCTGCATGTATGTGCTTATGGCACATTACGATTATTCATTAATTATTTGTATTCATTCTATCGCTATGCCTACAAATAATCTACAAAGAAAAAACACGAACTGTCACAGAAGCAGGATATCCGCTGGTAGGGTCTTTAACAGTGGAGTAGGTTACAAAAGAATCACAGTTTCCTTCTCGAGCGGGGAATTCTCCGTAATCAACACTTCTATCCATTGAATAAAGCCAGTTTGCCGTTTGATTTTGTGTATCAACAAGCACGTAAGAAGCACGACTCTTAACTATATAAAGGCTACCTTTACCTGCAGCTATTGCATAAGGCTCACGTTCAATGATGTAAGGATTTTCTCCTGAAGCAGGCAAGATATACGTTCCCATCTTGCCCAAAAGACCGCCCGAGTCATAACTTGCTTCAACAGACACAATGAACTTATCGTCTACGCGACTTGCTACAAAAGGCTTAACAGATTGAGGCATAACAAGCTGGTCAACCTTGGTTTTAAGGTTATCGCCCAGTAGGTATGCCGTAACGCCGTAGTAGGTGCCCTCAGAAGCGCGAACTCGAGGAGTAAGGGTGACTACGCCCTTAGAGATAGATGGTGCAGTAGCAAATCTACCTGGAGATTCAACGGCATCCGTTCCTTCTGAATCACCTACACGCCACACGTAGCAGTGAGAAGACTCGCGGGTTTTCTCGCCCGAAGAAGAAGGTTGGACAAGCCAAACTACCTTATCGTCTCCGCAGGCAAACGGTGCAGGATCCCAGTTTTTATCGGCCTTGTACAGCACCTTTGCGTCGCCTGTCAGCTTTCCGTCAGAAAATGGTGCGGCGAGAAGCTCCCAATCAAAGGTTGTAGTATCCACCTCAACCCATGCGTAAACAGAGTCAGAGCAGCGGACATCGTAAATAACCGCCGTAGTATTGTTCATCTGAGCTGTAGGAACAACGTCAACTACCTGGCCAGACGTCAGCGAGAGAGCAGAGCCCTTCACCATAGGCGTGGCAGACGCACCGGCCGTAGTAACGGGAATCCAATTTCCGTCAGCTGGATGCAGCACGCTTCCTAAAGGAAGCGTCCATGTCTGGCTTGGCTGAGCAGCATATTCCGTTGAGCTATAGGAGTCCAGCACGTTTGTGCCGGAAGACTCATCAAGTACCAGCGGCTTTCCTGCGTCACCCGAGCCTTCTTGATGAGAGCAGCCTGCTGCGATGCTAATTGCTCCAGCAACTACGACACCAGCTGCTCCCGTCCTAAAAAAGTTTCGACGAGAAATGTTCCCAAACAAAGCCACGATTTAGTCCAATTCAAGGTGCTCAAGACGGTCAAACAAAACGTTTGAGCGGGTAAGGAACGCGCGAGGATCAAAAATCTTCTCAAGCTCCTCGTGGCTCAGTGTACAAGCTGGATCTGCCTCAAGAAGCTCCTGGTAGGATGGTCCTTCCTTGCACTGCTGAATGTCGCCCCACACCTTCATAGCGTTAGACTGGACAATCTTGTATGCCTCTTCGCGAGTAATACCAGTGTTTACCAGGGCAAGAAGAACCTTTGACGAGAAGAGCATGCCACGAGTTTTATTGAGGTTTGCCATCATCTGCTCTGGATACAGAACCATGCCATCAAGCAGGAACTCAAGTTTTGACAGCATGTGGTCAAGAGCAATGAAGCTATCTGCCTGAGCAACGCGCTCAGCAGAAGAGTGGCTGATGTCACGCTCGTGCCAAAGTGCAACGTTATCAAAGGCAACCTGTGCATTTGCCTTAACTACGCGGGACAAACCACAGATCTTCTCGGCAGTAATAGGATTGCGCTTGTGAGGCATAGCGGAAGAGCCCTTCTGGCCCTTGCGGAATGGCTCCTCAGCCTCAAGGGTATCAGTCTTCTGCAGCGCACGCATCTCAGTTGCAATACGCTCGCAGGTGGCGGCAACGGTTGCCAGAACACCAGCAAGGTACGCGTGGTGGTCGCGAGAAATTACCTGAGTTGAAAGTGGATCGTGGACAAGACCGAGTTTCTCGCAAACGTACTCCTCAACAAAAGGATCAATGGAAGAGTAAGTTCCAACAGCGCCAGAAATTGCACCGTAAGCAACGTTTTTGCGAGCATCCTTAAGACGGTCAAGATCACGCTTAAACTCCCAAGCCCAGCTACCAAACTTCATGCCAAAGGTCATAGGCTCGGCGTGAATGCCGTGAGTGCGGCCAACACACAGGGTGTCGCGCTCCTCAAAAGCACGACGCTTGCAAATAGCGGCGCAGCGACGAACTGCAGCAATGAGCAGGTCACATGCCTGGGTGAGTTGGTAGCAAAGAGCGGTATCGCCCAAGTCTGTTGAGGTCATGCCATAGTGAACCCAGCGGCTTGGCTTGAGCTCACTCTCTGGAACCTCAGCATCAATATAGGAGCCCATGTTGGTCAGAAACGCAATGACATCGTGGTTGGTAACAGCCTCAATCTCGTCTACCTCAGCGCGGTTAAACGCAGCGTGCTCACGAATCCAAGCTGCCTCTTCGCGAGAAATGCCAATAACACCCAGCTCAGCCTGTGCTTCGCACGCAAGGACTTCAATCTCCTGCCAAACGGCGTACTTGTTCTCCAAAGAAAAGATGTGGCCCATTTCTTTGCCGGTGTAGCGATCTACCACGATGAGACTCCTTCTGCTCGTAAAAGAAAAGGTCGAGTACCACTATGGTACCCGACCTTTGAATTACCTGGTGGGCCGTTAGGGGTTCGAACCCTAGACCTTGGGATTAAAAGTCCCCTGCTCTACCAACTGAGCTAACGGCCCATTATCGGGCGTGGCAATTTTACCACGCAACTAGGATAGTGTAGCAGTTTACTCCCATGCCCATTGTCCATTTACGAAAATTGGTGTTTCTTTTCCATCGGCAGAAATTCCCCAAATATTCAAATCGTCTGCACCAATCATAAAATCGACGTGGGTTGTGCTCTGATTGACGCCATGAGCCAAGAGTTCATCGGGGTTCATCTCAAGACCGCCCTCCAGGCACTCTGGGAAGCCCATTCCAAGTGCTAAGTGGCAGCTGGCATTCTCGTCATACAGGGTATCGTAGAACAAAATGCCGCTCTGGCGAATAGGCGTGTTCTTAGAGATAAGAGCACATTCTCCCAGGTACTTACCACCATTTTGAGAAACAATAGAGGTCAGAACGTCCTTACCCTGTTCAGCGCCGTAGTCAACAACCTCGCCATCTTTGAAGGTAAACCAGAAGTTCTTAACAATCTGTCCAGCATGAATCAGCGGCAACGCAGAGTGAACAGTGCCGTTTACCTTGCGATAATTTGGCGTCGTAAAGACTTCCTCAGTAGGAATATTAGGGAAGAACAAGGTTCCGTCCTGAGTCTTGCCAGCGCCACCTTCCCAAAGATGTCCTGGGTTCATGCCAATAGTCAGGTTAGTTCCATTTGAAGACTCATAACGAAGCTCTTCAAACTGGTGAGAATTCATGAAGCGCTTGGTCTTCTCAAACGTTGCATTGTGGGTCTCCCAAGCACTCTGAGGATCTTCTCCACTTGCATGAGCAACATCCAAAATAGCAACCCAAAGCCTGTAGATTGCCTCAGCCTCAGAAAGCTCTGGGAAAATTACCTTTGCCCATTCAGCTGCAGGAACACCAGCAATACACCAAACGTTTTTACCAAAGTCCATGCCATTTCTAAAGACGTCGCACTCCAGGTTTCTTGCACGAGAAACAGCAGCGGGCTTTTCTGGATCAATGCCCTTTAGACCATTTGGATCATCAGACGAGAGGAACAAAAATGCTGCACCCTGCTCTGCGAGGGAGTTAAGCTGCTCAATCTTCCAGCTTGGAGTTTTAGAAAGACGAGCTAGATCTACGTTTTCGTACATGATTCTTGAGGACTCTTGATCGCCCCAAATAACCGTGACAAATTCTGCACCAGCTGCATAGGCTGCGCGCTGAACTCTACGAGCAAAATCAGCAATCTCAATTGAAGCGTTAATTACCAGCTGACTTCCCTCAGAAATTGCGCATCCCTTCTTCACAAGAAGCTCAGCGTATTTATCAATCTGATCAGACAGCGCATCGAGGGCAATCTTTACCTCTTGGTCTGTCATAGGAATTTGTGCCATCTTGTTCCCTTCAACCATCGATCCACTTAATTCAAGAAATTAAGAGCAAACGTTTTGGCGATATATCCAAAGTATTTCCGTTCCACTTCTACCCGAACAGCCTTCTTCACAACGCCAAATTTCAATCTTGTCCATAAAAAGAGCCCCGAAGGGCTCTTGTATGTCATTGGAGCGGGCAACGGGATTCGAACCCGCGGATGATGGCTTGGGAAGCCATTGCCTTACCACTTGGCGATGCCCGCAATTGTGTAGATTTTATCACAGTATTTTTTGCCTTTTAATTGCTCGCTTGGCAACTAGATAAAAGTTTGATGCGTTGTTTTCTGCCTAGCTGCTTGTATACAACAAAAATGCACCTACACAAATTTTCTTTGTCAGAAATTGGACAAGCGCTGGTCAGAGTAGGCGCAAAATCACTCTTTAGCATGCTCTCCAACGAAAGGAGCGCTATGCAAAAGTACTTTTGGCGAGAAACCCCCGCACACCACTATCCCACCTCTTATAGACGCCTACTCTCCACCCGACAACTCCATCTTCCTCGGGCAAAGCTGCTTGGCGGAGACCCCGTCATGCCAAGCAGCTTTCCTTCCATAGGGCATGCAGGTCTACGGTCGCGTCTAGCAGATAGGTTTTCTCGCAAACCTGAGGCTCCCCCATAAAGAAAAAGACCGGTGAACACCGGTCTTAAAGAGAGCTGTTTTGTTGCAATGCAATTAGTTTACGCTGTGATGAAGCGCTGGATTCTTAGCTAGGCACTCATTACAAATACCTGTAAAGCACAAGGCATAAGAGTCAATCTCGCCACAAGAGTCCTTGGTGAGGCTGGTAAGATCCCTTAGAACTGGTCCATCAACATCAAAGACACGGCCGCACTCATGACATTGGAAGTGGGCATGCTCAGTTGTAGTTGGATCAAAACGAGAGATGTTATCACCAGTATTAACAACCTGAAGCTCACCTGCGTCAACAAGCTGCATAAGGTTGCGGTAAACGGTTCCAAGAGAGATGTTTGGTAACTCCTCTCTTACTGCCGCATACACGCTATCTGCTGTTGGATGGTCATGGCGACCTTCCATATACGTACGAATTGCCTCACGTTGCTTACTGTAACGCACGATAACCTCATTAATTAGTAAGTGTTACTGATTACTGAATACGTTAACACTAATTGTCTATATGTTGCAACAAAAGCTCTTATTTATGCATTACAAAAATCTCATCATACGCAATCTACCTCTGATTTTTCAGTTTGGAGGCACGCATGTTTATCACAAAATCCTCAAAACCTAAGGAAGAAAGAACTGCACGGAGTCGCTCCTTTGCTTCTGCCTTTCACTTTTGGTTTATCCCTCTGTTGATTGGAGCTCTTCTCCTTAGTCATTTTTTCCTAAAGCCTGCTCATAGACTTGCTTTTGCACAAGAGCCCTCTTTTACCGTTGCACAAAGAGAAGATTTTCCTGGTGGACAACAAATTCCTATGTGGACCGCTAGTGACGGTACGTATCTCTACTGTGGAGATGAGTTCAATCACTATGGTGCCTGGCCAGGAGCAACTGGAAGTGTAATTGATCCGCAGTCTTATACAAAACTCACTTCAGTTAATGGTGCTCGCGGTGGAACGTATACCGCTGGGCAGCTTAGAGCTATTGACTACATCATTTATCATGGAGCTACTGCGTCCCAAGAAAAAGACGTGTATGGCTATACAGGCTGGAAGGCGCGAGCCATCACGCAGTTTGCGCTGTGGGCGGTTATGCGCGGAGAAGCTCATGCTCTTGCGGTAAGCGTTCCTCAGGCAGAGCTTCATCAACCTATTGAGCAGTTCTATTCCGATGCTATGAGCTATGCTCAAAACAACGGCGGCGGTCCAGAAAACGGAGTTGCAAAGCTGTTTGTACCCACGGGAGACAAACAAGTTCTGTTTTTCTTTGGGCAACAATCTGGCTCTCTCAAAATCACCAAAGGCTCCCTATTACCCGATGTCACTTCAAATAACGAGCACTACTCCCTAGAAGGCGCAGTTTACGGAGTATATTCCGATGAGGGTTGCACCAATCTTCTTGGCAGCCTCACTCTTGACGAATCCGGGTCTGCAACGCTCGACGAGCTTCCCGTTGGAACGGTGTACGTAAAAGAAATCACTGCACCAAAGGGCTTTCTTCTTGATCAGACAATTCATGCTGTAGAGATAAAAATCCAGGAAGAGAGTGCTCTCACGGTTACCGACACTCCTGTCGGAGACTTTAATCTACGCATTTCAAAACAAGATTTTGACCACAGCACGAGCCTCGACGAAGACGCTCGTTCTGAGCAGCAAAGCGCTTCTCCCCAAGGAAACGCAACGCTGCAAGGCGCGCTTTTTAAGGTAACCTACAGCGGCTCCTCTGAAACAACACTTAGAACATGGGTTTTCTCGACCGATGAACAAGGTTTTGCCTCGTTTGACGCAGACCATAAAGTTTCTGGAGATGACCTTTTTACTCTTGGCGAGAAACCCTGGCTTCCTCTGGGGTATTACCAAATCGAAGAAATTCAAGCACCTGAAGGCTATAAACTTCCAGAACATTCACTTCAAACCTGGAAGCTATCAAGCCAAGACGGAAATCTGTTCTGGACAAATATCTCTAGCGGAAAAGTAAATCCTTCCTCTGAACACCTCTTCACCTTTAAAGACGAGGTAATAAAGGGAAGTCTTAAGATCAAGAAAATTGGACACACTTCTCTGAATTCATCCGATGGTTATTCTGAAGCAGAAGAAATGCCAAGTTTAAAGGGCGCCAAAATTGAACTTACTAATAACTCCACTCAGCCCATTTTCTACCAAGGCAACTGGATTGCTCCGCACGAAGTTGTCACCACAGTAGAAACAGACGATTCTGGAGAGGCTGCGGTTAAGGACCTTCCCTTTGGCTCCTACTCTCTTAAAGAGGTGCTGGCTCCAGCAGGTTACTCTCTCAACAAAGAATGGAACCCTACGGTTACCCTTACTTCTGAAGAGACTATAGAGGCTCCCGAGCTTATTGATGAAAGAATTTCTTTACAAACAATGCTTGTGGATGCTGCTGGATCAAAAAATCCTGAATATGCCGAGAAACTCAATCTTGTTGATCACATTAAATACGAGGGTCTTACCCCAGGAGAAGAGTACGAAATTACCGGAGAACTCTATGAGACAAAACAGCTCCAAGAAGATACAGCGAAACCCATCGCTCGCGGAACTGTCCGCTTCAAAGCTCCTACCTCATCGGGAGAAGCTGCGGTTCCTTTTTCTGTAAGGACTGATTCACTTGAAGGTAAAGAAGTTACTGCCTACGAAACAATTTCAAAAGATGGTGAGAAAGTTGCTTCGCACACCGACAGTCACTCTAAAGCACAAACAATTCGTGTGACCCCTAAGCCCCATCTTCCTGGAACAGCAGATAATGCCTACGCAGTTCCCCTTTTGCTTGCCCTGGCAGGATCGGTACTTATTGGATGTGTCCACTTATTTGCAGCAAAAATTAGACGTTCTTTTTAGTTGAGCAACCTTGCCTTAGCACTAAAAAAGAAAGGGCAGAAATCTCTGCCCTTTCTTAAAAACTTACTCTAGCTAGTAGCTTGTTCGTTTATGAGCGTCTAATAAGCTCGGTGACGAGAGCTGCGGCATC
This sequence comes from uncultured Atopobium sp., assembly GCA_963544885.1. Taxonomy (GTDB): domain Bacteria; phylum Actinomycetota; class Coriobacteriia; order Coriobacteriales; family Atopobiaceae; genus Lancefieldella. The sequence goes on along the minus strand of CAUUHE010000018.1, from coordinate 12,119 downwards.
GGCACACTGACCAGCATTAACATTCTCGCGAACATCAGCAGCGGTACGGCTGAGTGCAGGAAGTCCGCCCTCGTTTAAGCCCATTAAAGTAACGGAACGAACTGAATTCTGCATTGCAGGAGTTGCGTCAGTGGTTCCCCAATCAAATGCACTCTGCTCAACATCGATATGAAGATCAGTTGCAATAGTAGAAAGGAGTCGAGTCATTCTACGGTCAGCGCGGCGAACGTTACCAATTCCCTCGTTCTTAAGAATGGAGAGTGAACCAGCACCAACGCAGTCAAGGTTAATGAGAAAAGCACCGCGAATATCAGTTCTGTGCTTTGAAAGGAACTCTCTCATGCCTGCGTGATCAAAGTCAGATGCTCCAAGCGCAACAAACCAAATGTCATGTGCAATGAGCTCGTCATCGGAGAGAGACAGAACGGCGTTACGAAGATCGTCCTCAGAAATAGCAACTGCATCCTCAGAGTCGGTCTCTTCACGATTCTCAGCAGATGGAGCTGCGCCACCCTTCCAGTCATCCGATGGACCGTCGTTGCGACCAAAGAGTCTAAAGGAGCGACGCTTTGCCTCAGGAGTCTTTGCGTCTTGTGCCTCTGTTAGGCCCTCATCGGCTGAAATGGTGTCAAATGGGCTCTCTGCATCTTCTGCCTCTGGAGTTGGTGCAGCTGTCTGAGTTGGGACATAGTGAGGAGCTGGCTCGGAAGATGGAGCCAGTGGATCAACGGCATCGCCAGAAGGATCAGGAAGATCAAAGAGGGACGCACGACGAGCAAAATCGTTCTTAGCATGAAGTTCATGTGTTGCTTCAGGCTGTACCTGCGTTGCATCTGCATCAGCGGACTCATGAACCTGCTTCATGGTTGCATTAAGCTCATCGTCAACAGAATCATAAGCAACGGTGTTGTCAGCTGTGGCGTCCTCTGCCTGCTCTTCCTCTGTTGTTGCGTTTACAGCCTCTGCAACATCCTCAAGAGATGCAGTCTGGCTTGCACCGGTTGTGTCATAAGCAACGTAGCTTACTTCACAGTCCTCAGGAAGAATGCCCAGTGAATTAAGAACTTCCTCACCGTGACGGACACCTTCTACCTCATCAGGCTCTGGAATAAGTGCGGCAGCATCTCCTGCAAAGTGATGAACAACCTCAGGACGATGGCCGGTAGGACGGACATTCTCGAGAATACCAAGAAGAGCTGCAACTGAAGACTTGTTATTGTTTGCGCCAATAGTACAAGGTGCAAAACGCTCTGCAATAGTTGCAACAGAAAGAGCAACAAGTGGAAGAGCTGCAAGAATACCAACAATCCAGAAGAGGGCACGAACTGGATCAGGAAGGAAGCGAAGAATCTGAACAAACGTAGCAACAAACACTGCAACTACGCACCAACGCGAATATTTCTGTGCAAGAGGTACGTACTTTGCTACAGGAGACTCAACAAGGAAGTTTGTATGTGGAGAGTCATAGTGAGCAACGATGACGATTGGACGGTTGCCCTTTGCAACAAGCTCGCCAGTAGCCTCGTGCTTAGCAACAACGTTCTGGCTTCTGATGGAAGATCCAAATGAACCAAGAATGTCATTACCAAAGTACTTGAGGCACGTAAGTGCACCAAAGCCGACAACAAGCAGAACGCCAAAAGCAATAAGTGCTGCATTGCCAGTGCCTGCAAAAATAACGCCAATGAAGAGGAGGATTAAATAGATTGAATAACCAAGACTCTTAATAGACTTAGCATCAAATTCTTCAATGGTTGCCTCAAGCCCGTGAAGTTTCATTTCTTCAGCAATGGTTTGAGCAGCCTGAAGCTCCTCTTGGCTACCGGCAGGAGCAATATCAATCTGCTCGTCTAGATAGTCAACATAGTCATGTGTAATGGCCATACTGCGTCCTTCGTTGGCATGTCTTCTGACAGGTTTCATACATACGTCATTAGTATACGTCTTATATCGAAATGTAGCGGTTAAAGTGTATTTTTACGTCCAAATTTAGAAATTCTGCACTAAATATCAAAAACTTTCGTATATGTTTAGAGAGATTTGAGTTCAGGTGGTAAAAAGCGGGAGGTGGATATGGCTCCAAACGATCAATCTCTAGGCAACAACGAGCTAGGTGCCTGGAGGATTTTCTCGCTATTTATGCTGCTACTTCAAAAAGGGCCTTTGCCTTCGGCAGAGATTTATACGACGATTTACTCGGATTTGTCTACTGATTCAGCTTCAAGAACGTTTTCAAGAGACCGCACTGTTCTAAAATCACTCGGATTTGCAATTACCGAGGTAAAAACAGGAAAAGAAAAGTCGTTCTATCTTTCGGACTCAAATTTCTTTGATTCCTCGTACGACTTAAGCCCTGAAGACGCCAATCAACTGCTTGTTATTTGCAGCGCAGTTCTAACTGATACAACTTTTGTGTACCAGGAGGAACTAAGAAACGCGCTATCTAAAATTGTGGGTAACTTTTATTCCTCAGATTCAGACAAGCCAGGGAGCCAAAAACTCAGTGCTTCTTCTCAAAGCAAAGTCTTTCCTGTTCTCTATGAATCACTCAGCTCCAAACAACGGGTAGAGGTCACGTATACAAACTCGCAGGAACAGGTTAAACAAAAACATCTTGGTATTCTGGACTTCTTTGTTTCGCAGGGACTTCTGTACTTTGTGGCTCAAGATTTTTCGTCCAACAGTAAGACTGCTTCTATCAAAACTTTTCGCATTGACCGTGTTTTAGATGCTGCAATTCTTAAAGATGAGTACTTCTCCATTCCGAAAGATTTTGATTCAAATGACTACAACCTGCTTGATTTCCAGCTCGGATTACAGGCTGGCACTCTTGTTGCATTTGTCCCCAAAAACACACTCGCTGCTTTTGAGCATTTCTCGCAAGGTCAAGGCGATATTGAGTCTCTCCCTAATGGAGCTTTATGGACTGTTACCTACGCTCATGAAGACACCGCTTTGTCTTGGATTCTTGCTCATGGATTAATTCCAAGGTCTCCAGAGTCTCTTCTCGCAAAATGGAAAGAGTCTTTAAGCGAGGTTGCCAATGGCCGTTAAAAACACCTCTTTTGGAAGAAAAAACATTTCTTCAGCCGTCTACAAACTCGTGTTACTTGCCGCTGCATTTAGAGATTCTTTTGACGCGGTTGAGTTAAGTGCGGTCCAGTCGCGATTTGGAATCTCCTCAGAAGAAGCTACTATTCTGATTGAACTCTTGCAGCTCACGGGCGAGAATGGCTATCTTCCCCTCCCGCTTACTGGAGACCAAGATACTTTGACGCTCGTTGGAGAGTCTCCCTTTAGAACCCGAAGACTTGTCTTAACGGACGAAGAAACGTTAGCGCTTAAAGAGGCGTTTACAACACTCGCTTTGCCCCAAGAAAGTGTATTTTGGAAACTTCTGAAGTCTCCATATACGGCAGACTCTTCATCAGATGATTCTTCAGCTTCACGTGTCTCTAAAAGCCATACTAAAGAAGTGGGCACATTCCTTACCTGCTCAAATGCAATTTCGGAGTCACAAATTATTTCATTTGAGTATCGTTCTGAGATGGCGTTTGTGGAAACTCAACGCAATAAAGAAGCGTTGGTCAGCCAAAGAAACGTTCTTCCCTATCAATTGTCATACGGAGAGAACGGCTGGCTTATCGAGGGAATTGATTTAGACCTCGAGCAGCAAAGAGTCTTCAGAGTCAATCGCATGAGCCAGATTGAAACGCAACCTGCTTCATTTGAGCAGTTGAAGCTCGCAGAACATGTGAAAGATTCTGCTGCGAAAGAAAAATCGCAATTAGTAAAGCTTATCTTCCTTGATAAAGGTGCGCTTACGCACTATTCGTGGCCTGGCCTCAAAACGGTTGGCGGTCAGCGCAATGCTGCAGAAATTAAAGCAACCATCCCCTATTACGGCGGAACATGGCTGCTACAACGACTGCTTGCCCTTAAGGGAAAAGTAACAACCAAAGATCAGACCGTGACGCAGGCAATGCGCGCTTACGCTGCATCTTTACTTGCTGTAGAAGAGTAACTTTAGGGCAATTAGGCAGCTGTTAGTGCTGTTACGCGTCGTGTTCTTCTCGCCACTTGGCAATTTGCTCGGAGATATCTTTTGTCGAGACGCGCTGATAATTCTTGTTGGGCAATGACTTCAAGAACGAGCTGCCATAGCGCTTGGACACTAGCCTGGAATCGGCAAGCACCAAAACACCTTTGTCCTCAGCGCTCCTGATAAGGCGGCCAGCAGCCTGCTTTGTTGCAATTACTGCCTCTGGCAGAGAATAGCGCCACCACGCACGATCTTCTCGCGCCTCACGCTCTTTGACCAGCGGTTCGTTGGGGCTTGCAAACGGAAGCTTAGGAATTACCACACACCTGAGCGTATCTCCCGCAGCGTCAAAGCCTTCCCAGAAGGATTTAAGAGCAAACAGCGAGAGGTTCTTCTCGGCTAGGAACTTTTCGCGAACGCGTCGCGCGGAAGAAGATCGCTCCTGGCAGGCAAGGTTAAGGCCACGCTCACTCAAGCGAGGCTCTAGCGCTTCAAAGAGGCGCTCCATGTCGCGTCTGTTAGTGAAGAGCGTCAGCACCGAGCCGCCCATCTGAACATGAACGTCGTACAGCAGCTTTTCCAGAGCATCCAAGTAACCCGGATCAGTTGGCGCAGGCATATCCTCAGCCACAAAGACGCCCATATGATTCTCGTAGTCAAAACTTGACTCTAAGTGCAGGCTCTTGTGCTCAAAAGAGCCCCTATCCAGGCCAACAGCATGCTCAAAATGCGAGAAATCATCTCCAACAGCAATGGTTGCTGAGGTAAACACAACAGAATGCGTCTCCGGCAACCACTTCTCTGCCAGCTCTGCTCCGATATCAAGCTTCTCAGCCACAAGAGCCTCAGAGCCAATATCACGCTTCAGTCGAGTCAACTTTGCTGAATAGACGTAACTCTTGTCCGTTCCCTCGCAAATAAGCTTCAACGACTCCAGAAGGGTGCTCAAGAACACTCCCGCCTCACTCAAGTTACTTGCAAGGTTTGGAGCTGATGCGGCAAGCGCATCGGTGGTTTTTCCTATACGAAGCGCTGCTTCTTCAAGAGCAGATAGAGCAACGGAAGCGGTCTCCAGGACCTCTTTCCATTCCTCTGTCTCTCTTACCTCATCGTTAATCCAAAGTTGAAGGGAGTTATAGCCACCATCACTTTTGGCCAACGGAGCCAGCTCATGAACGGTAGCCATAAGGTTGCCCATTGCTGCCATGGCTCGCTGAACTGCGGCGGCAGAGCGCGTGAGTAGACCGGTGAGCAGCGTAGAGTCCTCAAGATTAGCGGCGCCCACCATGGCGGCATGAATGGCGCCAGACTTGATGCCTCCAAGCAGCTCAAAGCCGTTTCGCATCTCTTTGGCAGAAATTTCTACTGCCCACTGACGGCGAGCCTCGGCCTCAAAGCCATGAGCCTCGTCAATCACCCAATGCCTGATAGGTGGCAGAATTTTTCCGTCAGCAGCAACGTTTCTAAGCAACAGAGAATGGTTGGTTACCACAACATCCGAAGATCCCGCACGTTTACGAGCTCCATGAACAAAGCACTCATGAGGGTAATACGGACACTTAGAGCGCAAGCACTCCGCTGCTTTGATAGTGACCATCTCTCGTGGAACCGAGCGCCAGCGAATCCCCAACGCATCCAAATCGCCATCAGCCGACTGGCACGCGTAGGCATAAATAACCGCAATTGCGGTCAGCATATCTGAGGCAACGCTGTTGCTCGAGCGGCCTTCCTGGTCAAGCAGCGTCAGTGGAAGTTCCTCAAGAGCAGCCCTGTCAACGCGATGCAGACATGGATAGTGCTCATATCCTTTTAAGCTGCAGAAACTCAATCCATTTGGCAGCGCTCGTGCAAGAGCCGGAAGGTCATGAGCAACTAGCTGGTCAGTCAAGGCGTTTGTCTTTGTAGCAATGCCTACGGTAACGTCATTTTTCTGCGCAAACAATACTTCAGGCAACAGATATGCAATTGACTTGCCAATACCGGTTCCAGCCTCAAGCTCTCTGTGCGAAGAAGTTACCAGCGCGTTTCTGACCTCAACGGACATACTAACCTGCTCGCTACGTGTCTCAAATTTGTCATACATCTGCGAGACAATGCCCGGTTTAGCAAACGCTCTGTGAATCTCGTCTTTAGAAATCGGCAGCATGGCAGGCGTCTCAGGGTCATCCGCGTCTCTTCTCGCCTTTGCTTTTATGTCGGCAACAAGCTGGGCGCGAATGTCCTTGAGCGAGAAAAACGTGCCCGAGATCTCTGCATCTGCAAGTTCGGCACCTGTTGCATCTTTCTTTGCGACACCGCGCTGAACTGCTTCTTCTTCCTTCAGCTGCGACAAATACGAGAAGATTGGCCTAAACGTCCACCCCACTCCGTCGTGCATTGACGCCAGTTTGGCGAGAAGCCCGCGGGGCAGATTCATAAGTCCCAAAAGTAAGATGCGCCACATGCCGCAAAGGGCATCTACGTCGTCACTTGCACGGTGGGTAACCTTCATGGTGCCAAACGCTTCAGCCATGCTAGAAAGCTTGTGCGAAGAAAGCCTAGGTAGAGCTATGCGTGAAAGCGACAGCGTATCAATCCAGGTATCAGAAACTGAAGTTCCACCGGGCACCCGTTCAATAAACGTACGATCAAAGGTGGCGTTGTGTGCCAAAACTGGAAGACCACCGACAAATTCTGCAAGAGCGGCAACTGCTTCCTTTGCGCTTGGCGCGCCCTTAACGTCTTCATCGGTGATTGAAGTTAGGGCCGTAATCTCTTCTGGAATTGGACACCCTGGATCAACAAAAGTCTGAAAGCGCTCCACGATCTCTCTGCCACTCAATTTAGCAGCAGAAATCTCAATAAGAGAGCATTTCTTAAAAGACAGGCCTGTTGTCTCGGTATCTAAAACAACAATGTCGTCCTCTAAGACATCAAACGACTCATGCTCCGCCCTCTCTGCAAGTTCTAAATACTTCTTGCGAACCACAGAGGGGGTGCCCGGAAGAATGAGTTCTTCTAGTTTTTGTGTAGCGCTTTTAGTGCTGGTCATAACCTACAAATCTACTGGCGATCCTCAAGTGCAAACTCAATGAAACGAGTGCAGAGCTCAGGGAAATCAATGCCGCCGGTACGTGCAGAATCAGGCAGCAAAGAACGGGCCGTCATACCAGGAATGGTATTTGTCTCCAGTACCACTGGGACGCCGTCCTTCGTAACAATAAAGTCACTACGAGAAACGCCGCGGCAACCAAGTGCATTGTGAGCCTTGATAGCTAGCTCCTGAGCACGTGCATACACTGCAGGCTCAAGACGAGCTGGAATCACATGGTGCAGGGATGCTGGCTCATATTTTGTCTTAATGCTGTAGAACTCATCGCCCGTAACAATCTCAACAATCGGCAGAGCTGTTGGGTCCTCGTTGCCAATAACAGGAACGGTAATCTCCGTTCCCTCAATGCTCTCTTCGATTAGGATGCGCTCGCCCTGCTCACCCGCAAGTTCAAGTGCAGCGGGAAGTTCTTCTCGCGAAGTAACGCGCGTAACGCCGTAGCTGGAGCCGTTGCCAGAAGGCTTTACAAACATAGGGAATCCGAGGTCCTCAATAAGCTTGTCTACCTGTTCATCTGTGAAGACGGTACCTGCAGCAACGTCAATTCCCTTAGGAGTTGGAACGCCTGCCTGCCTATACATGAGCTTCGACAGCTCTTTTTCAGTTCCCATAGCAGACGCAAGAACGCCAGAAAACGTGTAAGGAATGTGCAGAATCTCGAGAAGACCCTGGATGCAGCCATCCTCACCAAAACGACCGTGCATAGCAACGTACACGACATCATAACCGCCCTGAGCAAGGGTAACTACAAAGTCTTTTTCTGCAACATCAAGCAGGTCAACACTGGTAAAGCCAGCTTCTTTAAGTGCTGCTGCACACTGCTTGCCAGACTCCATTGCAATCTCATGCTCGTCTGACCAGCCACCTGAAACAACTGCTACATGAAGCTTTTTTAGCTCTTCACGTGTCATTTCCGCTCCTTCAGATAAGTCTCCCATAGGGTAAACTCTAGTAAACGTATTTCTTCTAAGATACCGCAGATAGCTTAGAAGAGTTGGAGAAGGACAAAAATGCAATCAAATAATACTCTTGACGGCACAAACACCACGGCTGACGGCGCAGACATCTCCGCGCTTGATTCTCGCCCACAGAAGGCTGCCGCCAAATCTGACCTCAGAAGCCTTTCATCAGAGCAAATTCTTGAGCTTGTGACTTCCCTTGGCCAGCCAAAATTCCGTGCAAAACAGATTGAGGAGTGGATCTGGTCTAAGGGCGCTACCTCTTTTGATCAGATGAGTAATCTTCCAAAAACACTGCGAGAAGAACTGTCTCAGCAGGTAACGCTTGCTGGTGCTGAACAGATTGTTCGTCAGGTCTCTGAAGACGGAAGCCGTAAATACCTGCTTCGCTACCCTGATGGTACTTCTGTCGAGTGCGTTGGCATGCCAACCGGCAATAAACTTTCGGTCTGTGCTTCTACACAGGCTGGCTGCGCCATGGGCTGTGCTTTCTGTGCAACAGGCGCTGCTGGTCTCACCCGTTCTCTTTCTGCAAGCGAGATTTATGAGCAGGTTATGCACGTCCGCGACGATTTTGACGCGCGCGTTACCAGCGTTGTTCTTATGGGACAGGGCGAGCCCTTCATGAACTACGACGCTACTCTTGCGGCAATGAGACGTCTTAACTCCCCTGACGGAGCTGGCATTGGTGCACGCCATATTACGGTTTCTACCTGCGGTGTTATACCTATGATTAAGCGTTTTGCCTCTGAACCAGAGCAATTTACGCTTGCTGTTTCGCTTCACTCCGCGGTACAAAAGACGCGAGACGCCCTCATGCCAGGAGTTCGTAAATACTCACTGATTCACCTGTATGACATTATGGGTGAGTATGTCGACAAGACCGGTCGTCGTCCAACATATGAATATGCGCTGATTAAGGGTGTTAACGATTCCGACAATGAGCTTGGAGCCTTGAGAGACTTCTGTCGAGGAACACTTTGCCACGTTAACATCATTCAGCTTAACGAGATTGAGGGCTCTAAGTTCCATCCAACATCCCCTGCCCGCGCACAGGAGTTTGTAAACAGCCTCAACTCTGTTGGCGTTGAAGCAACTATTCGTCTTTCTCGTGGATCTGATATCGATGCAGCTTGCGGCCAGCTTTTCCAGAAAAGGAACGCACGCTAAGCAGTGCATATATAAACAGCGCTTATATAAGAACTATTCGTGCTTTTAATACAAAGAAGGGATCCACAAGGGCCCCTACTTTTAAGTTCATATATAGAACATATGTTCTATTGAATTGCGTTTAGCCATTCTCTTTCCACCCTAGCTTGATGAGAAAGAATGTTTTTCGCGCTTTTCCTATTACCGCTGCCTGAATAGTCATCAAGAATTGTGTCGAGTGCTCTTCTCGATCTTCTCATCGCATGAAGAAAACTTCTCTGTGCCTCTTTAGTCAACAAAACATGTTTAGCGAGAAAAGCTATTCCCAGTAATGAGATGCTGGATATAATTGCAAACTTTATCTTCATAATGTTTCTTTAACGTTTGAGAGCTTTTCCACTAGAGCAGCAAGTTCATCCTCGTCATTGAATTCGATTTCAATCTTATTCTTACCACGGACATTTCGTACTTTAACTGGGGTATCCAGAGCAATCCTTAATTGCCTTGCTGCGCGCTTATATGCCTGTGGGGTTGGCTGTCTTTTTGGTTTCTCAACATTTGTGACAGAAAATAGTGGAGCAAGATTTTCTGTCTGACGAACCGACAAGTTCTCTTCAACTACTTTCTGAGCAAGCTTAATTCTTCCTTCTTTTCCACTTACAGAAAGGATTGCACGAGCATGTCCAGCACTAATACGTCCCTCCGCCATCAAAGTTTGAACTTCTGTTGGAAGGTCCAGAAGACGAAGGGTATTTGTAATTGCAGACCTAGACTTGGACAAAACCTTAGCTAAATCATCTTGGGTTAAGTTCTCTTGTTTGATTAACTGCTTATAACCTTGAGCTTCTTCGATTGGACTCAGGTCAGATCTCTGTAGATTCTCAATCAGAGCAAGCTTAAATACTTCCTCGTCGGAAATAGGCTTAATTACTACAGGAACTTCCTCTAGTTGTGCAAGCTTTGCAGCCTGGAAGCGTCTCTCGCCAGCAACAATCTCATAATGATCGCCCTTCTCGCGAACAAGAAGTGGCTGGAGAATTCCGTTTTGCTTAATAGAATCGCTGAGTTCAGCAAGTTCAGCTTCATCAAAACGCTTACGAGGCTGATCTTTATTTGGTTTAATCTTCTTTAGTGGAAGTGTTGTAGCTTCTTTTTTATTACCAACCTCTGCGTCTACCTCGCTGAAGAGAGAATTGAGACCCTTACCAAGTCCTGATTTTTTAACCACGACGATTCACTTCCTTTGCAAGTTTGTTATAGGCAAGTGCGCCCATACTTATTCGTGCATACATGGTTACTGGCAAACCATGACTTGGTGCTTCTGCGATTTTGACGTTTCTTGGAATAAGTGTCTTAAATACCTTGTTACCAAAGTAATTAGATACTTCATTAACTACCTGCTTAGATAGGGAAGTTCTACTATCAAACATGGTCATTACTACGCCAAAAATTTCAAGATCTGGATTAAGCTGTTTTTGAACCATTTTCATTGATTCAACAATTTTAGTAACGCCTTCTAGTGCGTAATACTCGCACTGAATTGGGATAAGTATGCTATTTGCTGCAACTAAGGCGTTAATTGTTAGAAGTCCTAATGATGGTGGGCAATCAATCAAAATATAGTCAAAATACTCTTTAACCTGGTCAATTGCCTGCTTTAAAATGTTTTCTCTTGAATCAACGGAGACAAGTTCAATTTCAGCACCGGCAAGTTGAATGGTTGCTGGTGCAATAGTTACGTATTTCTGAACTGTTTGCTGCAATACCTCTTCAATTGGTGTTTCATTGAGAATTACGTCATAAATATCAGCTTCAAGTTCCTCTTTATCAATTCCAAAACCACTTGTCGCATTTCCTTGTGGATCAAAATCGATAATGAGAACTTTTTTCTTTGTTTCACCTAATGCAGCAGCGAGATTAATTACGGTAGTTGATTTTCCAACTCCGCCTTTTTGATTAATTACAGCCAGAACTTTAGGATCTCTATCCTGAAATCCCCTCGAAAGGTCTTTGTAGCTCATTTATCCTCCGTTTGACCAAGTTTATTTAATAATACAGAATGTTTCACGTGAAACATTCCACAATTACCCTCTTCTTGCAACAAACGGATTTGATTTAGCCATTCCAGTTTTTCTTGGTAATTTGACTTTGCTCTTTGCAACTTTTTTGTATAAAAGAATTTCTCGATGGCCAAGATTGTTTGGTAAGTCAAATGTTTCACGTGAAACATTTTCATACCCAAAAATTTTGGCTGCCTGAGAGGCGTCCTGCAGCTCTATCTCATCAACATTGGCCTTCATTACTATAAGAGTGCCCTGTGGGGCTAAGAAAGGCTCTGCGTACTCCAAAAGAATATTTGCCTTCGCAACAGCTCTAAATGTTACAAAATCAAACTTATGTTTATAAGCATTTGGAATTTCTTCTGCACGAAGCTTCTCAGCCCTAACTCTCTCATTTAGACCAATCTCATCAATCATTGACTGAACCGCATTGATCTTTTTTCCAATAGAGTCAACCAATAGTGTTTTATTGTCACTCATGATTGCAAGAGGCAGTCCAGGAAAGCCGCCACCGGTACCAATATCAATATAGTTGTGAGTACCAGATAAAAACTCGTTACACACTTTGAGTGGTAACAAAGAATCAAGAATATGGAGCACTAGCGCGTCATCAACCGAAGTAATTCTTGTAAGGTTCAGATTCTTATTTATCTCAATTAGTAGTTCAATATGTTTCAGAAGCTGTCTTCTTAGGTGCTCTGTTGAATTAATTCCATAGTTAAGGAGAAGTTCCTTCAGTACATTCTCTTTTAAATTGTATAAGGACTTCTCTGATTCAGACATTGCTTCTCCTGTGACAAAACTTCTTGTAACAAGAA
>CAUUHE010000017.1:0-26007 GCA_963544885.1 uncultured Atopobium sp. | reverse complement strand
TCTGCGCCAAGGACGTGCATGCCAAAGCCTTTGCAGATACGGCAAAGTGCTGCGCCAATACGACCAGTTCCAACAATTCCAGCAGTTTTACCGTGAAGTGTATCGCCAACAAGGCCAACAAGCGAGAAGTTATTCTCGCGAATTCTGATGTAACCACGGTGAATACGACGGTTAGCGGCAAGCGCAAGACCCATTGCATGCTCTGCGATTGCCTCAGGGGAGTAAGCAGGTACGCGTGTAACGGTAATGCCAAGGTCTTTAGCTGCGTTAACGTCAACAGCATCAAAGCCAGCGCAGCGCATAAGCAGAAGCTTAACGTCAAAGCCTGCAAGAATCTCAAGGGTCAGAATTGAGGCGTCTGCGTTAACAAAAGCACAGACAGCGTCATAACCCTTGGCAAAGCCTGCGGTCATAGGCGTAAGGTTTGACTCAATGTAGTCGATTGAGATGTCTGGATACTTTGGAAGCTCAAGGTTGAAAGAATCCTTGTCGTAACTTTGAGCACCATAAAACAGGATTTTCATAGCTGCCTCCTTGCCAAAACTAACGTTTGGCTTATGTTGTTATGTTCTGCGTTTATTGTACCCCTTGGATAACAATTATTCGCCACATAACAGGAGTTTTAAGAAATATTTATGAGGTTTGAAAAAAAGAAGAATACGGTAAAATGATAGAGCATTGTAAGGTCCTATGATAGGACGTTGTAAGGTCCTGACACGGCAACCTTGGTGAGCCCTTGCCCCTCTCCTGGGGAATTATGATCGGGCATCAATCTGTCAGGTAGAAACCCAGGAGGAACTTTGAAAGAGTATCTTTCAAGTGCGGCTGATGTTATCAGTGCGCAAAAAACTGATGCTGAAGTTGGTCTGTCTGATGCAGAAGCAGCTTCACGTCTTGAGGCTTATGGCCTCAATAAGCTTAAAGAAGCTCCAAAAGAATCAATTATTAAAAGATTCTTTGCGCAGATGGCTGATCCTATGGTCATCATGCTTCTTGTTGCTGCTGCTATTTCTGCTGCTGAAGGTATTTATACCGGAGAAGGCGGAGTTGCAGACGTTGTAATTATTCTGTTTGTTGTTGTTATTAATTCTGTTCTTGGTGTTGTCCAGGAGGGCAAAGCCGAGGAAGCCCTTGCTGCTCTGCAAGAGATGAGCGCAGCTCAGAGCAAGGTTATCAGGGACGGCCGCCTTGAGACGATTGCCTCAACTGAGCTTGTTGTGGGCGATATCATCCTGCTTGAGGCGGGCGACTCCGTCCCAGCTGACTGTCGTATTCTTGAAAGCGCTTCCATGAAGGTAGAGGAGTCTGCGCTTACAGGTGAATCAGTTCCTGTCGAGAAACACGCGGAGACCCTCAGTCTTGCTGAAGGCACTGATGACATTCCTTTGGGTGACCGAAAGAATATGTGCTACTCCGGATCTATTGTGGTCTATGGACGCGGTCGTGCAGTTGTTGTTGCAACGGGCATGGACACTGAGATGGGCAAGATTGCAGACGCAATTTCTCAGGCAGAAGAGGGACAGACTCCACTTCAGATTGCCCTTGATAAGCTTTCCCACACACTTACTATTCTTGTTGTTGTCATCTCGCTGCTTGTCTTTGCAACAGGATTTATCAAGCACGGCGCTGAGATGCTTGGCAACTTTGACCTTATCCTCAGTACGTTTATGGTTGCAGTTTCTCTTGCAGTAGCTGCAATTCCAGAGGGTCTTGTTGCTGTTGTTACCATCGTTCTTTCTATGGGTGTTACCAGAATGAGCGAGCGTCACGCTATTGTTCGTCGACTTACCGCAGTTGAGACCCTTGGTTGTACTCAGGTTATCTGCTCTGATAAGACCGGTACTCTGACCCAAAACAAGATGACTGTTGTCCGTCATGAGACAGAAAACCTTGACGCACATGTTCGCACCATGGCACTGTGCTGTGATGCTACCTGGGATGATGCGGAACAGGTAGCAAAGGGTGAGCCTACTGAGGCTGCTCTTGTTGCAGACGCTGCAAAACTTGGATACACCACAAGTGACCTTGCTTCTTCTCGCCCTCGTATCGGCGAGGCGCCCTTTGACTCTGTTCGTAAGATGATGTCTGTTGTGGTGCGCACCCGCTCTGGCAAGGTTGTACAGCACACTAAGGGTGCGCCTGACGAGGTGCTTGCTCGCTGCACCAAGATTATGACAAGTGATGGCATTATTGACCTCACCGATGAGGCTCGCTCTGAGATTTTGGCTCAGAACAAGTCTATGGCTGACCAGGCTCTTCGTGTTATGGCATCTGCTCGTCGTGACTGGGGAACAGAAGCTCCTCAGAGCTATGACCCAGCTAACCTTGAGCATGACATGGTCTTTGTTGGACTCTCTGGCATGATTGACCCAGTTCGTCCTGAGGTTAAGGGTGCTGTTGCAGAGGCTCATGAAGCTGGTATGCGCACCGTTATGATTACAGGTGACCACATTGATACGGCCGTTGCTATTGCAATTGAGCTGGGCATTATTACCGATCGCTCTCAGGCTATTACTGGCGCACAGCTTGATAAGATTTCTGACGAAGAGTTTGAGCAGCGTATTGAGACAATTGGCGTTTACGCACGTGTCCAGCCTGAGCACAAGGTCCGCATTGTTGATACCTGGCGCAAGAAGGGCATGGTCACAGCCATGACGGGCGACGGCGTTAACGATGCACCTTCCATTAAGCGCGCTGATATTGGTATTGGTATGGGTATTACTGGTACCGATGTTACTAAGGGCGTTGCAGATATGGTTCTGGCTGACGATAACTTTGCCACCATCATCAGCGCGTGCGAAGAGGGAAGACGCATCTACGACAACATTCGTAAGTGCATCCAGTTCCTCTTGAGCTCCAACCTTGCAGAGGTTATTTCCGTCTTTATTGCATCTCTGGTTGGCTTTACTATTCTTCAGCCTACCCACCTTCTGTGGATTAACCTGATTACCGACTCTCTGCCTGCGCTTGCTATGGCTACCGAGAAGGCTGAACCAGGCATTATGAAGCGCAAGCCTCGTAATCCTAAGGATGGAATCTTTGCGGGTGGCGTTGGCTTTGACTGCCTTGTTCAGGGCTCTATCATTGCTCTTCTCACCCTTGCCAGCTATTTTATTGGCCACTACTTTGAGTATGGAACCTTTGATATCTCTCAGGTTATTACTAACCCAGAGGCTGGCGTTGAGGGTATGACCATGGCGTTCTTGACGCTTTCTATGGTTGAGATGTTCCACTCCTTCAATATGCGTTCTCTGCGTGGTTCCATCTTTAAGCTGACCAGCCAAAACATTTGGCTGTGGGGTTCCTTTGTTATGTCTTTGATTCTTACCTTTGTGGTAATTGAGACACCACTTTCTCAGGCGTTTGGCTTTGCTGAGATTGGTTTTGAAGAGTACGCCATGGCAATGCTTTTAGCTGCATCTATTATTCCTCTGATGGAGCTGTACAAGGCTGTTATGCGTTCTGTGCAGAAAAACAAAGCATAAGGTAGGGAGCACTCTTGTCCGCTAAGCGTACAAAAAGTTCCAAGAAACTAGGAGCCGGCAGGACTCAAGGGTCACTGCCGGCCCTTTCTTCATTGCTGGATGTTCCAGCGTTTGAGCAGTTGACTCCATCGTCGGCTCAGACGCAGGCTTATGCAGACGTCGTATCTGAGCTTGAAGCCCAAGGGGTTTCTCGCCAGACGATGACCATGGCCTGCGTTGTCCGCTTGGATAGGGGATTTCCTGCGGTTGTTTCGGAGCAGGGAGTGTTTCGCGCCGAGTTTGCCGCGCGCGTGACTAAGGGCCAGAACTCTACGGTGGCCGTGGGAGACTGGGTATGTGCGCGCATTCCGGACTCGCACGATATGGGTATCATCGAGGCAGTTCTGCCGCGAGAGACCGATATTGCACGCTGGAAGGGCGGAGCTCGTGGTCAAAAGCAGACTTTGGCCGCCAACGTTGATTTGGTTCTTGTGGTACAGGCCTTGGACGGCGAGGCTGTCTCGGTAGATCGTATTGTGCGTTCAGCAGTTATTTCTAAAGACTGCGGAGCTACCTGTGCCGTGGTGCTTACTAAGTCAGATGTAGCGGGTCCGGAGCTTTTGGCTCAAGAGATTTCTTCTATTACCGCAGCTCTTAGCTCTACAGTAAAGATTGTTGCAACAGCTTCAAAGCTTGAGGGCGAGAAAACCGATGCACTTGCAGATCTTGCTCAGACTGCTCAAAAGCTTGGGGCTGCGTGGGGAATTGATGCGGTTCGACGCCTTGTTCCTTACGGCTCCGTGGCCATAGTGCTAGGAGAATCAGGTGCTGGTAAATCAACGCTTCTCAATGCGCTTTTGGGACATGAGGCGCTTGAAACGGGAGAAGTCCGCGAATCCGATAAGGCAGGACGGCATACAACGGTTGCTCGTCGCATGGTAGCGCTTCCTGATGCTGGCGTCATCGTGGACGAACCTGGCCTTAGGAGTCTGCCTATTGTGGGCCATGAGAGGGGATTGCAGAAGATATTCCCGCATATTTCTGAAGCTGCTCAGACCTGTAAGTTTAGGGATTGCACCCATACGCACGAGCCAGGATGTAGCGTTCAGGATGCTCTGCATGAGGGCAAGATTACAGAGCCGCAGCTAAAAGCATATTTGTCTTTGGCAAAAGAAATGCGAGAAAGCCAGCAATCGCTTGACCCTGATGTTGTGCTTTAAGCTTTAACAGCGTAAATCCTCAAAACACCCTGGCTTGACTAGGGTGCTTTTTTGTCAAACTAGCTGGAAACATGCCATATTGAGACTGACGAGGGTTGGTCCTGCCTAGCTAATTAGGGGGGTCAACCCTTGTTCAAAAGTCAGGAAATCACTCAGAAAATCATTCACTACAATCTCTCTGAAAATGTAGCAGTTATGACGTTCTAAAAATTTTTATATTTCAAATTTTATAAAAATTTAAATTACCTATTTTTCGTTGCGTTGCTGCAACCTGTGGATACATTACTTTGTGTCAGATTTGCGTCAGCTGTCTGACATATTTGTGCAGGTAAATCTTTTGTTTTTGTCCTCCTTCTCTCAACCCGAGCGCACAATCGGTATATCGCAAATGGAGGGAGGACAAAAAGTGACTAAGAAAACAAGAATTTTAATTTCTGTGTTAAGCGCACTTTTGGCCAGTTTTTGTTTCTTTGCATACGTACAAAACGTTCGCGCTGAAGCAGAAAAATCGCGTGCAGAGGCAATACAAAAATATGGTGGTGAGCTTACTTCAATTTTGGTGGCCACCAAACAAATAGAACCCGGAGAAACTCTCTCATCTTCTAACACTCAGTTAAAAAGCTGGATTTCTGATTTGATTCCCGAAGGCGCAATTACTAATCCAGAAAGTGTTATGGGTCGTACGGTTTCATCTGTTATTGGAGTTGGAATGCCTGTTGTCTCGCTTCATCTACGATCAGTTGCCTCTCAGATTTCTATTCCAGAAAATCTTGTTGGTCTCACTATTTCTCATGGCGAGAAATACGGACTAGCTGAGAGGCTCAGCGCTGGTACAAAGCTTGCAGCGTATGAGGTCACTGATTCTCTTATTACCTGTATTGCTTCGGATATTGCAGTGTTGTCAGATGACACCGAAGGCACTCTTTACACTTCCTCCTCCGTAACGCTTGGATTGACTCCTGAACAAGTTCCTGCTGTGCTTTCTGCATACGCTCGAGGAACACTTCGATTTACTCTTCCTGGGTCAAAGATTAACGCTCAGGACTTAGTAAAGAACAATTCTTTCGTTGAAGAAGAAGACTCAAAAGATCTTTCTGACAAGACAGATCAAGCAAGCCCATCTGATGCAAGTGAAGAGGTGCAGCCAGAGAACCCTACTTCTTCAACAACCAACCAAAACAGTGACAGTGCGTCACAAGCAGATTCGTCTACTAACCCAGGAGGTGATGCGTGATGTTAGAAAAGTGGATCTCATACGTAGGTCTTGATGCACGCGTTGAGATTGGCGCCATTCTTACTTACTTGGGAATTAGCAATAGGTGTGAATTTGCCGATTCAGCAGCATCTCTTAGATCAATTGTAGCCTCTTCAACTCCTCAAGATTATTCGGTGTTAATTGGCAATACTGGCTCCGATGTTTCGGATATAAATCTAGCGGCTGCAATTGTTAAAGACGGAAATGCTCGTTGTGTAGTGCTGGTAAGGTCTGGCGCTTCTGGATCACTTCGTTCTAGAGCAGCTAAAGCGGGAGTTGATTTAGTTATTGACCCTATGGAATTAGGAGATCTGGTAAAGGTTGGAAGAGGATATCAATCATATGGGGCTGACAGGCTTTCTCAGCCTTTACCAGAAGCTTCAGATTATGTTGCCAGCATACAAGAGCTGAATACCTATCTACAATCCCTTATTCCTCTTGATAAGACTTTAAAAGCTCCAATCCTTACGTTCACTTCAGGAAGAGGAGGCGTGGGAAAGACCACACTTGTTTCTTCAATGGCGCTGCTTGCTTCTTCTTGGGGTTTAAAAGTTGCATTAGTTGATTTTGACCTGTCTTATGGAAATGCTTTTGAGAAACTTGGAATTAGGCAGCCAAAAGACTTTTCTGATTTAGTAACTGATACTCCTTCAGAAAAAGAAAATCTCCTTGAAAAGGCAACCTGTATCCATAAAAATCTGTATCTTTTTGGCCCTTGTGTAAAACCTGAAATGGCAGAGCTTCTCTTTCCTTGCGTGAGTCATTTTCTCCAAGCTGTTTCCGGTTTGGTTGATTTGGTACTTGTGGATACTACTACCGCTTCAACAGATTGCTACGCTCAGGCAGCACAATGCGCAGATAGGCTGGTAATAGTCTCCGAGAACCCTCTTACGTGTATTAATTCTTTAGCAAAAGTAAGTGGACTTGCAGTGCGTCTTGGAGTGGCAAGAACTCGCATTATCCGACTTGAAAACAAAGCAAATCCAAAGGTTAAACAGGACTTTTCTATTGGAAAGGCAGAGATTGGTCTTGAAGCAGCAAAGATGTTTAGGATTTTTGAAGGCGGACCAGGGTTTCAGGAGCTTATTCAGCAAGGAAAGCTTTCTGTGTTGTTGCAAGAAGAAACTTCATTTGCACAGTCGGTTTCTTTTGTTCTTGCGCATTTTCTTAACGAGTTGGGTATTCTTCCACAACTGCGCGAGGCTCAAATTGCCCTGCAAGCAACTCCTGAGAAAAAGCCATTTAGTTTGTTTAACAGGAAGAAGGAAGTGAGTTAATGCTTGTCTTTGAACGCGTTGTAAAGCAAATTGAGGCACAAGAAGAGAATGACTCACAACTTCAAAAAGAACTATTTCTGAAGGCTAGAAAGAAGTTAAAAGAAAAACTTGTTTCTCGATTAGGACTTTCTACAGTTTCTTCTCTCATTACAGGCAGTGATATTGATCGAGTAAGAGATGAATTAAGAGTTACCTGTGAAGCAATTGTTAATGAAGAGAAGGATGAGCTTTTTAGTTCAGTTAACTATGAAGAAATAATTGAGCAAGTAATTAATGAGGTGTGTGGTCTTGGTCCAATTCAGCCACTACTGAATGATAAAGATGTTACTGAAATCATGATTAACGGCTGCAACAATTTGTTTTACGAGAAAAACGGCGAGCTCTTTGAATCAAAAACGGTCTTTGACTCAGAAGAGCAGATTTTGATTGTTATGGATCGCATTTTGTCTCCATTAGGAAGAAGACTGGATAGAGTAAGTCCTATTGTTGATGCTCGTCTTGAGAATGGGGACCGTGTCAATGCGGTTGCAAGTCCTGTTGCAGTAAACGGCACTTCAGTAACTATTCGAAGATTTACCGGAAAAATTACTTCTTTGGACCGACTAGTGGAAATGAAATCACTGCCTCAATGGCTTGCAAGATTTTTGTCTTGGGCTGTGAAATGCAGACAGGGAATCGCGGTTGTTGGAGGAACGGGATCTGGCAAAACTACGCTTTTAAATGCACTTTCATGTGAAATTTCAAAGTCTGAAAGAATTGTCACTATTGAAGACTCAGCGGAGCTTAAGTTTGATTCACATCCAAATGTTGTCAGGCTAGAGGCTCGTCCTGCTTCGATAGAAGGAACAGGAGAAATAACCATTAGATCATTGGTGAGAAATGCGCTTCGAATGAGGCCAGACCGCATTGTAGTAGGAGAGGTAAGAGGTGAAGAGTGCATTGATATGTTGCAGGCTATGAATACAGGTCACGATGGTTCTCTGACCACGCTGCATGCTGGAACTGCTCAAGAGGCAATATTACGACTGGTGTTAATGGCTCGTTTTGGCATGGACTTACCTGCAGAAATTATAGAACAGCAGATAGCAACTGCACTTGATTTGATAGTTATGTCTCAAAGATTTCCCGATGGAAAGCGATATGTAACCAGCGTTTCAGAAATTTCTTTGTCTTCGTCAGGATCAATCGAAGTACAAGAGGTGGTGTCGTTTGACGTACAGAAAAGAAGTTGGCTTTTTGTAAAAATCCCTTCTTTTATCAATCGCGCCATAAAAGATGGATTACTCAATAAAAAGGAGGTTACTTCATGGATGTCATTACTTCCACGATCACAGGAGGTGCTTTTGGAGTAATTATTTATTTTTTTATATGTAACGGTGAAGAAAAAACTGCCTCTCAAATAAGTGCACGAATAACAGGTTATGTGATTCAGCTTTTTCATTTTGCGCGCAATAGTATTTTTGTGCAGCATCTGCTCAAATGGGAGCCTTTTTCTTATGCATCAATACAGCTACGTAATCGCTTTCTTTACAAATATGGAATCACCTTAGTCAGTGATGCCTTCGTACTGTTTTTTATTAGTGATATAGCTGCATCAATTCTATTTGGCATTTTATTTGAGTCTGTAATTGGTCTGTTTTGCGGTTTTCTCTTGCTATTTCTAGGTCCTTATTTTCTCTATGAACACGCTAAGCATCAGACTGCTTTAGAAATTGCCCATATGATGCCTTCGATTTTTAGAACTATAGCTGTTGCTCTTGGATCAGGCCTCACACTTTCACAATCTATTGAATATGTCAGTAAACATACAGAAGGTGTTGTATCAGAAAATTTTTGTATTGCTGACATGCAGATTAAGTGCGGTTTTCCTATTGAAGAAGCTATTGAAGACTTGGCAGAGAGACTGGATGCTCCAGGTGTTAATTTGCTGGCTAGTGCTTTAGTAATTTCACACAGAACGGGCTCTCCGCTTAAGAGTCTGTTACAAAAGACTGCCGAGTTAGTTGAATTACAAGAGAAGAATCAAAGACTGATAGCAACAAAGACTGCTCAAGTTAGATTATCTGCTCGAATTGTATGTCTTCTCCCCGTTGTTCTGTTGATTGTTTTGTCGCTTTTATCACCAGACTTTCAACAGGGTTTATTTACTCCATCGGGCGTTATATGCACAGTGATTGCAATGGTCATGGACTGTATTGCTCTTTTGATTATTCGAAGCATTATGAAAGGAGTAATGAAGTGATAGATCTAACTTGTTCTTTAGCGTTTGCATTGTGCATAGCCATTCTCGTCTTGGTTATACCTGTAAATTTGAATCATTTTGATTTTCAGCGTTATTGCCAGCAAATTATTAGAGGTGTAAAAGGTCACAGGAGAGTGAGTCGTCGAGCAAAGTTAGAGTTTACAAGAAAGTCATGTCTACGCGAGATGCCAGAAATGATTGATATTTTGATTCTTGGACTGTCGTCAGGGCTATCTTTTGATTCGGCACTAGATTTGTATTGTTTACGAGAATCCGGCGAGCTATCAAAAGAGCTTTCAAATGCTCATATGACTTGGAAGCTTGGTGCTACTACTCGTGAAGAAGCTCTCAATCAGATGGCTGCCAGAGTGGGAGTTCCTTCACTTAAAAGCTTTGCGACTGTTGTAAATGAGGCGCTTACTTTTGGAACTCCTCTTGCAGAAATATTAGATAGACAGGCTTCAGTTCTTCGAGATGAGCAGCGTTCTTTACTGGAAACGGAAATCGAAAAAATTCCAATTAAAATGCTCATCCCTCTGGGAACGCTAATTGTTCCAGCAATGTTACTTGCAATTTTAGGTCCTTTGCTTGGGCCTGCATTTTCTTCTTAGGAGAAAGGAAAGATGATGATGTATTTGTATCAATTTTTTAGGTATTTTCGTGACTTAAAAGAAGATGAATCAGGACAAGGAACTACAGAGTATGCAATTTTGGTCGGTGTACTTGTAGTTATTGCAATTGTCGCAATCATTGCTTTTAAGGGTAAAGTTTCTGAACTTTGGGAAGCAATTACTTCTGGAATTAATTCTCTATGAGTAAGAAAAGCACCGCCGCTTATTCTGTGTTTATTATTGCCACTGTATGTTTGCTATTTGCTGCATTTTTCGTATTACCAAGAAAACAGGACCATTCATTAAATACGAGCTCAGACTATGTGCAGACTCATGAAAATAGAGACGACAAAAAAGCCAATGAACAGCCAATCTCATATGAAGCTGCAAAAGATTTATTTGAGCAGAATTCCGTACAAAGAGATAGTAAAGAAACCATTCAAGACGAAGCACAAAGTGTTTTAGAGAGCTATCAACAAAGAGCTAATTGTGTACTTGTTTATTCCGGATATATAGATCTAGCTGGCAATGTATGGAGCTGTTTGGTTAATGGTGGAAATTGGTCGGAGCTTGTGACTATTTCTGATCAGGGAGAGATAAGGAGGGTCTCAACATGTCATTTCTCTACTCAAGATGTAAAGAATCTATTAGAAGAATCAAACTAGGGGTTAAGAATACACAAGGACAAGCAACGCTTGAATATGCCTTGGTTTTATTTTCGTGCTTGATTGTCATTACGTCTCTTGGTGTGATATATCACTTTGTGCAAAATGGAGCAGTTGTTCAACTGGCTACTCAAGCTGCTTCACATACTATGCATGACTCTCTTTTAGATTTAGCAAAAGATGTTCTCTCGTTTTAAACAGAATGCTGGTCAAGCGTCAGTAGAAGCGGCGCTGTTATTTCCAGTTATTCTGATGATTATTGCATTGCTTGTAGAGCCTATCTGCATTCTATATACAAAGACAGTTATGGATGGAGCCTGTGCAGAAGGATTAAGAGTAGCAACAACGTCTTCTGATACTGAGTTAATAGAGTCCTATATCAAGCGCAGACTTAAAGCTATACCGGAGATACCTCTATTCCATAAGGGTGGAGATGAGGACTGGAATATCTCTATTGATAAAAAAGAAAAAGATGTCCTGATTGAAATTACGGGTCATGTGGCAGCAATGCCGCCAATAGGCTGGTGTTTATTCCTTGCAGGGCAGACGGATGATCAAGGAATTGTTTTGAAATCTAGTTTATCTGCCAGCACGTATCCAGATTGGATTGAGGGTTCTTATGCAGATTGGATTACCTTTTGGAAAGGATAAACATAAAAGGATAAGGCTTGGACTTTCCACGTTTATAGACGATACAGGCGGTATTACGTCAATCGCTTTTGCAAGCGCTCTTTTGGTATCTCTAGCTCTTGTCTTTGCGCTGGTATCAGTTGCATGGGTCTCATCGAGGGCATACAAAACTCAGTCAATAGCAGATGCTGCTTCCATGGCAGGAGAAAATGTCGTAGCTAAATACACAACTATTGCGCAGGTAATTGATGCAAGCATCTTAAGTCTTGGATTGTCGGGTTTGTTGTGTGTTGGTGCTGGATTGGTGGCTTCGTGTGTTCCAGGTTTAGCTTCAGCAGGCTCCAAATTGTGTGATGCGGGTTTTAAGACACTTGAAGCTCGTAAAAAATTTGCTACTTCAGCTTGTGAAGGTTTAGAAACAACTGAGAAAATGCTTCCAGTTTTTGCAGCAATGGCAGCGAGCTCTTGTATACAAAAGAACTCTACTGATACTGGAAACTTTATAGGATCAGCACTTTTATTTCCTGCTCAATCGCAATCTAATTTTGGACACTTAAATAGCGATGTTTCAGCAGATGAATTAAAAGAGCAAAGCGAGCTATTACAGGAAATAGCAAGAAAAATTGAAGAGTTACAGAGTAGAGCAGAGTCATCTAAAAAGAGGGCGTGGGAGGCAGACTGTGGTGGAGGTCCGTATTCTATGCGTGAGAGAGCGGAGCATCTTGCTGGTCTTTCTGGGGATATCAATCCATCTATCCCGTCACCAACCTCTTGGACGTTCGGTATCGCTTTAAAGCGAGCTAGAGCATACTACAGAGCTCGATATGATCAGGAAACTGTCAATGGAAGTACCGCAGAAGAATTGCGTGATTCAGCCATACGAAAAGCTTTTTATAACTTTGCACACCAGGAACTTTCTAAAGGGTTTTATAAAGAAACAGCTGACGGCGAGGTTGATATGAATTTACCTCGATTACCACATAATTTAGAAGAGACAAAGAAAACAGTTCTGTATTTAAAGCCTATTTGGCCTTGCACTTATGAAAACGGCGAGAAAACCATTCATGCTCATAGGTCTTGTCCAGGAGCAACCGGAGAAAACGCGGGATTTGCATCACTACAAGATTTAGATTCTGGAGCGGTCCATGAGTGTCAACATTGTCATTTTACAAGCGGTGATGTGGGAAGGGTAGCATCTGCCTCAACAAATATTGATAACGGGTTTGAGTATTACTGGAAGATCGTAGTTGAAGAGTCCGAAGTCTATGAATCATCGCGACAACAAATAAAAGATTTACAAAAGGAGTTGTCTGAAGCTGCAGATAAATCAACAGGTTTATTTCAAAAAGCACTTGATGCTCTGAAGGTTGCTAGACCCAGATTATGTCCACCAGGTGCTTGGGGCTGTATTTCATTTGTGAGAAGAGGCGGCTCATCTCCAGAATTCCAAGGAAGTTTGGGAACGCTTGAGCAGTCGGTTTTTCTTCCAGAAGGATATGCAATATCTGGTGCAGTGCTTGCCCCAGATGGCTCATCCACAGATAACGTTCTTTCAAGCTTTTTTGACCAGGTTGAAAAGAGGGGAGGGTTTATCGGACAGGCCATCGATAAAGTAATGAGCTTGTGGGGATCTCTTTTAATCTCATATGGGGATGGCGTAACTTCTTGGTCTTCTAAGCTATCAGAATTTATTGATGATATTGATGGAATAACAGGCGGAAGCGTTGGTTCCAAATTACAGAGAGCCTTAAAGCAAATAGTCGTTGATGCCGGATTAGAGCCAAGCGATTTAAGACAAATGAAGCCTGTTCTTGTTAATACAGAAAGAATTTTGAAACAAGCTGGCTTCGAGAAAGAATCAACGATTCGTGAGCTAGTCCAGAAAATACCCAATACATCAGACCCGATTGCTTTAGCTCGTTCACTTGGTGCGTTTTCTCTCCAGTATTTACCTGACAAAATAACAATCGCGAAATTGACCATTCCTGTTCTTGATATTGAGATTCCTTTAGAAATTGATGTTAAGAAAGTGTTTGGTGGCACATGAGAACAATGAAATTTCTTTGTTGCCAGAAAGGGCAGATGTTTGTTGAGACTGCATTGGTACTTCCAGTTGTATTGGTAGTAGCTTTAATTGCAATCAATCTATTTAAGTTTGCAGATATGTGCTCAAAGTTTGACCGTGTTGCGGCAGATCAAATCATTGTTCATGGAATTTCTTCCAGTCATTCCACGGATGGAGGAACGCTAGAAAACTTAACTCAGAAAATAAAAACTGCTCTTAAATGTGATGACAATTGCGACATTGTCGTCTCCATGGAGGGAGAAAAGGAGGGGATTGGGAATATGGTCTCTGTTTTTCCTAAATATCAAGCAACTCTAAAGTACAGACCTTGGCCACATACTGTGCGTCTCCCCTTAGTGTCATTAGAGTCTCCTCTGTACCTCACCCATACAACTTCAATTGTTGTTAGTCCCTATAAGTCGGGAGTTGTGATTTGAAAATGAATGTACAGGTTTCGATAGAAGAAGTCCCTAATTCAGAGCAAATTTTTGAATTGTTACAAGGAGGCTTCGAAAAGTTCGTTGGGCTTTTAGGTACTGAGATAACAGCTCCTCCAGTCTTACTTCTAAGGTGTTCTTCAGTTCATACTTTTGGAATGACATATCCGATTGATATTGCATTTGCAGACGATCACGGAGAAATTTTAAAAATTCGGAGACGAGTACAGCCTAAACAAATTCATAGCTGCGCGGGCGCCTATTGCACATTTGAAAGACCATCAGTTGATGACTTCCCATGGTTTGAAGTGGGACAGAAAGTGCTCATCCAAGAAATAAGTACCGAGGAAAGCAATGTTGAAAGAAGGAGTCGCTATGGCTATAGAAAACTACTCCGTCAAAATTTGCCCCAGATGCGGAGAAAAGTTATTTCAGGACATGAGAATTTGTTACGGGTGCCTTCTAGACTTCAGCGGCCCAAGCTCGCTTGTATGCAATCTCGAAACATCAAGAAATAAAAGAATTGCCAGCCTTCCTTTTATAGAAACTGATGAGTATTTGCTTTCTGAGGAAGTAGGAGAGGAGTGGGATAAAGGACTGCCACCTGCTTTGTTTGAATTGGATAACTCATATTCACCAGCAGATTAATTAGTACGTGGTATCCTTTTAGGAAGAGTTGCGAAAGTAACATAAAGGAGTTTTCATGTATAAAGTTTCGCTTCGCTCTTCTAAAAAGAGCCAGTTTGTAAGGATTGCGCTTTGCGTAATGCTTTTGGCTGTTGCGTTTCTAATTGCACCAGCAAAAGCATTTGCACGTGACCTTTCAATAGATACGGTAAATATTGATGCGACGGTTCAAAAGGACGGATCGTTGCATGTCGTAGAAACTCGTACATTCTATTTCAGAGGAAGCTTTCACGGTGTCTATTGGAATCTCCCAGTTGGAAAGAATAAATATAATGGGCAGAACGTTGAAGTAAACATTACTTCAGTTACCGTTCAGGATAAGCAGGGAACGCGTCAGCTTTACAGCAAAGACTCAAATGGAAATAGTGCCAGCTCAGACGAGTATTATGTTCCCACTCTATCAGGCAATATGTTGAACTTGAAGATTTATTCAGCACATGATGATGAGTATGCACATATAACTATCGAGTATGACATTACTAATGTTGTAACAAACTGGTCTGATACTGCAGAGTTGTACTGGAAATTTGTATCTGATGGCTGGGATTCAGAGTCTCGTAATGTAACGGCTACTATCCATCTTCCTGTTCCTTCAGGACAGTCAATTGTGGCTGGAGATACAGTTCGTGCTTGGGGACATGGTCCGCTGGACGCAAATGTAGAAATTACTAACAATGCTGTTGTCTATAAGGTTCCTGGTGTAGGAACAGATGAGTTTGCGGAAGCTCGTATTACGTTCCCAACCGATTGGGTTTCTGGGCTAACTCCCATTCAGCAGAATAAACTGAGCAGCATTCTGTCCGAGGAACAAGCGTGGGCGGACGAGGCAAATCACAAGCGTGATGTTGCAAAAACTCAGGTAGCTCTTATTCTTTATGCACCATTAGTACTTGCAGCTATTACCGTTGTAGCAGCAATCTTGCTGCGTATTAAATACAAAAAGGTTATGACCCCTCAGTTTAATGACCTTTACTACAGAGATGTTCCATCTGATGATCATCCGGCAGTTCTTTCTATGCTTTACAACGGTGAGCTAATTAAGGGAGACGCTCTGACAGCAACCCTTATGCACCTTTCTGATTCAAAGTACATTAGCTTGAATAAGACGGTTAGTACAAACTTCCTTGGTATGGAGAAGTCTGATTATTGTCTTACAAAGGTTCAAGACCTTTCAGAAAGCCAGCAGCCTTTCTACCCTGGCAGTTCACTGTCAAATAAGATTGATATCATGGCAATGAAGCTAATCTTTGATAAGGCCGGAGAATCTGGAGCGGTAAATACTACTGTTACCATGAAACAAATTGGTAAGTATGCTTCATCACATCCAGAAGATTTTAATAAGGCATATGAGTCTTGGGAGAGCCCCATCAAGCTTAGCTATGCTGCTAAGTATGGAACAAACAAGATTCCATTCCACGGTAAGGGAATTCTTGGTGCTCTGATTGCTGTCGATGTTCTTGTTGCCGCTGCTGCATTCTTCATGGGTGTTATGGCTGATGTTTCATTTGCCAATCTACTACTACATCTGTTCATTCTTGTCATTGCCGGTCTTGTTGCACTTGTAAACATTGGCTCGTTTGATTTGATGAACAGAGAGGGTGTTGAGACGCTTGCTAAGACTCGTGCGCTAAGAAAGTGGCTTACTGAGTTCACCAATCTACATGAAGCAATCCCTACTGACGTCATTCTTTGGAATAGGCTTCTGGTTATGGCAGTTGCGCTTGGTGTTGCGGATAAGGTTATCGAGCAGCTGAAAGTTGCAATGCCAGAGATGCTCAAAGATCCTCAGTTTATGCCTGTTTATAGCTGGTATTACTATGGAAATGGCATGCGAACCAATGCAATTGAGAGCGTAACCAAGAGTGTTACAGCTGCTCATTCTGTCTCCACGGCAGCGCTCGCTTCTTCTAATTCAAGTTCTGGCGGCGGTTTTGGTGGCGGCTTCTCCGGAGGCGGCGGTGGCGGCTTCGGCGGCGGAGGCGGCGGTGGTGGCTTCTAATGCCATAAGCGCTTCAATAAACATCACAAGAAGCTACGTTTAAAGGTTTTAATTCTCCCCGTGAACTTGTCGGGGAGAATTTCTTTTTTAAGAAAATATGCGATTTTGGCATATTTGAGTTGATAGTTTTACGCTGCATTTATGGAGCAGATATCTAACAGATTAGTGGGCCAGTGTCTTCGCGATTTGCGAAAGAAGCAACGTCTTACTCAAGAGGCGGTTGCTGAGCACCTTGCTGGAGATCAAGCATTCATATCAAAGGTTGAATCAGGCGAGCGTGGCGTTAAACTCGGAGAAGTCTTTTCTTTTGCTGAAGCTCTAGGTATTGAAGCTTCTGAGCTCATCGAAGCTTTGCGTACGTATCGATAGTTTTAGTTCAATTTTTTAATGCAAGAACCCTGTGAAAGACGTGCTTCTTAAAAGAGGTACCTCTTTTTCTGTTTGCCACGTCAACATCAAAAGATAAAAGAAAACGGCCCAGAGATTTCTCTCTAAGCCGATTCAAGTCGTGGTGGCGGGGAAGGGAATCGAACCCCTGACACGGGGATTTTCAGTCCCCTGCTCTACCAACTGAGCTACCCAGCCATTGGTGCTTCGAAAAGCTTATTTACTATAACAGACTCAAGCGCTTCGTCAAGCGGGCAATTTATACAATCCAGAAATTTTTTCCGCCAGTGAGGTCAAATTCAACGGTCATGCCCTTTATTGCAAAAAATGCCTCAACTTGCTCTTTTGTTTTCTCAAGCTCTTGACCATCGATTTTCTCGCGTTCATCGGGTTTCTTGCTAGAGGGGAGCTCTATCCACAGAGACTGCTTGCCGCATGCATCGCGCAGGTGAACTTTGCTTCGAAGACCCTGCTGAGCAAGTCTTTCATTAAGGTGAATGAGGTCAAAAAAGTTGACGATTTTTGGCATGCTAACTCGTTTCTCTAAACGCTCGCTCTTAAGCATACACGTTTGCAAATTGGTACAATAGATGACTAGCTTGAACTAGGTCAGCGGTCGTTGCTGCCTCCACTGAATAAACTATTCGAGGGGAAATTATGGCCTTTACGAGAAAAGAATTCTTGTCCCTTTCTGCTTTGGGAGCTGCGGGTACCTTGGCCGCATGTACACCGCAAGCAAGGACATCTGATGATACGAATCAGCCTGCTTCTAACGTGGACCTTGAAGAGTTCAAGTCACTCAAGCTGGACATGGCCCAGTGGAGCTATGACGAGGATAACGACTGCTACTATCAGCTGGGCATTCAGTACTGCACTAAGCCCGCAAGCAAGTCGGTAAACACTCTCTCGGTTTTTGTTCCTGGAAAGTATCTCTCGGGAAAGAAGAATGGCTCTACGTACGAGTGCGAAGTCAGCGAGAAGGCCGTTGTAGGCAGCTTCACCGCAAGTACCGCGCCAATTGTCATGCCAATTAACACAGCAACGCTGTTCCCTCAGAGCGCTCCTACAAGCTACGCATACGAAGGCCTCGCACCGTACCTTGAGGCTGGTTTTGTGTACGTATACGCAGGTTTCCGTGGTAGAAGTGCCGGCTACGATTCAACCACAGGCTCGGACGAGCTTTACGCAGGCGGCTCTCCTTGGCCAGCAGTAGACTTTAAGGCTGCTATCAGGTATTTGCGCTACAACCATGAGCAGCTCCCATGCAATACATCAAAGATTTTTGTGTTTGGTTTTGCAGCCGGCGGCGGCCTCAGCGCGGTGCTGGGAACCTCGGGAGACTCTCCGCTCTATACGCCATATCTTAAGGCTGTTGGCGCTGCTACACATAGCGAGAAGGGCGAGCAGCTTTCAGACTCTATTTACGGTAGCGCTTCATGGTGTCCTGCAACTTCATACGACCTTGCAGACGCAGCGTATGAGTGGTCAGCTGGTCAGTATGCAGATGCAACAGACTCTCGTGCTGAAGGTGTTTGGACCCAACCTCTCTCGCAAGATCTTGCTGGCGCATATGCTTCATTTGTCAACAACATGGATCTTCTCGACAGCAATGATAGTAAGGTCAGTCTTGATGAGACTAACTCTGGCGTCTATACCGCTGGATCATATGCAGACCTTCTTATCAACGAGCTCAAGACCTCTGCGAATAACTTTGTTAGGGACAACGCATTCCCTTATACCTCTACGCCTCAGCGACTGGAAGAGCCCACGTTCCCAGGTGATCCAAATCTCGCAACGGTTCGTGGTACAGATAATGCAGCTCCTGCTACTCAGCAGGTTCAATCTACTATCTACGATACTGCTGAGCACTATTTTGGCTCTCTGAACTCAGAATCTATTTGGGTGGTATATAACCTTCGTCGTCAGAACGTTGAGCTTGAGAATTTTAGGGGTTTCTCGCGAGCTTTAAGAGGCGCGTCGCTTCCAGTTGGAGCTTTTGATGCTCCTGATAGAAGCACCCGCGCTAATCAGCTTTTTGGTGTTGGCGAGCAAAGTACGCTGCATTTTGATGAGCAGACTGCTGACCTCATTAAAAAGAACCTTGATACTTACATGAAACTTGCCGATTGGAAGTCCAGCTACGCTAATGATTGGACCTCTGATCTGAATAAGGCTGATACGCTGGAGAATGACATTCCAACTCGTGTTGATATGTTCAATCCACTGTACTTTACCAGCGCATCTTACAAAGGCTATCAGACAGCATCGGTTGCTCCTTATTGGCGTATTAATGAGGGCGCTCAGAATACTGATACTTCAATTTGTACCTCGTTCAATTTGGGCCTGTCTCTAAAGCATTTCTCGGGCGTGAGCAGTGTTGATTACACGCTTGTTTGGGATAAGGGCCACGTTCTTGCTGAGAGAACAGGCAATGCAACCGCCAATCTGGTTTCTTGGATTGTCACATGCGCGTCTGCTTAAAGGGGAGGTCATAGCGTGTTTCAAACAAAGAATCGTCGACTGTACGGTGTTATCGTCATCGTTGTGCTTGCGGTAGGAGCAATATTCTTCTCTCTTATGAGGGGTGCTGATAAGTCTCAGTCACAAACAAGCTCACAATCGCAGCAATCCCAACAGACGCAGCAAACGCAGTCTCAGAACTCACAAAATAAGGGCTACATTGATTCCGTAGCAGCAGATGATCCGTATGCAAAGGGCATTCACCATGTTCGTATTGTGGTGAAGGATTACGGCACTATCGAGGCAACTCTTAACGCAAACGTTGCGCCTATTACGGTCTCCAACTTTGCTCATCTTGCCGAATCAGGCTTCTATAATGGTCTTACGTTCCATCGCATTATTGATGGCTTCATGATTCAGGGTGGAGATCCTAAGGGCAATGGCTCCGGTGGATCCGAGAACAAAATTAAGGGCGAGTTCACCAAAAACGGTGTCGAGAATAACATCTCGCATACACGTGGAACTATTTCCATGGCACGCGCCCAAGATCCAAACTCGGCAAGCTCGCAGTTCTTTATCATGCAGGCAGACAACTCAACTCTGAATGGAAATTACGCTGCATTTGGCACGGTAACAAGTGGAATGGACGTTGTCGATGCAATTTGTAAAGGCGTAACCCCAACCGATTCAAATGGAACTATCCCTGCTTCAGAGCAACCAGTCATTGAATCCATTACAATGATTGATTAGATTCCTTATATAAAATATTGTTATGTTATTGAATGACCTGCGACAAGTTATAAAGTTGCAGGTAATTGGCTTAAAACACGCTTCTCATGATATACTATTGTTATCCGAGAGGAGTGGTGTTATGCGAGCTGTTGGCGAGTTTTGCGTTCACCCAGGTCAGGGCGTATGTCTTGTTGAAAATGTAGTTTCGGAGCCTACTCCGGCCTACGTTTTGTCTCCTATTGGGCAAAAACATCCTGTTCAGATTGTATTTCCTCTTGATCAAGAGTTCAGACTACGCGATCTTATGACGCGTGATGAGGCTACAAATCTTGTTGATATGTATCCTCAAATTGAACTCATTACCTTTCACATCCACAACGCCTCTCTTGAAGAATCTCACTTTAGACATGCCATCAGAGAAGGTTCTTGTAAAGACTCCATTAGTATTGCTAAAACATTTAGAGCTCGTATTGATAAGGCGCGTTCGCTCAACAAGAAACCACCTGTTTCTCACGAGAGAATTTTTAAGATGGCCAGTAATCGCGGTCTTTACGAGCTTATTACGGCACTTAATTGCACCGTTGACGAGATTCAGAAGGTATTTAGCTCACGCTATGGCGTAGAAATTGGAAAGGCGTAGCTTATAATTAACCCATCCGTTCAAGAGATGGGAAACTATGACTTCAGAAACATCTGCTAATCGCGCTGTTGTTACTGTTTTGGGCAGCGATGCTCCAGGAATTGTTGCAGCAATTTCTTCTACATTGGCTGAGTCAAACGCAAATATCCTTGATATTGCTCAGACAATTTTGTCTGGTATTTTTACCATGACCATGCTCGTTGAACTTCAGGATGCTGAGTCTTTCTTGAGCCTCAAAGAGCGTCTTGATGCCGTCTCAGAAAAGCTTGGTGTACAAGTAAATATGCAGCGTGAAGAGGTCTTCACGTTTATGTATCGTCCATAAAGAGGTAGTGTTTTGTCAGAGCTTTCAACTGAAGAACTCATGGCTCAAAAGCAGTCTTGGCTCACTCAAGATGTATCAAATCTGAAAGTAGATATTGTCTTTTCCGATATGGATGAGACGTTTTTGCATACTGACAAATCTCTTGATGTCAAAAACATGGCAATGTTGGATCGCCTGGCTGAGCTAGGTATTCCCTTTGTTCCTTGTTCTGGACGCGCGTTTAACGTGCTGCCAAAAGAGGTTGTGAACCATCCTGCTTCTAAGTATGTGGTTTCTTGCGACGGCGCTGTTATCAGAGATCTTTCCACTCAGACTGTTCTTCATGAGTCCACAGTGACAAAAGAGCAGGCACTTGAGTTATATCAAAAGCTTAAAGACCTTCCTGTCACTTTTGATATTTTTGCAGACGGTGGTGTTTATCTGGAGCGCTCAAGGCACAATCTTATCTCTCAGTTGGGTATTCCCGCAGATCATGCGGCATTTATGCAACGCTCGCGTACTCCCTTTGACCAAAGCGTTGAAGAGTTTATTGATAGTGCAACTACCATTGAGCGTCTTGGTTCCTACTGGTCTGTTGCAGAAGGCGAGAAGTATCAGGCACTTGTAGCAGATGCTGTAGCTTCGGTAAAGGGACTCAGTGGCACAGCTTCCATGAGTATGGGGATGGAAATCCTGGCTGAAGGGACTTCTAAGGGCGCAGCGCTTCAGTGGCTCTGCAACTATCTTGGCCTCTCTACAGAGAACGCCGCAGCTTTTGGTGACTCGCTCAATGATGTCGCCATGCTTTCTGCGGCGGGAATGGGCACGGCAGTTGCAAACGCTCGTCGTGAAGATTGTGAGGCAGCAACCTATATCACACTCACTAACGATCAGGCGGGTTTCTCGCGATTCTTAACGTGGGCACTGGGGGAGTAAGCACCTGGCGCTGGAAACGTAACGTTTCAGAGTTTTCGCTTTAAAGTTTTGCTTGAGACATATTGTTTAAAGAAAAAGCCGGCAGATCCAATCTGTCGGCTTTTGTTGTGACAAGTAAAACTACTAATCGGCTAGGCTTAGTGATTGATGTCTTGTTGCTCCTCAAAGACATCTTCATCAACCTCTTCTTCGTCAAGTTTAAGAGGACGGAAGCTAGCGGTGTCACCACCAACATAGTCTGCAACGGTAGCTGCGTTTTCAACGCGCTCCTTATGCAGTGCTTCTGCAAAGATATCTTCGTCTTCCTCAATCTCTGCAATACGTTCTTTCATAGGAGCCTCAACAAGGGGCATAGAGCCTGTCTGAGCTGCGTCTTCAAGCATAATACGAGTGAGCTTCTGCTCACGTTTAACCTTGGAGAACAAAGGAACGTACTCAAAGACAATGTTGGAGTTCTCAAGGCCATACCAGCGAGCAGGAGATCCGCAGATGCGACGAATAAAGTACTTGAGCTCAAGGCAACGAGCGTCAAAACCGTTGATGTCAGTCTCTGGAGCCAGTACCTTACGCAGCAGACAGAATCTAAAGTCACCAATCTCGGAGTGCTCCTTGTAAATGGAATACTTGTGATTCTGAGGCGCAAGCTGATTGTTCTTAATCAGGTCACCAACAATCTGATACAGATAGGTGTTAATACGCTGGTTTACCCTAAAGCCAAGACGCAGAGTGATCTTGAACAGGAAATCTGTGCCAAAATCGTTAACAATAAATTCGCGTGTATTTGGGTCATCTGTCAGCGAAATATTAATGAAGTAGTAGGCCTTTGCGCGCTTTGGGCGCTTATCCAAGATGGAATAGAGGATGTCTCGATCCAGCTTGTCAAAGGATGAATCGTTAGTAAGAAAAACCAGGTTATCAGCGAGGGTTGTATAATCTGCATCATGGCTGAGACTACGAAGCTGATCAATGTACTTATCCACAGGCAGGTAAACACTTTGAGTTCTCTCAACAGCAGTACCACGACGCCAGACAAACATAACAACAAAGATTGCCGTAGCCATCAAAACAGTAAAGTAGCCGCCGTGGAAGAACTTGGTGAGGCTTGAGAAGAAGAACATAGCCTCGATAGCACCAAAGAAAAGAATGAATGGAATGGCCGCCCATAGGCGCTTTCTGATAACAGCCAGGTAGGTGTAAAGCAAGATTGAGGTCATGAGCATGGTGACGGTAATTGCAAGACCGTATGCTGCCTCCATGTGCTCAGAGCTCTGGAAAAGAAGAACAACGCCAATGCAGCCAACCCACATAATGTTGTTAACAAGTGGGATGTAAATCTGACCTTTGGTTGTGGAGGGATAGTTAATCTTGATGTGAGGCATAAGGTCAAGCTTAATTGCCTCAGAGACAATGGAGTAAGAGCCGGTAATTAGTGCCTGGGAAGCAATAATTGCAGCCAGTGCAGAGAGAATAACGGCAAATGGTCTAATCTGCCCAGGAAGCATCTCAAAGAAAGGATTGAGGTCCTTGATAGTGTTAAGTACGGTGTTATTGTGGTTGGCGATGAGCCATGCGCCCTGTCCAAGATAGTTCAGAATGAGGCAAATCTTAACAAAAGGCCAGCTTACATAAATATTGCTCTTGCCAACATGGCCCATGTCAGAATAAAGTGCCTCTGCACCAGTAGTACAAAGGAAGACACTACCTAAAACCATGAGGCCAGCTGCATTAAGCTTGCCATCAAAGAGGAACAGAATGCCGCGGACTGGGTTAAGAGCACGAACAACGCTGATGTCAGCAAACATGTTCATAACGCCCATAACGCCTAGGAACAAGAACCATAAGGTCATAACAGGTCCAAAGGCCTTACCAATGGTAGAAGTTCCTGCTTTCTGCAGGGCAAAAAGCGTACAAAGAATGGCAATGGTAATCATGACAACAATGTGTTGACTATCTCCAATAACAGCATGAGCTGCAGGAATGGTGCGCAGACCCTCAATAGCAGTAGTTACGGTAACAGCTGGGGTCAAAATACCGTCAGCAAGAAGAGCTGCGCCACCAATCATGGCAGGAATAATGAGCCATTTGGCGCACTTTTTAACCAAACTGTAGAGCGCAAAGATTCCGCCCTCATTGTGGTTGTCTGCCTTCATTGCAACCATGACGTATTTAACGGTTGTAATGAGTGTCAGTGTCCAGATGATGAGGGAGAGAGCACCCAAAACAACATCGGTGCTCATGGTAAGAAGTCCACCATTACCAGCGATAATTGCCTTCATGGTGTACATTGGAGAAGTGCCAATGTCACCGTAGACGATGCCAAGGGTAACAAGTACCATGCCAGCACTTAGAGGAATGCCGGTTGATTTCTTGGCTTTGTCCTTAGAGAAAAGCGCATGAAATGCAGCTTTACTTGTATTCATCTATTAATCCTCTCAACAGATGATCGGTTCAGTTCGTCATCATATGTTAGTCCATATACCTAGTTATAACTAGACGAATGTACAAACGTACTTATTTTGCCTGCAAGCGGAAAAATTTACTCATTTTCCCGCGGTTTTCTCGAGATTTTATATGCGTGGTGAATCTTCTGATTTCTTGAGAAGTCCTCCGGAATAGTTTCACTTGTGATGTCTTTAATGACGACGCCAGCTCGCTGGATTTTCTCGACATCTGGCTTAAAGGTGCGCAGGTTGCACGAGAAAATGGCAACGCCGCCGCGCGTCAGAAGGCGAGAAATACCAATGATGAGCTCAGCGTGATCTCTCTGGACATCAAAGGAGCTCTGCTTCATGCGCGACGAGTTAGAGAAGGTAGGAACATCGCAGAAGATGACGTTCCAGCGATTTTTGGTGTGACGCATCTCGGTAATCCAAGATAAGACGTCTGCCTGGACAAACTCGTGCTCCTCGCCGTCAAAACCGTTGCGCTTCATGTTGCGTTTTGCCCACTCAAGTGAAGGTTTGGAGAGGTCAACGGTTGTGGAGTGAAGCGCGCCACCATCTGCTGCGTAGCAGGTAGCGGTACCCGTATAGGCAAACAGGTTAAGGAAGCTCTTAGCAGGGCCGGCGCTCTTCATGAGCTCACGAATCTCGGCACGTGTATCGCGGTGATCCAGGAAGATTCCGCAGTCCAGTCTGGAGGCAAAGTTGACTTCAAAGAGCAGGCCACCTTCGTCAATGAGCAACATTTCTTTTCTGGAGTTGTCCGCAGCGCTGCCCTCGTCAGAGTACTGAGAGCCACCCTTTGCACGCGTTCTTGTTCGTAGATTTACGTTTGAGCTGGGCACGCCTAGGATGCGCGGAGCCAGAGCTAGGACGTCAAGAAGGCGACGTTTTGCAAGGTCTGGGTCAATCTCTTTAGAAGCTGCGTACTCAGAGATTTGCAGCCAGGTAGTTGGCTTTGTGGCGCCCTTGTAAATGTCAATGCTGACAGCGTAATCGGGCAGGTCAGCGTCGTATACGCGGTAGCACGAGACATCGTTTTTACGAGCCCACTTAGCGCGCAGCTTAGCTACTTTTGTGAGGCGGGCGGCAAATTGATCAGAAGCAGGAACCAACACACTTACCGGTTGATTGTTGACCATAACGGTGGGGCCTGCAGGAATGGAGGTGAGCTCGGAGTTGTTTGCAGACGCATCAGCGGTTTTAGCTGCGCCGCCAATGGCATCCTCTACATTTGCAGCAGGGTAGGAGCGCATAGTGGCAATGGAGTTGCCCACGTAGACGGAAAGTGTCTGCGCAGGAGTTGCTCTAAGTACCGTATCGGTATTTGTATCGCTGGTAAGAAGCGTACTTGCCTGACCAGCAAAAAGTCCAAGTGTGGCGTAAGCAGAGCCTTGAAGTGTAGGCTCCTCCTTGGTCCACGAGAGGTCGGCAACAACGCCCGTGAAGTGCTCCGCATGTTTTAGCAGCTCAGAAGCTGGCAAGAACTGCACGTCTGCCTTGAGGCCGCCTGCACGAAGCGTATAGAGCACAGCCTCCTTAGCCTTTGGGCGAG
>CAUUHE010000016.1:0-27683 GCA_963544885.1 uncultured Atopobium sp. | reverse complement strand
CGTTATGCAGCTATTTTGCTATTCTCGCCCCACGTGATAACGTAACTACATACTGGGTACACATAGAGGGAATTAAGGAGAGGTTATGCCCAGAGAATCAAAGAAAGTCAAGGTAGAACGCGGTATTGAGCTGTGTCGACGCATGCACGAGCTGTATCCAAGCGTCCAGAGCGCGCTGGATTATCACGACGCGTTTACCCTGCTCATCAGC
The DNA here is from genome assembly GCA_963544885.1 of uncultured Atopobium sp. Classification (GTDB taxonomy): domain Bacteria; phylum Actinomycetota; class Coriobacteriia; order Coriobacteriales; family Atopobiaceae; genus Lancefieldella. The sequence goes on along the minus strand of CAUUHE010000016.1, from coordinate 27,472 downwards.
GTTATGCTTTCGGCGCAGACTACTGACGCCGCGGTAAATAAGGTCACGCCCGAGCTGTTCCGCCGCTGGCCAGACGCGCCATCTATGGCGGCCGCCAATGCCGTCGAGGTCGGAGAGGTTATCCAGACCATCGGCTTCTGGCGCGCAAAAGCCAAGCATTGCGTGGAAACCGCCCAGATTCTGCTAACGGAGTACGGCGGAGAAGTTCCCGGCACCATGGAAGACCTGGTCACGCTCCCGGGCGTTGGTCGAAAGACCGCAAACATTGTCCTCAACAAGATGTTTGACGTGGTCGACGGCATCGCGGTGGACACGCACGTGTACAGGATCTCCAAGCGCATGCGTCTGAGCTCGGCTTCCACGCCGCTGGCCGCCGAGAAGGACCTGCTCGCGCTTCTCCCCCACGAGCTCTGGAAAGACGTCAACGAAGAGTGGATTCACTTTGGGCGAGAAACCTGCACCGCTCGCAACCCCAAGTGTGTCGGCTGTCCCATGAGCGACATCTGCCCCTCCTACGAGCAGCCTAACCGCTGGTTCAAGGGATAAGCGCGGGTGCGAGTGCGAGCGGGTGCACGGGCTGGAAGTTCCACATAACATGCAGGTCAGACCGGTGTTCACGCAGGTGGACACCGGTTTTTTGTACGGCAACAGCGTCGTGTGCGGACAAACTTGCAGGTCAAGCGCGCGAAGCGCCGCTGCGAGTGCACGGGGTTTCTCGGCACACGGGCTTTTCTCGCTTAGTGCACCATGCGAGCCTGAAAAGTGCATCATGTCTGAGTAAATTTACTCAGACATGGCGAGAAAAACTGGCAAATGGCTCAGACATGGTGTACTTTTCCGGCAAATTGTTCAGACATGGCGAGAAAATCAGGCTCCATTGAAGGGCACCTTGGGCATGCCTCAAAGCCCGCCTAAAAAAGTGCAAAGAATCTGTGTTTGAGACACAGATTCTTTGACAAAATCAGGCAAATCCACAGATTCTTTTATGGTTTTAGGCAAAATCTACAGATTTTTTGCAGAAATCAGGCGCGCACACCGAGTGCACCGCCCGCGACCCGAGCGCACGGCGCGCCTGGCGAGAAACCCAATCTTCCCGCAACATCCACGCACAAAAATACCCGCCAGCAGGTCATTTGCTTGCTGGCGGGTACATTTTTAACGCACTAGAAGGCTGAGCCGCAGCTCAGCACGGTCGCGCAGCTCAGAGCACCTACAACTTAGTAGTTGAGGGACTGCTCCTCGAAGTATGCCTGTGGGTGACCGCAGACTGGGCAAATCTTTGGTGCAGATGCGCCGACGTGCAGGTGACCGCACTTGAGGCACTTCCAAACCTTGACACCCTCGCGCTCAAAGACCTCGCCGGACTCAACGCGCTCAAGAAGCTTCTGGTAACGCTCGTCATGAGCCTTCTCGATGTTGCCGACAAGACGGAACTTAGCAGCGATCTCTGCGAAGCCCTCCTCCTCAGCTACCTTAGCGAAGTCAGCGTACATAGTGGTCCACTCGTAGTTCTCGCCAGCTGCTGCGTCCTTGAGGTTCTCTGCAGTCTCTGGAATCTTGCCGCCGTGGAGGTACTTGAACCAAAGTTTAGCGTGAACGCGCTCGTTGCCAGAAGTCTCGGTGAAGATGTTGGAAATCTGCTGGTAACCCTCTTTTGCAGCCTGGGAAGCATAGTAGCTGTACTTGTTGGTAGCCTGGGACTCACCAGCAAAAGCTGCCTCGAGGTTCTTCTTTGTCTGAGAATTCTCAAAATCTACTGCCATTTTTTCTCCTCTCCCGCGTTAACGAGTGGCACGTTAACGCATGTCAAAGCGCTTGTGAGCGCAATGTTAAGCGCCTGGGTAGCGCCGTGTTACCTGTGGTGAACAAATGCAAATGATAATCATTAGCACTTATGCTCATATACTGACCCCTTCGTCAGCACTATGAATTATAACCATTTAGGGCAACCAGTATTCATCATTTTTCTGACAAAAGCCTTCCTTCGCAAGTTCTTCAAGTAAGCCAAGGGTAACCTGCTCATCAAGGGTTTCTCGCCCCGCGTTAACCTCAATCTGACAAAGCTCCTGGTGAAGCGTCTCAAACTCCGCTCCGCCCTCGTCTTTGTGAGCGAGAAGAACGCGCAAGAGCTCGGCTCGCTTCTGTCGATGAGATCCCTCAAAGCGCGACTGCTTGACGTGGCTTTTGGACCTTCGCGAAGGATTGGGAATGGTTTTCTTAAGGTACGCGCCATAGTCGAGAAGGGCGTAGTACCAGCTACGTGGCGTGAGCTCCGTCTCGTCGGCCCCCGCGGCATCCGCAACGCTTGCAGGACACGTAAGCTCTACCAGCGGAACAAGCTCGGAGTCTGGCACGCCTTCTGCCTGAGGATATAGTTCGTGCAGAAAGACTGTGCGCACATTGGTCTCTAGGTAAACACCGTGCAGGTTAAACGCAAATGCACGAATACCCGCCGCAGTAGCAGGACCAATGCCTGGGAGCTTTACCAGCTCCTTTAGATCTTGCGGAAAGACACCGCCCGCTTCAGAAATTGCCTGAGCAGCTCGGTGCACGGATAAAGCTCGACGGTTGTAGCCAAGACCCTGCCACTCCTCAAGCACGTCCGAAGGGGCCGCGGCAGCCAGTGCATCAACTGTTGGGAATCGCTCCAACCACCTCTGCCAGCGACCATCCACGCGGCTGACCTGCGTCTGCTGAAGCATGACCTCAGAAATCCAAATGGCATACGGGTCGTACGTGCGGCGCCAAGGCAAATCGCGATATAGCTCGCGGCCTTTCTTTGCCACGAACTCAATAAATGCGCGCAGTTCCGGCGTGAGTTCTGATGCGGGTTCCACTTCGCCACTCATTTTTGTATGTGAGATTTTCTTATCGATCAATATTAAACTCGTACGGTTTTTTCTCGGCAGAAATAACCTCGCCATCAAGCAGGTTATCAAACGTGCCAGCAGTAATCTCGGCCTCAATAGCGGCAGTAGCATTCTGGATAATCTGCTCGTTACGCTGAGCGTTCTCGTTCTTGACCAGCTGGAACTCGCCCACCATCTCTGGCATAAGTCCCTCTACAACAACTTGATGCAAGGTCACAGACGCAAAGAAATTACGCAAGGTCTTCTCGGCACTGCACCAAAGAGGACCAAAATAGCAAGAATTGCGACGAGGGCATGGCTCGTTATTAGGGCCGGCCCATTCGCAGCTAGAGATGAAAACAGGCCCCTGAACTGCCTCAACAATGTCAAGAACGCTCACCTCTGAAGGATCAATAGCCAGCATCATGCCACCGTGAGCGCCACGCGTGCTGACAATTACTCCGGCAAGGACCAGGTCGTGCTGGATTGAGCGAGCAAAGGAGTATGGAATATCGTTTTCGTCTGCGGCGTCGCGAACAGAAAGAAGCTTCTTTGGGCTTCTCACCAGCGAAGAAAGCATGCGGATTGCATAATCAGTTTTGCGTGAAATTTCCATTGGTTCTCCAAGTACCCCTCGTGCGTCCGCTTGAGGGACTGCTTTTCTCACTTATCTGGCTTGTGACCAGGCTAATCGTTGTTACAAGTTCAGTTATTGCTAGTTCAGTTGCTAGTTCAGTCGTTGCGTCTTGCTCTATCGTTGCTACCAGTTCAAAACTTTCCAGCCGCGCTTGTTTGCAAGTCTGGCAAGCGTTGGACCTGGGCAAACGGCACACGGCATTTGTGCTGCCGATAAAAGCGTTGCGTCCGAGTAGTGATCGCCGTACGCATACGCAATCTCCCAGTTGCCCTCGCCAAAGCGCTGGTTGCACCACTCGGTTGCCGAGACCAACTTCTGAGCGCCCTCAATCACGGGTCCGTCAACCTTGCTGGTGTAGCGCCCGTCTGCTCCCACCTGCATCTTTGTGGCGAGAAACGCGTCCACCCCCAGCTTCTGGGCGGCCAATTCCACGATAGGTTCAAACGTTGCTGAAACCAACAGCACACAGCAACCTTCTGCCTGCCGACGACGCACCTCTTCCAGCGCTTGAGGGCGATACATCCCCTCAATTACCTCGCGATGAAAATCGTGCATGACGGCATTTGCAAACTCAACGCTATACTGCGTAAGCGCACCAACAACCAGCTCGCGAGCCTCTTCCTGCCTTTGAGGAAGGTGCAGCTTGTAGCGGGTTCCCCACCACAGAAGCTTCAACGTACGAGAAATTGAAGACAAGTGACGGCGGAGCAAATACGCAGAGAACAAGAGTCCTGACTGTCCAGAAATGACGGTTCCGTCAAAATCAAAAACAGCAATTTTCTTGATCAAATCTGAAGTGTGTTCCGTATTGGAAGATTCTGCGGATATGGAATTTGCACTATCGCGTTGCGACAGCGCATCCAAAGTATTCTGATCCCGCACAATCCACCTCACTTTACCTCTGCATTTAAATGTTTCTTCAGCAGAAGCACTTAGATACATTCTGATGTAAAGATAGCACACAATGCTTTATTTTCTGACTTGGTTTCAACAAATTAAAGATGTAATTTAAATCTTTTATGCTGGACTTTTTTACTAATGAAAAAGCCCTCCGAAGAGGGCTTGAACATGCAATGGCGGGATATGCGGGGCTCGAACCCGCGACCTCCGACGTGACAGGCCGGCGCTCTAACCAGCTGAGCTAATACCCCGGACGCCTTGTTGCGAATTGAAATAATACAGGGAACTTTTATTCTTGTCTAGCGTTATTTTCAACGAATTTGAAAATTTTCTTGAAAATAACCGTTTGACGAGAATAACCGCAGTTCAGAAGCGTGAACGCTCACTAGAAATCCACAACTTCCTAACGAGAAATTCTACTGAAGGGCAACGCTGGTGGTGTTTCCCGTGGAATCAGTTACCTTAAGCGTAGTTCCATCAAGCGTAGCTGCAGTAATGGTTCCGTTACCACCAACAGCCTTGCCGTCCTTATCGGCAATAAGTGTTGGAAGTGAGCCGTCTACCAGAGCACATGCAACAACATCCCAGCCAGACTCGCGATTCTCTGGAACCAAAATGGTGTCGTTGAAAAGAATCAGGCTGGTAGGAGTTCCCTCTACCTCAAACAGAACGCTCTTTGTTCCTGAATCACTAGTGCGAACAACAGCGGTTTTACCGTCACTCTGTTTCTCCAGGGAATACTTCATGCCGTGGAAGGTAACTGAGCCGTCAACCGCCTGCTCGTCCTGCTGCTTCTCGTCAGCGTAGGCGGACTGAGTCTGCTTTGGCTGCTGACTTGCGGATTCACTCTTAGTGCTTGTAGCACAGCGAACAATAAAGAACAGCGCAGTGAGCGCAACAATTGCCGCGACCACTAAAATGATGACCGATTTTCTGTTTGGAGGTTCAGGCGTGTTGTCGGCCTGTCGTGGGCTCTGAGGAATTTGTGCACCCTGACCTGCACGAAGTGTCGAAATGTTCTTCAGGTCAACCGATGAAGCCTCAGGGGTCTTCTCGCCAGATGAACTTGTTCTCATGTGGTTTGCCATGCTTAAACCTCCCGACGCGCTTCAATTGCACGTCCCAATGTTACCTCATCTGCGTACTCAAGATCTCCGCCCACAGGAAGTCCGCTTGCCAGTCGGGTAACCGTCACACCAAGCGGGTTAATAGTTCTGGAGAGGTACGTTGCGGTTGTTTCTCCCTCAACGTCCGGATTAGTTGCCAAGACAACCTCAGTTACGGTGCCGTCGGCCAGGCGGGACAGCAGCTCACGCACGTGAAGCTGCTCGGGGCCAATCTTGTCCATGGGCGAGATAACGCCGCCCAGAACGTGGTAGAGGCCGTGGAATGCGCCGGTGCGCTCAATTGCCGAGACATCTTTAGGCTCGGAGACCACGCAGATTTTGCTGCGATCTCTGGAAGAGTCCAGGCAGATGTCGCATTCGTCACGCGTTGCATAGTTGAAGCAGATAGGACAAAAATGCACCTGCTGCTTAAGCTCCAGGATGGCCTGCGCCAAACGGCGAGCCTCCTCGGAATCAACCTCTAGAAGATGGTAGGCAATGCGCTGAGCCGACTTTGGACCAATGCCTGGTAGACGGCCTAGCTCGTCAAGCAAGCGCTGCAGCGCACGACCATCGTTTGTGGTATCAAACGCCATGGATTAGAACAGTCCTGGGATATTCAGTCCGCCGGTTACTGCGCTCATCTGGGCAGATGCCTGAGACTCTGCAGACTCAAGAGCATCGTTTACGGCTGCCAGGATCATATCCTGGAGCATCTCAATATCCTCAGGATCAATTGCCTCAGGATCAATGGTGATATTGGTCAAGCGCAGGTCGCCAGATGCGGTTACCTTAACAGCGCCGCCACCAGCGCTTGCAGTTGCCTGCATAAGAGAAGCCTTCTGCTGAGCCTCCAGCAGCTGCTCCTGCATTTTGCGAGCCTGAGCCATCATCTGATTGCGGTTCATGCCGCCCATGTTAAATCCACCACGTGCCATATGTTCTCCTATCGTCATATCTATTTTAGACAAGTTGCGCTTTTTACGCTGGCGCATGAAGAACCATGCACCAAAGCGTCATATCGCGAGAAGTACTAGTTATTTGCAGGGTCTGCGGAAGCGGAAACTCCGTTGTCCGAAGGCGATGCCGCGTCCGACTTCTTCTCTACCGACAAAGAAACCGCTGGTCCAAATACCTTTTCAAGCATATCCGCCACGTTATTGAGCTCTGGAGGAAGCGCTGAGCGAGCCGCGATGTCCTCTGGTGAGGCTGGTGCTGGAGCTGGTTTTGGAGCCGAGGCCGGATCGGGTTCAGGTGCTGGTGCTGCAGGAACGGGCGTTGCTGCAGGCGCGACTGGAGCCGCAGGTGCAGGTGTAACTGGAGCAGCATCTTCAACGGAGTCATCCAAAACCGCAGCTACATCGTCATCGCTGTAAGGCACCTGATCGTAGTCGGGAGCCTCAATTGAAGCTCCGGCAGACGCCGGTTCATCCCAAGGCATTGGATATGACGCCTCGGGTGCTGGTACTGGTGCTGGTACTGGCGCTGGAGTTGCAGGTTGCGGTGCTGGCGTAGACGCTTGAACTTGAGCTGGCGCAGGAGCGGGCTGCGCGACTGGCGTTGGAGCTGGTGCAACAGGCGTAGCAGGAGCTGCTGGCACAGGAGCTGGAGCCTGAGCCGCACGTTTTTCTCGAGAGATTGCCGTTGCAGCAAGACTTGACTCGACATATTTGATGCGGCGCGGGCCCATGACCTGGGCAACACACTCTTTTACAAACTCGGAAACTGCTGGCGCACTGAGCATCCTCATAGCAAACGAGGAGCCCTTAGGCAGTGTAACTACCAGCTCAGAACCATCATCGGACTCAAGCGTTGAGCTGACCAGCAGTGCTGCATGAGCAGCATTCTTGGAAGCGCAGACCTTGCCAACTTCTTTCCACTGTCTGACGAGAAGAGCGTCGGACTGGTCAACTTCTTTTGGCGCAGACTGCGGCGTTGGTGCAGGCGCTGGCGCAGGCTGCGGCGTTGGTGCTGGTGCTGGAGCCGGTGCAGGTGCGGGAGCTGGTGTCGGCTGTGGAACCGCTGGAGCTGGAGCTGGTGTCGGCTGTGAAGCCGCTGGTACTGGTACTGGAACAGGTGCAGGTGCTGGAGCTGGCTGTGGAGCCGCTGGCACAGGCGCGGGAGCCGCCACTGGTGCGGGAACCGGCGCAGCAATCGGAGCTGGCTGTGATACTGGAGCAGGTGCGGGAGCTGCGGGTTTCTCGACAGCTGAAGCTGCAACAACACCGTTTGCCAACTGCTGCTCAAGAACGGCTACCCTATCTGCCAGTGCTTCCAATGAAAGCTCCGTGTTGGGACGTGCCAGCTTAGTGAATGCAACCTCAAGAACAAGTCGCTGGTTAACGGCGGTGCGCATCTGGTTGGCCGCGTCGCCCAAAACGGTCAGAACTCTGGAGAGTCTATCGACCGAACCAAATGCCTGGGCTTCTTTTGTAAGCTGCTCGGTCGAAGCAGTGGAATTTGCGAGCGCAGGAGAATCAACGCCCACAGCTGCGGCAATGTAGAGATCTCTTACGTGAACAGCAAGCTCGCGTGTAAACTGCAGCAGATCTTTGCCGCCCTCAAACAACGTATTTACCGTGGTAAAGAGCGAAGAAATGTCGCGCTGAGCCAAAGCCATTGCAGCATTGTTGATAAGAGAGCCGGACGACTGGCCCAAAACGTCGCGAACCGTCTGCTCAGAAATGACACCGCCGCCGTAAACGGAGAGCTGCTCAAGAGAAGACAAAGCATCACGCATGCCGCCGCGCGCATGACGAACAATAAGATCGATAGCTGCGTCTTCGTAAGTAAATCCCTCGTTTTTACAGACGTTGACCAGGTGCTCTGCCATCTCGTCAGCGGCAATGGAGCGGAAGTCAAAGCGCTGCACGCGGGACAGAATAGTCGCAAGAATTTTTTGAGGATCGGTGGTGCACATGATAAACGTCACGTGCGAAGGAGGCTCCTCCAGCGTCTTGAGCAGGGCGTTAAATGCCGCCGAGGTAAGCATATGCACCTCGTCGATGATGTAGACCTTGCCCTTGCCGCGCACGGGAGCGTAACTAGCGCGAGAAATAATTTCTTCTCGCACGTTATCAACGCCGGTGTTAGAAGCGGCGTCAATCTCAAAGACGTCTGGATGCTGACCAGCAGCAATCAGCTGACAGTCCTCACAAGTGCCATCAGGCAGATGACCAGGAGCCTCGTGGCAGAGGATAGCTTTTGCCAGCAAGCGAGCCATAGTGGTCTTGCCTGTGCCGCGAGGTCCGCAGAACAGGTATGCGTGGCTGAGCTTTTGCTCCAAGACCGCTCGCTCAAGGGTACCGACCACATGCTTCTGGCCAACTACCTGCTCAAACGTTTGCGGGCGATACTTTGTATACAGTGATTCCATTCGTCCTCCGACGGCAGATTTTTCACTTTCAAGTATACCCTCTGAGCTAAGAGGGTTTCTCGCCAAACAAAAACGGGGCAGCCGAAGCCACCCCGATTCTGTACTCTGCGGTTTTGCGCGAGCAAATACCTGCTACTCTGCAGCCTCTTCGGTTGCAGGTGCCTCAGCCTCAGCCTCTGGCTCTGCAGCTGGTGCGTTCTTTGCGAACTCAGCAGCACGCTTTGCCTTCTCAGCAGCCTTAGCCTCAGCAGCAGCCTTACGAGCGGCCTCCTGCTCAGCAGCCTTAGCAGCCTTTGCCTCCTTGGCAGCCTTAGCAGCCTCGAGAGCAGCGTTTGCTGCGCCACCGAACTTGTCGGCGAAGCGCTGGACACGTCCACCAGTATCGACAAGCTTCTGCTGACCCGTATAGAATGGGTGGCACTTGTCGCAGAGGTCAAGACGCATCTCTGGAACAGTTGCGTGTGTGGTCCAGGTGTTTCCGCAGGTGCAACGAACGGTGCACTCTACGTACTCTGGATGAATACCTTGCTTCATGCAGGACTCCTTACATCGGCTCTGGTTTCCGACCAGAGCAGGGGCGTCTTTATGAGCACGTGCTCAATCAAGACAATAAGCTGAAAAAGTATAGCAGAACAACACCTCTGTTGCTAGAAGCAGTTAGCGAGAAATTCACATTTTGTTCAGACAATTCTTGCGCTCGACAACTTTTGAGAAGCTCTTGATGCGCTAAAATCCAATGCAACATACAAAGCCGGTCTGCAGCTCTTCGGAGGCATAATGTTTTTATCGATTGATGTGGGTAATACGCAAACTGCCATTGGTTTATTTGACAGTGAAGGCACTATGGTGCGCGGCTGGAGGATGCCCACCGATCAAAACGACACCTCTGACATTCTGCACGGCCGCATCTTCACGTTCTTCCAGAAAGATGGACTGAGCCTTGACGACGTTGAGGCTGGTGGACTTTCGTGCGTGGTCCCCGTTATCACACGTGCTTGGCAGCGCTGCTTTGAGCTGCTGCTCAACAAGCCTCTGACCCGTATTAACGCGCTTTCCACGAATAAGATTCGCTTCAATATCCCCCACCCCGAGCTTGTGGGTGCTGATCGCATAGCAAATTCCGTTGCCGCAACTGAGCGCTATGGTTATCCGGTTATTGTGGTTGATTTTGGCACCGCAACCAATTTGGACGTTGTCGATAAGGACGGCGTATTCCGTGGAGGTGCCATTTCACCAGGCATTATGATCTCTGCAAACGCTCTGTTTGCGCGTGCAGCTAAGCTTTCTAGCATTCCTATCAAGGCTCCCGAAACTGTCTTGGGCAACACTACAGAAAGCGCTGTTCAGGCAGGTATTGTAGTGGGCGCAGCTGCTCAGGCAGAAGGCTTGGTTGCCAGAACACTCAAGGAGCCTGGTATTGAGGGTGCAACTGTTATTGCAACAGGTGGCCTTGCAAACACCGTCAGTGAAGCAACAGATGTCTTTGACGTGGTTGATCCGCAGCTCACCATGCGTGGAATTTATCTGATTTGGAAGCAGTCTACCGAAGCTGCCAAGTAGTTACCGCCGCAGGTGCGCTTCAGCCGACAACTCGACAATCGGGCCCGCAGCTAAACCGGCATCTGGATCCGCTATTAAACCGGCAGTTAAACCGCTGGCACTACGGAAGCTTCTTCCTCACTCACAAGGATTTCTTTACCATCCTCATCAACAAGGATGGCATGACCCCACACATCAATACCGCCAAATCGAGCGGTCAGTGCAACGTTACCGCTGGGATACACCTTGTTAACCTGCTGTCCAAGCAACGGAACCATATCAAAGTAGTCACTCAAAATCAGCGCGATAGGTCCTGCAAAGCTTCGTGTGCGTTTAACCTGCTGTTCCCACGCGCTTACGCTCTGGACCACCAGCTCAGATACCTTTTTAGCGAGAAGTTCTGTGTTGTCTGCAACGTCAAACACTGGGCTCAACAACTTAGCGTCTGCGACAACGCTTACCACGGCAAACATACCCTCTTGATAACCAGCGGTAGCCTTAATTGAGGCAACTACCTGGTCTTTATAGCAGATATCGTAAGGCCAGCAAATGCCAAAACCCTCATCTGCTGCGCGCAAGAACTGACAAACTCCCAGTGCTACAACGTATGGAACTGCAGGTACATAGGGCATTGAAACCCCAAGGCGCACAACGGTTGCAACCTCAAAGGGTTTCTCGCCAGCTGGTGCGGATGCTTGAGTGGAAGCTGAATCGTGGTCCGGCTCAAGGCACTCGTCTTGGTCCTGGGCAGCGCATTCCTGCACGTCAAAGACACGGAACACAAACTCTCCCGTTTGCGCGCCGCCGCGTGCCAGCTCTAGAGCTTCTTGTGCTACTCCCACGTAATGGCTCCCAGGTCCTCGGTTACGTGACCAACACGCTGGTCAGGAGGGGCAATCTCCACACCTCCGTGCGAGAAGAAGCGCACCGGATCATGCATCAGGTCCTCCATAGGCACAAGCACGTAATCGCGCTCGCCCATGCGTGGATGAGGCAAAGTGAGGTGTTTACCTGCGTGTTGTTCGCCCTCAACCCACAGAAGGTCGCAATCAATAGTGCGAGGTCCATGGCCCTCCTCGCCTTTCTTGCGTGTGCGGTTGAGAGCGTTCTCTACCTCAAGCAGCTTATCCATCAGTACCAGAGGATGGAGCTCAGTTCTAATCTCAGCAACGGCGTTTACCACAGGTGTAGCAATACCGTATGCAGGCTCAGTTTCGTAGGCGTGGCTGAGAGAAACAACGCAGGTCAGCGGGATTTCGTCGATGAGCTGCGTAGCACGGGCCAGATAACCCACGCGGTCACCCACGTTGGAGCCAAGCGCCACAAATCCCTGACGAGGATCACGCTCGGTCATAGCCCAGTAAGCGTTGATAGCCTGAGCGGTTCCCGCAACATCGTGAACGCGCAGGATGCGGGCACCGTTAGTGATTGCGGCAATGCAAATTGCATGCGTAGCTGCGTCGCGCTGGGTAGCCTCAGTTACACCAGAAACAGCGCCGACAAAACGCTTTCTGGACACGGCGCAGAGCAGCGGATATCCCATAGAAACCATCGAGCGAGTGGCACGCTGAATAACAACGTCCTCGTCAGCAAACTTGTCAAAACCTGGACCTGGGTCAATGCAGATGCGATCCTTGGAAACGCCAGCGCGCATAAGACCACGAGCCTGGTCGCCCAAAAAGCCCATAATCTGGCGCATAATAGGCGCCTCTTCTGGCAGGGTAAAACGACGCTGCGAGCTCAGCGTGCGTGTCTCGACTCCTGTAGCTGCGGCTCGAGCAGCTGCGCTACCAGTAGGGCGAGAAGGGCGCATGTCGTCCAGCTGCACCTGCTTGCGCTCAACACGAGCTCCAAGGCCGTCCTTATTCCAGTGCATCACAATGCAGCCGCAGTCAGACTCCGCAGCTACAGCGACCATTTCTGGATCGGTGAAGCCAGAAACGTCATTGATGATGGATGCTCCAAGGCGGACGCACATCTTTGCTACCTCGGCGTGACGCGTGTCAATGGAAACAATTGCGCCGGCAGCCACCAGCGCACGCACCACAGGCACTACACGCTCAGCCTCTTCTGTAGGCAGAACAGGCGTGTGACCTGGGCGAGTAGACTCTCCCCCAACGTCAATGATGTCAGCGCCCTCATCCAGCATCTGTAGACCGCGTGCAATTGCAGCCTCTGGATCAAAGTTCTTTCCGCCATCAGAGAACGAGTCTGGAGTGACGTTGAGAACGCCCATAATCCTAGGACGCGCCAACGAGATAGTGTGAGTTCCACATTGCCAGGTGTTGTAGCTTTGACGAAGCATGAATCCTCCTTGCCAGCTATGAATGTTTCTATTGTAGCGGTATTGGTGGCTACTAGTCGTATACCATGGATTTATTGAAAGTTTATTGCCGCAAACGCACCGCTTGGCGCCGTAACTGGAGCGTGGAACGCGCGTTACTCGCGGCTACTGTGATACGAATCCACTGCGACCTAAACCACCAGGTCGTAGTATGAAAGAGGAGTTATGAGCGATACTCGAGAGTACAAGCTAATTTCCTGGAACGTTAACGGTCTGCGTGCCGTGCTCAAAAAAGAGCCTTCGTTCACGGAAATTTTTGAAACCATAAATGCTGATGTATTTGCACTTCAAGAGACTAAGCTGCAGGAAGGACAGGTTGAGCTGGACCTCCCTGGCTACGTTCAGACCTGGAACTACGCATGTAGAAAGGGGTATTCAGGCACAGCGGTTTTCTCGCGAGAAACCCCTCTGCAGGTAATTCGACAGATTGGATGCCCTGTTGCTGACGACGAGGGCCGCGTCTGTGCGCTGGAGTTTGAGAAGTTCTGGTTTGTGTGCGTGTACACGCCAAACTCAAAAGACCAGCTTGCGCGCTTGGACGAGCGTCTTGAGTGGGATCAACACTATCGTGAGTTTTTGGCTGAGCTGTCTGAGAAAAAACCAGTGATTACCTGTGGCGATTTTAACGTTGCGCACAACGAGATTGACCTCAAGAATCCTTCGTCTAACAGGCAAAACGCAGGCTTCTCGGACGAGGAGCGCGAGAGCTTTACCAAGCTGTTGGACGCAGGCTTTACCGATACGTTTAGGTATCGCCACCCCGACATGACCGGCGCATACAGCTGGTGGAGCTACCGCTTCAACGCGCGCAAGAACAACGCCGGTTGGCGCATCGACTACTTCCTGGTCTCTGATCGCATTGCTGAGCAGGTCAAAAGCGCATCCATCTTAAGCGAGGTCTACGGCAGCGACCACTGCCCCGTCGAGCTGAGTATTGAGCTGTAGTTTGTGCAGTTAGCGAGAAGACCGGTCTTCTCGCCAGGGTTGCCTCATGATGGCGGCCATGATTAACTGGAGTTGTCGATTGAGATTCAAAGGAGCACGTCATGCGCATTACTTGTGACGTTCATACTCACAGTCTGTACTCGAGGCACGCCTATTCAACCGTTGAGGAAAACGTTCGTGCAGCATCTGAGCGTGGCTATGAGCTGCTCGGAATCACCGACCACTTCTCGTCCATGCTGTATGACCAGCAGACCATTAAGAACTTCCAGTTCTTTATGAACACCGCTATTTGGCCAGAAACCTGGTACGGCGTCAGGCTGTTGCACGGCGCTGAGGTGGACATTGTTGACCTTGAGGGCAATCTGTTTGCCTACGATATTACGTTTGACCAGGGCATTAATGGCGATAAACTCCGTCAGCCCCATATTCTTGGCGAGCACATCCTGGGTACCTGCGATTATGCGGTTGCCAGCATCCACAGTAAGCAGTGGACGGCTGGCGCCTCACAGAAGCAAATTACCCAGATGTATGTAAATGCGCTAGATAATCCACATGTTTTGATTCTTGGTCACCTTGGTCGCAGCGGTTTAGATTTTGATGTTCCAGCGCTTGTTAGAGAGTGTCGCGATCGCGGTAAGCTCATCGAGATGAACGAAGCCACGCATGACGAAGGCCAGCGTGAGGTTGCTATTGAGCGTTGTCGTATGATTGCAGAGACCTGCGCTGAGCTGGGATGTAAGATTTCCTTTGGCTCAGATGCTCACATTGCAACCCGCATTGCTGATGCACATTCCGTTATTAAGCTGCTTGAAGAGGTTGATTTTCCTGAGGAGCTTATGGCTTGTCGCGATGCCCAGACGTTTTTGGATACCATTGCTGACGCTAAGATCCCAGCCTCTAAGCAGGGATATTAAGCCGAACAGCTATAGCTTCAACAACATCGCACAAAGAAAAAGCCGCGTTTTCACTCGGCTTTGAACTGCCTCCCATTTCTTGGACACCAGAAATAGGAGACAGTTCAAAACACACCTATGACAGATAATCTGTCAAAAAGACGTATACATGACGCTGAAAATACCTCAAACGTGCAGATTATCTTCATTAGGTGTGTAATATGGCCGTAATTGAGCAGAATATGTGACTTAAGTGTGTTCCTTAGGTGCGGAATTTACCTATAGTTAAATCTTTTATATGACGCTATTCATTTTCTAGCATATTAGGTTAAGTTTATGCATAGATATGCATATCAGGTAGTACGACCGCCTAGCTTCCTGGCTATTTTGCTTAAGAACATGTCGATTCTTCAGCAGAACCTACCAAAGCTGCGCTATTTTGTGCGCCAGGCCTAAAAGCCGACGCTAACACGCTGCAGGATCATAATTACCCGCATATGAACTGCCTCCCATTTCTTATGTCCAAGAAATGGGAGGCAGTTCACTTTGTCATTTGCGGTCGATTGATTTTCTCGCCATTGGCGGCTGGCCTTCTCCAGGTGATCTTCTAGTCTGTTGCGACGCTTATTTCATTGCAGCAAGAGTCTTTTCCCAGGCAGCAAGCGAGTCCACGCAGGCCTGATACGCAACGCAGTAGCTCACGCGTAGCCAACCTGGGCAGCCGAACGAGTCGGATGGAACAGGGAGCAGCTCAAACTGCTTTGCCACATCGCAGAACGCCTGAGCGTCTCCACCAGGAGCACGAACCCACAGGTAGAATGCGCCATCAGGCTGGATGTACTCGTAACCAAGCTTAGTTAGGCCCTCGGTCAGAACTTCTCGATTCTTTGCATAAGCCTCAACATCTGCAGGCTCATCAACGCAGTCGATAATGACGCGCTGGAAAAGGGCTGGCGCGCAAACAAAGCCCAGTAAACGAGCAGCGCCCGCACAAGCTGCGTAAATCTCCTTCTGCTCCGGATTAGACGCAGGTACCAACACCCAACCAATACGCTCGCCAGGAAGCGAAAGGGACTTGGAGTAGGAATAGCACACAATAGTGCGCTCGTAGACGTCAGGGACCCAAGGAACCTCAATGTTGCCAAAAACAATCTCGCGGTAAGGCTCGTCGGAGATGACGTAGATGTCGGTGCCCAGCTCAGCGGAGCGTTTGCGGAGCATGTTGGCAAATGTATCCAGATTTTCCCTGGTATACACGGCGCCAACAGGATTGTTTGGCGAGTTGATGATCACCGCGCGAGTCTTAGGCGTAAGAGCTGCACAAACGGCGTCAACATCAATCTGGAAGGTTTTCTCGTCAGCCAAAACTTCAACACAGGTAGCCTGTGCGTGGTCAATCCACACGCGGTACTCCGGGAAATATGGAGCAATGACAATAACCTCTTCACCTGGGGAAACAATGGAATTGAGTGCCATAGAAACGGAGGCTGCAGCTCCGCAAGTCAAGATAAGATCGTCGGCCTGAGCTGCGTGGTCTCCAAAGCGGCGTCGCAGCGACGCGGCAATTGCCTCTCTAGCCTGAGGAATACCGATTGCGGGAGTGTAGCTGTGGACCTGCTGCGGAGGAAGCTGCATGGCAGCCTCGATAGAGGTACGAACAGCCTCAGGAGCAGGCACGGAAGGGTTACCAATCGAGAAATCAAACACGTTCTGAGCGCCAATCTCAGCGCGACGCTGCGCCGCGTAACCTGCAATCTCGCGGATTGAAGACTTTTCCGCTCCGTACGCAAGACTTTTTTGGTTGACCATGGTTTCTCGATTCTCTCGAAGCCTACAGTAACTACCTGGTAAAACGTTGGCGTTAAGGTCATAGATGCTGCCGTGACGCGTCTAGCCGCGCGCAACCTTTGATAGATAGCATATTGGGCGAGAAAATCGATCTTCTCGCCCAACTTTAAAAGTTTTAACAAATTTGTATCTATTGCACGGATTTTGCTGTGAACCGCACAATCCGAACGCAGACTCCGCGGACTTGACCGCAGATTCCGCGAGCTTAACCGCAGGGCCTCAGCCTATTCGTAGACGGAAGGCTTCAGAACGCCAACAAATGGCAGATTGCGGTAGCGCTCAGCGTAGTCCAAGCCGTAGCCAACAACAAACTTGTCGGGTACGTGGGTGCCCACATAACGAGGGTCAACAGCGGGACGCTTGCCCTCAATATCCTTGACCAGGAAGGCAGCAATCTCGATGGATGCGGGGTTACGAGACTTGAGCATACGCACCAGGTAAGAAAGGGTCAGACCGGAGTCCAGGACGTCCTCAACAATGATGACGTGGCGACCTTCAATCTTGGTATCAAGGTCTTTTACAATGCGCACGACGCCAGAGCTCTTAACTCCGTCGCCGTAGCTGGAAACAGCCATAAAATCGATGGAGAGTGGGCACTCAATGGCGCGCATGATGTCGGCCATGAACACAACGGCTCCGCGAAGAACAGCAATGACCAGGGGGTTCTTGTCCGCGTAGTCACGCGTGATCTCTGCACCCACCTTCTTGACGATGTCCTTGATGTCCTGCTCGTCAAGCAGAATCTCCTGAATATCAGGGTGAAGCTCCGCCATTACTGGCTCCTCTCAAATGGCTTGTTTCCAGAATAGATGTTCAATTCTAGCAACTGTTTTGTACCTTGCGTACATTTTACTCGTTCATCGGGACGAATTCCCGCAACCCACACTACATGTCCACGAATATTTGTGCGCACAATAGGCATCATGCTCCTGGATTCAACGGGCACGCCCGCTTCGCCCAGCAGGTCAGAGATCTTTTTTGACTGCCCATGCATGCCCAGAGGTTGCATGGTGTCCCCCGCCTCGGGTCCCGAGACCCACAGGCTACCGCCGTGAACTGGGTCTACCCCACAAGCCTGTGCGTCGAGAAGAACCGACTCGCCCAACCACTCCTGACTATGCGCGGTTGCATAGGACACGACGTCAAAGCCGTGCTCCACGGGGAGAATGCGCGCCGAGAGCACTCGGCCGTCTGCCAGCTCCAGCGTTCCCGGCACCGCAAGGTGCTCGCCAAACGTTGCTGCAGCAGGCGATGTACCTGCGGGTTTTCCGTTGGTCGCGACCGCCGCGCCCGCGGCGCTCGCGCTCCCCGCGGCGCCCGCCGTGCCCGCGCTCCTTGCGGCGCCTGTGAACGAGAATGTCACGGTGCCCAGACGAACACGCGCTTCAAGGTTTTGCGGCAAGTTAGCCACGCCAACTCCCGCAGCAACCGCTTCAAGTACGGCATCTACGTGCCTGGACTCCAGCCATGCCTCGGGGATTAGTTGCCGAGCCACAATCCTCACCACGCGACGAGCAATCACTACGTCAGTAGAGCTCAGCTTTAACGCGTCAAGTACCAGCGAAGACTCACTCTTGCGCAGCGTAATCTGCCTCAGCTTACGAGCGGCCTTTCCCTCCAGATAATCGTCTTCGTCGGCCATCAGATCCGCAATTTTGCACACCGTCTGCACCAACAACGGGTTTCTCGCCTTCAGCAGAGGGAGCACGTTATGGCGCATATACGCACGTAAATAGTGGGTGTCGGTGTTGGTGGCATCCTCATGCCATTCCAGGGTGCGAGTCTTCAGCCAGTCTTTGAGCTGGTCATGCGTGTAGTCAAGCAGCGGACGATAAATCAGCCCGCGGTGCCTAGGAATCGATGTCAGACCGCTCATGCCGGACCCGCGCATCACGTTCATCATGAACGTCTCCGCGCGGTCATCCGCCGTGTGCGCTGTCAAAATCTTTGCCTTCTGGCGAGAAACTCCCTGTTCAACGCAAAGTTTTTGAGCGAGTTCTCGCGCAGCGTCATACCGCACCCGACGACCAATTTCTTCCACGTTGCCGTCACGTTCCTGCGCGAGCTTTGCCACGTCCACGCGCAGCACGGTGCAGTGAATGCCCAGCGAGTCGCAAGTCTCTTGAACAAAGTGCTGGTCAGCATCCGCGTCCGCTCCGCGAAGCAAATGATTTACGTGCAGCACATGCAGGCGCTCTTTTGCAACGCGCACAAGTCCTGCGCCGTCACCAAGGTCAAGTGGCTCCGTTGCTGCCATGTGAAGCAGCGCCATCGAGTCGGCTCCGCCCGAGACCATAAGAATTACGGGCGTGGCGACCTGACCTCGATGCTGGCCTTCCGCCTGACCTCGGCGCGAGCCTTCTGCCTGGTCTTTTGCGTCGAAAGCGTTCTTTTTATTGAAGTATGCGTGTACGGATGGCACTTAGCACCAATTTCTGTCCGGTGTGTTTGTTACAGTTATACCCGAAAGTTACTCAGTAGAAAGAAATTCATGAATCCCACGTTTCGCCTACATATTCTTGCCAGCGGATCAAAGGGCAACTGCAGCCTGCTAGAAACGCTTGATGGTCTCATTATGATTGATTGCGGAATCTCTAGAAAAGAAATTCTGCGTCGGTCTAAAGAGCTGAACGTTGACCTCTCTGAGCTTGTGGCCATCTTTATTACGCATGAGCACACCGATCACGTCGCGGGTCTTTCGGTTGTCAGTAAAACTTTTGATGTTCCCGTGTTTGCTACAACAGGAACTGCTGCTGTACTTTCAAGAAAGCCCTGTTCAAATGTTACCTTTACCCTTGTTGACCAGGCAGGTTCTGTTCATATTGATGCCGCTCCAGACATTGAGGTAAGCACCTTCCCTACCTCGCACGATGTCTGCGAGCCTATGGGCATGCGCTTTGATTATCTTGCTGGTCCTGATAGGCGCATCGTGGACTCCGTGGGTTATTGCACCGACACAGGTATTTTGACGCCCAAGGCTCTCGAGTGCCTCTCTGACGTGCGCCTTCTTGCTATCGAATCCAATCATGATGAGCACATGCTGCTCACGGGACCCTATCCATACGTGCTCAAGCAACGTGTCCATGGAGACTCTGGTCACCTGTCAAACGAGTACACTGCGCAAGCGTTACCACAGCTTGTTGGCCCAAACACTCGCTGCGTAGTTGGCATGCATCTTTCTCACGAGAATAACCGTCCAAGCGTCGCAGTTAGAACGCTTGCTAAAGCGGTTGGCGCTCAGCCTCTCAACGATGCGTTTACCGAGGCGCAAACCCCCGACGGCTCTCTTGCCATCTGCGTAGCAAGCCAAGATTGGCCGATGTCGCTGTAAGCTGCACGTGTGCGCGCTGACACGCCGCGCGTCCCGGGCTCCGCACCCCAACAGCACGTCTCCAACCTCGAGACAACAAAAAAGCGAGAAAACCTTGGAGCTCCAAGATCTTCTCGCTATGCGA
The DNA here is from genome assembly GCA_963544885.1 of uncultured Atopobium sp. Classification (GTDB taxonomy): domain Bacteria; phylum Actinomycetota; class Coriobacteriia; order Coriobacteriales; family Atopobiaceae; genus Lancefieldella. Next base: position 7,580 of record CAUUHE010000016.1, on the reverse strand, counting down.
GGTGCCTGTAATCGGGCGTTGAACAGGCACGTCTAGCCGTACGCTCGGCTGCAGCTATACGTGCCTGGCAGGTCAACTACCAGGCACCTTACTGCCTGAGTAGCAGCTTAACTGACCGTCAAAGCCGCTGCTCAGAACACTAGTGTTAGTCGATTGCAATCTTTGTGACGCTAGCCTGTTGATCCTGCTTTGGAACAGTAATGGTCAGAATGCCGCCATCAAGCTTTGCAGTCAGACCCTCACGAGCTGCGTCCTTCAGATACACGCCACGAGTTGCCTGCCACTCAGAAGACTCTTTGTGCAGGTAGTTTTTGGCTTTCTCCTCCTCGGACTCCTTGCGAGTAGCGGTGATTGAAAGCCTGCCCTCATTGAGCTCGACGTCAATGTTCTCCTTAGAAACGCCAGGGAGCTCAGCCGTTACCACGTAAGACTGGCCCGCATCCTCAACGTTCATAACAAATGCATCGGACGAGACGGAAGACAGAGCGGAATAAGGCGCGTCAAAGAAAGAATCAAATGAACCAAATGGCCACGTGCTCAGATTCCTTGCAATACGATCATAGGGAACTACATTCTTCATAGTAACCACTCCTTTACTGGTAGATGCCGTTATTGGCACTTCGTTGTTCATCATCTGTTGTACCCTGCTTTCGCGAATTTATACAACTTTTTATAAAATTTCTAAGTCTTATTGACTAAGATTATCCTGCGGTTATGTACCGCGTAGATGCGCACAAGCCGGCGCCGATTCACACGTCCGTCTCACACGTCTGTCTAACGCAGTCGCGTAAATATCCGAGCAAAACTGTGCAGGATTGCGCGCGCTGCGGTATCATGTTTTATATCAATGTTTTGCGAGACTACGACAAAAGGACCATCGTGGACACCTCGAACAACCTTGAAAACAACGTTTCACCTGCGAATCAGGATCCTCGTTCTGACGCTCAGCAGGAGTTTGAATACGCTGAATCTTTTGAGCAGGAAGCCCAGCCAGCTGATGGAGCCGAGCTTCACGCAACTGGTGCACAGCACTTCTCGTCATCTGAGATTTCTGAGCATGCAGGCGAAGACGCTGCAAAGCAGCCATACGTTCGCCAGCATCGCCATCACAAAACAGTGGAGCCTATCAGCGACTTTACGATGCCGGGCGAGAAACTCGAGATTCCAGAGAACCAAGCTGCTGGCTTTGAATCCAGCAAGGGTGCTTACGCGAAGAAGGGTTGGCGCAAGCCAAAGAACGAGATTGCTCACCTTCGCAAAGACGTTCACTACGGCCAATACCTGCAGGTTCCTAAGGGCCAGCGCGACATTTTTGTCAGAAAAGAGCGCCGCTCAAATGCGGGTTCGCTGATTGCCGCCATCATCGTTTTGGCCATCATTGCCGCAGTTTTCTATTTCCTCTGGACCTGGATGTCCACCAACTGGGGCGTTGCGATTCGCTAAACTGCAAAGCCGCGCGGGGCACCAGCGGTAACCGCAAAGTCACGAAGTCGCGCGATGTGCCGACAGCTGAGCCGTCCAGTGCGCGCCTGATTTCATAAAAGAATCTGTAACTTTTGCCTGAAATTGTAAAAGAATCGGTGGATTCCGCCTGATTTCATCAAAGAATCTGTGTCCCAAACACAGATTCTTTGCACTTTTCAGGCAGACTTTGAAGCGTGTCCGAGATTGCCCTTCCACGGGCGCTTACATGGAGCCTGATTTTCTCGCCAAGTCTGAACGATTTGCCGGAAAAGTGCACCAAGTCTGAGCTTTTTGCCGGTTTTTCTCACCATGTCTGAGTAAATTTACTCAGACATGGTGCACTTTTCAGGCTCGCAGTCAGAGGCCAATTGATTCCGCACACAAAAAGCCGCTGATACGTCATGTACCAGCGGCTTTGTTTATAGAGCTCGGCGTGTGGCGAGAAACCCGCCTGGCGAGAAACCCCGTCTAGCTCCAGGGATCGCGCTCAAAGAGCGGCTCGCTCACGGGACGACGATCGGAGTACGGGTCGTAGCCATCATCGTCCTCGTTTTCCGCGCGTGCGAACTCCGGGTCAACAACCTGTGCTTTCTTGGAATCGCTATCCTTGCGCACCGCGACATGCGCCGCGGCGCCAGGCGCTGCGACCTGCGGTGCGACCTGCGAGGCTGCCGGACCCGTGACCTGCGGGGCTGCCGTCGCGGCAGCTTGCGCTTCGGGTTTCTCGGCCCTGTTTGACTCGTCACACATGCGCAGCCTCACTTACTTCTTGCGAGCAACCAAGTTGCCGTTCTCGTCAGTATCAACCAGAACAGTATCGCCCTCATGCAGCTCACCTGCAATAATCAAGTTTGCTACCTGGTCAACAACACGACGCTGAATCAGTCGCTTCAGAGGACGAGCACCGTAAACAGGATCCAGACCATCAAGCGCAAGCGACTGCTTAGCAGCATCAGAAAGCTCCAGCGTCATACGCTCGTTAGCAAGCCTGCTACGAACATCCTTGAGCTGAATGTCCACAATGCGCTCGATGTCCTCAAGACCCAGAGGCTGGAAGACAACCACGTCGTCGATACGATTCAAGAACTCAGGGCGGAAGGAGCTACGCAGCGCCTCCATGACCTGCTTTCTGGACTCTTCGGTAAGGCCCTCTTCGCCGGCACCAGCAATGAACTGCGAACCAACGTTACTGGTCATGATAATGATGGTGTTCTTGAAGCTCACTACCCTACCTTGACCGTCGGTCAGGCGGCCGTCGTCCAGCACCTGCAGCAAGATGTTGAAGACGTCAGGATGAGCCTTCTCCATCTCGTCCAGCAAGATGACGGAGTATGGATGCCTGCGAACTGCCTCGGTAAGCTGGCCACCCTCGTCATAGCCTACGTATCCTGGAGGCGCGCCAATAAGACGCTGGACCGAGAACTTCTCCATGTACTCAGACATATCAATGCGGACCAGAGAGCGCTCGTCGTCAAACAGCAGCTCTGCCAGTGCCTTTGCCAGCTCAGTCTTACCCACGCCGGTTGGGCCCAGGAAGAAGAAGCTGCCCAGAGGCTTGTTTGGATCTGCCAGACCTGCGCGAGAACGGCGAACTGCTGCTGCAACTGCGGAAACAGCGTCGTCCTGACCAATAACGCGCAGGTGAAGCTGGTCCTCAAGGTTCTTGAGCTTGTCCATCTCGCCCTGCATCATCTTGGACACAGGTACGCCGGTCCATGAAGAAACTACCTCGGCAATCTCGTCTGTGGTGACCTCTTCCTTGAGGATTCCGCCGTCTTCCTGCTTGGCGAGAAGGGCCTTTTCTGCCTCATCGTATTTACGCTCAAGCTCTGGAATGGTACTGTAACGAAGCTCGGATGCCTGCGCCAAATCACCCTCGCGGGTCACGCGCTCCATCTGCGTCTTTGCGTCCTCAATCTGGGACTTCAAGTCCTGTACCAGGTCAATTGCACCGCGTTCGTTCTGCCAGTTGGCTTTCATGCCATCAAGCTTTTCCTGCGTCGTAGCAATCTCTGCACGGAGGTTTTCCAGACGCTCCTTTGAAGCAGCGTCCTCCTCCTTCATCAGAGCCTGCTCCTCGATCTGCATCTGAGTGAGCTGACGATCAACCGCATCAATTTCTGCTGGCATAGAATCAAGCTCCATGCGAAGCCTTGATGCCGCCTCATCTACCAGGTCAATTGCCTTGTCTGGCAAGAATCGGTCAGAAATGTAGCGGTTAGAGAGATCTGCTGCTGCAACCAGGGCGGAGTCCGTAATACGAACGCGATGGTGCTGCTCGTACTTCTCCTTGAGGCCACGCAGGATAGAAATGGTATCTTCAACAGAAGGCTCGGAGACAAGTACAGTCTGGAAACGACGTGCAAGAGCAGCGTCCTTCTCGATGTACTTGCGGTATTCATCCAGCGTAGTAGCACCAATTGCACGGAGCTCGCCACGGGCAAGCGCTGGCTTCAAGATGTTACCAGCGTCCATGGATCCCTCGGAAGCGCCGGCGCCTACGATGGTATGAAGCTCGTCGATGAAGAGGATAATCTGGCCGTTAGACTTGGCCACCTCTTTTACCACGCTCTTCAAGCGGTCCTCAAACTCACCACGGTACTTTGCGCCTGCTACCAGGGCAGACATGTCAAGCTCAACAAGCTCTTTGTCACGCAGGGTGCTTGGAACGTCGCCAGAAACAATGCGCTCTGCCAGGCCTTCCACGATTGCGGTCTTACCAACACCAGGTTCGCCGATAAGAACAGGATTGTTCTTGGTGCGGCGGCTCAGAACCTGAATGGTACGGCGAATCTCTTCGACGCGGCCAATAACTGGATCAAGCTTTCCTTGGCGAGCAAGGTCAGTCACGTTGCGACCGTACTGCTCCAAGGCCTCAAACTGCGGCTTTGCATCCTGAGAGGTTACGCGCTCATCGCCACGAAGCTCGTTGTAGACCTCTTCCACGCGCTTAGCAGTAACGCCGGCATCGCGAAGAATCCTACCTGCGTCAGTGTTATCGTTTGCCAGCGCAGTGAGCAGGTGCTCGGAGGTAACGTAGGAATCTCCCAGCTTAGTGGCAAGTTTCTCGGCCTCGTTGATAACCTTGAGAAGGTCGTTGCCAATGCCAATCTGTGCTCCGCTTACCTTTGGAGCCTTAGAGATCGCCTGTTCTACCTGCGTGGCAATTGCATCAGGATCTGCGCCAATCTTCTCCAAGATAGAACGCAGGTTGCGCTCGTTGCTGTCCAGCAGCGCCTTGAGCAGGTGCGTTGGTGCAACCTCGGAAGCCTCTACATCGCCAGCAATACCAAGAGCTGCCTGCAGTGCTTCCTGGGCGGTTACGGCCCATTTATCTAGTCTCATAAAATCACCCTCCTACCCCAAACAAAAATCGTGCCGGGGACTAAATCTTCATCGGATTCTATATACCCCCAAGCACGACTTTTAATACATATCTAAGTGTGTTTGTAGTAGATTTTCTTATTGAGTTGTACTGAGCTTTTGAGCAATCAAATGTTAAGCTTTTGCAACCCAATTTCGCACCTTGTTGCCTCTAAAATTCAGCCTCATCATAGACAAGATTTTGCTCAGTCTCTATTGTCGAGAAAAGCTCATGAGGTGTAAGCACTGGTATATCCGAGCGAACAAAATCTGCCGCATTTCTTGTGACGATATAATCTGCCTTTATCTTCTTAGCAGCACGCCAAATAAGGCAGTCTTCAAAGTCTTCCCACTGCTCAGACAGCGCATTTGAAATATCCGCTCCATCAAGAGAACACACGTTGAGCAGTGGAGATACTTCTTTAAGGATTTCTTGCATACGAGCAGAGCCATGAGCCTTAGCGCCCACATAGTAGAGATCTGTGTATGACTGAGCTGCTATCCACAACTCGGCATCTCTAAACTGCTTCATTATGAAAAGCTTTTTTGCATCAGCAACAAACTGTTCCCTACACAAAAAGACGTCCAGCAAAACGTTAGTATCAATCAAGAGCTTCATAGTCACTTAACCTCCACTCACTGATTGCCTCTTTGTAGGTGCTGTTGCCTAAATCATTCCAAAATGACGCTGGTGCGGGAACTGAAATCTTCCCAAAAAGTGATGCTAGCTGCTCTTTGTCCTTCTCGCTCAATTGACGAGAAGACCCTTTGGCAGAAGATTCCAACGAAGCGCTTTCATAAGCATCAGGAAGTTTGCCTGTTACCAGCACATATTCAAAAGCTGCATTAATCAGCTTGGTGGTGTTTGATCCAAGCGATTCAAGAACCTCGGAAACCTGATTTTTGACTTCAACAGGAATACGAGCAGTTACAATGCTGTCCATAGCCACTCCTTTACCTAGTTATATCATTGTATTCACGTATTATAACTAGGTCAAGAAGCACTGATTAAACAGTTTCTGACTGGATGTTTCCATCTTTTAAAACAAGGGAGTGGAAGCGATTTCTTATTTCAGGGGTCACTTGATGAGACGTTATAATAACGGTTCTTTCTTCGTCTTTTAAGATCAAATCAATGAGGCTCTGAACTGAGTTGGCATCCAAATGAGCAAAACTCTCGTCATAAATCACAATTTGTGGCTTAAACAAAAAGATTCGCGCAAGAGCTAGCCTCTGTCGTTCTCCACCAGAAAGACTGCTTCCGGCTTGATCAATCACATGATCAATTCCGTCTGGATATCTGGTGAGAATCTCAGAAAAGCCCGACTTGCTGATAGCGTCAATAATTTCTTCATCAGTGAAGTCATGGCAAAACAACGTTACGTTATCCCTGATAGTTGCATTAAAAATAAACGTTTGCTGAGAGCAAGGGATTATGAATCGAGCATATTGCTCACTTTTGAATTGTTTAATTGGCACACCATCTAAGCAAATGTCTCCGTTATCCGGGCTCAGAGCATCCGTTAATAGTTTGATGAGTGTTGTTTTTCCACTTCCCGAACTTCCTTCTAGTAGATACTTTCCGCCATGTTCCAAATAAAAACTAATATCCGATAAAACTAGTTTGTCCTTGTCGTAGCCATACGAAACATGATTGACCGTTAGATTTGTAAAGTGCTCAGGGGTATTTTCTGTCCCACTTTCTGTAGCTGGGACTTCATTAAGAAGCGTTTGTATTTTAGTAATTATCTCTTTTGCGCTTCTCATATCAGTAATTGAATCACTTATGTTTTGAATAGGATTTGCTATGTAGACAACAAGCTGAGATGCCGCAACCATCATTCCTACTGTCATTAATCCATTAAGGGTAAGAATGGCGCCAATAAAATAAATTCCAATGTAAATAATTTGACCCACAGTAAATGAAAGTAAGCGAGCTAAAGAACTAAAGTACCGAGCTCCAAATTTCTGCTTCTCCCAAGCCTGATTCGCGCTGCTCATGGCAACCCGTGAGGCCTCTGTTAGATGAAAGCTCCTGAGCAGATCAAACCCTTCAAGATGCTCATTTGCTGTAGCAATAAAATGCTCAGCTGACTCAGATTGTGCTTTTCGTTTATTAGAAATAATTCCAGACATTGTGTTGGGAACAAACATCTGAACAGCTATCATGCACAAAATGAACAGTACAAGCCACGGTGAAATAAACAGCAAGAGTATTAGGCTTACTACGCCAGAGAAGACATCTATCAAGAGATCAATAAAGACGCGGAAATATGTTTCCTCAAGTAAATCAAGGTCGTTAGTAAGAATCGAGAGCCAATGACTTGTATTGAATGAGTGAAACTCAGGAATTGAGCGATTGAATATCTTTTTTATCAGCTCATCACGCAAATGCATCTGGCAGCCCTGTATAACTGACCAGCGCAAACGTCTGCAAATTAAGTCGATAACAAAATAGCAGAATATATAAAGGCCAAACCAGAGCCCATCATTCAATGCGTCCGACAAATTGCCATCCATGGCAAGATTAACGGATTGAAGCATTACAAATGAAAGTGCAATTTCGAACAAACTACTTAAAAGAGAGAAGACTACAAAGAATATTAGTTTGCTCTTTTGTTGAGCGTAAAGGTATTTAAGCATGCCATCTCCCTTAAAAGAGATTTCGTTTTAAAAAGGTTATGACTGCATGTGGTATTCGGTATTCGGTATTCGGTATTCGGTATTCGGTATTCGGTATTCGGTATTCGGTA
>CAUUHE010000015.1:0-33985 GCA_963544885.1 uncultured Atopobium sp. | reverse complement strand
CTGCTGGTGCTCCCGCACCAAGTGCAGGCGTAGATGCTACCTCGGGTGCAAGCGCCTAACGTGCAGCTACGCACCGCGCAACACGCGTGGTTTTGCAACGACAGGCCTTTCGCCTTCCAGAAACAAACCTCTGGAAGGCGAATTTTTATACTAATTTGCAAAAATTCTATTCCCGCTAAAGTTAAATTCAATTTTATGAATATCTATGCACAGATATCCAATTTTGTGTATCACTCAATTTTTGGACCAATATTTTAGGGGCTAAAAAGGTAAAAAACCCGTTTAGTTGGAGATCAAATCTTTAAAAATCAAATTTCAGCTCCAACTAAGACGATTTTTTACCACCGTTGCAATTTTTTATCTGCGAAAACACGATATGCAGAAAAATGAAACTCCAACTAAACGCATTTTTTACCACTTTGACGAAAATCAACGCTCATCATTATCAAGCACTATTCAATCAACTGGGCTTTCTTCAATTCACGGTACATCTCTTAGCATGCCGGACATCGTCGAACACTACCTAAACCATCTAACGTTGTCCAACGACATCCCACATCATTCGGCAGCTACTACCCTTCAAACTTGTTGATCTTTCGATCGTAAGTGAGCAGGCCGTTTACCTCTTCCTCAACATCAGATACCTGCGTATAAACGTATCCCGCAAGGCCCTCATCCGCCAGCGATTCCACCTCTGCAAGCAACTTTTTAACAGCAGCTCGCCAATCCTCAACCGTGGCAAAATCCCCGTATCCATAAGAATGGTCAAGTGACGTATGACCTGGTGTCATCTGAGCAAGACCACCGAACTCAGAGATTATTGCTGCTCGATTCCCCCGTTGCTTTCCATGCCAACCTGCACGAAGTGGCCGGAAGTAGTTATGGATGCTCAGGAAATCGCCGCATCCCTGGTCGTACCAGCCGCTTGTTGCATCAATTGGTCGTGTTGCATCCAACGCACGAACAACCTCAGTAGCAGCTCGCGCATCAAACTGTCCCCAACCCTCGTTGAAGAGCGTCCAAATACCAATTGATGGATGTCCATCCAGAAGCTTAACCATTTCCTGACAGGTTTCTGTCCACTCCTTGCGATAACCCTCATTACCTGCGGATAAAGCCTGATAATGTTCTGGAGTTGTATCATTAAATCGGTTCCAAGTAAAACTGAACAGCGTCGGCTTCTGACTCGTGTGCCAGGGACTATACGCGCTACCTCCCGAAACACAATCCTGCCAAACCAGCATGCCGAGTCGGTCGCAGTGATAATACCAGCGCTCGCTTTCAATCTTGATATGTTTACGCAGCGTATTAAAACCGGCCGACTTCATGGCCTTTACGTCATATACCAGCGCATCGTCGGACGGCGCCGTCAGCAGTCCGTCAGGCCAATAGCCCTGATCCAGCACGCCACGCACAAAATACGGCGCTCCATTCAAATACGCCCTTGGCACACCGGCCTCGTCAGGCTTCACCTCAACAGTACGAAACGCGCAATAGCTCCGAACAAAATCGACCGCCGCATCATCATGCCAAAGCGTAGCTTCCACGGTATAGAGATACGGCCTCTCCGGCGACCACAACTGCGGTTCATCTACCTGTAGCTTCGTGCAAATTTCCCCTGCTTCACCCACCAAAAGCCTGGCGAGAAGAACGTCTTGCCCAAGCTCATCCTTGAGCGCAAGTTCCAGCTCCAACGCGCTCGACTGCGCATTTGCTGATCCGCTTACCTGCACGTTCGCTTTAACTTCAAGCGCGCCGAACATGTCACCCTTCAACGTCAGCAACTTAAGATGAACTGCAGAAACAACCTCGTACCAAACGCTCTGCCAAATGCCACTCTGAGCGGTATACCATATGTCACCACGAGAAAGACGCTGCTTACCGCGCAGTTGAGAGGCGGTGTCACTTGGATCCCAAACGCAAAGCACGAGCTCAGCGGTGGCGCCACTCTCTGCTATGACCGAGCTCTCAACCTCGCCCACACTTTCCCCAGCCGCGGCCGGCCCAAGCAGATCCGTAATGTCAAAAGAAAACGGCAGGTAACCGCCAGTATGCGTACCGACAAGCTTGCCGTTTACAAAACACGCGCACATCCAGTCGACCGCTTCAAAATGCAGAATAAGTCGCTGATCATCGGTCAGTTTTGGCAAGTCAATTTTGCGTCTGTACCACAAAAGCTCATGCGGATGCACCGTTCGACCAACTCCAGATAACGGAGCTTCTGGCGAGAACGGCACCACAATCTGCCCATCCCAACGGGAAGGAATTGCCTGTTGCGCGAGGGTTTCTGCGTCCACCTCGCCATCTACCGGCGCAATCGCATACTCCCACACGCCGTTCAGCATCACGTAATTGTCGCGCTGCATACGAGGACGCGGATGCTCAGGCAACACGTTCGATGTATCAAGCGCCTCTCCCCAAACAGTCGTCAGAGAATTAAGCGTCTCCTCCGTATGCTTTTTGGGCGCACTTGCCAAAACACGACGAATATCCAGCATCGCATCTCTCGTTTCTCATGAAGCAGCAGGTACAAGCACTAACAAACTAGCATGACGTGAATAGAGCAGGCATGACACAAGCATGCCTTGCGGACGTATGTATATCATAGCCGCTTCGTAAAAGTATTTATATAGCGAGAAAATCAAACAAGCCCCAGCTCACCTATGGGGCTGGAGCTCAGCTAAAAGCAAATATCGACGTGAATATCCACGTGAATATCCACGTGAATATCCACGTGAATATTCACGTAAATGTTCACGTTAAACGTTAGCGCTTGGGAAACCACGGAATACAACGATTAACTCGCTTGCAGTACTCTCTGTACTCATCGCCAAACTGCTCGAGAAGCCACTTCTCCTCCGTGGTTTGCATCATCACAGTTAAAAGCGCCCAAAACACAAACGGCAGCGGCAGTAGATAAAGGTTGCTTGAAAGCAAAGCTGCGCCCGACATAACAAACGCAAATGCGGAGTAAATAGGGTTTCTGACCAGTGCATAAACACCAGTGGTTACCAGTTGATTTGCGATGATTTTCTCGCGAAGTTTTTCTTTGATGGCAGCGGATACCCACAGCCAGATGCCCACAATCAGAAAGGCCGTGCCCACGGTGTGCATCACGCCGACCGTGGCTCGAATGCGAAGGTACGGAAGAAATCCCAGCTTAGATAGGGCAATGCACGCGACCGTCAGCACCGTAATGACAATCACATAAGCGGGGCCGACGCCAAGCACCGGAAGGTGATCCTTCTTCTCGTTCTGAGCAGGCATTTGTTAAACTCCGTTCGGTTGGCGCTTTGTTAGCTTTAGCTAACTACACCATACAGTTTACACCTAAAACTACACTTTGACGTGCGGATTTTATCTAATACTTCTCACTGTCACTCACTATATGAGTGTCCACCACACTGGACACTCAGAATCTTTTTTGGACCTATGATTATTCAACAGTGAGAAATAAATTACCTGTTCAAACAGCTGATTTTTCTCTAACATCTCTGAAAGGAACACACCATGGATCGAACAATTAACGTATCTACAAATATGAGCACGCAAGTTCCGCCTGATACCATAAACGTTGATATCACTATTCAGGGAACTTCGAAGACCCGTGAAGAATGCACCGCCAAATATAACGAGCTGCTTCAAACAATGAAAGATTCACTTGAACAAAACGGACTATCCTCTTCAATTTTGAAAAACAACAGGTACTCGATTTCAGCTCACGAGATTAAGCAATATCAAAAAGAAAAATGGGAGCGTTATTACGTTGCTCATACAATTGTTGAAGGATTTGATTTTCGTGCAGAATTGTCCATTAAAGAACAACTTGAGACAGACCTTGTAGAGAAAATCTGGAAAGCACTCAGTTCGTGTGGAGATGAAGTGACTTTCTCAGTTGAATTTGCAATAGAAAATGAAAAACCTATTAAGAACAAACTTTCTACTGACGCTATTATTTCTTGTCGTCAGCAAGCTAACCTTCTTGCCAAAGCAGCTGGTGCAAAAGTTGTTGGACTGCAAAATGCGACTTATGACATTAAAGAAAAAGACTTTGTCTATACGGCTTGCGCTTGTAGTGCGTATGACGATTACGAAAGTAAAAATCAAGTACCTGCATTTGATCCGTCAGATATTGACGTTAATTGTTATGTAAAAACCACATGGGACATCAAGCTCCTACCGCCAGACGATCTTTTGTAATCCGTAATTTACCGCACCTCAAAGGGTTTCTCGCTTGGCGAGAAACCCTACTTGTAGCAGCCACCCGCTGCACGCACCCCACTTACTGGTAGCGGAGCGATTCCACAGGATTGAGCTTTGAGGCTCGTCGAGCAGGCCAGTAGCCAAAGATGAGTCCGATACCAATGCAGATTCCCGAGGTAATCATCACAATGTTTGGGGTGATGATGGGCGTAATACCAGTTTCAAGCTGTATCATGCTGCCAAACGAGCCGGCCAGGCCCCACGCTCCGGCGTAACCCAGGGCAATGCCAATCACGCCGCCCATAATGCAAATCAAAATGGACTCGCACAAAAACTGCTTGGTGATGTCGGACGCGCGAGCGCCAAGAGCTTTACGCAGGCCAATCTCCCTAATACGCTCTGTCACGTTGGTGAGCATCATGTTCATGATGCCAATACCGCCAACCAGAAGCGAAATACTTGCCGTAGCGGTAACCAGAACCTGGAACGACATGAGCGTAGCATTCATCTGCTCAATAATGGACGAGAGCGTCATGACTGTCACGCGATCTTCTGCCTGCGCCGAAGGAATGTTAAACCAGTCCAGCAACCAGGACTTTGTTTCCTCCGCAAGCGCCTTCATGTCAACATTTTCGCGAGCGTAACCAAAGACCTGGCTGATAGTTTTGGTGCCCGTCAGGCGCGCGGAATACGTGGAGTACGGTATATAGGCCAGCAGTGTATCGCCTTGCCCGCCCCCATTTGGGCCACTGTCAACCACACCCACAATGGTATAGCTGTCGTTGTTGATGCGGACAACCTGCCCAATGGACGCGTCTGCGCTGCCAAAGAGCTTCTCGGCAGATAACTTGTCGAGAAGAACGTTTCTAGATGTGTCATCTACGTCGGACTTTGTGAAGAGTGAGCCCGCGGATGCCTTGAGGCCCATAACGGTGAAGTAGTCGGGCGTGCAGCCGATGATTCGCGCGTCAAACTGCTTCTCGGCCGAGTTGACGCGGGCCATGGTGGAGTCGATGCCGGTCACAAGCTCATACCCAGGTACACTGAGCTGCAGCATGTCAAGATCTTGCTGCGTGACCTCGCGGTCTGGCCACGCGTAGATCATGACCATGCGCGACTGATTGAGGCCCAAAGAGCTTACCAGCGAATACTTGATACCGTCGATAAGCGCCGTCATGGCAATAACCGCGCTGATGCCAATAACAATACCCAGCACCGTCAACAGGCTGCGGCCACGGTTAGCGTTGAGCGCAGACAGGGTTTCTCGCAGCAGATCCATCAACCTCATAGCGCGACACCTCCCGTCGCAGCATGTGCGCCCGTCCCGGGTCGCAAGGTGCTACCTGCTGGTGCGGCATGCGCACCCAGCTTCGTATCCGCGCCCGTCGCGGACTGTGCAGCGTGTTGCCTCACAAACTCCTTTTCCTGCTCGTCCGTGAGTAGGCGACCATCACGAATGTGTACCACGCGATCAGCCCAAAAGGCAGTCTCGGGGTCATGTGTAATCAGCACGATTGTTTTGCCGCGCTCCTGCATGGACTTGAACGTGTTGAGTACCATCTCACTTGTTGCAGAGTCTAGGTTGCCTGTTGGCTCATCGGCAAAAATAACCGCCGGGTCGTTTACCAGCGCACGAGCAATGGCTACACGCTGCACCTGACCTCCAGAAAGCTCGTTGGACTTGTGCTCGTAGTACTCCTCAGGCAGACCAACGGAGCGCAATGCTTTCCAGGCTCGTAGCTCTCGCTCTTTTGCGGGAATGTCCGAGTAGATGAGCGGCAGCATAACGTTTCGCAGCACTGTAGTGCGCGGTAGCAGGTTAAACGACTGGAAGACAAAGCCCAGGCGCGTAGCGCGAATCTCCGCTAGGTCGTCGTCGGAAAGATCTGCAACCTCAAGACCCTCTAGCTTGTACGAGCCGGAAGTAGGCGTATCCAGGCAACCCAAAATGTTCATCAGGGTTGATTTACCCGAACCTGACGGACCCATAATGCAGAGAAACTCGCCCTTCTCCACAGTTAGAGAAACGCCTCGTAAGGCATGCGTCAAACCCGCAGCTGTCTCGTAAATGCGATGCAGCTTATGTACCTCAATTACCTTGGACATACGCGTCGCCTACTTGGAATCTTTGGAGCCTGTCGCACCGGACGTTGCGTCATTCGCCGAGCCAGACGTTGCGCCTGCTGGAGCGTCCATAGCCGCGCCCTGAGATGGACCGCCGGCGCCACCGCCAATCATCACCTCAGTGCCGTCCTCAATACCGGCACCCTCGATGACGGCCGTCGTAGAACTTTGTGCCTTTACGGTCACCGATACGCGCTTTACCTGAGGATAGCCCTTCTCGTCACGAGAAGTAACAACATTGACGTAAGCGCCATCGCCATCGTCCATGACAGCAACAAGGGGTACGGTCAGCACGTTGTCCATGTACTGAATCATGATGTCCACGTTGGCAGTCATACCTGGCTTGATGGAGGCGTCGGGACTGCTAATAAGCAGGTCAACGGTGTAAGAAACAATGGATCGACCGGGGTTATCGTAACTTGCACCTGCGTCGGCGCCGTTGGACGAAACAGCAGAAACGTGAGTAACCACTGCATCGCAATACAGGTCTCGCAGAGCTGTAAAGCTGACCTGCGCCTTCTGGTCAACGGCGATGCGAGAAATGTCTACCTCGTTAATCTGGACGTTCACCTTCATCTGGGAAAGGTCCGCGATAGTAATCAGAGGACCGGCGTTGCCAGCACCTGGCGCAGACGAGCCAACCGAAGCGCCGTTCACCGCGTTCATCACAATAACCGTTCCGTCACATGGAGCGGTGACTACACGCTTATCTGCCTGGGCAATTGCGTCGTTGTAAGCAGAGCGAGCCTCCTCAAGCGCAATCTGGGCGCTCTCCAGATTTGCCTCTGCCGCTTCCACAGCCGCAGCAACAGACGCAGCGTTTGCCTCCTGACCCTCCGCGCCTGCCTCTGAGACACCATTGCGAGCGGAGACCAGAGCCGAGCGTGCTTTGCTAACCTCATTCTCAGCAGCTTTTACCTGTTGGGCAGCCTTACGCACAGCTTTGTCTAGCTCGTCGTTCTTAATGGTAAAGAGCTTGTCACCCTTATGGACGTACGTACCCTCGGAAACCTGAACATCCTGAATAATGCCATCTACCTCGGGAGTTACCACAGTTGACGACACAGGCTTGATGGATCCAGACGCGGAAACAGAATCGCTGAACTCGCCGCGCGTGACAAACGTGGTACTTGGCATCACGGTAGTGTTCTGGCCCTGTCCGCCCTGGCACATAGGCAAAATAAACAATGTGACGAGAAGAACAAAGACTCCAGCGGCTATTCCTGCCTTGATAAGTTTCTTTTTACGACGAGCTTTGCGGTGACGCGCAAGACTCTCGTACGCCTCACGAGCCTCAGCATCTTCTTCGCTCTCACCTGGAGAAATGACGCCAATCTGAGAGCCTAAGTTAGCCGTCTGATCAGCAACCGTTGGCAGCGTGGATGCAAATGCTGCCTGCTGATATCCCTCGGGCGGCGTGGGAATGTTGGGGGCTCCGGCACCCGCACCAGCAGCATCCACAGCGCCAGCGGAGCCCGCACCGCCCGCAGCGCCCGTACCTGCGTTGCCCGCACCGGCCACATTTCCCTCATTGGTTTCTTGCTTTGAACCGTGATTAAAGTGAAGCATAGGTCCCTCCGAAATCCATGCTTAAACACACAAGCAATCCCAGAAGAAATCGATTTGACCTTTTAGTTTATATAAAATTTTTCAACAGAAGTTAGCTTGCTTGAACAACTACGGCGAGCGGTATAAAAGCAGCGGTCTGTGTCAGCGAGCCACTCAAACCCAAACGCGCAACCACCGTAACTGTCCAACGTGTTTCTCGCCCCTATTGCACTACCAGCTTAAAGTTGTCATTTGATCGCTGAATGCTCCATTTTATCGATGTAGCGGAATCAACCAACGAGAGATCATGTGAGACCAGCAACAAAGCTCCTGGATATTCAGATAGTAAACGTTCAAGCGCTACTGTTGAGCCAAGGTCTAAATAATTAGTTGGCTCGTCCACTACGATAAGCTCTGGTGATTCAAGCATTCCCAGCGCAAGCATAAGCTTTCTCATTTCACCTGGACTGGTTAGCTCACCTGCAAGAACATAATCAGGGTCGGAATTGAGTTGTGCCACAACAGACAACACTCTTCCACGCTGGGAGTTTGATAGCCCTTTGATTTTTCTTACTGTCTCTGTTTTTTGCAGTTTAGTTGGCTCCTGAGGAATATATAACATCCGCACATCGTCAGAAATACTTGAAATAATTTTCTTTATCAGCGTTGTTTTACCACAGCCATTATCGCCAACAATGCCAATATGATCCGTGTTGCCAATAAACAGCGGTGGAGTTTGAAGGCAGCTCTCTCCCATGAGCATGTTATTAGGTTCCGTCCTCAACAGAACTTTTCTCTTACTTGCCTCACTATCCAACCAGATATTGGAATCGTATTGTTTCTCAACCCTAATACCTGTGGCTTTACCTGTTGCCTTCTCAAGTCTATCCCACATGCGTACAGCCAATTTTCCCGCTTTACCATCTTGGCCTGAAACTATATAGCCCCGCTTTTTTGCGCGCGCATCACTGTCATGCTTGTCAATAGTTCTTCCACTTTTGCGCGCCTGAACTCTAGAAGCCTCTTCTCTACGTCGTTGGGCTTCTCGCTCAAGGCGAGTCTTCTCTTTTTGTGCCGCTTCCTTTGCGTGTAATGCGCTAGAACGTTCAAGCTCTACCTGCGACGATGCCTGAGTATAACCACCAGATTTCATGTTTGCCGTGCCGTTAGCTACAAACAAACATTGAGTGCAGAGTTTGTCCAACAGTTCCTTATCATGTGAAATAAGCACCCCAATACCCTTGAACTGCGACAAGGCCGCAAAAAGAGCATGTTTTGTTGATACATCCACATGATTAGTGGGCTCATCGAGCACAAGAACGTCAGGCGTGGCCCATAAAGCACACGCTACCTGGAGTCGCTTCTGCTGACCACACGAAAGTGTCTCAAAACGCCAAGGCCAATCATCCTCCAACGAAAGCTCTCGCCTCAGCTTAATGGCCACATCATCATAGGCAACCGCAAAATCAAAAAGAGTAGCTGGGGCCTCCGTTGCATTTTGTGCACAATATACCGAGAAAAACGATGGGCTTATAACTCCCCTGTCAGGTTGCAATAGACCACATACGATACGTGCGAGGGTTGTTTTACCAGATCCGTTATTACCAACGAGGCCGGTCCATCCTTGTGGAAGCACAATAGTCACATCATGTAAGGTGGGCTCTACCGATGACGGATAGGTATATTCAATATTTGAAAGATTAAGCTGCATGATACCTCGGTTCTGCCGAAGACCACGCGGAGTAGCATGCAATTATGCACAGATAAATGACGGTGAAGTAAGACATGATTAAGCAATACTACACCCGCGGTAGTGTCGTCAGCGACGTTACGTGAATTCGGGCTTTATGAGTATCGCTAGTTGTTCATGCACCTAATCCCTTCTCTTGCCAGTGCTTGCCAAAGGCTCCGGCAATTCAATTGAACTTATTATAGCTATAAGCAAAATTGTAGACAGCTAACATCTACAGTGATATTTTGTAAAAAAATATGTTACTGACAAAAAATAAGTAGCGATAATTTGGATTAGGAGTCTAAGTATGAGACATTTTAAGAATATTATTATTGGCTTTGGCAAAGCTGGTAAGACTTTGGCAGGGAGCCTGACAAGTCATGGCGAAGAAGTGCTTTTGATTGAAAAAGATCCAATGATGTACGGCGGAACGTGTATCAACATCGCATGTTTGCCAACTAAGAACTTGGTGATTAACTCTCAAAGAGGAGTTAAGTATGAAGAAGCTTTCGAAACTAAGGAAGCTATGACAGCAAAACTACGCAACAAGAACTACCACAAGATAGCAGACCAAGACTTGGCAACTGTGCTTGATGCAAGTGCTGAATTTATTGATGATAAGACAATCAAGGTAACTGATGAATCAGGTACAGAAGAATTAACATTCGACCGTCTTTTCATTAATACTGGTGCCGAAAGTAATGTACCAAATATTGATGGCCTAAAGATTGACGATAAGATATTTACTTCAACTGAAATGCTTGCTAAAAAAGAACTTGCTAAGAATCTGGTTATTTTAGGTGGTGGACCAATCGGACTTGAATTTGCTTCAATGTACGCTGGCTTTGGCAGTAAAGTAACTGTAATTGAACCAATGCCAAGTATCTTGGGCCGGTTTGAACCAGAAATTGCTCAGGCAGCTAAGGCTGATATGGAAGCAGATGGCGTTACCTTCATGCTTAAGTCTTCTTTGACCAAGGTTGAAGAAACTGAAGCTGGTCTTAACTTAACTGTTGAAACCGAAGATGGTGTTAAGGACTTGCAAGCAGACGTGATGCTTGTGTCAGTTGGCCGCCACCCAGCCACTGCCGCCCTTCACCTAGAAAAAACCAGTCTTGAAGTTGGCCAAAGAGGCGAAATTGTCGTTAACGATAAGCTTGAAACCAGTGTTCCTAATATCTACGCTATGGGTGATGTTGCCGGTAGCTTGCAATTTACCTACATTTCGCTTGATGACTGGCGGATTATGGACAATCAACTCTTTGGTGACAAGACTAGAACTAAGAAGAATCGTCCAGTTTTTGCTAACTCAATCTTCATTAAGCCAGCAATTTCTTCAGCTGGACTAACTGAAAGCGAGTTAAAGGCCCAAGGTAAAGCTTACAAGGTCTTAACAATGCCTGCAGCTGGTGTGCCAAAGGCCCAAGTCATCGGCAACCCAAGAGGCTCATACAAGGCTTTGATTGACCCAGAAACTCACGAAATCTTAGGTGCTACTATCTACGCTGAAGAAGCTTACGAAACTATCAATGTCATTACTTTAGCAATGCAGCACCACTTAAAGGCTGAAGACTTGCGTGACCAAATTTACGCTCACCCAACTATGACTGAAGCTCTTAATGACTTATTCAAATTCTAAAAACTAAAAAACTGACTTATCTCATAACTTGAGTAAGTCAGTTTTTTGTATGGGCCTAGAATAAAAAGTGTACAAGTTAAATAGAGACTCTGATTTAGTATAATTAAGGAAGTAGTTACTGAGACTGGGGAGTTTGGCCGTGGCTCTGGTAATTTTGCCAGCGATAAGGACAAGGAGATTGCACGACTAAAGCGTCAACTTCGTGACGCTGAAGGAGCGATCGAAGTATTAAAAAAATCAATCGGAATTCTGAGCAAGTAACTACCGAAAAGGTATACCAAGAAATGGACGTTCAGCACGCTTTGGAATCCCACCCTTCCATCAATGGTATGTGTGATTATGTTGGAATCTCAAGAAGTGGTTACTATCAACGAGAAAAGCGTCATAATCACCAATCACCGCGAAAGCTTCGGAAGAAGTTTATTCAAGGTGAAATTAAAGCGATTTGGATCAAAAGCCTTTGTATTTACGGTGCCGGCAAAATCACCCAAGAACTTCGCTCAAAAGGATATAAGATCGCTGAACGAACTGTTGGTAAGTATATGCGTGAACTTGGCATTCACGCCGTTTACCTAACCCCTTGGACGACTACCACTACGCAAAAGACGTAGTGACCCCCCTCCCCTGAGGAAGTGGTGCAACGGCTCACGAGGGTCTTTCGTTATCCAAAAGGAGCTCATCGACTGCATGTGCAACAAGCTGACGTCTATTGATCAAAAACAGCACTATAACGCTAAAACGAGAAAAGCAATTACACCTACTTATCACCGTACGGAATTCGGAAGTAATCCAGCGTGGCTTTGAATCTATCCTGGGCTGTAAGGCACGTATCAAGAAGATAGCCGTTCTCCTTATCCCACTTAGAGAGTCCACGATAGTAGAAAGACTTCATTTCGTCAGTAATTACGAACGGAACAACGTCATGAGCAAGGCATTCTTTAAGCATAATCAACCTACCGACACGTCCGTTGCCATCTTGGAATGGATGAATGCGCTCAAAGCGAACGTGGTAATCAACAATATTTTCAAAGGAATGGGAGCTGTTTGAGTTATATGCCCTTAACAGCGATTTCATCTCTTTAGCAACATTTTCTGGAAAAGTGGTTTCTCGCCCGCCGACCTCATTTGGTAAGCGTTTGTAATCTCCAACAGCAAACCAATCTTTTGCAGAATCTGTAGTTCCCGTTTTAAGAATACGGTGAAGTTCTTTGATAATGGCCTCTGTAAGGGGATCTTTTGCATGGTCAATCACGTAATCGATAGCGCGAAAGTGGTTCTGAGTTTCTACAATGTCGTCAATGTGAACAGGATTTCCATCAACGCCGATAGTCGCCGTTTCAAAAATCATACGTGTCTGATCGAGGGAGAGTTTGCTTCCCTCAATGTGATTAGAGTTATAGGTAAGCTCTACCTGGAGCTTATGGTAAATGCCGCCCTTTATTTTTGAGGCCTTTTCTTCAATCAAGCGCGAAAGCAGCGGACTTGTTGATGATTTTTTAGCATTTTTTCGAGAAGGTTTTACCGCATCAGCTGGAATGTTCCAAGTTTTTCCCACGAGAAAAGCACCTGGTACACGTCCATTAGCACAGTAATTGCGCACACTTCTCTCAGATATGCCCCAGAGCTCAGCAATCTCTGCTGCAGAAAGAAATCCCATCAAGCTTCACCTCCCTATCGGCAAAAACTGATGAGATTATTATAGCAAACGAGACTGTTTTTGCCGATAGCGGCAAGAAACGCAAGAACCTGTATGTGCCTTAAGTTGCACAGGTGGTTGTTAATATCATCAAAGTAGTTATTTATTTCTTGATATAGCCACGCTCGCGGGCATCATATGCCTCGATAATTTCTTGTTCAAACTCTGTCATTCCCACTCAATCGTTGCATGACCCGTTTCCATGTAGTCATCGGGGCAGGTGAGCGAGCGTTTCCTCCACTCTCCTATCTCGAAAACCGTGTAGTCACCCTATAGTCAGCACTGACTACACGCTCTGTAGTCACCTGGGGAGAGTATTTGCCCAATCGAAAAGTGACGGCTTTGAACTGTGGAAACGCGGTCCGGTTGCGCGCAACTGACTACACGGACGAAAACGGCGCCGACGGGGTGGGGCACTCCCCGACCCAAGAGTGACGATTTTCAAGTAAAGAGTGACAGCGCCAAGCTGGGGAAACGCTGATTTAAGTCCAACAGGTGACTACAGATGAATTGCGAAGATGGCATTAGGATTCCGCCGCCACGAGCCCAACTTCGGTTGCAGACCTAGTTTCCTACTCATCCGAAGATTTTGAATCATTCTCATCCGAAACTTTGTCGTCGGTAAGAGTTTTCTCGTATAGCTTGCGCAACTCACTGTCCGCAGAAGTTCCGTCCTTGATTGTTTTGAAGAAATTGCAAACAATCCCACCATCATCTTCAAGGACGAAATCGACTTCGTCAGCTAAAGCCTTATCTACCAGTTCCTCGAAGAACTCAGCCTCGAGTTCTTCGATCTTTTTCTCAGCGCCATTGATTGTCAGATTGTCTTTTTCATCGACCTTCACACTCAGCAGCTTCTTGTCGACACTCGAATCTTCACTCATGATTTCATCCCTTCATAGATATCGCTGCGTCTCTTAACCGCATTTGATCCGCCGTCAATAAGCTCGGCAATATTCTCAACAAGCTCACTCTTACCTCGCGCTCCTACAAACGATCTGTTTGAATAGGTAATGTGGTTTTCCTTGCCGATAGTTTTATCGTTTTTGGCAAGGATGATTTCGTTGGAGTCAGCGTTCACGACCAGTAGGGGCTCATGCGTCGCTATAAATAGCTGATGGGTTCTCCTAAGCTCATCGAACTTACTTGCAAGCACAGTTAGGAGAAAAAGCTTGTCCATATTCGACTCGGGCTGATCGAACACTATCACAGTGTTGCTACCGGAATCTTGAATTGTCTTGTCGAGGAAATTTGAAACGTATGTCTTGCTCAGCATACCTGCCGATAATTCATCGATGGGCATAAAGGTGTTTTCATCAGTTTTAATCTTAATTGTATAATTGAGAGCATCCCTGTAGGGAAGGGAAAAACTCAAAGAGTCGGAGAAACTCTCCTTAAAGAACACCTCTATCAGTTTGTCTACGCTTTCGGAGTCAGTGAGATCGTAAGGCGGGTCAAAACGCGACTTATTTACTCTAGGCTTATTTCCAATGGCCCCCGGGAACGCCTCTTTGATGCTGTCGGTATCAGAGAGCTTTAGATTGATTCCCTCCGTTTCAAGTTTTACAGAGCTAGACTCCGAAAAGAGTTTCAGAGATGAGGTCAGTTCCTCTTTGCCCAAGCATGGCGCAGATCTGGTCAGCTTCAGCTTCTTTATCTCTAGGCAGTTATTCGCGATGATCTGCAAGTCATTATCAGCAGCTGTCTCCTTGTTGGTCACTTCAGTCGACTGAAGGCTGATCTTGCTGTTGTACACCTGAACTGCGACATAAATCAGATTGTTAATCCCTTGCTTGAGCTGTAAGCAACGAGATTCCTTTTCGTATTTGAGCTTTAAGTCGCTCAACTCTTGAGCGAACCGATCATTGAGTTGTTCAATCCCCGAAATAAGATCATCCGACAACTCGCGATTGCTGGCGACTTCCTTGAGCGTCATGAAAGCAGCGTCCACACGCTCGATGTCTTCGGAAATACTCGCAACTGTCTGGTTGATAGTAGTTAGCTCGCCAGCTATTCGAGCGTCTGCCTTGTAAACAATCACACCCGCACGGTCGTTTTTGTTTGCTTTTATAAATTCGAAGGCGTCACCAACACGGGCAATGCACTCTGAATTTGCATCTTGAAGCTGCTTGCTTCTTCGTTTGTTTGTAAGAAGAGCGTTCATTGAGTCTCTGAAGCTATCGAGCTTCTTTTGGTAGCTGCTGTCTTCAATACTCAGGCCAAGATCATTAAGTAGGGCTGTGGGATCAGAAGAATATGCCTTGATGATTCTCTGATACAAGTTCTCAAGCTCGACTACTTTGTAGCCCGACTCGACACTAAGCTCCCGGTTATTCGAGTCGTACAGATGGATACTGTCGGGGCTGCACATCCCCTCGTAGTTGGAAACGTTCGAGGTGTTCTCAGAGAGATGCTTCCCCATGAGTTTGTCTTTGATCAAATCTAGCAGCAAAGTCTTACCTGATCCGGAAGGGCCAATAATTGCGTTTATGCCGTGAGAACAGTCAATTTCCGAGCTTCCCATCGCAAAATTCTCGTCTATGACAATCTTTGATACGAAAGAGGTGGGCGTGATGATGTCTTCCGCTCTGAGGACACGCGTATCTCCCACCAAGACAGAGTAGAAGAGGTCATCAAAGCTATTGCCCGCCCAAATGTAGGTCGGGGACATTTCCTCGCTGAACTTCTTGAAAGAAGTCTGGTCGGCGGAACTTATATTCGCTGCATCCGAAAGCCACTCGCAATATTCTTCCGACAGAAAATCCTTCAGGGAGTTCTGGAGCGTGATTTTATGAAAAGACTTGTTGTCCTCTGTGGCTACCGGCAAAAAACGGGACATTGATAAGAGCTCTGGAGCCATCTCGGGATTTTTCTGCATTGACTTCTGGTTTTGCTTTGTGCCATGTACACAGATAATAGAGCGATTTAATGTAGCTAACTCGCTGAGCTGATCAATAGTAAGGAAAAAGCAATCAGCACCCCCTGGCTTCTTTGAATCCTCTAGTACGGCATTACCCTGATAATAGGCACGCAGTTTTGACTGAAAATTCCATGGATTTGTTGACGGATCTATAAGGAGAACGAGTTGAACGGTCTTATCGGAATGCTCCCAGTTCTGTAAATCAATCTCAACACCAGGGACGAGAATTATACCGTGCATAGAACAATAACGTCTTAGCAGACAAAAGGATGCCGCGTCAAAATCATTGTGGTTAGTTTGACCAAGAAGTTTGAAGTTATATTTAACGGCTTCGTCCACTTGTCTATACGCTGTGGACAAGTCAAAAGAGCTTTTGAAACCGCAACTCTTATCAATTGTGCAATCTGCATCTTTTCCGCCAAGGTGATTGTGTATAGAAATTTTAGTAAACTCACTCATGAGACACTCCGAACCCTAGGCTTAAGCTTTATCAGATTGTGGGTTTAATAGCTCAAGCCCACCTTTATCTGAATTTTATCTCTAATCTCTACTCATAGTTCGCCCCTTTTATTGAATCGAAGAAGTTACATTTCTTGGAATTAGCTGAAGTCCCAGCTGAAATCCTATCCATGACCTAGCGTGACCTAGTGCCCCGTGTGGCTTTGTACACGCGCCTCCCAACAGATATCTCTTTGTTTGCCTCAACGAATAGACGAGACTCCTTGGGCCTTGTCGCGACCTGAGAGCACCAGATGCAAGACGAGAGGCGGTAGGGCTATCCTATGAAAGACAGCATCCCCCCAGATGCCACACGACGCACTCCCGGCGCAGCAGGGAGTGCGTCGGATAATAATGTGGAAAGTCTCGAGAATGTCGGGGCGGAGATACGGGGATCTGCTGCCTCCTCGACATCCGAAACGTACGACCTGCCCGATGGACTCATGGATGTGCCGCAAGTAACGGAATACCTGTGCGTATCGAAGACATCGGTCACAAGCTCATCGAGCGGCAGAAGATCCTCGTCATAAGGATAGGGAGACTGCTAAAAACCGTGTAATAAGCAACTTGTTAGTTGCGTTTATTCTGACCGATGTAATCATCAATATCGTTCACGATAAGGCGAAGCAAATCACCCTCTGCGATTCCCCATTTTAGTCCCATGTCTTTTCTGAGCTGAATAAGAACCCTCTCCATCCCAAACAATAAGTCTTTTGGGTCATTAATGCCTCTTGATGAAGCAACCCGCCAATTTCCCCAAGCCTTAATCGCTTTGGAAGAGCCCCAAAGGGTCAGTTCTTTCGTAAATTGGTTGAATAAATCAACCAACTCTTTTTGTGTAAATTCCTTGCCGGTTATTGTTTGGGCTTGAAAATCGTAAAACATAGAAATGAGCTGCATATACGGTTCTTCACGATGCTTGCGCAAATACTCGTTGCGCCTCATAACATTACTCGCAACGTTTCCCGAAACGTATGTAACAATAGATACCATCGCAGTTATCAGTGCGACTACAATTGCAGAGTCAAGTGTAGAAAGAGATGAGAAGAAGACGGCGACACCTGGTCCAGCCAGATTAATTAGAGCTGCAACTCCACACATAAAAATAAACACTACGATAGCTAAAACAAACAGTCCTTTTATAATTTCTCGTGCTTGTGTGGATTTTGTCTTGCCGTTTTTCAGATTGTTCATTTGCGCGCTCTTATTCATCTAATCGTTTTTAATATCTTTTTCACAGTCTCGCAGCACTGTGTGAGCTCTATTATTCTTGCAGCTCTTCTAGTTGTCCTGAAGGGTCTTGATAAAGCCGGCAGACTCCTCGATTCCCTTATCTATACCGTTATGGTTTACGCGATCAGTAATACCGTCGCCGTCATCATCGATGACGATATTAGTCTTACACATGTTGAACAAGAGACTAACTAGAAGAACCGTGTTTTCGAATGCGAGCTTTTCCTTGTCCGTAAAGTCATTCCAGTCCGTTTTGCCAAGATCGTTGACCACAAAAGAAATCTTGTCAACATGTTTTACGTATTCATGTCGAGTTACCTCGATAGCCTTTGCGTATCGCTCAGCGCTTTCTCGAATATCATCAAACAGTGCGCATGCCTGATCGACGGATTTCTTCTCTTCAAGAACCTGCTCCATAAGCTCTTCAGCGTTGTCGGACAACTTTTGACCGATAACGTTGATGATGACGCCGCCAACGAGGATACCTGCTCCAGCTGCCGCTCCGCCAAGAACAGCGGCTCCTGCGGCCATTCCGCCGCCGCCCATTGCCAATGAGCCTCCTCCGAGGGCTGCGAGGGTGGCGTTGGTTGCCGCAACTCCGCTTAAAGTCGAGATTGCCGTGCCTGTGGATGCGGTTCCCAAAGCTGCCACGACGGAGGTGGTTGCGCCTGCCGCTGCGAAACCACCAGCGGTTCCAGCTGCGGCACCAGCAAGGCCGCCTATCGTTGCCTTTGCCACAACGGAAACAGCGCGCAGTCCATCAGAGCTGAACTTAGGCAGCTCCGTGCAAGACGCGTCAATCGCGGTAAATTCAGGCGCATTTTGGATTTTGGCCACAACGTTCGAGAAGTCCTCGAAACCGCCGAGCGTTTCAAGTTCCAGAATTCCGAGATTGTCCATTGCCTCATCGGCAAGGGTGCCTTTCTCGACGAATTTGTTGCAGCATTCCTCATGAAGCGCCTTTGCTTCGTCTTCCTTGTCAATTGCTTTCTTGATGTTCACTCCACCATGGGCACCGACTCCAACTCCAGCGATGCCAGCAACAGCTGCAGCTATTCCGATAACAATGGGCAATGGCATTGACTCTCCTTACTCGAAGCGAAGAAGCGCTTCCTTATTTGTCATGTGATCATCGAGAGAACCGTTCCACGGCTTCGCGAGACCGAGTTCTTCGTAAATGCTATTAAGTTCGACATTGAGCTCTTCTTCGGTATTAACCTTAGAGAGCTTGTTGGCGAACCTCTCATATTCCTCGGATTCCTTCTTGAATCGAGCTGCATCGAGGTCCTCGAGGTCTGCGAGGTAGTCTTTGTAGGCCTGGTTTAGCGCTACCATTGCCTCGATGTCTCTCTCGAGGCTGAGGCGGATGCTGAGCTCTCGGATCACTAGCATCGACAGTCTTATCCAGGCAAGGTAGTTGATTCTTGAAAAAAGCTCTACTGCATTTGCTCCGCCAGCAGACTTTATGTACGCATCCGCGCCATCTAGGATGCACATCGTGCCATTGGCGACAAGGAGCATGGTTCGAAGGCCATCGTTCGCCTTCGCTTTCAGGCTTTCAGTCGGTTTGATGCCCTGCGTAAAATACTGTCTCAGGGCCCAGATTAGTTTGACCATCAAATCGACGACCAGGACCGGCGCAGCCATAGCGAGCGCAAAGCGGGTATCGTAGCCCTGCTGGTAAACGCGAGTCGCGACATCGGCAAACGTTTGCTTGTCCTTGCCAACGTTGAGCTTTCCAAAATTGCAGAACTGGAAGAGCTCGTAAAACGGTGCGGCCAATCCAGCTCCGCGCCCACCTTGCCCCCTGGTGCCGGAACTCCCGGCAATATCGGACATAACGTGTCCGAGCCAGTTAGCGAAACCACAGAACAGCTTTGATTCAAAGGTGTGCCCGCACAGCTTAAGGCTGCCAAGTTCGTTCTTCTCCGTCGTGATTGGGATAATCGTTCCATTGCTTACGAACGTTGAGGTCGAACAGAACTGATCAAGCAGCGAGAAGAATAGGCCTACCGGATCAGGCGAATGCGAAAGCGACTTGAAATGATGGTTCTTGGTTGACATTTTGAACCGGTTGTTGATGTCGCCGCTGTGCCTTTGATCGTAGTTGACCGTAAAGGTTTTCTCGAGATAGCCAATTGCGCTGGAGAGAGAATCTTCCTTGCCTTCGCGAGGAGACCATCCTGTCAGCTTCGCGAATTTCTTCACGGCTTCGTCAACTTGGTTGTCGGCCCATTTCTCCAGAGGTTTGCCTTCACCAGGCGCGCCAACCATGAAGATGTCTATCAGCCCGCCAATGGCGCCACATGTGGTTGCGGCAACCAGATCATAGATATCGCAACCACCAAATGAAAAGCCATTTCTTTCCGTGGTCGTTTCGAGAACGCTAACCGTATAACGGGACCTAATTTCGATTGTGTTTTGCATATCGTCTCATTCTGCTCACCATACATTCGGATGCATCGTGATTCCATTATCCCACTGCAAGGGCGTTTTTCTTTCTGTTTCAGGTGCCTGAAAAAGCACTGGGACAAATTGTCCCAGTAGCTAAACCCCTCTTCGTAATCGTTGCAGCACCATTCAGGATCGTCGACCGTAATGCAGCAGCCTCCGATATGCACGTGACCCTCGTCAATGTCCTAGACGAAGCCATCTTCATAAAACCGGAAAACCGACTATAAGCCACCATAAAAACAGGTAGACGGCGGCATATGGTAAACTTATATAACAATGATGCCAAATCACGTGGCACTCAAATTGAATCTTCAAAGGAACAACGATGGACGAAACCGAGCTCAAGCAGACGCTCCTCAACGGCAAGAAGACTGAGCGAATTATATTTGCCGTCACTCCCGACCTCAAGAAAGCGGTGACAGCCATGGCCAAGCAGGATTGCGTGTCGGCTAGCGCCTTCATCGCGTCGATGCTTGCGGAAGAGGCAATCAGGAGGGTAGCGCAATGAACGAATCGGACGTGCGCTTAAAGCTCATCGACCCCGCGTTGAAAAAGAACTGGGACACTGATAAGCAAATATTCACCGAATACTATTTCACCGACGGCGAGATCGTCGTGCGCAAGAACCTCCAAACCAGGAAGAAGCCGAAGAAGGCCGACTACCTGCTTATGTACAAGCGCGAAATGCCCATCGCCATAGTTGAGGCGAAGGATTCGAGCCACACGGTAGAGGCCGGTCTGCAGCAGGCGATGGACTATGCCATCGCGCTCGACGTTCCCTTCGCATACAGCTCAAACGGCAAAGGGTTCGCCGAGCACGACTTCACCACAGGCAAAGTTCGCCGCCTACAGATGGATGAATTCCCGACCCCAGACGAGCTTTGGAAGCGCTATCGCGAATCGAAGAAGCTCTCAACGGAGAAGGCCAAGGATATTGTTTTATCACCTTACTATTACGAACACGGCGGTAACTCGCCGCGCTATTACCAGCGCAACGCTGTCAATCGAACGGTCGAGGCGGTCGCCAAGGGCCAGGACAAGCTCCTCCTCGTCATGGCGACTGGCACGGGCAAGACGTACACGGCCTTTCAGATAGTTCATCGCCTGCGCGAGGCGGGCTTGGCTCGAAAAGTGCTCTATCTGGCTGATAGGAATATCCTCGTTGACCAAACCATTGATGGCGATTTCAAGCCGCTGCGCAAGGTTATCACGAAGGTTGAGCATCGCAAACTCGATCCGGCCTACGAGATTTACTTCGCCTTGTATCAGCAGCTCGTCGGCACCGATGGCGAAGAAATCTTCAGAGAGTTTAGCCCTGAATTCTTCGACCTCATCATCGTCGACGAATGCCATCGCGGCAGCGCTGCCGAGGACTCGGCGTGGCGTAAGATTCTCGAATACTTCAGCTCAGCCGTCCAGATTGGTATGACGGCCACACCGAAGGAAACGAAAGACATATCGAACATCGACTATTTCGGCGAGCCGGTGTTCACCTATTCGCTGAAACAGGGCATCGAGGATGGCTTCCTCGCTCCATACCAGGTCGTGCGCGTGAAGCCGAACGTCGACGTCTACGGCTGGCGTCCGGAGGCCGGAACCGTTGACGACAACGGTAAGCTCATCGATGACCGTGTGTACGAGAAACAGGACTTCGACCACGACCTGGTTATCAAGGAACGGACCGACGTCGTTGCCAAGAAAATCACCCAATTCCTCAAAGAGACCGACAGATATTCCAAGACGATAGTCTTCTGCATTGACATCGACCATGCCGAGCGCATGCGACAGGCGTTAATCAACGAGAATAGCGACATCGTAAAAGCGCATCCAACCTACATCATGCGCATCACCGGCGATTCGAAAGAGGGCAAGGCGAAGCTCGATGAGTTCATCGATCCCGACGAGAAATACCCAACCATCGTCACGACGTCGAAACTCCTTACTACGGGTGTGAACTGCAAGACCTGCAAGCTTGTCGTTCTTGACAACGTCTACGGCGAGCAGGGCATGACCGAGTTCAAGCAGATCGTCGGCCGAGGCACGCGCATATGCGAGCCTTACGGGAAGCTGTATTTCACCATCTTGGATTTCCGCGACGCCTCTCGAATGTTCGCTGATCCTGCGTTTGACGGCGAGCCGGTCCAAATCTTCGAACCATCCCCCGACGGCCCCATGGTTCCCGATGAAGACAAGCCAGACAACCCACCCGACGTCACCCCCGTGCCCGATACGGATGATTGGCCAGATATCGACGATGACCAGAGCGGCCATGTCAAATATTACGTTCACGGCGTTCCCGTTGAGGTCGTTTCCGAGCGGGTCGAGTACTACTCCGTATCGGGCGATTTGGTGACCGAGAGCCTGAAAGACTACACCCGCAAGAACATTCGGGGCGAATACGACACCCTCGACCATTTCCTCGTTGTGTGGAACGCCGAGGACCGCAAGCAGGCCATCATCGACGAGCTCAAGGAACGCGGCGTGTTCCTTGACGAGATCAGGAAAGAATCAGGGCAAGACCAGATGAGCGATTTCGACCTCATCTGCCACATCGCCTACGACCAGAAGCCCCTCACGCGAAGCGAGCGCGCGAACAACGTGAAGAAGAAGGGCTACTTGTATGAGTATACCGGCGTGGCGCACGACGTGCTTGAAACTCTGTTAGACAAGTACGCTACATCGAATCTCGTCGATCTGGACGACACGAGAGTGCTCGACCTCGAGGAGTTCCGCCAATTCGGAAGCCCTATGAAGATATGCAAGGCATTTGGCGGCAAGAAGCAATTCATCTACGCGGCGCAAACGCTTGAGAATGCGCTCTATTCAGCATAGAAAGGCTTAAAGCATGGCACTGGGATCACTGGTGAAAACCCTCCAGAACATCATGCGTAACGACGCCGGTATCAACGGCGACGCGCAGCGCATTGAGCAGATGACGTGGCTGTTCTTCCTGAAGATCTACGACGCGAAGGAAGAGGAATGGGAATTCCACGACGATTCGTACGAATCCATCATCCCCGACCGGCTTCGCTGGCACAGCTGGGCACCGGATCCAAAAGACGGAAGCGCCCTCACGGGCGACGAGCTGCTCGACTTCGTCAACAACGACCTGTTCAAGACTCTCGCTGGTCTTGAGCTTGATCAGAACGCGCCCCTGCGCCAGGTCGTCGTGAAAGCCGCCTTTACCGATGCCAACAACTACATGAAGGACGGCATCCTGCTCCGTCAGGTGGTCAACGCCATCGACGAGTCGGTGGACTTTACCGAGTACAAAGAGCGCCATGCCTTCGGCGAGATCTACGAGACCATCCTCAAAGACTTGCAGTCGGCCGGTAACGCGGGTGAGTTCTACACGCCGCGTGCCGTAACCGATTTTATGGCCGAGATGCTCGCACCGAAGCTGGGCGAGTCCGTAGCCGACTTCGCATGCGGCACGGGAGGGTTCCTTACGAGTGCCTTGAAGCTACTGGCGAAGCAGGTAAATACACCTTCCGACCAGGAGTCCTATTCGAAGTCGATCTACGGCATCGAGAAGAAGCAGCTGCCGTACCTGCTCTGCATCACCAACATGCTGCTCCATGACATCGATAATCCGCAGGTGTTTCACGACAACTCGCTTGAGCACGACGTGCGCGACTACCGTCACAAGGAGGGCGGCCAGTTCGACGTGGTGCTGATGAACCCGCCGTACGGCGGCTCCGAGAAAGCCTCGATACAGAACAACTTCCCGACTGCGCTGCGCAGCTCCGAGACCGCAGACCTCTTCCTTGCGCTCATCCTCTACCGACTCAAGCGCGGCGGGCGTGCAGCCGTCATCATCCCCGACGGGTTCCTGTTCGGCCAAGACTCCGCCAAGGTGGAGATCAAGCGCCGGTTGGTGGAGGAGTTCAACCTGCACACCGTTGTGCGCATGCCGCAGAGTGTGTTCGCACCTTATACCTCCATTACCACCAACATCCTGTTCTTCGACAACACCGGTCGCGGCGACGGTGTATGGTTCTACCGCATGGACATACCGGAGGGCTACAAGCATTTCTCGAAGACCAAGCCCATACGCGGCGAGCACTTCGACCGCGTGCGCGAATGGTGGAACAACCGCAAGGAGATAGAACTGCCGGACGGCCCGAAGTCCAAGCTCTATAGCATCGAAGAGCTGGTAAACACCGGCTTCAACTTTGACCTGTGCGGCTACCCGCACGAGGAAGAAACCATCCTGCCGCCCGACGAGCTCATTTGCAACTACCGCGCAGAACGTGCACGGCTCGATTTCGAGATTGATAAGAAGCTGGCTCAGATTTGTGAGATCCTTGGAATCGAGGTTGGGAATGAAGGCTAAGGACCTGCGCAACTCTATTCTGCAACTTGCAGTACAGGGAAAGCTGGTACCGCAAGACCCCAACGACGAGCCGGCGTCCATCCTGCTTGAGCGCATACGCGCCGAACGTGCCCAACTCATCAAAGAGAAGAAGATTAAGGCGCCCAAGAATGGCGAGTCTATCATCTACCGCGCTTCCGATGGGTCGCACTATGAGAAACGCGGCAAGGGCAAGCCTGTTTGTGTTGATGGCGAGATTCCGTTCGAGATTCCTGAGAGCTGGGAGTGGGCGCGACTAGAATCGATAACAACCTACATTCAGCGTGGCAAGTCGCCCAAGTACTCCTCCATTGAGCAATACCCGGTCGTTGCCCAGAAGTGCAACCAGTGGTCCGGCTTCTCACTTGAGAAGGCTAAATTCATAGACCCCAGTACAGTTCTCAGCTATGCAGATGAACGCACCTTGTGTGATGGTGATCTTCTTTGGAATTCAACGGGGCTCGGTACGCTCGGACGAATGGCAATATACGACTCATCCGTCAATAAGTACGGATGGGCGGTTGCGGATAGCCACGTGACTGTCATTCGGACCGATGCTGAATGGTTTAACTATCGCTTTGCCTTTACCTATTTCGCTGGACCCTCTGTTCAATCTGTTATTGAAGACCTGGCAAGTGGCAGTACGAAGCAAAAGGAATTGGCACAGGACACGATTAAGAACTATCTGATTCCAATTCCACCCCTCGCTGAGCAGCGCCGCATTGCCGAGCGCGTTTCAGAGCTGATTCCGCTCGTCGAGGAGTACGGCAAGCTGGAGGACGAACGCGAGCAGCTTGACGCTGAGCTTCCTGACCGCCTGCGCAAGTCAATCCTCCAGATAGCGGTGCAGGGCAAGCTTGTGCCGCAGGACCCAAGCGACGAGCCTGCTGCTACCCTTCTTGAACGCATCCGCGAAGAGCGGACGAAGCTCATCAAAAAAAAGAAGATCAAGGCTCCCAAGGGCGGCGAGTCGGTCATCTACCGCGGTTCCGATGGTGGGTACTATGAGAAGCGCGGCAACGGTGAGCCCGTCTGTATCGATGATGAGATACCGTTCGAGATTCCTGAGTCGTGGGAGTGGTGCAGGCTTGGCTCCGTTGCGTACTTTAGTGGCGGAGGAACACCGGATAAGTCGAATTCGAAGTTTTGGGGTGGAAATATCCCCTGGGCATCTATGAAGGATATTCATGGCGCTGTCCTTGAATCGACGATAGACAGCATTACAGAGGAAGGCCTTGCAAATAAAAGCTCGATATCCATTTGCGAGCCTGGCCAGTTGATTGTCTCCACAAGGCTAATCCCTGGCAAGACGATCATTTCTAACATTAGATGCGCCATCAATCAGGATTTGAAGGTCGTAAATGCTCAAGTGCCCGTAGATTTCCTGAGTATTTGGTTCGACTCTCATTTTGATGAGTTCAAGCGCATTGGCTCTGGAACTACGGTCCCAGGAATCAAATTAACCGATCTTGAGGAGGCGTTGATTCCACTCCCTCCTTTGAAAGAGCAAGAACGAATCGCTGCTGGCATCCATACTGTCTTCAATGCCCTTTAGCCTTAACCTTCGTATCGTTATTCGATTAGCGATACGGAGGAACCATGAAATCGTTTAAAGACTACCTAGTAGACTGTGGCCTTTCAATCAATACGCAGACTGCGTATTTGTACGCATCAAAACAGTTCTACGAGATGTTCGATGAAATTACCGACTCGAATCTCGATGCCTATAAGACGTACCTACAGGACAATTACAGCGCAAAAACAATCAACATGCGTATCAATGGCATGAATGCATATCTTGACTATCTAGGCGAAACTGATAGACGGCTTAAATCCATTCGGATTCAGCAGAAACCCTTCTTAGAGAACGTTATCAGCAAGGACGAATACAAGAGATATGTGGGGTATCTAGAATCGCTTGAGGATCGGCGATGGTACTTTGCAGTACGTTTGATGACTTGCACGGGAGCGCGGGTAAGTGAACTTCTAAAACTCGATGTCTCAGATATTGAGGCCGATCATCTGGACATCGTTTCGAAGGGAAATAAGCTCCGACGGATTTATATTCCCAATCACCTAAAGCTAGAGTTCCTATCCTGGCTACGCGCTGAAGACATTGCCTCTGGTGCCGTGTTAAGAAACCAGTCTGGCAATCGAATAAGCTGCAGAGGTCTGAGCGGACGCCTTAAGTCTCTAGCGAAGGAATGCGGCATAAACCCTAACGTGGTCTATCCGCACTCCTTTCGTCACAGGTTTGCCAAAAACTTCCTTGAGAAGAGCAACGACATAGCTTTCCTCGCTGATTTGATGGGACACGAAAGCATTGAAACGACTCGCATTTACTTGCGCAAGACCAGCGCTGAGCAGCGCGAGGCTGTAGATTCTATTGTCGATTGGTGAACTGTCGCAATGCATTTGATACGACATCCGCGATTCTGCGCTGCTCGTCAATCGGCGGCATGAGCTCATCGACGCGCTCGACAATGCGCTGCTGTTCGGCAAGGGGAGGAATGGGGATAAGCAGGTTTGACAAGCTGTCTTTGTTTAAGGTCGAGCCTTTGATTGCATCCTTCGAGTCGCCAAATGTGCACAGGTATGGCAGCTGATAAGCAAGGTAGTCACGTTGGGTAAAGCCAGGGTCGCAAGTCGTCTGAACAGAGATTATCGCCTCGTTGTGAACAGCATCCATTCCCAGAATGCAGGTTCTTCCGATTGTAAGCTTGAAACTCATTATCAGCGTGCCAGCTGGCACTAATCCCGCCTTAAAGCACGAGGCCATAGCTTCGGCGGATACCAGCTCCTTGGTCTTGTTCAGCACCTCTCCCTGTTTCATATCGGAAATAGACACCCAGGGGAAGCTGCCGTTGCTCCAATATTTGATTTCGCTCCTCGCCGGAGTCTTGCCAATCAGGAGGCTGCAAAGCGACCCCAGTCGTACCCATTCCCAAGATTCTGGAATCTCGAACGGTATCTCATCATCGATACAGACGGGCTCACCGTTGCCGCGCTTCTCATAGTACCCACCATCGGAACCGCGGTAGATGACCGACTCGCCGCCCTTGGGAGCCTTGATCTTCTTTTTTTTGATGAGCTTCGTCCGCTCTTCGCGGATGCGTTCAAGAAGGGTAGCAGCAGGCTCGTCGCTTGGGTCCTGCGGCACAAGCTTGCCCTGCACCGCTATCTGGAGGATTGACTTGCGCAGGCGGTCAGGAAGCTCAGCGTCAAGCTGCTCGGAATCGTCTTCAAGGGCGCCATACTCATCAACTATAGAAACAAGCTGAGCTAGGACCTTTACGATTCTTTTTTTGCTCTGTTACTGGAGGAACAGGACTTAGTACTTCGCTTGCTTTGCGGTCATGGCTAACGGTCCTTTCTGATGCCGAAGAAGGCCTCTTCCAGCTTGTCGTTGCACACGCGGCCCTGGATCACCTTGCATCCGCTCTCCTGCATCTCGCGATTGAGCTCCTTGATGATGTTGTATGCGGTGCTCTTGCTGACGTCCAGGCGCTCGGCTACCTGCTTGGCGTTGAGCAGAGTCGGTTTGTTCTCCATTGAACCCTCCAAACAGTTCGATATTGAACGGTATTTGATTGCATGGTAGTAGTTCAAAATCGAACGGTCAATATAAAGCGTTCGTTATCGTGCTATTATTTGCGATGGCATGCAATTGATGCGTTTTTGATTCGCTTTCATGAGGAGCACGGATGAACACAGGTCAGCTGATCAGGAAATACAGGAAGATACGCAAGCTCACGCAGGTGCAGCTTGCCAAGTCGTGCGGCCTGACGGACTCCGCCATTCGTAACTACGAGCTGGGGAACAGGACCCCGGGCGACGAGCAGCTCACTCAGATCGCCGACGCGCTGAATGTGTCCGTGGAGGCACTGCGTGAGATTCCTCTGAAGAGCAGCAGGCAAGCCCTGGAGCTCCTTTTCCGTCTGAGCGACCAGTTTTCCCTTCAGCCGTTGGAGAAGGGCGAAGAGCTCGTTCTGGCCGCTCCTGAGGGCTCCTGCATGGGCCCGAAGCTAGCATCTGCGCTCAAGGCATGGCGCAAGCAGCTTGATTCGCTTGAGGCCGGAGAATCTACTCAGGCCGAGTATGAGGAATGGAGGGCCAGTTTCGACTCCTAGTAAGCCGCTCAAGGAATAAATCCGAATCACAACCACCCGCATAGCGGGTGGTTTGCTCTTAGGGTATAACCCTAAGTATACTTGCCCAGGACTCAAGTCCTTTGCCCTTCACTTCGTTCAGGTCACAATAGCAATGTAACGCCGGCAGCCAGTTAAACTGGCTATCTAGCGAGGTTATTTATCGAAGGGATTTTCATATTCCTTTAAACTTAATTTATCCTGAGCTATATCGGCGTTTTCTTGTTCTCGAATATATTTTCTTATTGTCGCCTCATTAAGACCTACTGTTGACACATAGTAGCCTTCAGCCCAAAACTTTCTATTACCATACTTATATTTAAGGTTTGCATGTCTGTCAAACATGAGCAGTGAGCTTTTACCTTTTAAGTAACCCATAAAACTTGAAACGCTTATCTTAGGCGGAATACTCACAAGCATGTGTATGTGATCTGGCATGAGGTGACCTTCTAGAATTTCCACCCCTTTCCAGTCACAAAGCATCTTGAGTATTTCTCGAAGATCTTCTCTGTATTTGTTATAAATGACTTTCCTTCTATACTTTGGTGTAAACACAATGTGGTATTTACATAACCATTTTGTGTGTGCAAGGCTATTGGCCTTATGTGCCATAGCTACTCCTTCCTTCTTGGCTATTAGTGACCTGAACAATCGCTATGCTAGAAGGAAGGATTTTAATTTGCAAAGCAAAAAATATTCTCCACCCGCATAGCGGGTGGTTTTGTGTTTCGCGCGTTACACGCACTTAACAGGCTAAAACCTCGAACGAAAAGCCGGGTACCCCACGAGGTGCCCGGCCTCCTCCAAGGGAGGAGCGGAGGTCGCCACTTCTCCTCGAGTGCGGTGGAAAGCTGGTTGATGTGATGGCGCAGGAGGGCGCGGTCCTCGCTCACGACCATCATCGAGATGGTGTCGAATCGGATGGACGTGTCACCTCGGTCCACGTTCTCCGCGAGCCACTTGGCGGCGAGGGGCTCGCGCTTGCCTCGGGCGCTCTCCTCGTCGGGGAAACGTCGGTGCCGCGGGTAGCCTCGACGTCGATGAACACGATGGTGTCCTCATCAACTGCGATGATGTCGACGGTTCCGAATCCATCGGGTGTCTCCCAGTTAGTGTCGAGAGTCTCGTAGCTCCTACGGTCCAGGAACCTCTCGGCTGCGGTGATTGGCTTCTCGTTCAAGTTCTTCATAGTTGACCTCCATTCAGTCTAGGCTCGCCCCTGTAGCTTGCCTTGTAACACGAAGAACGCATGAGTTCCGGGTTCGCAAAAGGGGGAAAGCGAAGCCGAATAATAGAAGATGAATTCCCCCGGCGTTAGTTTTTCGAAGCGCAGCAGTTTGTTTCGGTAGACGTGAAAACCTCCCTCCCACTGCCGAAAGAAATCGGAAAAGTATCGCGACCCTTGGGCGGTGCCCGAGTTCCGTGCGAACATGCGGGGAATATGGAAAGCAGGGTGGGGCAGTTGTATCGGAGGTCGTGTGGGGACACGAGAGAAGTCCCCCGTTCAGAGGTGACGACTGCTGGAACCTCGAGGCGACACTATGGGACTCCCCTTATACCGGAAACGTCGGGTTTGCAGTAGAATAAGGAAATGGAGTTTGTCCGACAATTCGGGGTATCCGAGGCGGTGGTCGCCCCGTGACGTACAACAACAAGGCCAAGCTCAAGACCCTCTACGTGAAGCAGATCCTCGAGGAGGAGACCGACGCCGAACACGGGCTGCCGATGAGGCAGATCATAGAAAGGCTGGAGCAGTTCGATATCAAGGCAGAGCGCAAGAGCATCTACAACTACGTCGTGTATGACTCTTCGACCGTAGAGATGCCTTACGCTTTGGCGCTTGGTCAGTCCGAACAGGTGAAGGTGTTCGCCAAGTTGCCTTCCAAGTTCAAGATCGACACCCCGCTGGGCAATTACAACCCTGACTGGGCATACGTCGAAGAGGTGGACGGCAAGGAGCGCGTTTACTTCGTCATGGAGACCAAGGGCGGTGGCAACGGCACACCCAGCTTGCGTCCTGCCGAGAAAGCAAAAATCGACTACGCTAGGAAGCATTTCGAGGCTTTGGCAATCGAGGATGTCACCTATGACGTTGAGACTACGTATCACTATGCAACCGCTTAGATGTCAGAGACTGAAAAAGGTTTGTTATGGCTGAACCATTATTTACAAGAGTTGACCTTCCGGTTGGGAATTTGGTCAGTGATGTTATAGGAGGCAGGGTGGGTCTACCTGACCTCCAGCGTCCTTTTGTTTGGAAAGACAGCGATGTTAGGGATTTGCTTGATTCCATGCTTCGAGGCTATCCAATTGGATATTGCATTCTTTGGGAAGCTCCTGATGATCAGGAGGACAAGAAGTCCTCGATAGGTCTCAACGAGAAGAACTATGCAACCCCAAAAGAGCTTGTAATCGACGGCCAGCAACGCCTTACTGCGCTTGTGTCTTCGCTTTACGGAGTTCCGGTCAAGGATCAGACGTTCTCTGACAGGACGATCAGAATCGCATACGATCCAATCACAAGGGAATTCCATACGTGGGACGCGGCGATTGCCAATGATGCTCGCTATATTTCAGACGTTAGCAAGGTTTTCGAGGCGAAAAGAAATAACGAAGCAACGAAGTTCAGGCGTGAGTTTATCAAGCGACTGAATGAGGCGAACGAAAAGCGTGAAGCCGAAGCGCTTGATGACAATGCAAAAACGGCTATCGAGGACGGAATTAACGAACTTCTCAATCTTGAGACCACGTATCTTATTCCCATCCTGTCGATTTCGAACAAAGCAGACGAAGAGCAGATGTCTCAAATCTTCATTCGAGTCAATTCAGGCGGCACGAAGCTTAACGAGGACGACTTCATCATGACTCTGCTTTCGGTGTATGAGCCAAAGACAAGGCAGCGTATTGAGGATTGGTGCGAGGCGAGCCATAAGCCCGGCATCGGGACTTCCTACAACGCCCTGTTGACGATTAAGCCTAGTCACGTCATTAGGGCAACTGTAGGACTCGGCTTTGGTCGCGGCCGGTTGCGCTATGCTCGACTGATTCTGAACGGTCGAGATCTTAAAACACGCGAAACAAGCGCCGCCAAGCGCGAGGAGAACTTCGAGAAGTTTGATGCTGCTTTGGACAAGGTCCTGAACCTTAACGATTGGCACGCCTTCATCAATGCGCTAGGCGAGGCTGGCTATGTGAATAGCGGAATGATTAGCTCCGAGAACACGATACCGTTGACGTACACTATCTCACTTATCGCGAAGCATCGTTTCGGTATC
Source organism: uncultured Atopobium sp. (assembly GCA_963544885.1). Lineage (GTDB taxonomy): Bacteria > Actinomycetota > Coriobacteriia > Coriobacteriales > Atopobiaceae > Lancefieldella. Next base: position 2,161 of record CAUUHE010000015.1, on the reverse strand, counting down.
AATGGCGTTGAGCTTCAGCAGGTATCAAAGCGCTGGTTCTCGACGGCGATTCTCACCCAGATGTACACCGGCAACTTCGAGTCGGTGTTCGAACAGCAAATGAATTCCATCGAGGAGCTTTCCGACGTTGATTCGTTTAGGGCTTGGGTAGACTCCGAGATTGCCTCACGACTTACCGATGACTACTTTGGTGTTACGCTTTCTAATGAGCTTGATAAGAATCGCGCAAGTGGCCCTGTATGGAATGGGTTCCTCGCGGCCCAAGTTGTCCTTGGTTCTCGCGTGTTGTTCAATACCGGCACTGTTGCGCAACTGCTGCTTCCTAGCAGTAGTGGTACCAAGAAGGCGTATGACAAGCACCATATTTTCCCTGCGAACTTCTTGAAAGGCGGCCCGTACGAATACGCAAAAGATCGCAGGGCAAACTTCGTCTGCGTTGATTATCAGAACAATATCTACATCAGCGACGATGATCCGAAGCTATACGTTGCGAAATACAGGGAAGCCTTGGGTGATGATGCTTACCGCGCAACTTGCCATGACAACGCTTTGCCGTATGACTTTGAGAATATGGAATACCCTGACTTCATGAGGGAGCGTTGTAAGCTCATGTCTGAAATGATCAAAAAGGCTTTCTTTAGGCTCTAGCCATTATCGAAACGATTGACAAATGCGGGGACCATTGCGGCTCCCGCATCTATTGAGTTCTAACGTTGACTGCGGTTTTGTCGGAAAGCCACCAAATAAAGCCCCGTTGAGTTTCACGGTCGATTTGGGGCTTTTGGAACAAATCACTGGGACAATTTACTCTTCGGTTTTTCCTTTACTCTCCGTTCGCTGGGTGTCGCCATGTCCGTGGCGTACGGCAACTTAGAGTAAAAATGATGAAAACACCAGGTCAAAAGGCAAAAAGAAACCCCCTGAAACGCATGGATTTCAGGGGGTTTCGAAATCTTTTGCTCTACCTAAATCGCCGGTGGCTTTACATTTTTCCGCACGTTGCGTCATCAGACGGTACACTACGGACGGGAAAACCGCAGTTCAAAAGGCCTAAATCTTTATTCCCACTCAATGGTCGCAGGTGGCTTTGGAGTGATGTCGTAGGCCACGCGGTTAACGCCAGCAACCTCACTGACAATGCGAGAAGAAATGCGAGTCAGCAGCTCGTAAGGAAGCTTTGCCCAGTCAGCAGTCATAGCGTCGCTCGACTCAACAGCGCGCAGGATAACTGGACGAGCATACGTGCGCTCATCACCCATAACACCAACGGACTTAATGTCGGGTAGTACAGCAAAGTACTGCCAAACGCTGTGCTCGGAGTTACGATCGCCTGTCTCGTCAAAGAGCTGAGCGTTGTAAGCATCAATCTCTTCTCGAACAATAGCATCGGCATTGCGCAGAATCTCCAGCTTTTCTGGGGTAACGTCGCCAATGATGCGGATAGCAAGGCCAGGACCTGGGAATGGCTGCCTGTAGACAAGGTTCTCGGGCAGGCCAAGAGAGACGCCCAGCGCGCGAACCTCATCCTTGAAGAAGTGATCCAGAGGCTCAATCAGGTCAAAGTGAACACCCTCGGGAAATGGAATCAGGTTGTGGTGGCTCTTAATGGTTGCAGCCTTGCCGCCTGTCTTACGAGCGCCGGACTCAATAATGTCAGGGTAGATGGTGCCCTGTGCCAGGAACTGAACGCCGTCCAGCTTCTGGGCCTCGTCAAAGAAGACCTTCCAGAACTCGGTACCAATCAGGCGGCGCTTCATCTCTGGCTCGGTAACGCCAGCCAAAAGCTCTGCGTAGCGCTCCTCTGCGTGAACGTGAATCAGAGGCACGTTGAACTGCTTGCGGAAGACCTGCTCAACCATCTCTGGCTCGCCCTTGCGGAGCATACCGTGGTTAACAAACACGCAGGTAAGCTGATCGCCAATGGCGCGGTGGACAAGAGCTGCAACAACAGAAGAGTCAACGCCGCCGGAAAGCGCCAAAATAACGCGGCCATCGCCAACCTTCTGGCGAATCTCCTCCACCTTCTGCTCAATGATGTTGTCCATGGTCCACGTCTTCTCAAAACCACAGATATTGAACAGGAAGTTAGAAAGCATCTGGGAACCACACTCGGTGTGGTTGACCTCTGGGTGGAACTGAGTGGAATACAGGTTCTTAGCAG
>CAUUHE010000014.1:0-34905 GCA_963544885.1 uncultured Atopobium sp. | reverse complement strand
CGCTTGGTTGTATGTCCTGCTTCTCTTATAGGAATATAGGTTGCATCAAGCCAAAGGTAAGGCCATCTGTCAAAAGACAAAGAGCCGTGTCTTAAGTCATCTACCTCTTCATCTAAAGACTTAACAAGTCTCGAGACTCTGCTTCTGCTGATCTTTTCAACACCAAGCTCACTCAGTGCTTTTTCTACCTTTCTGTTTGAGATACCTAGAGTCCACATATCACAGATACAGCTTGCAAGAGCTGTGTCACATCTGCTCCACTTGCTTACGATATCGTCAGGAAAATAGGTTCCTTCACGGAGTTTAGGAATTTTTAAGGTAAGAGTTCCAACTGAAGTTACCAGCTTTCGCTCACGGTATCCGTTACGAACACAACCAAGCTCTTCTACTTGTTCAACCATTACGGTATTTACCAAGTCTTCAAGTAGTGTTCGTGCCATACCGTTTAAATCTAATTTGTGATCTTGGGTGTAGGAGAGCTCAGTTTCGTGTAGAGTTTGCATTGCGGTTATTTCCTTTCTGAATTGGTTGTGGTGACTATATTTTAGGAAATAACCGCACTTCTTTTAAACACCTGAAATGCTTCTCTTACACCACTTTTCGGGACACGACCAAATAAGCCTTGGGTATGCTTAAAAGTCCGCCTGAAAAGTGCAAAGAATCTGTATTTGAGCCACCGATTCTTTTTCAAAATCAGGCAAATCCACAGATTCTTTTGCATTTTCAGGCAAAAGTTACAGATTCTTTGCAGAAATCAGGCGCGCAGCGGGCTCGTGCTGCGGTCGTGCGCCGAGCGCACGCCGCCCGTCTGGCGAGAAACCCCGTCCACTAGCAGTGGTTACGCACAAGAAAGCCCGGTACCCACATGAAGTGGATACCGGGCGGAAAGCACGTTTGTGCAGCTAGCGCGGTCGCGACGCGCGGGCGGCGCTCGCAGCTCGCGACGTGTTACTCGTTGTCGCCGGCGGTTGCCTGAGTTGCAGAGATAGCCTGATCAGCATCGGAAGCGTCTGGCCAAGACCAGTCGGTGAATGCTGGGTGATCATAGCCCTTCTCGACAGCAAACTCGAAGGCCTCGGTGCGGAACTTCTCCCACTCGTCGATCTGATCTGCCCACTTCTGAGCGTCAATCATGCGGAGAGCGTCAGCAGCAAGTGCCCAACGGTCCATGTTGTTCAGGCGCAGCATGTCGTAAGGAGTTGTGGTGGAACCCTGCTCCTCATAGCCGTGAACGTTGAAGTTGTCGTGGTTTGGACGGTTCCAAATCAGGCGACGGACAGAACCTGCGTAAGCGTGGAATGCGAAGAGAACTGGCTTGTCTGCGGAGAAGAGCTTGGTGAACTCCTCGTCGGAGAGAGCCTCGTCGTTCTCGGAAGCGTTCTGGATCTTGAGCAGGTCAACAACGTTGACGAAGCGAGCCTTGATGCCCAGCTTGCCAAGCATGTCGAGAGCTGCCAGGAGCTCCTGAGTTGGGACATCGCCGCAGGATGCGAGGACAATGTCCTCCTCACCAGCCTCAGCGTTGGAAGCCCACTTCCACTCCTTAGCGCCAGCTGCAAGCTCCTCGCGAGCCTCGTCGAGAGTTACCCACGTTGGAGCAGGCTGCTTACCAGCGAAGATTGCGTTGATGCAGTTTGTGGAGGTGTAGCACTTCTCGCCAACTGCAAGCAGAAGGTTTGCGTCTGCTGGGAAGTAGATGTTGGTGATGTGATCGTTGTTGAAGCTCTTGTTGAGCATGATGTCAACAAAACCAGGATCCTGGTGAGAGAATCCGTTGTGGTCCTGGCGCCAAACGTGGCTGGAAAGGACCAGGTTGAGAGCGGAGATAGGCTTGCGCCATGGGATGTGGCGGACGGTAGCCTCAAGCCACTTAGCGTGCTGGTTAATCATGGAGTCAATGATGTGAACGAATGACTCGTAGCTGGACCAGATGCCGTGGCGGCCGGTCAGAGTGTAGCCCTCAAGCAGACCCTCGCACTGGTGCTCGGAAAGCTGCTCGATAACGTTACCAACTGGGGAAATGTGCTCGTCGTTCTCAAAGTCGTCGTTGAAGCCGCCGAACCACTGCTTATCGGTTACCTGGAAGGATGGCTGCAGACGGTTGGAAGCAGTCTCGTCAGGTCCAAAGATACGGAACTCGGAGCGGTTGCTGTTGATGAGCTCGGCGGTGTACTCGCCAAGGACGCGCGTTGCCTCAGTAGCACCAAAGCCATGGCCCTTCTCGGCAACTGGGATCTCGTACTTCTTTGCGTCAGGAAGGACGAGGTTGCGGCGGATTGCGCCACCGTTTGCGTTAGGGTTAGCGCCGAGGCGGAGGTCGCCCTTAGGCATGAAAGCGGTAACCTCTGGACGAATTGCGCCCTTCTCGGTGAAGAGAGTCTCTGGCTTGTAGGAGCCCATCCAGTCGCGAAGGACCTGGAAGTGAGCCTCGGTGTCGCGAGCGGATGCCAGTGGAACCTGGTGTGCGCGCCAAGAGCCCTCGGTCTTCTTGCCGTCGATGTAAGGAGGGCAAGTCCAGCCCTTAGGGGTGCGGAAGATGATCATTGGGTAGTAAGGACGGGATGCGTCACCTGCGGCTGCGCGAGTCTTGATAGCGCAGATCTCGTTGAAGACAGCCTCGAGAAGAGCTGCGAAACGACGGTGGATGGATGCGTGGTCCTCGTCGTCGAAGCCAGCAACAAAGTTGTATGGGTGATAGCCCATGCCGCGGAAGAACTCGTCGCGCTCACCGTCAGAAATACGAGCAAGGATGGTTGGGTTAGCAATCTTGTAGCCGTTGAGGTGCAGGATTGGAAGAACGATACCATCGGTCAGTGGGTCCATGAACTTGTTGGTCTGCCAAGAAGTTGCAAGTGGGCCAGTCTCTGCCTCGCCGTCGCCGACAACAGCGACTGCCAGCAGGGATGGGTTGTCCAGGACAGCGCCGTAAGCGTGGGACAGAGTGTAGCCCAGCTCGCCGCCCTCGTGGATGGAGCCTGGAGTCTCAGGTGCGTAGTGGGAAGGAATTCCGCCTGGATAAGAGAAGCGGCGGAAGAACTTCTGGAGGCCCTCTTCATCGTCGGTGATAAATGGGTAGGTCTCGCGATATGTGCCGTCGAGCAGGGACTGTGCAGTACCTGCAGGTCCACCGTGACCAGGGCCCATGAGGAAGATGGTGTTCTGGTTATGGTCGCGGATGAAGCGGTTGACGTGGCCGAACAGGAAGTTCAGGCCTGGGGTGGTTCCCCAGTGGCCAACCAGGCGATGCTTAACGTCCTCGCGAGAGAAACCGTCCTTCATAAGAGGGTTGCTGCGAAGATAAATCTGACCAACAGACAGGTAGTTAGCTGCGCGCCAATACCTATCGACGCCGGCAAGCTCGTCCTCAGATACAGGCTGATTCAGGGTCTGCCAAGGTGTGCCGTACACGGGCTGAGCCATGTGCTCCTCCTTTTCTTGGGCTGCCGCCTGCGCGTTTACGCAGGTTAGGCAGCCTCGTTGCTTCCATCACCTGAGCGTTTGTTTTGTTCGCACTCAACTGGGTACGCATAAAACAACACATACATAACAGTATGATGCTTCGGCTATGTTTCAAATACTACTGTAAGTGATAAAACGTTTTATCACTGTGAGATTTCTGGAAATTTCTTTTCTGAGAGACGCTTAAGGTGTCTTTTAAGCAGCAAAACGATCCCCCAACAGTACCCACAATGCCAAAATGTAACCAAAATGGTGTCAAGTAGAGTGCATACACACCAAAGTGGTAAAAAATGCGTTTAGTTGGAGATTTCATTTTTCTGCATACAACGTTTGCCCAGATAAAAGTTTTTGGTGCGGTAAAAAATCGCCTTAGTTGGAGATAAATCGGCTAATTTTAAGTTTTCATCCCCAACTAAACGGGTTTTTTACCTTTTTCGGCACATAATTTTGAGTGCAAAAGTTACGTATTCATGGGAATGCATTTTATTGCATGAATATGCAGAAATCTGATTAGCGACCCAAAACACGCACGCTATTCTTCTCAATCATGCGCGGCTCAAGGATTATCTGGATTGATGCGCCATCGTCCACCGGCCCATCTGCGTTTTCCAGGCCTGTTCCAGTAATCTTTGCAGAGACAAGGTCTGTGCCGATATCCGCACCAGCGCTACTACCAGCAGCTGCGCCCTCACCCGCACTAGCAGCGACACCCATCTCGGCGCCAACGCCAATACCTGCGCTAACCTCCGCACCGCGCTCGCCCAGACGACGAAACATAATCGAAAGCGCGGCGTCAGAAAGCTCATCAACATTTTGCTCAATCGAGGTCAGCGCTGGCTCGAACAGCGCGTCTGAAATGCTGTTATCGTATCCGACAACAGAATAGTCGCGAGGAACATGCAGGCCGCGCTCATACAGGTAGCGCAGCAAGCCCAACGCAATGTTGTCCGACGTTGCAACAACCGCCGTAGCATTCACGCGAATCAGCTGCTGAGCTGCAAGATACGCATCAGGAATGTAATAATCACTGGTCAGCACAAGCGACTGATCAAGCTCCAGGCCCTTCTCGCCAAGTGCGCGAACGTAGCCGTTGAGGCGGGCGCAGCCGGTGTTGGAAGCGGTGTTGACCATGCACGCGATGCGACGGTGACCGTGATCTAGCAGGTATTTTGTGGCCAGATAGCCGCCAAGCTCATTGTTGAACGTGACTTTGTCGCAGTCGAGCGCGTCGATGGTTCGGTCCACCATGACGTACGGCACGGGCAGCTGCTCCAGGTCGGCGATGAGCTGCTTCGAGGCTTCTACCTCGTCGGACGTGATGATAAAGATGCCGTCGGCGCCGCGATTGACCAGCAGTCGCACAAGGTCCGCATCGTTTGACGTGCTGTTATCCGAGTTGGTAATGAACAGCGCGTACCCGCGGCGGCGGCACTTCATCTCCAGCATCTTTGCAAACGACGAGAAAAACCGGCTCTCGATATTCGGCACGATCAGCCCAAGCGTCTGCGTATGCTGCGTGACCAGGCTTCTTGCAATCTGGTTGGGAATGTAGTGCTCGCGGCGGGCAACGTCGAGGATGCGGCGGCGGTTCTCGTCACTCACGCGCACTGGCCGGCCGTTCAGCACCAGCGAAACCGTGGCGGGCGACAGCCCCACCTCGCGCGCAATCGTTTTTAGGGTGACTTTTTCTGCCACGTTACCTCGCAACTTGCCCCGTTTATCATTGTTGCTTAAGTATAATAGTCGAGAAACCCCTGCGGCTGGTCGTCCACCAAAAGCCAGACGTTGTCTCCACACGACAACCGCACCTGGACCCCGATACCGCACGCAAGCTGCACCTGCGCCCCGGCGCCCGCACGACAACTGCATTCCGAGAGGACGCGCATGAACATTACTCCACAGGAAATCGCCGAAACCCTCGCCATGGTCAGCGAGCAGAACCTTGACCTGCGCACCATCACCATGGGTATCTCGCTCAATAGCTGCGCAGACGAGGACCTGGATCGCATGTGCCAGAAGGTCTACGACCGCATCACGCGCCAGGCCGAACACCTGGTGGCCGTGGCCGAGGACCTGGAGCGCGAGTACGGCATCCCCATTGCCAACAAGCGCGTCTCCGTCACGCCAATCGCGCAGATTGCAGCATGTACTTCGGCGCAAGACCTGACCCCGCTTGCTCACACGCTTGACCGCGCGGCCGAGACGCTGGGCATCGACTTTTTGGGTGGCTTCTCGGCGCTGGTCCACAAGGGCCTTGGCGACGCCGACCGCCGACTCATCGCATCCATCCCCGAGGCGCTGGCCACCACGTCGCGCGTCTGTTCCTCGGTAAACGTCGCTTCTACGCGCGCGGGCATCAACATGGATGCCGTCCTGCTCATGGCAGAAACCGTGCTCGAAGCCGCTCGTCGCACCACCAACATTCAGTGTTACGGTGCCGCTAAGCTGGTCGTTTTTGCCAACATGGTGGAGGACTCCCCCTTCATGGCCGGCGCGGTCCACGGCAGCGGAGAGGCAGACACCGTCATTAACGTGGGCGTTTCCGGTCCTGGCGTCATGGCTGCAGCCCTCGCCGAACTTCCCGACTCCGCAAACCTCATGGACGTTGCCGAGAAAATCAAGCAGACCGCATTCAAGATTACCCGCGCAGGCGAGCTGATGAGCCGCGAGGCTTCAAGGCGCCTAGGTGTCGAGAAGGGCATCGTAGACCTGAGTCTTGCGCCTACCCCTGCAGCTGGCGATTCCGTCGCTAAAATTCTGGAGCTCATCGGCGTTGGCGAATGCGGCGGCCCCGGAACCACCTGCGCGCTTGCCCTGCTCAACGACGCTGTCAAAAAGGGCGGCGTCATGGCGTCGTCAAGCGTTGGCGGCCTGTCCGGCGCATTCATCCCGGTCTCCGAGGATGCGGGCATGATTCGCGCAGCTCAAGACGGTGCGCTTTCTCTCGAGAAACTCGAGGCAATGACCTCAGTGTGCTCCGTTGGTTTGGACATGATTGCTATTCCTGGCGATTCCTCCGTGGAAACCATTGCGGGCATCATCGCAGATGAAATGGCCATTGGCGTCATCAACACCAAGACCACGGCGGTCCGCGTTATCCCAGCTATCGGTTACAACGAGGGCGACGTCCTGGAGTTTGGTGGCCTCTTTGGATCCGCGCCCATCATGCCGGTCAACCAGTTTGCGGGTACGGTGCTTGCACACCGCGGCGGTCGCTTCCCCGCTCCGCTTAATTCACTCAAGAACTAGATAGAGAGCCTCCACTTCTGAACTGCCTCCCATTTCTTAGACACGAGAAATAGGAGGCAGTTCATATGCGGGCGATTATGATTCTGTAGCGTGTTAGCGTCGGCTTTTAGGCCTGGCCCACAAAATAGCACAGCTTTGGTAGGTTTTGCTAAAGAATTGACATGTTCCTAATCAAGATAGCCTGGCTGATAGGTGGTCGCACTACCTGATATGCATATTTGTGCATAAACTTCATCTAATATGCTTGAACATGAATAGAGAAATATAAGAAATTTAACTATCGATAAATTCTGTATCTACGGAACACACCTAAGTCAGATATTCTGCTCAGATGCGGGCATTTTACACACCTAATGACGATAATCTGCATTTTTGTGGTATTTTCAGCGTAATGTATACGTCTTTTTGACAGATTATCTGACTTAGGTGTGTTTTGAACTGCCTCCTATTTCTCGTGTCCAAGAAATAGGAGGCAGTTCAATCGGAGGCTCTTTTTAGTTGCATGTTTTATGCGCTTGCGACTCAGTGCATGCCGTGGTCGTGTTCACCGTGCGCGTGCTCGCCGTGCGCGTGCTCGCCATGGTCGTGCTCGTGGCCGACGCCGTGCTCGTGCTCGTGCGCGTGCGCGTGCGCGTGTCCCTCGTGGTCGTGCGCGTGATGCTCGTGTCCCTCGTGCTCGCAGTGTCCGTGCTCGTGATCACAATGTTCGTGCACGCAATGACCGTGCTCATGGTCGCAATGCGAATGATCGTGCTCGTCAGCCAAGTCCGACTGCTCATGCCAGAACGCCGGCACAAACGCCTCGCGAAGTCCATGACGCAGCAGGTCGCGGCCGATAAACACGCACCTAGACTCTTCCTGAGGTTCGTCACCCGTAATCGCCCATGCGCGCTCTACCAGGTCAAACTTGACCCACTGATTACCGCACGGCAACGTACCTTTTGCGCGCGCAAGCTTTCCAAACACGCCAGCCGACGCTGCGTCCAAAAGCCAAATCAAGTGCGTTGGACTTGGAAGCTCAGCGTGAGTCAGTGCCATAGTCTCCAGGTCAGGCCCCTCGTCCTCATCACCAGCTGCGTCTTTAAGAACAGAACCGTCAAGCGCGCGAGTCAAAAGAGCATTCCACCACTCATCGGGAATGTCAGCATATGAAGACTCCGCAATAACCTCTGCCTGCGAATTCATCTCTGCCGCAAGCTGCTTAATGGGCTCGGCGGCATCCTCGCTACCTGGAGCAAGCTTGGAAATCACCACACTCGCAGCGGCGCTCAGCTGATTGTCAAAAATCTCTGGGAAATCGGTGCGCTGATTCTGCCACGAAACGGCGTCGACCACGGTGACCGGCGCCAGCAAACTAATGCGCTCCCAGGCTACCTGATTCACGTTATCAAGAATGCTCTGCAGCTTAGCCACGCCAGTTGGTTCAACAATTAAATACTCGGGGTCAATGGTATTTGAAATGGTCAGCACCGACGTCGCAAAGTCCTGCTTGCCCGAACAGCAGATGCAATTCTCGGTAGACTCCCAAACCTTGAGGTCGGAGTCCTGCCTCAGACGGCGCGCATCAATGTCTGCCTGGCCATATTCATTCTCGTAGATAGCAAAATCACGCCCAGTCCGGCGCACGAGCTCCTGAATGAAGGTGGTTTTACCAGCTCCAAGAAAGCCTGATACAACAAGGATTTTCATGAATACAACCGCTTCCTAAACTCCGTCGGCGCCCACCAACGCAAAAAGCTGGCGAGAAAACCGAACTTCTCGCCAGCCTAAACGTACTAAATAACGCGACCTAGTTGATTACCTAGTCGATAACAACAACTGGCTTGATGAGATCGGATGGCTTATCACGCATGGTGAAGAGAGCCTCCTCGAGGTGATCCCAGCCGTGGTAGAGGTGGGTAACCTCTGGGTGAAGGTCAAGACGGCCAGAAGTGACCAGGCTGGAGAGCTTCTCCATGCGCAGACGGCCGCCAGGCATGAGGCCGCCACGGATGTCCTTGTGACCCATACCAACGCCCCACTCGACGCGAGGAATGTTGACGTAGTCGCCGGAGCCGAGGTAGTTGACGTTACCAATCTTTCCGCCAGGCTTGAGTGCCTTTACAGCGTCCTCGAAGGTCTCGCAGCCGCCGCCGTCAACGCAGACGCGGTCGACACCCTTGCCGCCGGTGAGCTCCATGACCTGCTCCCAGATTGGGCCATCCTTGTAGGAGATGAAGTCGGTTGCACCGTAGCCCTTAGCTGCCTCAACGCAGACTGGACGGGTACCAACAGCAATGATGCGAGAAGCACCGTGGAGTGCAGCACCAGCAACGGACATGAGGCCGACAGGTCCAATGCCGATGACCAGGACGGTGTCGCCGAACTCAACGCCAGCCAGCTCAACTGCGTGGAAGCCGGTTGGAACCATGTCGGAAAGGATGCAGGCGTCTGCTGGATCCATGCCCTCTGGCATGTGAGCGAGGTTACCGTCAGCGTCGTTTACGTGGAAGTACTCGGAGAAGACGCCGTCCTTGAAGTTGGAGAACTTCCAGCCAGCCAGCATGCCACCGGAGTGCATGGAGTAGCCAGCCTGTGCCTCAAGGGAGTTCCAGTCTGGAGTAATTGCAGGAACGAGGACGCGATCGCCAGGCTTGAAGTCCTTGACGCACTCGCCAACCTCGACAACCTCTGCGGAGCACTCATGACCAAGAATCATGTTGTGGCGGTCGCCGATTGCGCCCTCCCACAGAGTGTGAATATCAGAAGTACAAATTGCGACCGCAAGTGGCTTGCAGATTGCGTCCAGAGGACCACACTTTGGTGTCTCCTTCTCAATCCAGCCGGACTCGCCGATCTTGAGCATTGCATAACCCTTCATAAAACCCTCCTAAAATCTGTGTTTCTGCAGTTGAAACACTACCTACCTCGTGGAGGAGCACGTTATACACGTGACACTGACGAGGCTTATAAACGTTTTTGCGAAAGCTCGCTGCTTTGTTGCAGCCACAATTGGGTCCTCTCCACAACAAAACGACGAACACTCGCGAAGTACATTTTCAAGTACTTTTTTACGTAAATCTAGAACGAAACCGTGAAAGGTTGAGCAGACTTTCATGAATTTTAGGCTGGCGAGAAATGCGGTTTACAAATATCCGATATTTGCGCACGTAGACAATGTGTACGCTAACATACCGTTAACCAAACCTCCGACCGATGTGAAACAACGCTTGTCGGCGAGCGGTTACCGTTCACCGAATCAAATGGGCAACTGTCCACTTTTCTGTTGTACGCAAGCGATGCCGAGTGGTATGAAGAGGCGTCTCGGCAGCTACGCAGAGGCGTCTCGGCAGCTACGCAGGGGCGTCTCGGCAGCTACGCAGGGGCGCTTTGTTATAATTCTGGTAGATGAATTTCTCGCCAAATGAACCTCTTCAATGAATCGCTTTGTGGAGAAAACCAGCAGTCAAAAAAGGAATTTGCATGCCCATTGATAACTTACTTAAAGACGCTGGTGCTCAATTTGATTGGCAATACATACTCTTGTACGCCACCCTGCTGGCTCCAGCGGTTGTTCCTGGTGTGCTGTTTATTTACTCATTTATCAAGGAACCTCGACAGTTCCGCAATGCACTTTTTCTGTTCGCAGCTCTTGCGTGGTCATCAATTCTTCTGGTGATGAGGCTGAATAACTTTGTTCTTGGACTAATTCTGGTTACTCTTGTACTGCTGACACCATTTCTGACCATTGGTTTCTTGCTGATCAACACCATAGTTGTGGTAAAAAATAACGGATTTTCACTGACGTCGATGCTGCCGTTTTTGATGGCTGGATTTCTTATCTTACTGCTTGCGTCTCCGTCTATCGTAAATTATTTTGACCCAGATACTCGCCATGTTGTTGTCTTTTTGCTGGGGCTTTTTACACTTGAAGGCTTATGGTTCTCGTTTACTTTTGTGGCCTTGCTGTTTTATTCGTGGATATATCGGATTCTTCCCCGCCGCCGTCAGTACGATTACATCATCATTCATGGTGCTGGACTTGATGGCCCGCGACCAACCCCGCTACTCGCGGGTAGGATTGATAAGGCACTTGAGCTGTGGAACAAGCAGCATCAACACGGAAAGTTTGTTGTTTCTGGAGGTCAAGGTGCTGACGAGGTGGTCTCCGAAGCTCAGGCTATGCGCGATTATCTTCTGGATAAGGGTGTTTCAGCTAACGCAATTCTCATGGAAGACAAGTCCACTACTACCTGGGAAAATCTTAGATACTCGCTAGCTGTAATCCGCGCCGACCGCACCTCCGCAGCGGCCGACGACGCGCCCGCCACAGCAGCGGCCGAAGACGCGAGTGCACCGAGCGGCGACACTGCCTCCGCAACCGGCGACTTCACCACCGCGGTTGTTACCAGTGATTTCCACGTTTTCCGTTGCGCTGAATACGCCCACAACCTGGGCATTAAGGCAGATGGCATCGGTTCGCACACCAAAGGCTGGTACTGGCCCACGGCGTTTATCCGCGAGTTTATCGCAATCACCAAAGCGCACCTCTGGCCCTACCTGGTCATTGGCGGTCTGTACACGTTAATCAACGTGCTCAACTACACGTTCTTCTACCTGGGAGTTGTGTAATCTAGGGGCGCTCAATTTTTGCTCCGCGCCGGATTTGCTCCGCGCCTGATTTGCTCCGCGCCGGATTTGCTCCGCGCCTGATTTCCTCAAAGATTCTGTAAATTTTGCCTAAAAGCATCAAAGATTCGGTGGATTTGCCTGATTTCATCAAAGAATCTGTGTCCAAAATACAGAATCTTTGCACTTTTCAGGCTCGCTTTTCAGGCTCGCTTTTCAGGCAGAGGTTAAAGCGCGTCCGAGTTCGCTCTTTCATGGAGCCTGATTTTCTCGCCATGTCTGAATAATTTGCCGGAAAAGTTCACCAAGTCTGAGTTATTTGCCGGTTTTTCTCGTCATGTCTGAGTAAATGTACTCAGACATCATGCACTTTTCAGGCTCGCAATTCCAAGCCTCACTGATAGAGCTCACGCATCACCACAGAAACCATGTGTTATCTGCGCCAAGTCAAGCTAGAGCAGCAAAACCGTATATACTCGAATGAAGCGTTATCTGGCGAGAAGCCCCGTGCGCTCGGAACCCTCGTGGACCCGCCGCTCGCCACGGATTCGCCGCTCGTCACGGACCCGCCGCTCGTCACGGATCCGCCGCTCGTCGCGGACCCGTCGCTCGACGCTCGCCGTCGTTGCCACCTACGACCAGGAAGGAAGCCTGTTGGAGACATTCGAATTTGTGCTCATTGTTTTGACCTGCGTCGCGGCTTCCTCGGTTATCGACAAGTTTGTCAACGTCTCCATCCCCGTTATCCAGGTTGTTATCGGCCTGCTTGTTGCGCTTGTGCTGCCCAGCGTCCAGGAGGTTCACCTGGAATCCGAGCTCTTTATGCTGCTCTTCATTGCCCCACTCCTGTTCAACGAAACGAGAGAAACCAACATTCGTGCACTTCTCCTCAACCTGAACAGTATTTTGTCGCTGGCGATTGCTCTGGTAGTTGTCAGCGTGCTTTCGGTCGGCTATGCCCTCCACCTCATGGTCCCCTCAATTCCTCTAGCTGCGGCGTTTGCGCTGGCCTCGGCCCTGGGGCCAACCGATGCAGCCACCGTCACCGCGCTTAAGTCCAACATTCACCTGACCCATCGCCAGCAGACGCTTCTCTCGGGAGAGTCCCTGATTAACGACGCATCCGGCGTCGTTGCATTTCAGTTTTCCGTTGCGGCGGCGGTTACGGGCGCGTTCTCGCTGGTAGATGCCACGGGATCGTTTGCAGTGCTCTTTGTGGGCGGCATAGCCATGGGTGTTGTCACGGGCTTTGCGTTTTCTGCCGTAAACGCCATGCTTGGAAGGTTGGGCTACGAGGACACCGTCGCAAACGTGCTGTACGAGGTACTCACGCCGTTCCTTGTCTATCTTCTTGCCGAAACCTTTCACGTTTCTGGCGTTTTGGCTGTTGTAGCAGCGGGTTTGGTGATTGCCCTTCCTCGTAGGCAGAACAATAAAGCGCTGTTCGCACGGCAAAAACTGGTCTCGGATTCCACGTGGAAAGTCATCAGCTTCCTCATCAACGGCACGCTTTTTGTGTTCCTGGGAATGGAACTTCCGCTGGCCGTACTTCCAGGCACAAACGGCGGACTGAACATCCTGCAAATTTTGGGTATCGTGGTCGCAATTACCCTGTTCATGCACGCAGTTCGCTTCGCGTGGCTTTACGCGCTGGAAACCCGCAAGCTCCACAAGGGCGGTCGACTTTGCACTGGTAAAGACGACGTGGATGACGAGATTGACTCCGCAGGTAGCGGCTCCGTCGACGGCGAGAATGACCTCACAGGTAGCAGCCCCGACGGCGAGAAACCCGAACAGCCGCTCGCTGAACTGGGCTCGAAGCAAACCTCGGAGCAGCTCCTTGACCAGCCCAAACCCACGTGCGCCATAAAGCCCATCTCAATCACGTCGGCCGAGGTCATCAAGAACGTGCTGGTTACCACCATTGCGGGCGCAAAAGGTGCGGTAACGTTGTCGATTATCCTCACCTTGCCGCTCACAACCCAGTCCGGAGCAGCGTTTCCGCAGAGGGATTTGCTGATTACCATCGCTGCCGGCGTTATTCTCGCCACGTTGCTTTTAGCGGACAATCTGTTACCCGTGCTATCAAAGTCCCCTGAAGCAGACTCTGACCTGCCCGAACGTCTCCACAAGGGAGAGATTGCCGTTCTTGAGGCAACTCTCGGCGAGCTCAGGAGCATGTTACAGTCAGAAAATGCCAAAGCAAAGTATCTACCTGCGCTTCGTTTGACTATCACGCGCTATACCAACCGCTTGTTTGCCTCTCGTATCACGGTCCCTGGCTCGGGCGAACTTGTCAAAAAGCTGGTCCTTCACGAGACAGAAGTCCAACAGAAATGCCTCGAGGAGCTACGCGAGCGCCATATTAAAACGCACAACCCCATTCCGTGGGATCAAATTGTTGATGATATTACTTCAATCCGCAGGTCAGTAGGCTATTACGGACCCATCGCAAACATTGCTGCAACAACAAACCACCGCTCGCGGATTGCCGTTGCCCTTCACGAGCTTAAGCTGGCAGCTCAACGCATCCTCGACGGCGAAATCAGGCACCTTGAGGACGCAGACCAGTCCTACTACCAGGCGTGTTTATACGCACTTGAGATGGAGTATGCAGAACTTGACGACCTGGAGCGCATCGCTAACGGCGACGATGAGGAGCTGGCGGTCATCGCATCTAATCTGATGATTGACCACGAATCAGCAATTGAGTCCATCTGGGGCCGCATCAACATCAATGATGAGCATGACTCCAGCACCACCCAAGTCTCCTACCTGCTGCCTTACAACCTGAGCTCACACAAGATGTCGCCTCATTTTAGGCAGCAGATTGCGGACGCTCGAAAGTACGCCGACGACGTGGCAGAAAACGCCCTGCGCATTGAGTTGGACCAGATTTCGCGCCTGCAGTTTGAGGGTGTCATCGACCGCGAGGTTGCCTCTCACCTGCGCGAAAACGTCTACTACCTGCAAATGACGTTGAGTGAGTAGCATGAGCGCTACACCAGACACGCATCCCACCGCCGATGCGGCTACACGCCCCACCGCCGATACGGCTACGCGCCCCGCCAACCCCATGGCGAGAAAAACGATCATCTCCGGACTTTCCATCCACACGCAGATGTCCTCTGTAGCAGGAGCTCCTATTGTCTACCTCTTGGGTGACGTGGCCGACAACTCCCCCATTCAGGTACCTGAGGGCGTCAGCCTCGTAAACATCGGCGTTGACCTGTGGGAAAAGAACTTCTCGCCCTGGTGTGCACCGCGCGTTTTTGCCAAGGGACCCAACTTTGGCGACGGCGCACAGAAAATGCTCGATACCCTTATCAACCAGGTCATCCCCTGGACGGAGTCGGATCTCACCGAGCTACCGGCGTATAGGGTGCTTGTGGGATACTCGCTTGCAGGCCTATTCAGCCTCTGGGCTGGCGTGACACAGGCCGGCGTGTCGCCGCAGGTTGCACGCGGCTGCCAGCCCGACGACGTCCCGTCGCAGCCCAGCGCGCCGTACGTCGACGCCGTTCCCACCCCAACCTTTCAGCGCATCGGAGCTGTCTCGGGATCGTTCTGGTTCCCAGGGCTTTTGGATTACGTAGATCAGCAGCTTAGTGGAGGGGCGGTCGGCCTCACACACGCCTATCTTTCTCTGGGTGACCGAGAAGCACGAACCCCCAATCCACAAATAATGCACGTGCGAGAAAACGCCGAACTTCTCGCCAGCAGGCTAGAGAGTGCGGGAATAACCTCAATGTTTGAGCTGAACCGTGGAAATCACTTCCAAAACGTTGAAAGAAGAATGCAGAAAGCCCTGGATTGGCTGGTCAAATAGGGTAAGATTCTTCAGAACGCACGTGTCCAGAGAGGTTTTATGGCCAGCTCAAAGCAATTTGATAGCAAAACTGAATCACCCAATGCAACCTCTGACAACCAATCTGACTACTTATTTGCGCTCATTCTTTCCCTGGTATTTGGCATTTTTGGTATTCCGCAGCTTTATCTTAAAGACTGGAAATCGGGACTTACCAGGCTTGCTATAAACGCAGCACTGATTGTTGGTGCATTTGCCCTGGCGCAAACACTTGCCTCGCCGTCGATGCTTTCTTACCTTCTACCAGCAATTTTTTCGCTTCCGGTTATCGAGAGTGCTCTGAACCTTATCTACGAGGATGTCAGTGCTCCCAAAAAGCTCATAAAAGGCAAGCTCAAGCCCCATAAACGATACGCCGGAAAACAGAAAGCTGGAATCGCACTAGCCACGCTGACGGTAGCGCTCTACTTTAGCGCAGCGCTCACGCAACCGCTTCCAACCACCCTATCTACCGCGGGGTCCTCGGGCCAACAAACCGCAGTTCAAGCGCCTGGCGGGTCCTCCCAATCAGGCTCCAGCGCGCCGTCTGATACCGCTCAGGCCAGCGCAAATGTAACCATCAAGTTCATAGACGTTGGCCAAGGAGAAGCCATCCTCATTGCTCTTCCTGAGAAAACCGTGCTCGTAGATGCTGGCCCCACAGGATCTGCTCCAAAAATTACTCAGGTACTCCACGAACTTGGTCGCGACAAAATTGATTACCTGGTAGCTACCCATCCTGACGAAGATCACATCGGTGGCATGGCAGACGTCATTTCCAGCACCCACATTGGGACTATTTACGCGCCAAACAAGACAAACAACACGACTACGTACAGAAAGTTTCTGACCGCCATCCAGAATAATAACCTGCACATAACTCTTGCTGAGGCAGGCACCGTCATTGACCAAACCGACAGCTACAAGTTAGAGATTCTCTGGCCTACCAAGGACGCAAATTTTCCCGACACCAACGATTACTCGGTTATCGTTAAGCTGACCGTTGGCAACAAGACGTTCCTCTTCACAGGTGATGCCCCTACAAGCGCTATACTACAGGCCAATCCAGGCCACATTGACGTGCTTAAGCTTTCCCATCACGGCTCCCGAACAGGCACAAATGAGCAGCTAGTCCGCACACTCTCGCCCTCCTACGCCGTCATTTCATACGCCTTGGACAACTCCTACGGTCACCCCATGCAATCAGTCCTAAACGCCCTCCACAAGCATTCTGTTGAGGTTTGGGGAACAGGCGCCAACGGAACTATTACCATTACCTGCGATGGTACAATCATTGATATATCTGGCGAGAAAAACGGTACAGTTGTAGCTCCAACCTCACAAGAAAACTCTGGCACGTCATCGACATCGAGGTCCAAATAATGAAAGCAATCATTGATCGATTTGAAGACAACAATCTTGCTGTTCTTGAACTTGATGATCAGCCAGGTAATATGCTTACCGTTTCTTGCAACGAGCTCCCCAGCAATGCTTGCCAGGGTGACGTTCTTTACTACCAGGACGGAATGTGGGTCATAAACGCAGAAGAGACCGCCCAGCGTCAAAGCGATATTGACAAGCTGTTCAACTCCTTGCTTGTACGTGATGATAGCGAAGAGGATTCCTTCCTGGATGACACATGCTCGGAGGACGAGTAACTAGTTCTATGCTTCAGTCTCTTGCAGCAAACAAGCCCCACACTCTCCCTTGATAAAGCATGCACGTGATACTCCTTTCAACATAAGAACACCCTGCGGGTTTATAACCCGCAGGGTGTCTTTTGTAGCTGTGGTTTTGCGCTCTAGCGCCACCATACTATCCCTGCATTTTGTGTGTGATACGTCTAGTTCTTCTTGTACTTCATTGCAAAGATAATTGCAGCTACCAGAGAAATAGCGGCTCCACCAAGGTTAAACCAAACTGTCTTATCAACTTCTGTAAGGGAGATGAAGTTGGTAGTTGTGGTGGTTACCTCAGCTTCAGTGTTCTTCTCCGCCTCCTGTCCATTTGGTCCACCGTTTCCACCATTTTGCTGTGGAGGTGTTCCTCCTGGTCCTCCCTGCGGACCATTGTTAGTAGTAGTACCACTCTGGCCTGCAGCTTCACCTTGATTGGTGTTCTCGCCCTGTCCTTGGTCTCCACCCTGACCAGGTCCGCCGCCTTGGCCCTGTCCTGGACCTCCGCCCGTTCCGCCAACTGTTCCTACGGCCTGTGCGGTGCTCTCAATGGTAAGCTCAGCGGTAGTATTGCCATACTCTACGGTATACGTATTACCAACGGTCAACTCTGGGGAGCTGAATGCAATGGAGGAATACGTAGTGGTAGGGGTGTAAGCCAAGATTTCTGTACCATCTTGGTCAAGAACACGGAAGGTGGTTCCTGCTTCCACGGTTTCGTCCAGATTGTAAAGGACAGCCACCTGTGTGGAATTGGCACTAAATTCCTCTGCCATTCCCGATCCACCAAAACCAAGTACCGTACCACCTGTAACAATAGCTTCTCCGTTGTTTTCGCTACCGTAGTCGATAGCGTTATTGGTGCCTCCACCTGGGAGGCTGACAAGAATGGTTCCGCCGTCAATATAGATGCTGCCATTGGAATCCAGTCCGTCTGCATCGTTACCGGTTGTGTTGATAATGGTTACCGTTCCACCGGAAATGCGAATATAGGTCTCCTCCTCTTCAGTCGTAGCGGTTGTATCAGTTGTGTTAGTTGTCTGTTCGGTCGTATTGGTATTCTCACCTTGGCCTTGGCTTGGGTCTCCGCCCTGGCCAGGTCCACCACCTTGGCCCTGTCCTTGGTCGCCATTCTGACCTTGTTCACCACCATTACCACCTGGACCACCAGGTGCACCGCCCATTCCACCATTTGTGTTGGTACCGCCATTGGCATTGATGCCGTCGTCAGTTGGGTAAATGGTGATATCTCCACCTACGATGTCAATGGTCTTTGCTTCAAGACCCTCATAGCAGGTGTTGACCAAAATGGTGCCGCTCTCGGTGTAGATAAACGTATCGCTGTGGATACCATCATCACCGGCGTCAATAGTAAGATTAGCTGCCTTGAAGCTAAAACCATCATTGACGTGGATACCATCTTGAGGAGCTGTGATGGTGATGTTGCCACCCGTAATAACAAGGGAGTCATTAGCATCAATACCGTGCTTGTAACCAGCAGTAATAGTAAGGTTGCCCGTACCATTGATGGTTAGATCGTCGTGTGCGTAAATTGCACCACCGGTATTGTCAGCAAGTGCCTCCTCGGAATACGTATCGCCGCTGGTAAAGGTATTTTCTGTGCCTTCTGCAAGGGTTAGAAAGACCTTCTCGGCTTGATCAATACGAAGGCAGGCGTCGTCGGTGCAGGTAACGGTAACTCCATTAAGACGAATCCAAACCTTGGAGGAATTGTCCGCCTTTACAATAATGCTGCCGTTATCCAGGGTGCCCGTTATCTCATACCAACCACCGTTTGCAATCACTAGATTGCCATCCTGGAAATAAGCACCGTTTCCACTTACAGTTCCATCCGTGCCGTTGAGCGTAATGTGAGTGGTATAAGCGTTGTCGGCCCAATCTCCGTTTTGATCATTATCCGTAAAGTAAGCGTTTGCGGTGTAATTCTCCGCATCCTGATCTGCTACGGGCGTAATTCCCAGCTTTTCACCATTCATGAAGGCGACGGTCAGAAGAAGCGTGAACACAAGAACGACCATACAAATCTTGTTGATATTTTTATCTGTGGACACGTCTTCTCCTCCTTAACCCATATAGTCTCCGTTATAGCTCACAAGAACTGCATTCTGTACACCAGGCATACCAGCCAGCGTATTGATGAAATCGGTGTTGTCATCGTTAAGGCGAACTTCAAGGTTAACCTCTACATTGCCCTTACGAGCGGTTTTGCTCTTAACAATGCACTTCTTGGTGTTCTGTGCCAGGTACTCTGTAGCTGCCTTCTCGGCGTCGTTGCCGTCAAGTGCAAGAACAACAATGTATGGATTGGTATTGTCTTTCTGGTTAGCAAATACCAGCAAAATGATGCCGATAATAACCGAGCCAAAAACTGCTAAAGGAATAAGACCTGCAGCTAAAACAATACCTACTGCAATGGACCAGAATAGAAATGCAATGTCCATTGGTTCTTTAATTGCTGTACGGAACCTGACGATGGACAGCGCACCAACCATGCCGAGGGACAACACAATGTTGCTGGTAACGGCAAGGATAACAAGGGTGGTGATCATGGTCAGCGCAACTAAGGTGACGCCAAAAGAGGACGAATACATAACCCCTGCGTAGGTCTTCTTATACACAAAAAAGATAAAGAGTCCAACACCAAACGCAAGTACCAGCGCAAGTACCATGTCTAAAATGCTGACACTGGTAACGTTCTGAAGAAAACTGGACTTAAAAATATCTGCGAAAGTCATCTCAAGCTCCTTTCAATTAACCATAGACGCGACATTGCGCATACTTAGAAAACGATCCGACGCGGCGATTTGGAAGACTAACCGCATCTCTAATAATGGTGGGGAGAAACTCGTCCCACTTCACTTCAACCAAAATGGGTGCATCTCCCGCGGGAATAGTTACTATGTCAGGGTCGAGAAAATCGGTGCGCTCCTGACCAGTACGTATATCGTAATCAAGCGTGACGCGGACATTTCCTGGTCTGAAAATAAAGGGTTCCCTGGTGTAATCAACAATGGTCTTGGGTTCTAGCCGTTGGTAGCGCATCTTGCAATACAGCTCTTGTACCAGCGCCCGATCTGAAGCCATCATCCAGTCTAAGTCTCCATCTACAATCTTTTGTGCCTCTTCTGCCGTTAGATTGGCTGAATACTTGGTACCTAGGCCGTTTCTCTTACTCTTCTTCTCTAACTTAATCAGTGAGGTGTCCCAGTTATACAAACGAATACGAAACTTCTCTCTGATGTTCACTCCGTCGATTTTCTCGCGAAGTGCTTTATCGTCTGGATTGTCAAAGTACAAACTGCGAATGTGGTACTTTCCGTCAATAGAGTGTAGATCACGCTCCATGACAGCTTCTAATCGATGCCGCAGCGTTAAAAGGTCTGCGTAGTTGAGCACGTGTTTCCACTCATGCCTAAAATCAGTTGCCATACAAATACCTCCCTTACGTTTATGGAACACATCGTAAGGGAGGTAGATTGAAGAAACATTGAATCGAGAAATTCATTTAAAACTAGACTAGTTCTTTGTCTGATCTTCTCGACGCTTCTTTCATCTTGTATGCTCCCTTAGTTAGTTCCCGTGAGTGCTGTGCCATTTACATACAATGTATGACCATTAGCAATAACGTTTGCTGCAGTACCGGTGAACTCGGTAACGTAGCTGTCTGCCGTCAGAGTCCAGGTGCTGTTGTTGTCCAGCGTTACCGTAACAGTACCTACCTCGGTAGAAACAGTCTGATTAGTAGCATTGACAATGTTGCCGTCAACGTAACCCTCAAGTGTGGATCCCTCGGTTAGGTTTAGAGCAAGTGTGGAGTTGTTGCCAACAAGTACCGCTCCTACCAGGTCCTGAGCCTTAACGTTAAAGGTCGCCTTATTGTTACCGCCATTCCAACCGTCATCGCAGACAGAAATAAGAACGTTAGCAGCATCTTCATTGGTCAACTTAACGCCGTTGAGTTCAATATCAGCGTTAGTGTTAGTAACGTGGAACATGTGACCGTTCTTGCTGGTAAGTGTACCTCCTGTCATGGTAAAGGTGGAGTTACCTGTAGCTGCGTCTCCGGACATGGACTGGTAGATCATGATGGTGTCCATAAAGGTTGCATTGCCGTTGCACTTGGTGTTGTTTGCCGTAAGGTCACAATCAGTAAGCTCAATGGAGTTCAGACCCTCAATACAAACACCCTCGGAGAGGTTGGAAACAAGTGTGGCGTTAGCAACATGGATCTCTGCCGTGGAATAGATAGCTGGCGAACCAAGACCGTTTGAGGTATAGGTGCCGCCGTCTACATAGACTGTTCCACCACCCCTATCAGTACGAATAGCTGCAGAAGACTGACCGTTAGTGGTAACCGTAAGGTTGTAGGCATTAGTGATGCCTCCACCAGTTGTCATAGTGCCACCTGCGCCGTCACCGGTTGTAGTGATGGTGGTGTCCTTGATGACAACCTTGGTACCATCTCCATCGCCGCCGTTGTGACCGCCGTTGCCTCCATAGCTGAAGATGCCGTTGGCGCCTTTTGCGTCTGAAGTGACGGTGAGGTTAGTTAGCGTAGTGGTTGAACCTCCCTCAACAAGAACTGCAGCATTCTGGCCATAGAAGTTGCAGTTATCTCCACCGTCGGAATCTCCTGTCTTAGCAACTGTGGAGTTAGTAATGGTCACTTCGTCGGTAGTGTTTACCAAGATGGTATTCTCATCAGCAGTAGTGCTGTTGAATGCATAGCCATCCAAGGTCTGAGCAGCGGTAATCTGAAGTGCTCCTGAAGCCTTCTTTGTAGCTTCGGTAGTGTTTTGAGCAGTAGCGTTTACAGTTTTGCAGCCAGCGAGGCCGAATGCCATCAAAGCTGGAAGACCAACAACTACATCTCTTCTTGTGTACTTCATAATGGGCGCCTCCCTTGCACTCATTGGATGTATGCAAAGAAGTGTTTTTTACTCCCTTGCATCTGATGAGGACATACTAGGGGGCAAAGATTGAACAAACATTGAATTCTCAAAGTTTTTTAGAAATTTTTAGCCGAATTGCAAATCCACAGGTAAACCGCAAAATATGCTAAAATCGCATATTTTGCTTTATAGACTTTTACCTGCGTAAATAAAAAGACGCCTTAGCGAGTGAACTGCCTTCCATTTCTTGGACACGAGAAATGGGAGACAGTTCAAAACACACCTAAGTCAGATAATCTGTTAAAAAGACGTATACATGACGCTGAAAATGCCTCAATCATGCAGATTATCGTCATTAGATGTGTAAAATGCCCGCAATTGAGCAGAATATCTGACTTAGGTGTGTTCCGTAGATACAGAATTTATTGATAGTTAAATTTCTTATATTTCTCTATTCATGTTCAAGCATATTAGATGAAGTATATGCATAGAAATGCATATCAGGCAGTGTGACCGCCTAGCTATCTGGCTATCTAGATTAGAAACATGTCAATTCTTCAGCGAGACATATTAAAGCTGCGCTATTTTGTGCGCCAGGCATAAAAGCCGACGCTAACACGCTGCAGAATCATAACCACCCGCATATGAACTGCCTCCCATTTCCTATGTCCAAGAAATGGGAGGCAGTTCAGAGAAAGACGTCTTCATAAATCATTTTCTTGAACTAAAGATTGAATGCTACGTTTCAACCGACGCGTTATTTGCTCTTGATGGGAAGTCGGACAGTAAAAGTAACCTTTCCTTCTGAACAGTTTGCATCAATAGTTCCGCCGTGCTTCTGAACCACAGCTTGCGCAATCGAGAGACCCAATCCGTAGTGATTATCCTCACTGTTTCGCACGTCATCAACGCGATAAAAGCGCTCAAACAGATGCTCAAGCTTTTCTTGAGAAATCTCTTCTCCCTCATTAGATACGCTAAGGACGGCGTTATGACCTTGCTTTTTTAGACTTAGTTCAATCTGCGCGCCTGTTGAATGTCTGAGCGCATTATCAAGCAGCACAGAAATAACCTGTGTGAGCTGATTTTTATTTCCTGTAATGCTAATTCCCTCTTCAATGTTGCTTTGAAGTATCTTGCCATTCTCAAACGCAAACGTCTCAAAGACCAGCGATTCTCCAGTAACCACATGAGAGAAGTCCAGCTCTTCCCTAGGTACTTCCTTATTCTCCGCACTGGAAAGATCTAGTAGTTGTTTTACCAGATCACCCATACGATTGCTCTCATATTGGATGTTGGAGAGCCATTCATTATGGCCAAGCTCTCTAGATAGAATCTCTGCGTTAGCGTCTATAACCGCAATAGGGGTCTTAAGTTCGTGACTTGCGTCAGAGATAAACTGTTTCTGCTGCTTATCACTCTCTTCAAGAGGACGAATGATACGCCTTGCTAGAAACACAGAAATAAAGAACATAACAACCAGTGACGCGAATCCTACAAGCAAAGCATTTCGCATCATGGTTTGAAGTCCGGCCTCAGAGACGGTGTTATCCAAAAATGCCACAAGTGTATAGCCGTCTTTTTTTGCCACAACGTAAGAAAGGTTGCCCGTTCTACCAGTAGAGGCTCCCTCGCTCAAAATCTGACGAGCAAGCTCTGTAAGGTTATCATCGGAGCTCACGGTTTTCTCGCCATCAAAAACCGAGAGTACGGTGCCATCTGCAGAAAATGTTACTGAGTAGAAAGTGGAAAGCTCGTAATCTGACCTTTGGCCTGGCGGTTGATTATCTGGCTTGTCAGGTAGCTGCTGCGAGCCCTGTCCGTTGGATTGTCCGTTGGAGTTCGTCTGTCCTCCAGAGCTGTTTGTTGGCTGCTCAAGGGAATACTGCTGAGCATAACGGTTGAGCATGTCCATATTCTTCTGCCTGATTTCCCGAGCGCTGACAAACAGAATGACCGACAGCGTCAACGAGAACAGCAAGACAAGCGACACCATAATGGAGAGGATAATTTTTCTTCTGGATTGCCTAAACAGTTTGGTCCCTCAATTCATATCCCAAGCCGCGAACTGCTTTAATCTCTACCGTAGAACCAACGAACGCCAGCTTTTTGCGGGTAAACGACATGTACACCTCAACATTATTGTACTCGGCGTCGCTCTCAAATCCCCAGATCTTAATGGCAAGCTGGTCACGCGTCATAATGCGACCGTGATTGCCAATCATATACTCAAGAATGCGCAGCTCTTTCTCGCTCAGGCGCACACTCTGGCCAGAAGTCTCGCAGGTCAGCGTTGCGGTTGTAGTATCAAGCGAGAGGTCACCAAAACGTAAAATACTCTCCTGGAAGCTGGAGCTCCTTCTTCCTAGTGCACGCAAACGAGCCAAGAGTTCTGCTGTCTGGAAAGGCTTAGTTAGATAATCATCGGCACCGTTATCCAGACCCTCAACCTTATCGTCTAACTGGCTTTTTGCTGTCAGCATTAAAATGGGAATGGTAATTCCCTGGCTACGGGCCTTCCGAGAAACCTCAAAGCCACTCATCTTGGGCATCATGACATCAAGGATTGCAATGTCGTACATATTGCTTTCTAGAGCGAGAAGTGCGGAGGCGCCGTCAGTCATATGATCAACGTCGTATTTTTCTTGCTTCAAGAGAGCCACAATAGCTGCGGCCATTCTCTTCTCGTCTTCAGCTAGAAGTACTCGCATTGTCCAGCCCTATCGAATCCAGCCACTTTTGCACTTTACTAAAAGTATACGTGCCTTTTACTGCCAGTCCAGACATTACACGAGAAGCACCACATTCTCTCTGATACTCCTCAATCATGTTGCCAAATCCTCCGCCACCATGCGTGCAGAACGGAATGATTGTCTTGCCGCTCAAATCCGTTGCCCTTAAGAACGAAAGCACCGGAGGAGCAAATGTTTTGAGCCAGTTGGGCGATCCTATAAAAACAGTATCAAAGCCGGCAACATCTATATCGTATTGCATTAACGCAGGACAAACGCCCTTTTCTATTTGCGCTCTAACCTCTTTTACCGCCGTGTTATATGAGAAAGAATAGGGATCTTGAGGTTTAAGCTCCAGCAGCTCACCATCGTTAATCAGCGCAATATCCTCTGCAAGCCTTCTTGTGATGCCGGAATATGAATAGTACACAATCAAAGACTTCATGTAAGAATCTCCACTACCAGCCGAGAAGAACGTGCCGTTGAGACATTACGTCAAATTATTTGCCACAAGCCTACAATATAATGTCAACAAAATAAGCTATGACCAGCGCTTTCCGTCTGGATCTAAATTAGACAGCCAATTTATTTCATCCTGAATCTGTTGTCTTGATTCCTCGCTTTGATCCCAGTAGCCGCGTCCAACTGAAGTTGGCGCCATGTGGGTAAACATCCAGATGTTACCGGGATTTTGAAGTGCAATTACAATTTCCGAATCACTTACTTTCTCTAATGCGAAATGTTCAAGTTTTCTGACATCCATAACAACGCGTATATATTTATCTGTATAACGAGGGATGCCTATTGCAGCAACACGTTCGTCCCAATTTGGTGGATGAAGAAAAACTTTTGTACCCGGAGAAAAATGACGTGTTCCATGAACTATGCGTTTATCCTTACCAATCTTATTTTCATCTCTAACTTCTGCCGTAAGACACCATACCCATTCTGGAATATGAGGTGTCTTTTTTATGCATTTAGCAAGTGTTGCATAGAATTTCTCGACGTCTTCACCAATCGGGACCTGAGACATCTGTCCGTCAAAAAACCTATAACATTTCCAAATGCCCTCTTTTAACAAGATGAAATCGCAAGCATAAAACAAGTTCCAGGTAACATCCTGAAATGATCCAATAAGCTTTTTAGGTGGTTTGGGTAAATTGGGACAAATTGTTAAGGCATCAAGCTCTAATGGACTTTTAAAAAATGCTTTACCCTCAAAATAAAAAACTCTCCAAGTCACAGGAATTTCATTACATGAAGCTTTTGTTACATATTCCTCAAAGAAAGCTTCACCAGTAAAGTAAGTACCTTTTACTTTCTCAAATTTTTTAGCAAGTTCTTTGCCCTCACCTCCTGAAAAATATCCTATAGCTAGGCTTTCATTCAAATCACTAAGAGGACCATCGGCATCTCTTACAACATAAACAGAAGGAAGGTAAGAACCATGACCGCTTGAACCAAAACATGCACCAACATTAATGCTCTCTATTGCATAATCCCCTGATGAAGAATGTCCTCCCAAACCTCTTTCTTCAGGTCCGATTACGCGCCAAGAATCAGTTAAAAGCCTATACCCCAAAGACAAAAGATCATGCTCTAGGCGTTTGTAATTTTCTTTAGAGGTTGGATGACAGCGAAGAAACGTTGGCATGTCATGCTTTGGAGCTTTATCACAAATAAGTTCTTCGCCATTAAGATATGCCTCGTAATTAAAGAGATGAACATCAAACTGTGACAACTCTTTTGCTGCCGACCATTCGTTATACCAAACAGAATCAACAACATTAGGGTTTTCTGCAGAAGATTCGAACAACAGAGCAATTTGCTCCATTACATTCTCCTTTAAAAAATGGCATCTCCATGCAATATGAAGATGCCAAAAAAGATAATTGGCTCTCTTGAGCCCGCACTATCCAGTACGCAATTTAGTAGCATTATTTTACATCAAATGAGAAGTGACGCGAGATAGTAAACTTAATCAAATATACGCCAAACAAAAAAACGAGACCGATTCCCGACAAGCAACTGCCCGGGCGTATCTCGTTTTTTATCAGTCTATGTAATCGTTAGCGCTTAGTCAAACCAGATCTTTACAACATCACCGTCTGCGGAAGTAATATCCACAAGTGTGCCACTCTCGCCAGTCTTTGCAGCGTCCATAAGCGCATCAAGATTGATGTTAGAGAGCTGCTCCTGAGTCTCCTGATTAAGATAGCTTCCGCTGACCTGAATTCCTGAATTCAAAACAAACTTTGCCAAGCCCAGAGGCACGCACATATCAACAACGTCGCCGTCGTCGGAGACTACATACACGTGCAGACCGTGCTTTGCAGAACCGTTGCCCAGGCGAACGCCCTTCTTCTTGCTACCATCAGCCTCGTCGTTCTTCTCGACTTTGATCATGCTCTTACCAAAAAGCTTGCCAAAGCTGAAACCTGAAGACTGAGTAGCAATACCTTGGTTGTCCTGCTCTGTGAGCTCTTCTACGATCTCTGCAGACTCGTCGGCTGCAACAGAAACAACCTCAGCAGTACCCTTCTCGGCAGCGCTCTCCTGGGCAGCAGTTTCCTGAGTGGAAGCACTTGCGCCACTCAAAAGCTCGTCAACAGACACACCAAGAAAGCGCGCAAGATCTGGCAACAGCGAGATATCTGGATAGTTAATGTCGTTCTCCCATTTGCTCACCGCCTGCGGGCTCACGTTCAGCTCTTTTGCCAGACGCTCCTGCGTTGCAGTTCTAGCCAAACGAAGACGTGCAATACGACGACCAAGGGTCTCAGATGAAGTAGTCATGTTTGCTCCTTTTCTCAACTCATTATCACTGAAATGG
Organism: uncultured Atopobium sp.; assembly: GCA_963544885.1. Lineage (GTDB taxonomy): Bacteria > Actinomycetota > Coriobacteriia > Coriobacteriales > Atopobiaceae > Lancefieldella. The sequence continues at coordinate 7,588 of CAUUHE010000014.1, read as the reverse complement.
CATGCGGGCCGCTGATTTCACTATGAGTCGTAACAATACGTTCAACAAGAACGCATCAGTTGAGTTGGGTATCGCAACGGTTTCCAGCTACTCAACAGCAGGTTGAGTTAGCAGGTAAACTATGCTTTTTGACCGAAATTTACTTGCCCTAAAAGTTCCCTCCAACTACCATTTAATCAAGAAACTTTTGATGTCCTAGAAAGGTCTGTCTATGGCTGGCGAGAAGAACTGGGTGTTCTGGACCAGTGGTGCGCATATTGTTTCTGGTTTTGAGCAATGCGCTACAGATGGCTTTGTTGGTGTCGACACAGACGGTGTCGTATACCTCTTTGATAACAATCAAAATGTCTTTGCTTCGGCCCATGCTTCAGATGTTGAAGGAACTATCGGCAGCTGGAGAGGCACCTGGCTTACCATTGACGATAAAAGATATGCTTTGGAGTTTGTACCTCTAGCAGATAAGATTGCTCCTCAACTGCTTATTGGAGCTATAAGCAATGTGTTTATGCAAGAGCTTCACCATGGCGACCAAGAGAAGGTCCCTCGAGAACTTCTAGAAGACTTCAAGATTGAATTCGAGAACGCCAAGTATAGGCGCTAACTCAAAAAATTTTTTGAATTATTCATATCTTTGCGGAGGTACGATCACCGATATCGGCGCCGGCGGATGAACTGCCTCCCATTTCTTGGACACGAGAAATGGGAGGCAGTTCAAAACACACCTATGACAGATAATCTGTCAAAAAGACGTATACATGACGTCGAAAATAGCTAAAACGTGCAGATTATCTTCATTTGATGTGTAATATGCCTGCAATTGTGCAGAATATCTGTCATAGGTGTGTTCCCTAGATACGGAATTAACCGATAGTTAAATTTCTTATATATCTCTATTCATTTTGAAGAATATTAGATGAAGTTTATGCATAGAGATGCATATCGGGTAGTGCGACCGCCTAGCTGCCTGGCTATCTTGATTAAGAACATATCGATTCTTCAGCAGAACCTACCAAAGCTGCGCTATTTTGTGCGCCAGGCCTAAAAGCCGACGCTAACACGCTGCAGAATCATAATCACCCGTATAGCGGGTGATTATGTGTTTCGCGCGTTACACGCGCTCAACAGGCTAAAGCCTCGAACAAAAAAGACTCAAGTTTTTAACCTTGAGTCTTATCAACGCTTTAACTAATTTACGAAGCCGCTAATTTACGTAGATACTTATTTACTTAAGCACTTCTTAATTTCTTGCTTAAAGACAATAGAACGAGCAAGAAACGTAGCAGCTACAGGAATGACCAATAGTGGCGCGACCACAAGAATACCCGCGACAGCTACTCCCTGGGCCGTAACTCTTCTACCAGGTCTTGATAGTATGCTGTTTAAAATATCAGTCATAGCGAATACAAATGAGCCATCGGTAAGCACATACGCAAGTATCAACTCAAGCGAAAATAGAACAACAAAGACAAGCGCCATGGTATTTCCAGTCTTTTTGCAAATAGCAAGTCTCTGGTCAAATGAAAGGTCATCTGCCTCAGGGACTTTCTCAAACCATTTAACTGCGCGTTCTTCTGGCGTCATTACGAGTTCTCAATCTCATTAAGATCTGCATCAACCAATGTTGCCCCAAGGGTATTTTTGAAATGCGCAAGCGCAAACTGATGGTTCTCAGGCGTCAGTGATGCAACTGCTGGCTCAACAACCTCAATGTGATAACCCAGGTTGTAAGCGTCCACTGCCGTGTGTAACACGCAGATGTCGGTAAGAACGCCGGTTAGAATAACCGTGTTAATGCCACGCTCCCTCAGACGAATATCAAGATCAGTTCCCGAGAAGGACGAGTAATGACGCTTATCCATCCAGAACACATGGCTATCGTCTTTGTGCTGCTGATAGAAATCATTCAGAGGACCAAATAGGTCTCTGCCGCTTGTTCCGATAATGTTGTGAGGTGGGAAAAGCTTAGTCTCTGGATGGAAGTTATCATCTGGGTCGTGAGCATCAATAGCAAAGAAAATATAATCGCCACGATCAAAAGCACACTTTGTAGCCTCATAAATAGCATCTGAAATAGCCTGAGCTGGCTTGCCTGCCGTCAGCTTGCCGTCATCCGCTACAAAATCGTAGGTGTAGTCAATCGAAATCAAAGCCTTCTGCATGATAGATCACGCTTCTTTCTTAAGCTCCACAAGAGCGGTCAGTAAAAGAATAGACGCCACCCATTGTACAGGTGACGTCTCTATATTCCACGTTCAACACGTAAATGTTTTATGTGTACGTACTTGGCTCATTATCAACGGCACACTTACTTCTTCTGAGAGATTATCAGGTCAACGTTTTCTGTCTTAGTGTCTTCCATGCTCTTACCACCTTTGATGTGGTAGTACTCAACAACTGCATTTACCTCAGTCTGATCAGCGAGAGGTTTTTTCTGATAAGAATCGTTAATTACAAATGCAAAGACCCTCTCGCCACTCTCAAGATAGTTGGAATCGTTAGCCCATACGGAATTCTCAGAATTATCTAACTTAAAGGTGCAATTTACCCAGTTTTCAGACCTATTGATAATCTCAAAGACGTAGCCTTCTGAATAACCATCTGGGGATTTAGCAATACCAACATACCTGACATAGAGATCATCATTATCGATAAGAACCTTGTCCACCTCGGTCTTCAGCTTAAAGCGCATCTTGTATTCGCCCTTAGTAGAAGAGAAGTTATATGCAATGGTACCCTTGTCTGCCATTGCATCAAAAGGCTTGTACTTAAGGCTGGAATAATCACCTGAGGTTTTAGTGATTTGCTTCAATACTGCCTTGGAACCGTCAGAACCCTCAACGGTCATCTGGCCCGAGGAATCAACAGTTGCCGTGTAACTTCCAGCATTACCTGCAAGGGTGATAGTAAGCTTTCCATTAGCATCAACAGACCAGGTAAAGGGCTTCTGAGCGCCAAAACGGATAAAATTGCCTGTGCCGTCATCAGCAAAGTCATAACCATAAATTGACTTCATGGATTCTACTGCCGTTGGGTAAACACTCTCGGGGATATCTCCCTGGCTAGGATCACTAATAGACTTTGCTTCCCAAACGCCCACAAACGGAGCGCGTGCAGCCTTCTTCTCTTCTGCTTCCTTCTGAGCTGCAATCTCTTCAGGAGATGGTCCGCCAATGTTAGGAGTGCAAGCCGTAAACACAATGCTGGTAGAAAGCACGAGTGTCAGTACAAGCATAAAAATTAGTCTACGCTGTTTCAAGAAAGTCCCTCCAACACCAAAGCTCTCTAGATTGACAATGTCTTTTCTTGGCGACACTTTTTTGACGAAGTTCATTCTGCTCAATCTAGGTATCGTCTGAGTGCATTACTTATTCTGTGAAATCGTCAAATCAAACTGCTCGGTCTTCTCGTCTTCAAGACTGCTTCCATCTGCAACATGGGAATACTTAAAAGTTCCCTGAGATTCAGATAGCTTAGCCAGAGGTACATCTGTGGAGCTATCAACTACAAACTCATAGAATCTCTCACCAGGCTCAAGAACATTAAAAGCTGTTCCAAACACAGTGGAATCCGAATTATCCAGACTAAAGTCATATGAGGCCGTCTTATCGGACTTGTTGATTACCTCAAAAACATAACCTTCGGTTTGACCGCTTGGTGTTGTGGCGATTCCAACATATCTGACGTACATGTCGTCATTATCAACAACAACCCTGTTGACCTCAGTAACTACCTTAAAATTCATATAAAAGTCTTCATGGGAGGAATAATTTCCTCCAATAGTTCCCTTACCCGTAAGTGCATCAAATGGAGCATATTTAAGAGAAGAGTAATCACCTGAGGTTTTAGTTACTTGGGTAAGCACTGCCTTGGAACCGTCAGAGCCCTCAATGGTCATCTGACCTGAGGAATCAACGGTTGCTATATAGCTTCCAGCGTTGCCAGCAAGGGTAATAGTAAGCTTTCCATCGGCATCAGCGGTCCAGGTAAAGGGCTTCTGAGCACCAAAACGGATGAATAGTCCGGTGCCGTCGTCGGAAAAGTCATAGCCGTAAATGGCCTGGAACGTGTCTCTTGCTGTTGGATAGACACTCTCGGGAATCTCGCCCTTCTTTGGATCACTAATAGACTTTGCTTCCCAAACGCCCACAAACGGAGCAAGAGCAGCTTTCTTCTCTTCTGCTTCCTTCTGAGCTGCAATCTCTTCAGCCGAAGGCCCACCAATGTTAGAAGTGCAAGCTGTAAACATAACACCAGCAGAGAGCGCCAAGACAAGCGCAAGAACTGGTAGCAGTTTATGTTGTTTCATCAAGTGTCCTTTCAGTGGTAGTGGTGAGTACGCTGAAGATATGCGTTCTTTTGTTATTCAGACTTAGGAGGGATGTTTAGGTCAAGCTGTACTTTCTCCCTTTCCGAAACAGGTGTATAGGTTGTTCCGTTATTGTAACCAATAGAAACCTGGGCTTTTGGATTGGAAAGTGCCACAAGAGATCCAGGTGTCTGCGAGACATTAGGAACGAACAAATAGAACTTCTCACCAGGTTGTAAGGAAGCTTGACCAAAGGCATTCAGAGGACCAACTCGATCTCCAAGAGAGAACTCCCCGTAAAATGAGTCAGGACACTTGTTGATAATCTCAAATACGTAACCTTCTTGAGAGCTTCCCGGTACCTGAGCGATAGCGTACAGACTCATATACAGCTTATCCGTATCGATAAGAACTTTATTGACCTCTCGAGTTATTTCAAAATTTTTAAACTTGAGATCGTTATACCTAACCATGGTTGGTACGGTACCTTTATTGGTAAGTTGATCAAATGGCTGATAGGTAGCACTTGCATAGTCTCCAGCAGTAGTTGAAATCTGCTTAAGCTCGGCGTCAGTCTCATCGTCGCCTGTGCCCTTGAGCCTTAACCTGCCAGTCTCAGCATCAATCTGTCCCGTAAAATAACCCGCAGTACCCTCAAGGGTAACTGTAATCTTTCCTTCTATATCAACAGTCCAGGTAAAAGGCTTCATTATGCCAAAGCGAGTAAACAGGCCAGTTCCATCCTCAGCAAAGCTGAAAGCATAAATTGCATGGAACTGTTCTTTATAATCGTCGTAGGCTGCTCCCTCCCTCAGGTTTCCTAGTCCGGGTTCAAAGATGTCATAAGCTTCCCAAACACCTACGATCTGACCAGCAGACTTTTTGTTTCCTGCGGGACTGTTATCTCCTGATGAGCATGCGCTAAGCACTGCACTTACAGAAAGCACCAGTGCAAGCAGGCATCCTAATAGCATTTGACGCTTTTTCATAAGACCTTCTTCCATACGTGCAGCGATATAAAACTAACTCTTAACTGTTACTTGCTCTGCCCAGTAGGCAAATCAAATGTCACGGTTTTCTCGTCATTATGAAGGGCGCCATTGCTAGAGTGGTCATACTCAAGAGTGCCTTTTACATCCGTGACTTCAGAAAGTGACTTATCTCTACGTTGGTCATTAAGAACATATTCATAGACTCTCTCACCTGGCTCTAACACGTTAAATCCATAAGCCCAATAGCCATCGGTTGGATCTTGAATAGTAAATTGATAGCCGGTTGTATAAGGAGTTCTATTAATAACCTCAAAGACATAGCCTTCAAAACCCTTGAGGTCTTTAAGGGAAGCGATACCAATAAGCCTTACATAGAGTTCATCGGTATCAACAATGACCTGATCAAGCTCAGTGGTGATATTAAAGCGTAGTTTAGTTTCATGCGATGACTTGTTTTTAGAAATGTTGCCCGTTCCTGTTAATGGATTAAAGGGCTCATACCTAATATGAGAATAATCACCTGAGGTCTTGCTTACCTGAGTAAGGATAGCTTTAGAACCATCAGAGCCCTCAACGGTCATCTGACCTGAGGAATCAACGCTTGCTGTATAGCTTCCGGCATTACCTGCAAGGGTGATAGTAAGCTTTCCATCGGCATCAACAGACCAGGTAAAGGGCTTCTGAGCGCCGAAGCGAACAAACAAACCAGTGCCATCGTCAGAGAAGTCATAGCCATAAATTGCTAGATAAACATCTCTAACATCTTTGTACATGTCTTCAGTGACTGTGCCCTTATTTTCATCTTCGATTGACTTGGCTTCCCAAATGCCTACATAAGGAGCAAGAGCAGCTTTCTTCTCTTCTGCTTCCTTCTGAGCGGCAATCTCTTCAGGTGATGGTAAACCAAAAATATTAGGGCTACACGCAGTAAATACAACACCTGATGAAAGCGCAAGTACCAGTGCACAAGTAAGTGCTAGTTGACGTCTTTTCATTAAGCAACCTTTCAGTGGGAGCAGTGCCAAATTAAAAAATTTAAGCCTCTACTATCCAATATGTTACAATAAATCTCTCAAATAGGATAATTATTTATATCCTGAATAGTTCTACCAGCTAAAAGGAGGACGCTTTATGTCACTTCCAACTCCACCAGAAGCACCACAAAAACCCGCTCAAAAACAGGAAATTCCAAGTAACGTTTATCTTTACGATAAAAACGACACCTCCCCAATTCCTCTTACTTACGATGTAATTGATTTTGGTAAACCTCAGGGAGGCGCTAGTCCTCTTGTTGGTTGGGCAACTGGTGCATTTTTTGCTGTTGGTGGCCTCTGGAATTTCTTTAATTTAAATGGTGAGGGTACCATTTTTGCAGGAATTCTTTTGTGCGCCATTGGCGGCTTACTTATTGCAGCTGGTTTCTTTATGAATGGCTATAGCATTATTGCTAATGCAAATGGATTCAGGTCTGGAACGGCCAATAGCGGAGAAGTTACCGAGTGGCCTGTTGATCGTGGTTACTTTACTGTTAAAGTCCGCGTTGGCGCTAACAAGACGACTCGCATGGCCATGAACAGCGCAACTCTTACTATTACCAGGCCAGATAACCTTCCTCTTTCTGTTCAGCAAGTTACCTTCACTGGTTCTAACACCGCTGAACTGAGGCAGCGCTGTGAAGTACAGGCTGACCGCATCTGGAACTGGGCTGTTGCAAAGGGATATATCTTTTAGAGTGTTTTAAAAGCTCGTTTAACCGCGAGCCACAAATTGCTAAAAAGAACGCTCCTAGAAAATGAACTGCCTCCCATTTCTTATGTCCAAGAAATGGGAGGCAGTTCATATGCGGGTGATTATGATTCTGCAGCGTGTTAGCGTCGGCTTTTAGGCCTGGCGCACAAAATAGCGCAGCTTTGGTAGGTTCTGCTGAAGAATTGACATGTTCCTAATCAAGATAACCAGGCAGCTAGGCGGCCGCACTACCCGATATTCATCTCTGTGCATAAACTTAACCTAATATGCCAGAAAATGAATAGCGTCATATAAAAGATTTAACTATAGGTAAATTTCGTACCTAAGGAACACACCTAAGTCAGATAATCTGCTCAATTGCGGGCATTTTACACACCTAATGAAGATAATCTGCACGTTTGAGGTATTTTCAGCGTAATGTATACGTCTTTTTGACAGATTATCTGACTTAGGTGTGTTTTGAACTGCCTCCTATTTCTCGTGTCCAAGAAATAGGAGGCAGTTCAAAAATCTTATTTCTAGAGGCGTATTTGTTACTTAT
>CAUUHE010000013.1:0-36755 GCA_963544885.1 uncultured Atopobium sp. | reverse complement strand
TGGTAGCTCGTCGGGCTCATAACCCGAAGGTCGTAGGTTCAAATCCTGCCCCCGCGACCATAAGAATTTCAAACCCAATCTGTAAAAACAGTTTGGGTTTTTTACACACCGTGATCCGTCTTGCAACTGAATAGAAAATCGTTTATTGCACTCGTTTAAGGTTTATTTTGGTCCATGCTTCTTCCATAGGCATTGAGTGTTCTTTCCAGTTGCTATCAAACTCCATTAGTCGTGAACGGTGCAGATAATCGCGCTCGTCGTAACAGGATATTCGAATCTCATCGAAGGAGATGTCTTGAACATTTTGCTCAAGACTGTATGTAAAAAAGCAGTTTATCTTCTTTATAGATCTAGGTGGCACTACAAGAGAGTAAGATCCATTTACATCGCCCAAGGCAAAGCTGTCTCTAGACTCAACCTCTCCATTATTTTTGTGCTCGTTAGAGATGTTCTGCGTCTGTATCATACGTGATATTTCGACTCCATTTCGCCATAGAGAGAGCGAAATGTCTCGAACGACGCGAGTGACATTGCTAGTATTTTGGCATTCAAGCTCCAGCGGGATAACGAACGTCATCTTTCCGTCTGCTGAGAAGAATCCCCAATCATGTAAGAACGATGAGTTTATACGGCCGTAGTAGCTTAGCTTCCCTTTACGGTCGAGTGCTCTCATCGCAATTTGAACGCCTAGACTGGATAGAAAGCCGATTAATCCGCCGATTAAAGTTCCGATATACGCATCCATAGTTGTTTTATGCCTTTATAGTATTGTCGGCTAGCTTTTGCAGCTCCTTTGTGCACCTCTCTAGGTACTTGGCTGCCTTCGTCATTGATTTGACTGTTTTTCGGTTACACTCTTTGCCTTTTTCTTTTTCAGTGTCAATGTGCTCAAGGCATTTGTCGCGCACTCGCTCAATTTGATCTTTTGCACGGAGTATGAATGGTCTTGTTGAGCTACTGTCTTTAGGTAGCTGCTGGCAGACTGTGAGTAATTGTGCACATTGATTCAGAGCATATTGCTCTGCATGCTCACCAAGACCGCTGACAAGTGCAGCACCACCTGTGGTGGCCATGCCTAACAAGGCGCCCCCACCGGTGATTATTGCTGTTCCACCCGCCATTCCCAGGCCGCCTGCGGCAAGTGATCCACCGCCAACGGCGGCAAGGCTCGCACTGGTGAGGGCTGCACCAGACAGACCTGCAACCACTTCTCCAGCAATCATAGGAGCAATGACTGGGGCAAGAATATACGCAGTTCCTGCTGTTGCGATACCAACCGCAACTGTGCCCCCTGCAATGATTGCCGTCTTGATTCTTGCGCCGGTAAGCAAATTTGTAAAGCGCTTGTAGGCTTTTTTCACATCATTAATCTGCTTCTTATTGATGACGCCTTGTACATTGGGAAAATCCTTTTCTGCATAATTGTTTTTGTATTTGATGCCCTTCAGACGCTCTTTCCAGTCGTCATTGAAGGGATAGTACGGCTTGAAAAGCCAGAGCTCCAAAGCAAGCAGCGTTGTCCATGAGGAGATGTCTTCGTTGAAAGCCTTCTGCATCTCTTCTGCTGCACTCTCCTCATCAAGGAAGTATGTTGCTGTATCGCATCCTATCTGATTTGCCTGCCTAGTCTTGAACTCTTCAAGCCAAGCACTCTTTGCAGCGCTTTGATCCCTATTCTTGGTAGTTTCTATGTCTTTCTTGACGGCAATTGCCTGGTAAGAGAACAAGAGCCGCGCCTCTCGGTCATCCAGCCTGAGTAGTTTGAAGTCCTCCGTAAACGCATGCATCTCCTTGGTACGCTTATTGAGATAGTCCTTCAAGTCCTCGGCGATGTACTTAGAGTCGCTTGCAATGGCCACTGACATTCGGGCAATTCCGACGAAATTCAGGTTGAGGAGTAACTTGCTTGCAAACCTCTCTTTATCGCCCTTGGATGCTAGGGCGGCCTTACCCGCGGCAATTCCTAAGTTGGTGAGGACAAACACGGAGCTCGAGATAGTAAGCATACGAGTAAGAGAGCGCTTGTTGGATGGAATTATCCTTTTCACATCTATGCGCTCAAGGTCTTTCAATGAATGCACGTCGTTGCGTGAGAGCTCGTCTTTCAGGCGGCTTAGAAAGTAATATCCCCTGACGAGGCACTCGTTGGCTATGACCGATTTCGTCTGCGAGAGCATCTGGTTGGCAACTCCAAGTTCGGTTCTGAAGTCAATACGAATAGGGTTGCCGTTCGCATCGCGAATCAACGTGCCGTTGAACAGTTTCGAAATCCATTTGGAGAAGGCGTTGTCCGCTCCTTCATTATTGAAGAATGGAAGTGCCGAGAGTTCTTTTAAGAACGAAAGAATTGGACCGGGTATGCCAGTGCCCTCGCCTAATGTCCCGCTCGATCCCGCCATGTCGCTTATTAGGTGTCCCACCCAAATGATTGTTCCGTAGAACACTTTTTCAGGGAAGGTCTGTCCTATGAGGGCGTCTGCCGGAAGGTCGAGTATCTCGAACGCACCGCATGTGTTGACGCCATAACCCTTGCCCGTGAATTGGGAAAGTATCGACATAAGAAGACCGACAGGTGTGGGATGATGTGCGAAGTCCCTCAGGTGATGCTGGAGCCCACCGCCAAACTCGGGAGTCAGTTTGTCGCTTGCAAGGGGAAACTTGTTCTCAAGGAAACGTATTGCGTCCTTCAGGTCTTTTCCGTCCGGTTTGAACCCTGAGAACTTGGCTACATCGAAGACAAAGCTTTCTATCTTTTTCTTGCCCCAGGTATGAGCTTCGGATAGGTCAAACTGCTTTTGCCAGAAGATGTTGAGTACGCCTGAGAAAGTACCTATGGTCGCAGCGACAATGTAATCTTCTCGCTCTGCCTTATCAATACTTTCATCGAACTCGACGTGGATGGGCTCACCTTGACCTTGAGTGCTGAAATCATCTGTTGCACCAGGTAGAAGCGCTGGCAATTCCTCGAAGGAGAACTGAACTTCCATTCTGTCTTCATCGTTAACGTTCATGGCAACTCCTGATGGACGAATTTTACTTCAGGAGAAATTATTGCATTGTTTAGGAAAAAATTCTTATATTTTTTAAGAGACATTATTGCGTTCGTGATGTCCGGCTATATGTATTCCTTGGTAGGTGAATCCTCGCTGTCCGCTACGACGATGTAGAGCTCGTCGCATCTACGGGCTATGGGGCTTTCTGTCCCGGCAGAAGCGTTCTGCTTCGGTGCGGGTACCAGCGCATATAGAGGAATAATATGCTGTCCTTTCTCATGGCGCCGGAGAGGTTAATCGACCAGTTAGTTATGACATTTTCGTGGTCCATGCTCGCGTCCGCAGCCGAGCTCTAGGCTCTCGTCTGAGACGCGACAGGTGGGGAGGTCTGCGAGTGAGAACGCCCAGTCTTGTTGCCTTGCCTTGGAAGAGTTGTCTTCGACCTCCACGCCTAGGCTCTTGAGGAGCTTCCTGAACTTGTCCGCGATCCTTAGCCATGTGTTGCAGAGAATGTTTGAGCTCTTTGAGGTCGGGATTCCGAAGGCGGTGCCCTTGTGCCCAGGCATGTCGAGGTTCAGATAGTTTGTGGTAAGAGCCTATCCGTCTTTTGTAAGGTAGCAATAGACTCCCTTGCAGGACGTGTGACCGGATATAGGCTTGAGCAGCGGCATGAGCACCCTCACAAGAGCGGACGTAGTGATGTCTAATGAGCTTGCGAGCGTTTGCTTACGCTTGATATCCATTTGGCTCACGCGTACGTGCAGGCTCTTCGAATCTTTTTATGGTACTCCCCTAGGCGACGAGAGGCGGCATATTTTGCCCGGGGCATCCTCCGCAAGGGAGCGTGTCGAGTGTGCACGCGCACATGTTCCCATTGCTCAGCGTCCGGGTGGGACGATGCTCCATCGAAGCAACAACGCGATGGATGAAGCCCTGGTGCCGACAAACGTTATCTCGTGCGTTGTTCGAACAAGATAGGTTGCTTGCTTATAAAGGAAAGTTTGTCACTAAAAACTGTTAAAATGCGATTGGACCACTTGCCTCATGGGTGGGTATTTACACGGTTGCGGTGCAGAAACAGCCATAGAGCGGCGTCTAGGTGGCTCTGACACTTGTCCTTATCCGCAAATGGTAAAATTATCAATATTGTGACCGTTGTAAGACGAGTGAATATTTTCTTAGCATATTAACTGATCGGATAGACATGAGTGTTGAAATGGTACAGCTTGATCCTGAGCCAAGTATCTTAATTGAGAGCCTTCGTGACATTGGCTATTCATTCAACAGTGCACTTGCAGATATCGTTGACAACTCCATAACCGCTAACGCTTCAAAAGTGTGGATTCAGGCAATTCCAGATAACGAATTTCGTATTGGAATCATTGATAATGGAACCGGTCTTAGTAAGAACGACTTAATGCAAGCAATGAGACTAGGATCTACTGACCCTAGACAAGAACGTGCAATAAACGATTTGGGGCGTTTTGGCCTAGGTCTCAAGACCGCCTCGTTCTCTCAATGTCGACGTTTGACAGTTGTATCGCGCAATAACGGAGAGGCTGCTGGCTACACGTGGGACCTAGACCTTGTAGTCGAGCAGAACGCATGGAATGTTATAGAACGCGATGACTTGGATGAAGTCCCTTTTGTTGATGAACTGGGCGACACAGGGACTCTTGTCTTGTGGGAGAAACTCGATAGGCTAACGGGTGCGCGTGGGTCAGGGAAGGTTGACTACGCACGAGTTATTAGCGAAGCCCAAGATTATCTCTCATTGGTTTTTCACAGGTATATCACGGGTGAAAGAGGTCTACAGAGCATTTCGCTTAAGGTTAATAATGTAGAGCTTGAGCCTATAGACCCCTTCAATTCAAAGAATCATGCGACGCAGGCTTCTCCCTTGGAGACCATTCGCCCCGGCATTACGATGCAGACTTTCACTCTTCCACATCGGTCGCATTATGCCTCACAGCAAGATTATGAACATTTCGGTTTGAGGGATGGCTACCTTAAAAATCAAGGTGTGTATTTGTACCGCGCAAAGCGGTTGATTCTCTATGGAACATGGTTTGGTCTAGCCAAGAAGACAGCTTTGACGCAGCTCACCAGAGTGAAAATTGATATAGACGTTAATCAAGATGAGATTTGGAAGATTGATGTCAAAAAAGTTTCGGCACAGATGCCTGAGGATGTGCGCGCTCGTATAAAAGCTCTTATAGTCAAGATTGGCGCACCCTCACGAAAGGTCTATCGTCGTCATGCGACAAAATTGACGAGCTCTGACGTTTATCCTACATGGAATGTTGAACAGTCGGGGGAAAAGAAACTATATAGAATCAACCGCAATCATCCCGTCATCGCTAGTTTTAGAGATTCGCTCGATGATGTTGATAGACAAAGTTTCGAGACTGTGCTTGCTCTTATTGAATCAACATTTCCGACAGCCTCCCTTTTTTATAACTTTGCAAGTAATGAAGAGAATGTCTCGTTTGCGGCGCTAGAGGACAACAGTTTTATAAGCGTTGCTCGCACGTTCTTTGCAAGCCTGAAGCAAAACGGACGTGATGAAGACACTATTCTTTCAATAATGCGGAATGCAGAGCCTTTTCATTCTCGCTGGCAAGATACATTAAATGCACTTGGAATAGAGGAATAATGTCGTGCATCTTAAAGAATGAATTTACAGAACAGATTGACCATTCAGTTCGCCTGCATTTTGCAGTCATGAAAGACGTACCGGAAGAGAGCGAGGTGCGCAAGCAGTACGAGGATTTGTACGATGCTTTCGCGCAAATCCCCATGTACTCTCAGATGCTCGGCAACAGAGATGAAGTTATTGACGCGCTGGTGCACCAATATTGTTCTGAACTTTGCATTACTAAGAAACTCGGTTTTGCTTTCAAGGACGAAGATGTAAAGCCTTGGCTAAGCGTTGCCGAAGAAGCAATAGAGGATCGAAACGGATGGTTCTATTGGTCACGATATAAAAAGTATCTTTTGTATGAAAAGAAATGGGCAGCGAGCACCGTCCGAACAATAGAACGCGACACGTGGAATGTACTCGATTTAATGGCGAATCCGACAATTGAAGCCGGGTTCGAGCGCAGGGGTTTGGTAGTAGCTTCTGTCCAATCAGGTAAGACTGCCAACTACATTGGCCTTATTTGCCGTGCAGCGGATGTAGGGTACAAAATTATCATTGTTATGGCTGGCGTCCATAATGTCCTAAGGAATCAGACGCAAGCGCGTCTCGAGGACGGATTTACAGGTTTTAACATTGTAGAACAGCAGGCCATTGAGCCTGTTGGCGTAGGTCTAGACAATGGAAGTCGTAGGCCAATTGCCTGTACTTCGCGCGACGCTGACTTTAATAAAAAGCGTGCAAGTGCATTGAAAGGCATCCAAACTGCTCACACCAATGAGCCTTGGCTATTCGTTATAAAGAAGAACAGTAATTCACTGAAGCAGGTATATGAGTGGCTACGTGATAACGCAAGTCCCAATGATCAGCTATTGCTTATAGATGATGAGGCAGACAACGCTTCCATCAATGGTAAATACAAACGTGAACGCCGTGAGGATGAGCCAACTAGGATTAATGGGCAAATAAGAAATATTTTGAATTACTTTACAAGGAAGTGTTATGTAGGGTATACGGCTACACCTTACGCAAACATCTTAATAGACCCAGAAGTCGATACGGAACAATACGGAAAGGACCTGTTTCCGAGCAGCTTCATCTATACCTTAGAGGAGTCTTCCGATTACTTCGGGGCCGACAAGGTATTCTCAGACTATGACGACGTTCGACCGAAGTATCTGCGCTTCATTGATGATATTGACTCGATATTGCCGTCAAAGCATAAAAGCGACTATTACGTCGACGACATACCCGAGACACTGAAGGAAGCAATTAGAACCTTTATCGTCGCCACAACGATAAGAGCGTTGCGTGGAGATGATAAAGAGCATTCGACAATGATGGTAAATGTGTCTCCTTATAAGCAGCCACAGAAATCTGTTGCATGGGAGATAGAGGACTATCTCAAACAATTAAAAAACAGCATCAAAGCTTATGCTGCGCTGAGTGAAGAGCAAGCTTTGAACGTGTCTGATAATCTGAAATTTATGTATGCTACCTGGTTAACAGAGTATTCGCATTGCACGGAATTCAGCTGGTCTAAGGTTCAACATACTTTATATGACACAATCAAAACCGTCCATGTTGTAAGCATTAACTCTGATTCAACCGAGGCTCTCGAATATGAGCTGCACACAGAGCACGTCATAGCTGTTGGCGGGTACAGGCTTTCACGAGGACTTACTCTTGAAGGGCTTGTGGTTTCTTATTACTCTCGTAATGCAAAAGCCTATGATGCACTGATGCAAATGGCACGTTGGTTCGGATATCGTCCAGGTTATGAAGAGTTATGTCGGGTATGGATGTCCGAGAAGTCAGCTGGCTGGTATAAATTTGTAGCTGACTCAACAGCTGATCTTTTTGACGAGCTACGCAATATGCGGCAAGTGAAAAGGACTCCTAGAAACTATGGACTAAAAATCAGGCAAAGCCCTGATTCGCTTATTGTAACCGCTCGCAACAAGATGGGCACAGGAACTAAACTGGATGCACCCATCGACTTGAACAATGGTTTTGTTGAAACGATAGCCTTTGATCGCTGCGTAGATGTGGTGCAAAGGAATAAGAATGCGGTGCAGGCATTTTTGGACAAAATTGAAGGATATCAAGATAAAGGCTTGTTCTTTAGAAACGTGCCCGTACAAGACGTTATAGATTTCATACAGTCCTACACCAATGAAGACGCGCGATCTCCTAAGTCGCAGACAAAACCTGTACTCAATTACATTGATGACAGACGCCTTGATGGGGAACTTGATGAATGGGATGTCCTTGTAGCAGAGGGTGATGGACCATGCGTTAGCCTCAGCCAAAAAATATCCGTGAAATCAGAAATTCGCTATCCAGGAAGCGATACATCTGTCAATTGCTTGGTTGTTGGCGAGAAACATAGGCTTGCAAGTCGAGGCGTTGAAAAAATGGGATTAAGCGAAGAACAAATTGAAAGAGCTGAGGAAGACTTCAAGAGTGACCATCCAGATAAAAAGAATCCATCGGATAGGTATTACAGGCGCTACCGTGATTATCCCTTGATAGTTATCCATCCCGTTCTGATGAAGTACTCTGATGGACAGAAGAAACGCCTCTTAGAGAAGAAGGGCGCTACTAGTCCTGAAGCGGCAAATTGGGGTGATTGGGAGCATTCTGAAGAAGCCTATGGCTGGAGTATTAGCTTCCCCTACACGCCAAATCAGACGAAACCGGTCAATTACGTCTTCAACCAGATTGCAATAAACAACATACGCGCCGACTACGAAGAGGAAAGCGATGATGACTATGGGGACGAGTAAATACTCATGGGATGAGCTGGCGGCCCCATCGCAAGAGAACGAATTCATGGCTCGTCTCGTAGCCGATGAAGATAATCCACGTCGAAAGCGTATCTTTTGGGCGAAGAGCTGGAATTCTCATCCTGTGCTACTTGTTGAGTACAAATATGATGTATGGAGACCAATAAGCCTTCCTGTCTTCAAAAATATTCGCGTTGTAGATAACAAGAACAAGGCGACTATCGCAATTGAACTTCTAGACCTCGATCTGTGTGACATTTTCCTTAAGGTCTGCCAAGACATCATTTATTCTCTCCAGGATGTTAGCTCAAAGGCAAGTAGAAGAGCATGTATATTTAGACTTGAGAAATGGAGCTCTTTTCTTCGAACTTCACGGGCCCGTCTTTCCCCTGAGGAGCAAAAGGGACTTATTGCTGAACTGCGATTCTTAGAACGGGACTCTCTTGTTGTTCATAACGAGCACGATGCTATTTGCGGATGGTCAGGGCCTGAATTAGGAGCTAGGGACTTCGAGTATGGCCAAGTGCTCGTGGAGATTAAGTCCAAGAGAAGCTCAGCAAATACCAGCATTGCAATTTCATCGGAGGAGCAGCTTAACGTTAATGAAAGCGAGCAGTTGTTTTTATGCGTTATAGAACTGAACAGCACTACTGCTGAAGACGATAAAGGCTTTTCTCTGACCGATGTGGTAGATGAGGTAAGAGGCAGCCTTGAATCTTCGCTGCAACGCTCTGCATTAGAAAGTAAGCTCGCTAAAATTGGCTATTTTGATGAGGACGACTACTCCGATACTAGGTGGAGCGAGGGAGAAACGTATTACTATGCGGTCCTCGACGGTTTTCCAAAGATCGATTCTCAATTATGTAGTCCTGGAGTGAATAGAGTCACGTATCAAGTTGATCTTGATTATTGCGAGAAATATCTCGTTGATAGGGAGCAAGTAATTAACGCAATGAGGTAAAGATATGACAAGCGTTGAAGAATTCTACACTGAGCTTTTTCAAGATGTATCGACTACCGCTGCTGTGGATGGTATGTATCTTGAAGACGTTTTTTTCGATATAGTCACTAGTCAGCTTGTTGATGCTGGTGAGTTTGATGATGTGGAGCGGGCATACTTCAAGCCAGCGCAGGGCGGCATTCGAGTCGATGGTTTCTGCGGAGATCCACTTGAGTCAGCTTTTGATAGAGATGCTGGTCAGGGCACCCTTGGTCTCATTGCGCTTGACTTCAATCAGGATGCTGAAATAGTCACGTTAATGAACTCTGATATGGAGGCGGATTTTCGGCGCCTTGAAAAATTTTTAACTCGTTCTCTCGATGCAAAGTTTAGAAATTCACTTGAGCATACGGACCCAGGCTTTGGCTTGGCAGATCTCATTAACACGCGGTGGGAGAAAATCTCTCTTATAAAGCTCTTTTTGCTGACTAATAAAAAACTGAGTTCACGCGTAGAGGGCAAGAAAGCTTCATCCATAGACGGGCGCGAGGTTATATATAACGTTTGGGACATTTCTCGGTATGGAAACCTTATCACTTCTGGACGCGAACGCGAACAGCTCATCATAGAGTTTGCAGAGCTGCCAGGTGGTCCCCTGAAGGCACTCTTAGCGAGTGCGCCAAATGATAAAAACCAGGTGTATCTTGCTGCCGTTCCCGGAATAGATTTAGCCAATATTTACGATCGTTGGGGTACTAGGTTGCTCGAGCAAAATGTTCGTGTGTTTTTGCAAGCTCGCAGCAGCGTCAACAAAGGAATTAAGCATACGTTGGAGTATGAGCCAGAGTTATTCTTCTCGTTCAACAATGGTATAACCGCAACTGCAGAAGCAGTAACGACGGAAAATCAAGACAATAGCTTGGTGATTACTGGCCTCGAGAACCTGCAAATTGTAAATGGAGGCCAGACAACGGCGTCCATCTATGCTGCTTACAAAGCTGGACGTGATCTTAGTAAGGTATACGTGCAGATGAAGCTCAGCATCGTTAACTCCGAAGCAGCCAAAGAATTGGTGCCACGTATCTCTGAATGTGCGAATAGCCAAAATAAGGTTTCTGCGGCTGACTTTTTTTCAAATCATCCGTTCCATGTTCGCATCGAGGACTTTTCGCGACGTATTTATGCGCCGCCAAAGGACGGTAGTTTCAATCAAACTAAATGGTTCTATGAACGCGCTAGGGGATCCTATAGGGATGCGCAAGCATATTTCACTACAGCAGACAAGCGAAAATTCATCAAAGATTATCCTAAGGACCAGAGCTTTACAAAAACTGATCTTGCTAAATACCTCATGGTGTGGACGGATAAAGCGTATATGGTCAACCGTGGCGCTCAGAAGAACTTTGCCGAGTTTGCCAAGGACATTGCTGAAGCGTGGGAAAAGAATGATAAGCAATTCAATGAGGTCTATTTTAAGAGTCTAGTCGCGAAGAAGATTATCTTCGATTTTGCTGGCAAAATCGTCCAGAGTCGTCCTTGGTATGAAGCAGGAGGCTATCGATCTCAGCATGTGGTGCTCACCATTGGAGCTTTGGCAAATGCAGCACGCTCATGTGGGAAATCAGTCAACTTCCTATCAATCTGGAACCATCAAGGCATTTCTGCAGCCTTTGAAAAAGCTCTTGAACAGGCTGCAGATGTTGCACATGATGCACTGATGACGACGGGAGACGGTTATCGCAACATATCGGAATGGGCGAAGCAGCCAAAATGCTGGGATTCCGTAAAAAGCGTACATGTCGAATGGGATAAAGGATGGCTTGATGAGCTAATTAGCCTTGAGGAAGAGAGGGAGATAAAAAACGAGGGTGTTAAAGATCAAGGAAAATTGAACGGTATAGAAGCACAGTCGATTGTTGTTGATGCGGGAGCCTCCTTCTGGCAAAAAATCTTGAAGTGGTGCCAGGAAGAGGGAGAGGCTACAGAGAAAGAGCTAGGCATACTGAAGTGCGCCGCAAGTATGCCATCAAAACTTCCATCTGATAAACAGTCGGTAATTCTTATCAAGTTAATGGCTAGGCTTCAGAAGACCGGGTGCCCATATCGTCTGAAGGCGCATCGTCGGCTGTAGTGTAGATTAAAGTGTCGCAGAATCCCCGAGCCCTTTGTCCTAGGAATTGTGCCACGATCTTTCCTACCTGTTGTGCAAGTAAAGGCGGTACAGCATTGCCCACCTGCGTATATTGAGATGTTCTGTTTCCTTCAAAGAGATAGTCGTCCGGGAAAGTTTGTAGCCTAGCTGCTTCACGCACTGTGAGGCTTCTACATTGCGCTGGATCTGGATGAATGTAGTAATGTCCGTCTTTTGCGATATGCGACGTTATCGTTGTTGAGGGGCGGTCCCATAATTGCACGCGAAAACGGTCATCAAACTTAATCTCTTCATCCTTGCGCGCGTTCATTACATTTTTGTGAGCTGGATATAACTCTCTAGGAAACTCTGAGATTCTTGCTGGGGAATGATGCAGCTCGGCGTATGCAGCGCAGAATAGATATCTATCCAAGTCAGCAGCTAGGTGTGTGCGCGACTCATGATTTGCGAGCACTGTGTGCACCCCCATGCGTCCCCTGTACCAATTGGCATAACGGTTCTCGGACTTGCTAATATGGGTCTTCTTTGTAATCCGAGCAGGATTTGTGCTTTGCACACAATGCAATATTTTAGAAAGCTCTTTGCCTCTATCGGTCTTTAAAATTCTATCAACCGCAGAATTAATGTAGGCTTTCCAGTCCATACTCTGCCAGTCAGCATTGCGCTTAGAAAAGCCACTTCTAATTGCGGGGATACCGGCAAGCGCATCACATACCGTTACCTGTTTAACCTGTTTAAGAACAGCAGGCTTTAATGTGCTGCCTTGTTGAATGCCAAGCAGAATAACGCGATGACGCATCTGAGGGATGCCGTACTTTTCAGATTTAACAATATAGTCGCGAGGGTCTTTCGGGTTCTTCGAGACCAGTGAATGGATTTCGTAACCTGCATTACGCATATCTTGGCAAATGCGGTCAAATACCCCTTTGCCCTTATGATGGGCCGAAAGAAGTCCTTGGACATTTTCCATGACAAATACAGTTGGCTTTAAGGCGGTGATAAAGGCTAGGTAGCACTTGTAAAGCGTTTGCTTTGGATCTTGTTCAAGTCCTGCCTTGTCATGTGTTCGTCTTGATCTTCCTACGAGGGAATATGCTTGGCAGGGAGGCCCACCAATTAGAACCCACTCATTGTTGTTAATGCTTGAGAATTGATTAAGACGAGTTCGACCTATGTCAACTAGTGTAGTGTCACCATCGGTTAACGTGGCACAAATGGCTTCTTCATCAGCGGCTTTCCATTCTTCGGGGAAGCGTTTAATAAGGCTTTCAAGTGACGCTCTATCGTGATGCTCCATATAGTGCAAATATGCACTAGGGATTGTTTTGCCGTTTGCTTGAAAAATCTTTTGAAAGAATGATCGTAAGCGCAGTGTTTGGTGAGCTTGGGGATCTTTCTCGACCGACATTATGGTTTGGAAGACGGGGTGTCCGTTCTCATCAATTAATGACGAAAAACCTTCGCCAAGTCCGCCGGGACCTGCGAAAAGGTCGATTACAGGTATCATATTCACCCCTCCTTCCCATAATGAAATTACTTGCATCTAGGATACCAGGACTAGAATATGCAGTCTAGGAACTTGTCGCCTAGAGACGCAAGCCTTTATCATATCCATAATATACATGCAACATAATGGTGAATATCTGCCCCAAGCCCGAAGGATCGGGGCAGCCGCTTTATGGTCATCCTCTGTCGTTGAGGACGTTTTTTGTGGTGGCGCAAGAGAGTCTCCTCGGAGCCGACTACCAGGTGGCTCACGATGTTGTAGCGGATACTGGTGAGGCCCTTTACCTCACCTTCGTCCATGGCGATGAAGCCGATGATCTCCGAGCGTGCGCCCGTCCCCTCCAAGACTTCGATGCCTTTGTTCCTCAAGCCCGCGCAGATTGCCTCGTGTGACTTCTCATCGAAGCTCCTTCCTATAGCTGTGGCCATCGGAAAAGTTTTCGTGGACCTTGAGCGTAAGCGACCGTGGGATTTGTCGCGAGGCGTTGTGTGGTTGTGCAGTAGGCGCGTGGTGGAGGTATGGTCTCGCTGATACCGAGTTTCTCCTTGTGGCACATGAATGGGGCCATGAAGTCGTGCAGGAATTACGTTGGAAGAAGACATCCCTCCTAGGAGTTCAAGTCCCACGATGAGAGCATCGCGTGCCTGCTCTATCTGCCTTTGCATCTTGACGACGAGGGTGTGGCAGGTTCTGACCATCAAGCCGCCAACATTGCCTTTACGCACAAAAATAGTTTCCCACAGGCAAACGGCCCCTATGCATCAAATCCAAACTGCAGCAACCGTTGTAATCTCAGCTCAAGACCCTTGTGATGGTCATAGGAATCCAGCAGACGTTGATACTTCGGAGCAGCAGGTGCCAGCTTCTCTACCAGCGCGTCTGTTGTCTGTCTCACAGAGTGCAGGGGCTCAGGATGATGTTTACCTTCGTTTTCACCGCTAGCGATGCACCAGCGAATATCCGAACGCACGTGGCTCGTATCAAAAGTTTCAACAAAATTAGGGAACCACGTGCTTGGGCTTGCCAGAAGATACAGGTCAAAGTGGCAGGTAGTCTGCATCTCAAAGAGGCTGCACAGACCCGACAAAGAGTAGCCTAGCAATGTAAGAGGACACGTATCCTCTGCGGTATGAGTAGCTAGAGCAGCGTACTTCTCGACAGATGGAAGTACGACGTCAGAAAGAAATTCTTGTCCAAATCCTCCAAAATTTGGAGCCTCAGTCCGCACGCTTGATGCTGGCCAAGGGGAATAGCAGTCTTGATTAGATGGCGCAGTAATGACAAGGTATTGGGGGAGCTTGGTCGCGTCAAGTTTCCCGGAAGCAAGAAGCGCAGCTATCTTTGGCGTCAGCAGAGAGCCGTGGAGAATTACAAGAAGGCCAGGAACTTCGGAGCGTTCTCCGATAGTGATTGTATTGTCTGGCAGAGCTGATAAATCCATGAAGTTCCTCGTCTGACCTCGTCTGTTATTGCTTGTTGGTACCGGCACCGTCTCGCAGTAGCCGCCTCGCGGAGAGCATCCCACAGAGGGATGTAGGTATTTTAAGCATTTTTCAATTCGTTCGCTTCTCATAACTAAAAAAGTAAGCTAAGATTAACTTTCGAAAAATTTCGCTGCTTCTGTGTAACGCGCATTGTACGTTGTACGTTACGCGCAAAAAGCAGCGTCACTTTAGAGAGGTATCGTATGATAAGAAAAGCCGGGCCGTTCCGTCTTTTCATGGGAGTTCTCGTCGCAATTCTGGCGGCGAGTATCGTAATAACTTCAACAATGGGCGCTATCAGCGTGTCCCTGCAAGACGCATATGCCGTACTGATGCATCATCTTTTTGGTATGCCGCTACCGGAGGCTCTAGCTGCAGGAGGACCTGTCGAGAAGGTCGTCTGGTCGCTACGCTTTCCCCGCATCATCTTGGGTGTGGTAGCCGGAGCTGGCCTTGCACTTTCGGGCGTTGTCATGCAGGCATCGGTTCAAAACACCTTGGCTGAGCCGTATATTTTGGGCATTTCATCAGGAGCTTCGTGTGGAGCAACCTGTGCCATCATGCTTGGAGCTGGCGCGGTTAACGTTGTAGGAATTTCTTCGGTGCCGCTGTTCTCGTTTATTGGTTCGACAATCGCCACGATTGGCGTTCTGTTGTTGGCGTCCACCGGCGGACATATGACGTCCTCAAAGCTTGTCCTTTCGGGCATGATTTTGAATGCCCTGTTCACAGCGCTGTCTAATTTCATTATTACTATCGCCGCTAATGCTGAGGGCATGATGGATTTAAAGTTTTGGACCATGGGCTCCTTAGCGCGAGCAAGCTGGGGAAATGTTGGCATTTCCGTTGTTGTAGTACTTCTCGTCAGTGTGTTTTTCTTAACCCAGTTCCGTTCCCTCAACGTGCTGCTGATGGGTGATGAGGCTGCTACAACGCTTGGCCTCAATACCAATTTGTGCAGGTGGGCCTACTTGACCATTTCTGCCCTCATGGTTGGCACGCTTGTTTCATCAGTGGGAACCATCGGTTTTGTTGGCCTTATCATTCCGCATATTGCGCGCTCGTTTGTTGGGTCCGATCACCGAAGGCTGGTGCCAACTGCGCTGGTACTTGGAGCTATTTTCATTCTTTGGGCAGATGCCTGCGCTCGAACCATCCTGGGCAACGCCGAGGTTCCTATTGGCATCCTGACCGCCGTCGTAGGCGCACCGTTCTTTGTCTACATCATGGTTGCCCGCAACTATAGCTTTAGGGATGGTGAGTAACATGCGCCTTGACGTGCAAAATGTATCGGTCGCCATTCATAACAAGCCGATTGTAAAGGACGTCTCGCTTAGCGTGGCAGACGGTGAGTTTGTGGGCATTCTTGGCCCCAATGGATCAGGTAAGTCTACGCTTTTGCGGGCAATTTATGGCCTTGGGCATCGCTATGACGGGCAGATCCTGTGGGACGATCGCGACGCCACTGAGATATCACGTCGTGACTTTGCGCGCAAAGTTGCAGTTGTAAGTCAGTTTAACTCGCTGTCCTTTGACTTTACCGTTCGCGAGATTGTGTCGCTGGGACGCAGTCCTCATCAGTCGGCGCTGTCAAAAGAATCCGATCACGACGAGTCAATCGTTTCTGACGTTATTCAGAAAGTTGGCCTTTCTCGCTTTGAAGATCGCTCGTTTGCCACGCTTTCAGGTGGCGAGAAACAACGTGTCATGTTGGCTCGCGCGCTGGCTCAGGAACCAGAGTTTTTGGTGCTTGATGAGCCTACTAATCACCTGGATATTACGTACCAGATTGATATTTTGCGCCTTGTTCGTAATCTTGGTATCAGCTGTCTGGCTGTTTTGCATGACATTGTGATGGCAGCTCATTATGTCGACCGCCTGTATTTCTTAAAAGAGGGGACTATTGTTTCCGAGGGAACACCTGAGGACATTGTGACCCCTGAGTTACTTGCTGATGTTTATGGCGTTGAAGGTGCGGTGAGGCCATCAACTGCTGGAAACGGCATCAGCATTGATTACGTGTATTAATCGCCTGTTGAGTATCAACAGATGAATGAAAGGATATCCTATGGATCCTCGTGTAAGTTCAAATCTCTTTACGAGAAGGAATTTTTTGAGCATTGCAGCAGGATTTGCTGCAACTGCTGCTGGACTGGGTCTTACTGCATGCAACAATGCAACGTCTAGTCCATCTACCCCTGCTACTGAAGAAAAGAAGTCGGCCAATACGAGCTATCCCGTATCGTTCAAGCTCTATGACGGTGACGGCAACGAGTTTGAGGCCAAGTTTGACAAGGCTCCTGAGAGTGTTGTTACCTTGACAGATTCCGCCGCTGAGATTCTGCTGCGTCTGGGCCTTGGCTCCAAGATTATTGGCACTATCAAGCCTGATGCACCAATGCCTTCAGATATTGCTGATGAGTATGCAAAAATCAAGCAGCTGGGCGATAAGAAGAGCCTTTCTCGTGAGGTTGTTGTTGCCGCTAATCCAAGCCTTATTGTGGGACGTTCCCGTCTCTTCACTTCAAAAGATCAGACTACTCCAAAGGACTACGCTGACCTTGGCATTTCTGTCTACACTCAGCTTGCATCTTCTGAGCAGGGCGATCCAACGCTTGCTGGAATTATTTCTGACATCAAGAATCTTGGATCCATCTTTGACATTCAGAGCAACGCCGACACTTACACCGCTGACCTTCAGAAGCGCCTTGATGCCATTAACGAGCGAGTTAAAGCTCACGAGAAAGATGCAAAGAAGACCGTGCTGGTTATGACTAACCTCAAGGACGGCACGTTTGGCCTCTTTGGCGGTAGCGAGAAGAGCCTTGAGTTTACTATCATTGACCAGCTTGGAGCTACTCCCGCAACAACTCAGTCTGCAAATGGCCTGACGTATGAGAATCTGATTAAGTTCAATCCTGACGTCATTATTTACGTCACCGCAGAGCGCAACAAGGCAACTGACGCTGTAGCTAAAGACACCCTTCTGGGCGAGAGCTCCCTGCAGAACGTCCCTGCTATTGCCAACAAGAGCATCGTTGAGATTCCATATTCTGAGTACATCGACTACTCGCCACGTGCATTTGATTCTGCCGAGAAGATCCTTGAGGTTCTGTATCCTCAGAAATAGACGTATTTGAACATACGGCGCCGCAGAGACCACGCAGGATTTTGTTTCCTGCGTGGTCTTCTTTATATACTATTAAAAGCAATAAAAAAGATTCCTAAAACAGATAGAAGAGTCCTTATGAACTATGTCCAAAAAGTTCCTGTTGCTATTTGCGGTGTTGCATTAGGTTTTGCGGCACTTGGAAATCTTTTCAAGACTTCTTTCGAGGGCCTTTATCTTGCCTGCGGCATTATCTCTATTGCTCTTTTAGCTCTCTATACCCTCAAATTTATGGTGTCTACAAAAGTTGTGTTACGAGAGCTCTCTAATCCGATTGGACTTTCGGTTTCCGCAACATATCCTATGGCAGTTATGCTGATTTCAGTGTATTTGAAGGCCGATATTGGTGACGTAGCACAATTATTTTGGTTCACAGGAATTGCGTTACACATCCTGTGCATAGCCCTCTTTACTTCTCGATATATTGCAAAATTTGATTGGGAGAATGTGCACGCCAGCTGGTTCATTGTGTATGTGGGCATTGTTGTTGCAAGTGTTACAGCGCCGGCGTTTAACTTTGAAACAAGTGTTGGCACGGTTGCATTTTGGTTTGGATTTTTCTGCCTTGTGGTGCTTTTTATAGTAGTAAGCATAAAGTATGTTAAATATGGGCCAGTGCCTGATTCCGCTGAGTCGCTCGCTTGTATTTACGCAGCCCCAACAAGCCTTTGTATTGCAGGATATATTCAATCTATTACGCCAAAGTCTGTACCGTTTCTTTTGGTTATGCTGGCAATCGCTTCAATTATTTATGTAGTTTCTTTTGCGTGGTGCATTAGGTGTCTTACAAAACCGTTCTTTCCTAGTCATGCCGCGTTTACTTTTCCCTTTGTAATTTGTGTTATTGCGCGTACGCAGACATCGGCATACTTGGCCGAACTCGGCCAGCCTCTCCAATGGCTCGACGGAATAACCTCTGTTGAAACAGCGTTTGCAGCAGGGCTTTGTATTGTTGTGCTTGTACGCCTACTTGCGTACGTGCGTGATCAGACTTTAGGGCGATAGATGCGAGTAGCTTGAGATGATGTTTTGTATTTGTTTTGACAAGAGTCATTGCCTAAAGATGATAAGAATTTCAAGTATTTTATCGTCAGGTTTTTATTATTTTTTGCATTTTGTGTTTGCTATATAAATTGTTACTGCCAAATCTATTGTGATAATACTACTTGCAATGATTGTTGTTGTAATCGTTATATTTGGGTTAAGTACGGCCATGTAAAGCATTGTTAGCGCACATACAGACGTAGAAATACCCATTACAAAACAGAGTTTTTTCTCGTCTATTGTTTTCTTTTCATCTTCAGTCATTGTGTTATATCCAGCAATTAAAGCAGCACCATGACCGGATAGAAGTATAAGAGAACAAATGCCAAGAATTGCGGTTAAGGACCACAATATAACTGAAGATAACATCATATTCACTCCAATCAGGAACGAACTGCTTGTTAATTGAATTATACGACTTCGAATTTAATTGGGTAATTGAATAATGTGAGTCCTTTCATTGTTATGTTCGTTAGCAGAGACATAGACTTTTTACTGTCCATTGCAGTACCCACTTGGATTGTTTGTAGGTCCTATCCTTCTTTTCACATGCTTGGAACAGGGTTAGTGAAATACATTTTTGTAAGGCATTCATTACTAAGTGAGGTAAAAATGGGCGGATGTTATATCAATTATTATTTTCATAACATTGAGTATGATGACGGATTCTATGGCGGAGAATTTTCAGCCCCTGATTATCGCGTATATTGCAAGTTCTTATACGATAGGAAAACAAAGGAATTTATCGACATCTGGGACAATACTCAACCTATTGATGAAATTCTTCCAATTCCAATTTGGTGGCTTGATAATAAGCTTGAAAAGAATGGGAAGCTTGGTAAGCATGAAAGCAAAGTTAGCTATTAAATCTCTTAATAGCTTTTGTAAATGGCCGCTATTGTGCTTCGTTATAAGGAATTATTTACGCTTCTGAACTTTCTTCTACCTCAAAAAGAATCCTGAGGGCTTCCTTGTATTTCTCGACGCGTTTTAAGTCCTTCTCAGTAACCTTTTCCAGGCGGGATAGGTTTGAGTTGTGTTGTAGATCGCAAATTTTCACGTGTCGTGCAATGTTATTTTTACTTAGATGGCGAACATAGTCCATGTACTCGACTTTGGGATTGTGGTTCAAGAGAATCAGAGCTTCAATAACCTCCTCACTCATACCAGCTGCACGAATATCATCTACCGTGTAATCTGTGTCTTCCAGAACATCGTGCAGAAGCGCTACACAGGTCTCGGCTTCTTGACCTTCTCCAAAACGCTCAGCGAGACTGATGGGGTGGAAGATGTAGGGGATTCCTGCTTTGTCAACTTGATCTTTGTGCGCTTCAAAGCAGAGTTTCATCGCAGCTTTAGTCATGGATGTGTAATACATGAAGCCTCCTAGCATCAATGAGCAGCTTCTATGCTGATAGATTTATGCGATTAGTTTGGTTTCCTCTATTTTACGAGTTTGGCGCTCTAAATCACAAGTTCTCTGAGCATCTGGCTATACGCTACTGAATCGCTGGTCATGCGCTCGCAGTGGTCATAGCCTTGCCAGATAGTTAACGTGGCCTCGGGATACACCTTAGGCAGAATCTTCCTTGCACGTTTTAAGTCAAAGTCCTTCTCGCCATACGTGAAGATGCAACGGCGTTGTATGTCGGAGCTAAGAGCGGGCAGATCAACGTTACTGCAGTCGTGAATGATGTTCTTGATGCTTTGATCGCTCATTGCAATAAAATGCTCTGACATAGGTTTAGCTGCAACTTTTCCGTAAAGTTGTTCCATCTTTTGCACGGATAACTCGGGGTCTGTAATGGCTTTGCGGTGCTTGGCAAGAAACACTTTCTTGATCACAAACTCAAGCGCGGAGGCAAGAAATCCTCCTGTCCAGAAGCTTGTTCCCTCAAAGAAGAGGTGGTCAAAGACTAAATCGGGGAACTTGAGGAGCTCAGACAGAACTACGCCGCCTAGAGAGGCGCCAAAACCCAGGGAGAGATGGGTTATGTCGTGCTCCAGCAGCCAGTCATGAATCTGTGCAGCTTCTTGGGACGCCGAGATATATTCTGTTGCATCTTCTTCCCCGTGAGCGGCAAGATCTGGGACCAGATAACGCAGGTCGTCGCCCATGTTGCTCACAAGAACAGTCTGCATTCCTTCTGCTGACGAGAGCATGGGATGAATTAGCAACACGGTAGGCGTGCTTTGAGTACAAGTCTTAGGCTCAATGAGGTGCATCTTCATGGCAGTTCTCCATCCATTGTTCACCTGCGATTATATCCCTGTCAATCGCGTGGGTTTGCTTTTTGTTCACCAAAGCTGACATTTTCCGCGAACGGTAGGGATGGAGCTGTGAGGGATGACCGAGAAGGAGGCTTGAGATTTATTTCTGTTCTCGCATTAAATCAAGAAACGCATCAGGTGCATTACTGGTTGAATTCCAAATCTTTGGAAAGCCCCATGCTGTCAGAAGTCTCATAACTGATGGAAAGTTCTCTGGGTATGCATTATGTCCAGCATTCGATAGACTGCCATGCTCTAAAACCGCCTCAAATTCCCACGTAAATGGAGGTCTGCCATTAGTTGGAATAGACTCATAGGTATTCTTCCAGTTAAGAATTCCAGCATCTAAAAATCCACCTAATAATTCACATGATGGTTTGTAGTTTGACCTACATTCTTCGTAGGGCACATCATCTGGCCAGTATCCATACCAATCAAGGAGACCAATAGATTGTTCTGGTTTCTCGCCAATTCTATAGAATCCATACCACCCTGCACCACAACAATCATCTCTGCGACTGTGTCGTTCAATTCTCAAACGAATTTTCTGGTTTGGCGTATCGCCAGCATGTATCAAGAATGACAGTTGCGAACTAGTAAGTAGCAGTGCTCTTTGTTTTTCTTCTTCAGGGGTTGTATTAAGCCATGGAAGCAGTGACAAAATGGTCTCATGTTCCGCTTCAGATTGCCCCCAACCCTCAAAGTTCCTGCCGTGGTTATTGCGTACATACATGCGCTTAATAACATATGGTGAAAAAACCTTTTGGCACCTAAAGTTATGTATCAACTCTCTACTCATTACAATTCTAATGAGCCCTCGTGAACCTCTATGTTTGCCTAGTACAACGATTTTTTCGTATCCATCGCCCCATTGAACTGGAAGACAATAAACCTTTGTTCCAGGAGAAAAATGTCGCGTCCCATGGACAACCGTATGGTCTTCTCCAAAAGGATGTTCGTCAATTACGTTACCAACTAGACACCAAATCCATTCTGGGAGTTTATTTGCTTTTATATAATCCCAGTAATCTCCTTCTGTGCTCGGAGTAGTTTTCTTTTTTCTACGGCCAAAGTCATAGTCTGGTCTGAACATTTTCTTGATATCATCCAATTTGAATAGACATCTATCAAGAAGAGAACTTTCCGCTGCAGTATAGAGAAGTCCAACTCCTTTAGGATCTTCGGTAACGCACTTGGTGATGATTGCATAGATGCATTCTTTGTTTAAAACAAGCTCGTTAACACTAGAAAGTAATTCAGCATCGTCTGTAATATCTATGCCGTAGCTATCAAGAATTTTTTGATAGCTAGAAGCATTCTCTTGTTCGCGTATTTCGGACTTAAATAAACAAGCAAATTCTTCAAGCACTCCAGGAATTTGATAATGAGGTATATCAAACGGTATATCAAATAAGCTTACGTTGTTGTCGTTGTAATCGTAGAAATCGTGCAGTTCAACAAAATGCCCAGACCAGGAATTAGTTGTTGCAAGGAACCAGCCAGCTAAATCCGTTAAGTTCTGTACATACATAGACGTCTCCCAAACAGTGAACTCACTTGAGTCAAAACAACAATTACTTAATGCGGTCTACTATCTGCGCACATTAAGTCCAATCTGTGACTCAACTTTCAGCAAGTTTAATAGGAGACGAACTTTTAACTGTCCAGTGTATTACCCACTTAGCTTGCCGCATGAGTGCCATACTCCTGCAAAGTTACGTACAGATGTACATAGCCTGTCCTCGCTATATAAAATCTTGCTGATATGAGACACTAAGTAGCGTTAAATAGTCGTGCTGTATACTCAGGATTATGTGAAGTTTGAACGCTCATATTTTGTGGACGTAACTTCTCCACTGATGACAACAGGACAGCATACTGACCCGGTCAAGAAAGGAAGGCTCATGACATACGAGTCTCGCGAAGAAATTGACAGCAAATATAAGTGGGACCTGTCTTCAATGTTCCCTAGTGATGAGGCATTTGAGGCTGGGCTCGAGGAGCTTAAGGCTTACTGTCCAAAGCTGCTTGCGTTCAAGGGCAAGATTTCCACCTCCGCTCAGGCTCTTCTGGAGTTCCTGCAGCTTGAGGACCAGATGAACCTTCTGCTCTACAAGATTATCAACTACGCTGAGCGCAAGAGCGACGAGGATACCCGCGTAGCCAAGTATCAGGCATACGTTGCAAACGCTACCAGCGCATATACGCAGGTTGGCGAGGCAACTTCTTGGTTTGCGGCAGAGCTTCTCGCAATTCCGGCAGAGTCTGTCGAGAAGTTCTATGCAGAGGTTCCAGCTCTTGAGTTTTATCGCCGTAAGCTCAACAAGATCTTGAACCAGCGTGAGCACACCCTTTCTGCTGAGGAAGAGGCTCTTTTGGCACGCGCTGAAGAGCTTGCTGTTCAGCCAACCAACATCTTCTCCATGTTTGATGACGCGGACCTTACCTTCGACGACGCAGTTGATTCTGAGGGTAAGACCCATAAGCTGACCAGCGGTTCATTTGTTCCTCTGCTGATGGATGCTGACCGCGTTCTGCGTGAGTCCGCATTCAAGCAGCTTTACAACCGCTTTGGTGAGTTCCGCAACACTTCCGCTGCAATTCTGACCAGCCAAGTTAAGAACCTGCAGTTCTTCTCGTCATCAAGAAAATATGCAAGCTCCCTTGAGGCCGCTCTTGCGGAGAACGAGATTCCTGTTGAGGTTTATAACAACCTGATTGATGCCGTTCACCAGAACTTCCCAGCGTTCTACAAGTACGTTGACCTGCGCAAGCGTGTTATGGGCTTGGATGAGCTGCACTTCTGGGACGTCTACACTCCTCTTGTTGACGACGTTGACATGAAATTTACCTACGAGGAGGCTTGCGACCTTATTGTTAAGGCGCTGGCACCTATGGGCGAGGAGTACGTCGGCCTGGTCAAGAAGGGCCTGGAGAGCCGTTGGGTTGACGTGTATGAGACTCCAGGTAAGCGTTCTGGCGCTTATTCCGCAGGTGGCAAGGGCATGAACCCTGTTATGCTCCTCAACTTCCAGGGTGGCCTCGATGACGTCTATACCCTTATTCACGAGATGGGCCATTCTCTGCACACGTATTTTTCGTCCCATAATCAGGAGATTACCTACTCTGACTACTCTATCTTTGTTGCAGAGGTTGCATCTACCTGCAACGAGGCGTTGCTCTCGCACTACCTGCTTGAGCACGAGACCGATCCTGCCCGTCACGCGTACATCCTCAACCACTTCCTTGAGGGTTTCCGTGGCACCATCTATCGCCAGTGCATGTTTGCCGAGTTTGAGCGCGACATCAGCCAGATGAACGCTGACGGTGTGGCTCTGAACGCCGAGGTTCTTTCTGAGCGCTATGGCAAGCTTTGCGCCGAGTACTTTGGACCTGGCATTGAGCTGGACGAAGAGATCAAGCTGGAGTGGTCGCGCATCCCTCACTTCTACTACAACTTCTACGTCTACCAGTACTGCATTGGTTTCTCGGCAGCTATTGCCCTGTCCCAGCGCATCCTTTCCGAGGGCGAGCCTGCGGTCAAGGACTACATCGGCTACCTGTCCGGCGGATGCTCCAAGACCCCAATTGAGCTGCTTCGCGGCGCTGGCGTTGACATGGCAACTCCAGACCCCGTTAACGCTGCACTCAAGTACTTTGGCGAGCTTGTCGACCAGCTTGAGCAGGAGCTCAACTAGCGGGGAGTCGGCGCACGCAGTCGGGCGCACGGCCGGGCGGCCGCGGACCAAGCGCGATTTCCGCACGCAAGCGCTCTACCAGCACGTAGTTCACATGGCGAGAAACCCCGTCTAGTTGCGGGGTTTCTCGATATCAAAGGAGGATTTATGCAGGCACGATTTGTTCACCGCTGCACCCACGTTTTGGATAACGAGAAAACCGTCGAGTTCTACAAGAAGGCTCTGGGATTCCGTGTTGACCGCGTTAAGGGACCAGAGGACGGCTCTTGGACCAACACGTTTTTGGTAAACGACTGGTCTCCATTTGAGCTGGAACTCACGTGGAATCGCGGTTGGGTGGAGCCTTACGATAACGGCGGAAAAGACACGCACATTGCGTTCCGCGTCGACGATTTTGACGCGTTCCACGCGCTTCACGAGGAGATGGGCTGCATCGTTAAAGAGAACCCAAAGATGGGCCTCTACTTTATCGCAGACCCTGATGGCTGCTGGATTGAGATTCTGCCAGAGAAGTAAACATGACAGATTACGGTTTACTTGCAAAACAGATTGTCTCGCTTGCCGAGGTTGACGCTCACTGGTTGCCGGTGTTGTCTAACGCTGCAGCTCTTCTATGGGACGCGCTTGACGACATCAACTGGGCAGGGTTCTACCTGGTAGATCCTGCCACGGTGTCGGGAGCGGAGCTGGACGCGGCCATGGGTGCGGAGCCGGACGTAGCTCCGAGCGACCACGAGCCGCGCACTCCCGAGCTGCGCCTAGGACCGTTCCAGGGCAAAGTTGCCTGCGTGCGCATTCCGTTTGGTCGGGGAGTATGTGGCACGGCTGCGGCAACAAAGACAAGTCAGCTGATAGAGGACGTGCATCAGTTCCCAGGACATATTGCATGCGACTCTGCATCAAACTCCGAGGTGGTTGTTCCTATCTTCAAGGATAGCCAGGTAGTTGGCGTGCTGGATATTGATAGTCCGAGCGTAGCTCGATTTACCCAGGAAGACCTCGCAGGTCTTGAGCAGGTGGTAAAAGCGCTTGAGAGCTGTGCGAATTTCTCGGACTTCTGTTAAGTACGACTACAGAGCTAGCATTTGGGTACACAAATCATGTACGGGCAGATTTGCTCGTGCATGATTTTTATTTACACAGCATTCTCGGAGAGGTCTGCTTATGAAGAAAATTGTATTTATCATCGGTTCTGGTCGAAAGAACTCGTTTAACAAAACGCTGAGTCAGGTTGCGGCAAAGGCACTCGAAGGCAAGGCGGAGATTAAGGTTGTTGACGTTTTAGACGTCCCTCTGCTTAACCAGGACGAAGAATTCCCAGCTCCTGAAGGTGTCCAAAAGGTTAGGGATGCCGTCATGGCCGCCGACGGAGTGTGGCTCTTTACCCCGGAGTACAACTACAGCATTCCCGGCACCGTCAAGAATATCCTGGATTGGCTGAGCCGTCCGCTCACCTCCGATTATGAGAAGAAGTCCGAGACCGCCATTGCTGGCAAGGTTGTCACTGCAAGTGGCGTTGGCGGCCGAAACAAGACTGCAGGATCGCTCGCCGTGGTTAAGCAGCAATTCCTGGCCCTTCGCACCAAGCCGGTTGAGCCGTTCAATGGCTTCTCGCTTCCTGTTACCGCTTGGACTGAGGGAACTTGGGAGCCAGAGCCCGAGGTTCATGAGGCAATCGCCCAGCAAGCAGAGGATTTTCTCGCCGCACTGTAAGGTACACGTCTGGCGAGCATGCCCGCAAGTTCGTGACCGCAATGCGAGCGCAAGCTCGTGACCGCAAAGTGCGCCTGATTTCTGCAAAGAATCTGTAAATTTTGCCTAAAAATGCAAAAGAAACTGTGGATTTGCCTGATTTCATCAAAGAATCTGTATCTCAAATACAGATTCTTTTTACTTTTCAGGCGCGTTTCAAACAAGCTTCAGTTGGGTCTTAAAACGCACAGGGAACTTCCTCCAGGGAGCCTAATTGTTTCGTCAAGTCTGAGTAATTTGCCGGAAAAGTTCACCATGTCTGAGTGATTTGCCGGTTTTTCTCGCCAAGTCTGAGTAAGTTTACTCAGACTTCATGCGCTTTTCAGGCTCGCGGCGCGCCCGCCTGCCGAGAAACCCGTGCACTCGAAAGCCCAGCGTGCGCGCACGTGCACACAAAAAGAGCCCGGATGCCGCGCAATAGCATCCGGGCTTTGGTGTGTCTAGACGGAGGAGAGGGCCGTTGCTAGACAAGATGTGTATCGTACCTTGTTCGTGTACTGCGTTTATTCCCGCTTCGCAGCTTGTTTACACGAGCTTTACGTAAGGAGTCACTTCTCACCGTTGAGCGGAGCTTCTTGCTGGCAAGCGGAGTTTTTACCAGCAAGCGGTTTCCGCGTGCTACTTACCAACAAACTCCGAGATGGTCTTGTACAGGTCGCTTGCCTGGAAGTCCTTGATAACCTTGGAATCTTTCCTCTGGTCGCAGACCTCAAGCAGTGCCTTCAGGGAAGCCTTATCGGGGTCAGTCTGATAATCTGCCTCGGCCTGAATGAGCTTGTACTTGGCAATGACCATGTCCATGAGCTTGGCGTTGTTGCCCTCGGCGTTTGCGTCGTCAAGGCCATCAAATGCCAGCGTAGAAACAACACCGTAACCACCAGTCAGGAAGTGGTTGCCCACAAAGTCGTTAGGATTGACCTTGTTGTCGATGACAGGCGAGTTCTTGGTATTGGTGAGCAGCACCAAGCTAGTGTTGTTGTAGACGTCGATGACGGTAAGCGTGCCGGTCCAACCGGTGTGGCCAACGGTTGCAGCGTTTGCAATTGGCGAGAAGGCCCACTGGTAGCCAATGTGACCCTTACGCCTCCAGCCCAAACCGTAGGTGACGTTGGTGTCCTTTGGCTTGATGAACTGGTCGTGAACGTCCTCGCTGAAGAGCATGGTGTTGCCGTAGCCGCCACGGTTCATAACGGTCTGGACAAGAACGGCCAGGTCGGAAGCGTTTGCAAACAGACCAGCGTGACCAGAGATTCCACCCATGGCGTAGTAGGCCTTCTCGTCATGGACGGTACCTTGAATGGTGTCGGTACGCATGTTGTCAAAGGTAATCAGGCTGTCGCGAGTGTTGCCGTTAAGCTCGGTAGCTGCGATTCCGTCAGCCTTAAAGCCGTTGTCCAGTGGGTTGAACGTGACGTTCTTAAGTCCCAGTGGCTCGTAAAGAGCTTCCTTAACGTACTGGTCAAGGCGCTTATTGGTGATCTTCTCGATGATAAAACCAAGAAGCATGTAATCTACGTCGGAATAGGCAGTCTTAGTACCTGGGACGTACTGCAGAGGAGTCTCGATGATCTTCTGCAGAATCTCGTCGCGATTCTGAGAGTACAGCTTCTGGTTTGCGTTTGGCTGTGGATCGTCAGGCTTCTCTGGGTTGTAGTTACGGTTGTGGTACTGAGGATCTGGTGGGAATCCAGCCTGGTGCTCAAGAATCTCACGAACGGTGAGGTCATTCTTGCCCAGGATCTTATCGCCTTCCTGGTCCTTGAAGTCTGGAATGTACTCCTGAACCTTCTTGGAGACGTCCAGCTGACCGTCGGTGACTAGCTTCTCAATTGCCAGGTTAGTGGCATACATCTTTGTGTTAGAGGCCAGGTCGTAGAGGGTATTGTCATCAACAGCCTTGCCATCTTTGATGCGAGAGCCGTCCTTGTTGTAAGAATTGACGTTGCCGTAGTTGGTCTTCTTGATAATCTTGCCGTACCTGGTAACAACCAGCTGAGCAGAGGTAAAGCCGTTAGCAATCTCTGCGTTGATGATCTGGTCAATCAGCTTGAAGTTGTCGTTGTTGGCATAGTCCTTGGTGCCGTCAATAAGGGTTGGGTAGCCAATCTTGACCTCAAAGGTTGCCTGAGTCTCTTTGACAGTGCTGACCTGCAGGCGGTTATCGCCGTTGACGGTTACGTCAGAGATGTCAATTTGGTTCCAGGAGGAGCCGTCAAGCTTGTCGGTTGGCACCTGGTGACCGTTTACAAAGAGTGCAAAGCTCTGAGGCTCGGAGCTCTTCACATAGACGGTGCCCTGACCAGCAAAGCAAACAAAGCTGTTGAGCTGGTTGGTAACAAGAGAGTCGTCAAAAGCCTCGTTGTCGTTAAGAACAGGGAAGACCTTCTCGTACTGGAAGGTTCCGTCTACAGAGTCAACCTTCTTTGCGGTTCCCTTAGCAGCAGTTGCGCCACCCTTTGTCTGGCAGGCGGTAAGGCCAAGACCTGCTAGAGCGGCTAGACCAAGAGCACTTCTGCTCAGAAATTGCCTTCTGGTCTGTCCAGCAGGGGAGCCTGCGTTAGATGAGTGCTCAGAGTGAGCGTTTTGATTCTGGTGCAAATCTTCGTTGGTGCGCATATCGTCTCCTTCGGTTTTGCCTTAGGTGAAACACCTGCTATCTCAATTGGCTGAGATAATTTGCGCTTATGATGACGTGCGTTTCATCAAAATTGCAGCTAGTTTGTCCAAGATGAAATAATGGGTACGTTAACGTACTGCGAGTGGTATCAAAAAAGCTGTCAATGGTATCTAAATTTGAATTTTTTAGGCAAAGATGAAATATTTTAATCAGGTTTTACGTGGTCAAATGTCTACTCGGTAGTAAAAGTTTTTATGAAGTGGCATTAACTTTCCTAACATATAGCAAGATTTTTGCGACAATTGTCCCCGCATTATGCTGGGAAAACATGAGCAGTTGCGCATGCAACGCACATGGAGCGCGCTTACACTTGCGCATGCAATACTACCGTTTACGGCACTGCCTACTTTACAGATGAAATTTTTATGGCAACGTGAAACAATATAGTCAAACGTTTTAGTCAACCGGATGACCGGAGGTGATTGCGTGAGAGGTGTTCGTCTTCGTCTGGAAGAGTATCGCAAGAATGCTAGTTCAGCTGAACGCGATATTGTCGACTATATTCTGTCCGATCCAGAGGCAGCAGTTGGCCAGTCAATCCATAAACTAGCAGCTCAAACGTATACGTCTGCATCGACGGTTGTCAGGCTTTGCAAAAAACTTGGCTGCGGCGGCTATAAAGAGTTCCAGCAGGCGCTCATTTACGAGCTGGCCGTAAGCAACAAAAGCAACGATATTGCTGTCGGCGGCGTTATTGCAGGTGACACCACTGATGTGATTATCGAAAAAGTTACCGCAAAAAACATTTCTTCGCTGGAGCTTACCAGGCAATTGCTTGACGCTCAGGTGGTTGACTCAGTTGTTTCACTTATGATGCAAGCCCACTCCATCTGCCTCTTTGGCATGGGAGCTTCGCTTCTGGTTGCAAGAGATCTGCAGCTCAAGCTTATGCGTCTCAACATCAACTGCAATTTGAGCGACGATTACCACTCTCAGATGCTCTACGCCAAAAACATGGGGCGAGAAGATCTTGCCATTGTGATCAGCTACTCTGGCCTTACGCGCGAAGCCATTGAGTGTGCGTGGATTGCAAAGGCAAACGGTGCCAAGGTGGTCTCCATCACTCGCGGCGGCATTGATTCAGAGCTCATTCACCGCTCCGACTACGTTTTAGGCGTTGCAGAGACTGAGCACATTATGAGAAGCGGCGCCATGTCTTCAAGAATTGCCCAGCTCAACGTTGTAGATGCGCTCTTTGCAGCCTATGTAAATAGAAATTACGAGAAGAGCGTTAAGCGTTTCTCGACAAACTATATTGGCAAGTTGGATTCAGCCGAGCATGTCAATACGCTTTCTTCTGACCAAGATTTGCCTGGTATAGCCAACGACGTTATTGCGTAAAAATCACAACACAGAAGGTGAAAACGTGATTGATTTAACAAAGCTTGTCACCGAGACAAGAAACCCCAACACCATGGACCTGGATCAGATGACTCCGCTTGAGCTGGTCAGCGTTATGAACCAAGAAGACCTCAACGTGGTAGCTGGCGTCAAAGAGGTTCTTCCCCAGGTAGCACAGGCAATCGAGTGGGCAGTTTCCTCGCTAGAAGCTGGCGGCAGAATCGTCTATTTTGGCGCTGGAACCTCAGGCCGTCTGGGCGTTTTGGACGCGGTTGAGTGTCCACCTACTTTTGGCGTTTCTCCTGACGTGGTTGTTGGCCTTATCGCCGGTGGCGAGAAGGCCTTTGTACGTGCCGTTGAAGGCGCAGAAGATTCTCTTGAGCTTTGCGAAGAAGAGTTCAAGAAGATTGGCCTGAACAAGAACGACATTGCTATTGGAATTGCGGCTAGTGGTCGCACACCTTACGTTATTGGCGGCCTGCGCTATGCTCGTTCTCTGGGCTGCAAGACCGTTGCTATTGCCTGCAATAAGGGCTCTGAGGTGGGCAAAGAGGCAGAGCTTGCCATTGAGCCTTTCTGTGGTCCTGAGGTTCTTACAGGTTCCACACGCCTTAAGTCTGGTACCGCTCAGAAGATGATTCTGAACATGATTTCAACCGGTTCTATGGTTGGCGTGGGTAAGGCATATCAGAACCTTATGGTTGACGTGCAGCAGACCAATAAGAAGCTGGTAGTTCGTGCACAGAACATTACCATGGCAGCAACGGGTTGCACTCGCGAAGAGGCAGCTCAGGCGCTTGACCAGGCTGATGGAAATGCAAAGCTTTCAATTGTTATGCTGCTTACTCAGATGCCTGTTGACGAGGCTAAAGCTAAGCTCGAGGCAGCTCATGGTCATGTCAGAGGTGCACTGTAGTATCCGCAGTTGTAACAAATGACACACGCGTGAGCATTTTGTTTCAGCTGCATCGGTCAGTGGTATCTGCATGACGCACAAGTGTACGGTAAGTTTTGAACAACGCTTAATTTACCTGCAGTAACGGGGCGTTTAAATTAGGTCAAAACATGAAACAATGAACCACAGGTATGGATTCTTGTACCGCCAAGTTCATTTTTTATGTATTCTTGATAAGTATTTGTTGCAACATCGCAACGAGAGAAAGAAGGAAAGTATGGATTACACCAAGCTTTCAGAACAGATTCTTGCTGCCGTCGGTGGCAAAGAAAATGTTCAGAGCAACATGGTCTGCATGACCAGGCTCCGCATTAAGACCGCAGATCCTTCAAAGGTTGACTCCGAGGCCATTAAGGCTATCGACGGTGTCATGGGTCTGGTCGAGGATGCAGAGTACCTTGAGGTTGTTCTTGGTCCTGGCGTTGTCAACAAGGTTATTGTTGAGTTCTCCAAGCTTACCGGCGTTGCTGCTGGTGACGCATCTGAGGACGACGTTGTTTCCGCAGCTAAGGACAACAAGGCAGCTCAGAAGGCTAAGTATGAGAACAAGCCTGTTCAGCGCTTCCTCAAGAAGATTGCTAACATCTTTGTTCCACTGCTTCCTGGCATCATTTCTGCAGGTCTGATCAACGGTATCATCAACGTTATCAACTTCTCCACTGGTAAGGCTTATGCCAACGAGTGGTGGTTCGCAGCTATCTGGACCATGGGTTGGGCACTTTTCGCTTACCTGCCAGTTCTTGCTGGCGAGAACGCTGCCAAGGAGTTTGGCGGTTCTCGTGTTCTTGGTGCTATGGCTGGTGCACTCTCCATTGCTAATGCTGGTATGCCTCTTCTTGCTTCCAAGACTGTTGACGGCGTTGCAACTCGTCTGGTTCACCTTCCATTCAGCCTCCCAACTGTTGCTTTCAAGGAGGGCGCATTTATCGTCGCTTCTTCTGACCTGTTCAACGCAGCAGCAGGCGGCATGATTGGTGCAATCATCTGCGCAATCTTCTTCGCATTCCTGGAGAAGAACCTGCACAAGGTTATGCCAAGCGTTCTTGACACCTTCCTGACTCCACTTTGCACCGTTATCATCGGTGTTATTGGTTCTGTCCTGATTCTCCAGCCTGCAGGCGCATGGCTCACTCAGGCAATCTTCTTTGTCCTTCAGTTCTTCTATGACAAGCTTGGCGTCTTTGGTGCTTACCTGCTTGGTTCTACCTTCCTGCCACTGGTTTCCGTTGGTCTTCACCAGGCACTTACCCCAATCCACGTTATGCTTAACAATCCAGAGGGCCCAACTCAGGGTATCAACTACCTGCTTCCTCTGCTGATGATGGCAGGCGGCGGCCAGGTTGGTGCTGGTCTTGCAATCCTCTTCAAGACCAAGAACAAGCGCGTCAAGAAGTACCTGACCGAGTCCATCCCAGTTGGTATGCTCGGCATCGGCGAGCCTCTTATGTACGCAGTTACCCTGCCTCTTGGTAAGCCATTCATCACCGCATGCCTTGGCTCCGGTATTGGCTCCGTAGTTGCTTACCTCTTCCACCTTGGTACCGTTTCCCAGGGCGTCTCCGGCCTCTTTGGTCTGCTGATTGTCCAGCCTGGTAACCAGGTCTTCTACCTGCTTGCAATGCTTCTTGCTTACGCTGCAGGCTTTGCACTTACTTGGTTCTTCGGCGTTGACGAGGATCGTATTAACGACGTCTTCGGCGAGTAAAAACCGCACGTTTTAGAAACGTTTATCCCTCTTCTTAGGTATCCTAGGAAGAGGGATTTTTCTTCTCGCCCGGCACCCGACTGGCACTCGACTGGCGAGAAACCCCGTCGGTCTTCTCGCCCGGAGAGAAACCCCGTCTTTTAGAAAGCGTTTTGCAACTGCTTGGAGGATTTATGCGTACCGGAATTTCACTGTATTTTGCCAGTGGATATGAAGCTAATGCTGAGGTTGTAGCAAAAGCACAGGCAGCCGGATGCCACTATGCCTTTACTTCTCTGCAGATTCCTGAGGAAGAGGGGATTGATTATCGCACTGAGGCTCGTAAGCTCTTGGAACTTTGTAGGAAGGCAGAGATCAACCTCATTGCTGATGTTTCTCCTGCCACCCTTTCAAAGCTTGGCGTTCAGAAGTTTGACGAGCTTGCGGAGCTTGGTATTACGTACGTGCGCCTTGACTTTGGATTTGACGCAGCAGAGACAGTTGAACTTTCTCGCAAGTTTCACGTGGTCTTTAACGCTTCGACTATCACTAAGGATGACATTTCCGCGTGGCGAGCAGCTGGCGCCGATTTCACCCGTTTTGCCGCCTGCCACAATTACTATCCCAAGAGCTACACGGGCCTTTCGCTGGAGCGCGTCGCACAGATTAACGCACGCCTTTCGGCGCTTGGATTCCAGATTTTCTCGTTTGTTCCTGGTGAGGTCTACCGAGGACCTCTTTACGAGGGACTTCCAACTGTCGAAGAACATCGTGGACTTTCGGGCGATGCCCTTGTTCAGGCAATGCTTTCTCTTTACGATGCAGACTCTGACGTGGTGCTTATTGGTGATCCAGACGTCACTGAGGCTACTTGGAAGCGCATCGGTCAACTTGAGAGAAACTGCATTGAGCTAAATGCTGAGTTAAAACCTGGTTTTGAGTATCTATACGATCGACTTCAGACAGATCGACCTGATTCCAGCTCGTACATTATTCGCTCGCAGGAGTCCAGGCTGTGGAAAGACGCTCCCGTATACGACGCAAAGCCTTCTACCTGGGAAACTGTTGCTACTGGCACCATCTTGGTAAGCAGCAAGGCATATGGCCGTTATGCGGGTGAGCTTTCGATTGCTCGAGGTCTTTTGGAGCTTGATGCTCGCGACAACGTTGCAGGAAGTATCTGCGAAGAAGATCGCGCTTTTTTGCCGTACATCCACTCCGGCCGCGGCTTTAGGTTTATCCGCAGGTAATTAGGCGTTTTCTGCTGGTTGAGCTGCTCGTGTGAGCGCGCCATACACACCGTGGTTAAGCGGCGTGTATGGCGCGACGGATCGCGCGTGGGGCGCTCAAGGCTCATAGGGTGCGTCAGGCTCACAGGGCGTCCAAAAATGTACGAAGGCACCTTGCGTGCATAAAGACCGCCTAATATGCACAAAAACTAATCAAGAAATTGATATGTCATTCAGAGGGTACTGTTTTGGGTAAAAAACCCGTTTAGTTGGGGATAATTTTTTGGTTTTGTCATTTTGGCATTCACGTTTAAGCAGTTCAGAAATAGTATGAATGTGCACAAAAAATTTGTCCAATTAAAAGCGCTGGTAAATTGCTTGCATAGAAATTAGCCAATCCTGCATACCCCAACTAAACGCATTATTTACCACTTCGCACAGAAATGGGCCATTTTTGGATCAGAATAAGTTACTTCGCGCCACAAAAGAGCAGTTGGCGACAAAATGGTGTGCGATCAAGCTGTGTGTGACCAAGTTTTGCGCGGGCAATAAGCTTCCCCCAAAGCAAAGGCTTCCCCGCTCAGCAAAAACTTCTCCGCTCGTTAAAGAATTCTCTGTTAAACAAGCTGCCTCCTATTTCTCCGGTGTTGGGAAATAGGAGGCAGCTCAAAAGTTAGTGTAATAACGCTTTACAGCTTGACGATAACATCCTCGGCTGGCTGGCGACGCTTCTGGACAGGATCCATATCACGATAGCCCAGGCTAAGCATGCAGGAAACGCCAAAGTCGTTGTACTGGCCGCCGTCGAGGAGACCTTCTTCTTCCAAAATCTTATCAACAGCCTCGCGGTTAAAGCCCTCGATTGGGCAGCTATCGACGCCAATCATAGCGGCCATGGTAAGCATGTTCGAAAGCGCAATGTAGGTCTGCTTGCAAGTCCAGTCAAAGGTTGCGCGCTCGTTGCCTACCAGGTCAAACATGTTCTCCTGGAAGTTCTTGAAAGCAGCTGCATAGGTTGGCTCAAAGTCTGCAGGAAGCTGCTTGATATCGTGCATCATGTGCTTGACGTAAGCAGACTCTGCGTTGACGTTTTTGCGGGCAAGAAGAATAACCAGGTAGTGAGCACCGTTGAGGGATGCGCGAGCACCATAGCATGGCTCGTAAAGTTTCTCTTTAAGGCGAAGTGACTGCTCAGAGGCCTGATCCTCTCGCAGATTAACAACCAGGAAGCGCCAGGGCTCCAGACCGTAGGAGCTTGGTGCCAGGCGAGCAGCCTCGAGGATTACTTCGAGGTCCTCGTCGGAAACGTTTTTGGTGGGGTCGTACTTTTTGGTTGCAAGTCTCCACTGGTAGGACGAGAGAACTTTGTTTGCAACGTGTTGTGCGGAACAGGCCATACGTGGTCCTTTCTTGTTGATGGTGCTGCGGTGAGCTGGGAGGTGCGGTGTTGGACGGCTGCGAGCTGGTGCTGCGGTGAGCTGGGCGTTACTCGGAGAGCGTGCTACTCGGAAACGATAAAGCGGCCGGGTTGTCCCAGCTCCCACGTGCCTTTGAGATCGGCGGCAAGCTCAAAGTGCAGCTTGGAAATACCCAGGTCATAGTCTTGGACAAGGTGGCGCTGGTTAGGCATGGACGCGCTTACCACGCCATCTGTCAGGTCAAATACAACGGGAAGCTTGTTAATGGCGGTTGGACATGCCAAAACCGCATTAATGCCGCAGTTAAACCACGCAGGCATCTTCTCTGGCTCAGTTGGTTGGCCGTTCGCCGTCATAATCTGCGCAGGCTTCTTGGTGCGCAGGCGAATTGCAGTACGAATGCCCTCCTGCTTGAGCGGAATTTTCTCCGGAGCGTATCCGATGGAGATAATAATGCCCAGCTTAAGGCCGTTATACTCGTCGCGAGCCAGGGTCTTCCAGTCCATGGTCTCGGCAATCCAGCATGAGCCAATGCCCAGCTGTGTGGCGAGAAGAACGATCTTCTCGCCACAGTAACCGATGAGCTCACGGGCAATTGCATCTTCACAATAACCTGCTACGTAGTGGTAAATGGGGCCGACAATAGACCTGTTCTTCATGTGGACGGAGGTGCCGTCCTCGAGGTGAGGACCTT
The DNA here is from genome assembly GCA_963544885.1 of uncultured Atopobium sp. Classification (GTDB taxonomy): domain Bacteria; phylum Actinomycetota; class Coriobacteriia; order Coriobacteriales; family Atopobiaceae; genus Lancefieldella. The sequence goes on along the minus strand of CAUUHE010000013.1, from coordinate 317 downwards.
CGATGGTAAGGATTGCGGGGTGATCGGGTGCAACCTCTGCCATCTGGGCATTTGCAACGTCGATGGCTTCCTGGAGCTGAGAGAGTTTCTCTTGCTCAATAGGCTTTTGGTCGTAGGCGCGCAGGGAAATGCGCTGGTCCATGGCTTCTTTTACGTCCATCGTGGTCCTTCCTGGAGCAAGGTTAGAGCAGAGAGCCAAATCGCTTAACGTAGAGGCTCTTGATTATGGTGATAAGAACCATATACCCGCTCATGAGTGCCACTAACCACCCAAAGAATGACAAAGGCAGAGCAACAAGGCTCAAAGGCTGGGCAAA
>CAUUHE010000012.1:0-37876 GCA_963544885.1 uncultured Atopobium sp. | reverse complement strand
AAGTATGACAGAGTATAAGAAACACATCGGACAGTATAACGACATGATGATTGACCAGTTGGCATTACCACGTGACGTATTCAAAGGCAACACTGTTGAACCTCACGACTGGGAGACGCCAGAGGCTGAGCCCATCCAACCCGCAATGTTTGAGATGCAAGAGGTTGTAGACGGCCTGCCTGAAGAGGAGCTACAAACCTATAAAGATCAGATGCTTGCAGAGATCAGCGACCGTGAGGCTATCGTGGACGCTATCAACCGTCGGCTCGATGCTGTGCAGGCTAAGCAATACACGGGAGGCGTACGTAGCGCCATCACTAAGCAGGTGAAGTTGTAGTGGTAGATACGCCTGAATATGACTCTATCGACGAGTGGGAAGATAAAACACTCAACGCAGCAATCAAAATAAACATGAGAAAAGGCTCGAAACAAGCAATATCATTCATAAACAAAGAAGCATCAAAGCTACAAAAAACATTGGAGAAACTAAATGAAACCAAGCAAATACGATAAACGACAAACACATGGCAACGACTACTACAAAAAAATTGGCAAGCTTGGTGGGTCTGCCAAAGTAAAGAAAGGGTTTGGCAAGAACCCGCAACTAGCATCTATTGCCGGTAAAAAGGGCGGACGCGCTACACCGTACGCCTCATTGTCATTCTCAGCGGCAGACGAAATACAGCGAGTGCTCTTTAAAAATGAGAAGTTCGATGTAAAAGAGGAGAAAAGCCGCTACGAGGTTACTATGAACGGCTCAATCCTCTCAACCATTCCGCGCTACAACGGCCGTATTAAGAAAGCTATTCCGAGAGACGACCTATCAGGCCGTGTTATGGCTACGAAAGATCTGGCTGTCCTAGAAACACTCAAGATAATGATCGTAGAAGGCATGTACCGTGGCGAGAGCTAGAACCGCTAAAGAGTCCACCATCCACCAGATGGTGGTGGACTATTTAAAGCTACAGTACCCGGGTGTTATATTCCGTACAGACTTTAGCGCGGGTGTAAAGATGACTATGGGCCAAGCTATCAAGCATAAGGCGCTCCAGGAAGGGCGAGGTTACCCAGATCTATTTATCGCTGAGCCAGCACAATTAGCGGGTGAGTGGTATCACGGACTATACCTCGAGCTGAAGCGTGACGGGGTTCGCCTCATGAAAAAAGATGGCAGCTGGGCAAACGAACACTTTGCAGAGCAACACGCCTACATGAAGCGGCTAAGTGAGCGAGGTTATCGATGCACCTTCGCGGTAGGTTTCGACGAGGCCAAAGACCAAATAGACAAATATATGCGAAACACAGACTACGCAGAGCGACGAAAACAAATATCAAACGATCAAATATTTTAGAACAACAGCCGAAAGAATAGGGGGGCGAATCGCCCTCTCTTTATGTTAAAATCAGGTTAGTATAATTTTAATACAATAGGAGACAATTATGCTAGTAAATTACGGCGTAGCAGTACCCGAATCACAGTTCACCACGACTCCAGATAAGCGTGGCGTGATCGGCCAAATTGCGTTTACAGACACGGGGCGGCAGTTCCGTTATTGTAAGTCGGCGGACACCGACGCTCAGCCATACTGGACTGGGATGAAAAACGACGCAACAAACAAAAACAGTGGGTTGGCAGCCGACGCTAAAACCGGTGACACCGTTATCCAGTTGAAGCCTGGTCACCAAACTGATGGTTGGCAAGACGGCACAATCCTTATCAACAACAAGCAGCTCCTTGAGTTTATCCAGGTTTCTGGCGACTATGTCTACCTGCGAGACCAACTCCTTGAGGATGTAGCAGCTAACACCGGCTGCCAGGTTCGCCCTAACGACTACGACAACCTGAAGAAGGTTACGGCAGGTGCTAAGGTATACACCCGTAGTGCAGTTCCAGCTGGCCACTATTTCTGGTGCGAAGTGTAGTCTACACCGCCTAAACCGAGAGAGAGGCTTCGGCCTCTTTTTTGGTTTCTGCCCTAATGCTATAATGGATACACAAGCAATAACTAAATAGGAGCACAAACATGAGCACACAGTTACACGTCATGCCAGGGTTTTGCCTGGTAGAGGTAACTAATAAATACGGCTCGAGTCTGTCTATCTCCCAAGGAGAACACGGCAGCCACACGAGCGGTACACTAAAGGCTATGTACGTCCGTTCTGGTAACGTAGGCACTGATAAAGAGAGGACACTCTCAAAATTCCTTGGCAGCAAAATATATTTTACGAAGTATAACGACAGTGAAGAGATTGAGGTAGACGGCAAGATGTTTATTTTCATCCCTGTAGACGCTGTAAATGGGGGTTCACTGGATGCCTAAACAAACATCAGTACGTAACGTGATACGTGGCGATGAGCTACGAAAAAAGATCAGTATGGGCGTTGAGAAGGCGTTTGACGTTGCCTACTCCTCATATGGGGCAAACTCTGGCAATATTATGATCGAACACCGGTATGGTGAACCTCTCGTATCTCACGACGGTATTACTAATATTGGCCGTCTAGTTGTATCAGACCCAGTAGAGAACATGGCTATCTCTCTTGTCCGTCAGGCTAGCGAGAAAACGAACCGTTCAGCTGGCGACTCTACAACTCTTACTATCGTAATGACCTACCTCGTCTATAACTACTTTAAGGAGATGGCGAAGGATAAGCCACGGGCCGTACAAAAGCAGATTGAGCAAAACAAACAAGCCATCCTGAAGGCTATCAAAGAAAACAAAATCAAGGCCACAGATGATCTGCTCTATAGCGTCGCACACACGTCATCAGGTGATGAAGCTATCGGCTATCTAGTGTTTGATGCTATTAATGATGCTGGCGCTAATGGCGCAGTAACAGTGGTAGAAACACCAGAGAATAAGATCGAGAGCAAAATAGTCCAAGGGTTCACGTTCAAAAAAGGCATGTCGTCCATTGCCTTCGCTGATGATATGCAATCTATCCAGACTAAATACGACAACCCAACCGTTATTGTCATGTCTCGTATTATTAGCAAGAACGATGACATTGTGCCTATTATCGACGCTGTGCTCAAGGCGGGCGCAGAAAGCATCGTACTCGTAGCAGACGTATCGGGCCAAGCCCTGGAGACTCTTGCCACTAACAAGATGAACGGCAAGCTGAATATCGTAGTTGTAGAGCCATCGAGCCAAGCACGTGAGCTGTTCCTTCGTGATGTAGCAGCCTATGCTGGCGCTGAGGTATTCGTATCACCTCGCGTATCAGACTTTACAGATGCCAATATTGGCAAAGTTGAGCGCGCTCATATCGCCACGACAAAGACAATCCTGTCTGGCCCGGGTAACCGTGAGAAGCTAGACCAGTATATTGAGGGTATCAAGGACGACTACCGGCGTGATGCCTTGAATGGTAAGACTGTTGAGATTAGCGTTGGTGCAGCTACACAGGTTGAGCGACAAGAGCTAAAACTCCGTATTGAGGACGCTGTAGCAGCCACCCAGATTGCTAAAGATTATGGTGTGCTCCCTGGTGGTGGTACGTTCCTGCGAGATATATACGAAAGCGATACTACCAATATGCCTAGTTACCTCACCCAGCCATACACGATGCTTGTAGGTAGCATGGCCAAAGAAACAACCGAGGACAAGCCATATACACCAAAGGCTGGTTACGATATTTACGCTGAGACCTATCATACGGACGTTCTGAAGGCTGGTATTGTAGATAGTGCTAAATCTATCGAGGAAGCGATTATCAACAGTCACAGCGTCGCTGCACAACTCCTATCGATCAATGTGGCTCTACCATTTGAGAAGGATCAAGAATAATGGATATTGTAGCCCTTGTCATTTCAATTTGTGCCCTCTTAGTCGCCTTGCTTAATAATCGCCATGACCCGGTTGTACCTACTACGGTACGCCGGGCAGGCCTCTCCTGGTTGGAGAAATACGCAGGCGCAGAGGAACAATATATAAACAAACACAAAGATAAAAAGCACAGCGGCATCATTGAAGCTGCAGACCCTGTGACAATCAACGCTCAATGGCGTGACGAGACAGGGCAAACAGAAAAAGACCCGTTAGACTTTATGAAGGATGTGAAATAGATGGGTGTGATCATAGATGGTATATATTACCGTGAAACACCAAAAGACGCATCACAGCGCGTCTCAAGCACTGTCACGGGCATAGCAGACACAAACAGCAAAGACAGACAGCGTGAGGAGTTTGCGGCCGACCTGATCCAGTCGCACAACCCAGATGGGACAGTAAACGATGACTTTATCGAGTACTACCCAGAGGAAGCTAAGAAGCGCGGCCTAATATAAAAAATATAAACCCAAAGATAAGAGCACCCACTACAGGTGCTCTTTATATTTACCGCTCAAGTAGACAGACCATGCTCTGTACCCCTGTGACCTCCACACGTCGTACGCGCATTTTACGTTAATCCCTACATCGAACGTGTCGCAATGTTCTCGCCCTGGGAGTATCCTTACCTGAAAAGCTCCTAGACTATACCCATATACCCTATTATTTTGTGTAAATGTTAGTGTTTGGTCACCTTTTGCGCCTGTCCTACAATGGCTCTCGGCGGTAGCGATAGCGACCATGGTATTTACGTCCCACCCGCTATATTTCGAAGCCTCCTCACGCACAGCGTCGCATCCTGTTTTAGCTGGCTGTACTACTGTTACTACTGGAGGTTGTTCTACTTTAATAACCGGTTTCGCTACTGGGCTTTTTCTTTTCCCGCCGTTTCGCTCGTCACAACCTTGATAGTGTTGTACTTCTCAACCTGTGTACGGCCTGTATTGAGGCCGGCTGCAAAGGCTACACCTGCTGTGATCAGTGAGAGCATCACTGCAAAGATCGCTGCTGTCATAATAGCACTTGTCTTTTTCACATAGAGCTTGTCTACAGCGCGGCGAATCTCCTCATTTGCCCCAAAGATTACGTCTTGGCTTTTCTTATTGGTTTTACTTTCTTTAGCCATGCAAGTATTATCTCCTCTCTTGCTTATGTTTGCTATGTCTCTATAGTACACCATCTAGAGAATAGAGTCAACACTTTTTTGAGTTTTATTTACAACAAGAAAACCCCACCGGCAGTGGGGCTCTTGGATAATCTAGGGTTAGACTACCGAATCTTGGTGATACCTGTGATAACACCTTGGCGGCGAGGCTGAGTACAGATAAAGTTACCCGATACAACCATTGCACCAATCTCTGCGAGCTGGTTCGTTGGGTTCATGAAACCGCGGAACTGCATCCAGGTAGGCTGATCCTCGCTAATAGCACTGTCGATAGCTTCCTGCTTCTGCTTCACGCGCTCAAGGCCAGGAATGCTTAAGTCACGAAACTCCAGGTAGTTCTCGTTGAGGAAGAACATCTTACCCACAGGAGCTTTGTCGTCAGCCACACACGGCTTGCCACGAAAGTCGAGCGATACGAACCCAGCCGAGCCATGCAACTCGCTAGCAGGCACAGACGTACCCATTGGAGTACCGCCGCTAACACGGTTGTAGCCACGAGCAGTCATAGCGTTGTATTGGACGCTAAGCTTGTCGCCCATCAGTTCCTCGTAGAGGCTCCAAGTTGCCTTGTCGCTGAGGATCATCGTCGGGCTGTGCTTTGCGCTACCAGCAGCCGATACAGCGTCAAACTCTTTAGCCATGAGGCCGAGAGTCAAGAGGCCGTTAGCAGCAGCCGTAACGTCAGCGTTGACCGAAGGCAGGGTAGCACGGGTGATACCAGCGTAAGTGGTAGATGCCGTACCGTTGTCAACGATCAAGCCAAGACCATCAAGGTCATTACCAGCACCAGTACCGTAAAGCTGAGTACCGATGAGGTTAGCGAGGCTGTTTTGAGCTTCCTCGAGCTTTTGAGCGACCAAGCGGACAACTTGGTTGTCGTTCGAAGCCTGGTTAACAGCCTTCTCGAGCTGGCTCACAACAACGCTCTGAACAACCGTGGCCGGCTCCCATTTCAGGTTCTTGACGTTGTCGGTGTTAGAAACAGCAAACTGCTCCATGTCGGTAATAGACTTACCAGTTGTACTGTTTCGGGTTTGTGTAGGACTTTGGACTTTCGGCCCAGTCCACTTCTTGGTGTTGCTCATCACGCGAGCGGTCAAAACGTTCGAGTTGTTAACAAAGTCAACAACGCGAGGTAGAAACTCGTCCTTTGTGATGTTTTGCACTGTTTCTGAAAACTTCATTGCTTCCATCTCCTTATAGTTGTTACTAATCTGATTTTACGACACTATTGGTCGATAACCGTGGCTATTATTGGCCTAATTGCGCGTAAATGTTCTGTAATTTCAGCTTTGCGGCCTGTGGGCTATCTGTAGTAAGCGGCAACATAGACTTGTAGCCTTGAATATCCTGGTTAGACAGAGCACCACTGTCACCTGCTGCGCGAGCCAGAGCCACCGCTAATGCTTGCTGGTTGGCTTCATACGCTGATGCCCCAGGGTTGAACATACCGAGTGTAGCGCTGTTCAGAAGGTTATTCAGCACCCCTACAGGGCCTTGTGCGCCACCAGCCTGCTTATACATGGTCTCGATGCTAGCCGCCTTCTTAGCTGCATCAGCCTTCTTTTGGTCATCTTTCGACGTTTTGCTGCTACTTGCCTTCTGGAGCGCTGCGAGCTGCTTCTGGTTCATCGCATCTTTCTTGTCGAGCTGTTCGAGCATCGACGCGTAGAACTGTACGGCTTTCGGGTTGTTGTCTGCGGCTGCTGCCATGTAGGCTTGCTCGATCTGATCACGGTCTTTACCGGCGAACTTCGATGGTTGCATAAGCTGCTGCATAGCCTGGAGTTGTTGAGCTTGCTGTAACTCTTTTTGTTGAGCCTGAGCACCTTGTGCGCCGCCGAGTTGTCCGGAATTTCCGGATAGTTGAGGTGTTGCGTCAGCGTTTTGCCCGTTCAACTGCCCTAAAGCGAGAAGGCCCGCACCAGCTAGAGCTGCATTTTTAGCTGTGTTCTTAGCTTTTCCTACAACACCGCCCACGAGAGCTTCTGGGTTGTCTGAGGCGAGCTGGAGAGCGCGCCCACTACGCTGCAGTAGTTTGCCTGTGGTTGATGCTAATGGCTTGCCAATCACCTCTTGAGCGACCTGCTGGATAGGGTTGCCAAAATTACCATTGCCCATTACACCACCAGCGAGCGGCGCCATCTTTTTCTGCTTAGCCAGTTGCCCCATAATGACAAACGGAGCTTGCATACTTCGCACGTCTGAGTAAGTCACACCATCGCGTAGCTTCTTAGCTACGTCCTGCAGCATCTTTGGTGGAAGGTTAGCGCCTTCTGCCGCCTTAAGAAAATCTGCAATCTTGTCTGCGTCCTTGTATACGTCAGCAGATGCCTCATTGATAGTTTTCTTAAGCTCCCCTGTGTAGTCGCGGATAATCTTGCGGGCTGCGTTAGCACCCTTGCCAGTCATGTCGTAAGCTTTGCCTTCCAATTCCTGGATAGCTTTGTGCATATCGTAAATATCAGCCTCACCGATAGCTGCTGCGCGATTCTCACCACGCTCTGCTAGACGATCTAAGATCTTACCTTGGGGTTGTTGATCTGCAGACTCGATGATTTTCTTGAGTGTTTTCTTTTGGGCAGGCTCAAGAGCAATAGACTCATCAATAGCCTTGAGAGCCTTCGTGCTGGCGTCCTTTGGCATGAGTACGCTAATCTGAGAGTCTTTCAAGGCGTTATTTTGGAACGTTGAAAACAGACCGTCCTTGCCTGTTGCGATACCGGCGTAGTTCTCATACTGGTTAGGCTGGATGCCGTACTTCTCTGCGTATTTGATAGCATCTGGAGCGCGCTCAAGTACCTTCTTGTCTTTCACGGCACCGATAATCTCATTATTCCGCAGATTAGTCCCCACGTCCTCAATAGATTGACCGATATTGTTCAGTTTAGCGCCTACGGTGTTGTTGTCGGCAAGTTTAGCATTTGTAGCGTTATACATTGTGTCGTTGTCTTTGATAGCTTCGTTCACGATTTTCTTAGGGTCAACACCCTCTGCCAACTGCCGCGCACGTGGATCTTGCTCTGGCCGGTTGATAAGCCGCTGGACAATATCGTCACTCTCGTCATCCACCACATTAGCCAAAGCTGGTGTTGTAGCTTCTACAACGTCATCGGCGACGTTCGCCACCTTCGGAATAGCAGCCTCAACTACGTCGTCAGCCACACTAGTAACCTTAGGAACTGCGGCTTCTACCACCTCTGGTGCTGCGCTAGCCACAGCCTTGGCAGCAATATCATCTGCCTCATTCCGCATAAGGTTATTAAGCACACCGCTGCCAGCTGAACGGGCAATGTCATCACCGTAGTTAGCGGCAAGCCGGGCGACAACGTCATCACCATACTGAGCTGCCCCCTTAGAGAACAATTTATTTAATACTCCACCAAACATTAGAACATACCCCCTTGTCGTCGTTTATATAGCTCATTTAGTGTGTTAGCTTGCTCATCCTCATCTGGAACACCCTGTTGTGGGTTGAGAGCCCCCATAAGCTGAGAACCGCCATATAGAGCACCACCCCCGAGAGCGAGCTTACCTACCGCACTCTTAGGTATGAGGCTACGCAAACCTTCCTGATATAGCGCCCGTGATGGCATTGTCTCTAGCGCAACATTTGGGTCAACACCAGTACCGATAGAATTGCGGATAAACGCCTTCTCCCCACGATTCTTGAGAAAGTTACCACCAACCTTCATAGCACCAGGTATAGCACCTCCCATGATACCGCCAAGCAGTGCACCGTTCAGCGCGTCGTCTGTCTCTCCTGTGCGCACCTTGTCGAGGCCACCCATTACAGCCCCAGTAGCAGCTGAACCAGGAATTGTATATAGGGCCTTGTTGACCTTGCCGAGCCCGTCCGCTACCTTGCCAAGTTTAGCGGCTTTAGCAGCAGCTCCAATACCAGGTAGAGCGGTAAGCAGCGTCTCACCTGCAGCAGCAAGGTCACTGCCTACGTCACGATCTTTGTAGTTGCCAGTAGCCAGGTCGCTTACTGCACTAACTGTTTGAGCCACAGGGTTAAGAAATGAACCAAGAAGGCCGTCGCCAAATACGTTATATTTCTGTTTCTTTTTCTGCTTTTCAAGTTCAGTGTTAGCATCACTAGCCGCCCCCTTCAGTTGTTCACTCTTACTGTCTAGAGATGACATTTGGCTCTTCCAGGCGTCATCGAACCCAGGAGTAGTCTTACGCATATCTGCCAATAGTCCAGCATTGGCTGGGTCGTTGTAAATGCCGTTCAGCTGCTCCTTGTAAAAGTCGTTCACCTTCTGGTTGATTTGCTGTTGGTCAGCCGCATCTTGGTATTTAGCCAGCGCTTGATCCTTTGTTCTACCGAATAACCAATCAAACATACCCTATCTCCCCCATAGCGAGCCACCGCCAAATAGCGCGAGCGGCCCCCATTTAGCTACGTTCTGAAAACCTTGCGAAAGGTTGCGCCCAAAATCTTGCCGATAGTCATAGTTTTTGAGTCTGTTGTGTTCAGACTGTAGACGCCTGAGTCGATCAGACTCGGCTTTTGCTTCATTCTGAGCTGCCATAATTTTCTCTTGCCAAGCACGAGCCGATGCGTTTGATGAGTCTTGACGGTCAAGCATATACTTTTGAAGGCCGAAGTTAGCGGCGTTAGCTGCTGCCTGCCGTGCGTTAGCCTGCTGTTCCTTCCATCGCTCAAGGGCCATCTTTTGCTGGTTAAGTTCCCAGTTGTCCCGTGCGCCATAAATATTAGCAAGAGCGTTCTCATCCTGCTGGTACTGGCTGTAGGCGCTGTTACGCTGGCCAAGTAAGGTGTTCCAGATACCCTGAAGGATGTTTGTTGTATCCTCTTGCGTCTTGTAGTTGCCGGCTGCAACGTTACTCACCTCATTCATCGCACGGTTGACTAGCTCGTTATAGTCTGTTGATGCATTTTGGTAGTTTGTGTTGAGGTAGTTCTGCGTATTCTGCATATTGCCAAGTTGGCCCTGTAACGCACGCTGTCTCTGAGCTTCTGTAAGGCCTGTACCACCATATTGCTGCCGGATGCTCTCTGGTAGCTTATTGATGGTAGTGTTGATTTGGTTCACTGCGTCACGAGCAGTATGGTAAACACCGCGAGCTTTGTTAATCTCGTCAGTGTTCATGTACTTATCACGCGCTTGGTCGTAAATATCGCCATACGTCCGCCTGTTTTGCAGGTGTGCGTCGTAGTTAGCCTTTGATTGGTCGGCTTGGGCTTGGTAATTATTGAAAGCCGCTTTACTGGCGTTTTTTGTACCTTGTGCGTCTGCTATTCTTGCTCCAAAGTCCATATTTAATTCTCCTTTACTCTAATTTAACACTGCTAGGCGTAGATAAGCCTGGCGTTAAGAGTATCGTCGTTCCAATTCCCCAAATGAGCCCTTGCCGGCACGATAATTCTGGACAACGAGCTGTTTATTGGCTTCATCACGCATGTAACGCTCATTAATGGCAGCCTTCTCGTTAATGAGTCGCTGCTGAGTAGTGATACCTCGCCACATGTAGCTATTATCGATAGCATTCATCCGGGCGATATGAGCCTTCTCCTCTGCCATCTGGCGCTGCTGAAACCTGTATGTATCAATAGCTGATTGGACAGACAAAAGATTACGATTGGCTACTGTTGTCATTTTATCCCAAGCCTTCACGTTCTGTAGCGAGGTTTGCCAGTCGTTGTAACGGCGTCTAATACCATCCCAGATAGAGTCGTAGTGCTTATTTGCTACGTCTATAGAGCGATTGAAAGCATCCTCAACGCGTTTCTGGTAGGTATTGTTGGTCGTCATGTATGCAGCCTGGTACCCTGCCATCTGTTGGCTGAGTCCACGCAGCTGTTGCTGCTTCGCTAGGTCTCGCTGAGCCTGTGTAATAGCCGTACCACCGAACTGTTGCCGTATAGACTCAGGCAACTTATCGATCATCGTCTTTGTGCGGTCTACATTAGCCTTAGAGGCGTCTACATCAGCCTTGAGGTTCTTAATCTCGTCTGACTCCATGTACTCTTTGCGCCGCTTCTCAAACTCATCGCCAAAATTAGGCATCGTAGTAGTCGCTGCGTCATATGATGCCTTGGCTGCGTCCGCTTCACGCTGAGCACGGTGCCAAGATTCGCGTGTTTGGTCTCTATACCGTGTTGCATCTGCTAATCGTTGCTGTAAATCCATAATTACCTCACAAATATGTCATCTTTAGGGTCATAAGGGAAAATATAAAACGTAAAGTCAAACCAGGATCCACTCAGGTCTGTCCAAAGCTTTATGAACTGGTGAACGGCACTAGCTCCAGGACCCCACCGAGACGAACGATGAGAAACCCATGAGCCGAGAGACATTCTAGCGTATATATTCTCATTGTCAGCGAAAATACGTAGGTTTTTCCATCGCACAAAGTTGTTAGTGATGTTACGTGTGTTGCCATTACCGAGTGGAACAACAAAATCAAAGGCCTTACCAGATATAGGGTCAATGAGCGCACGCCCTTGTGTCGGCATAAATGGTACATCCTCCGAGTAATAGCCCGATCCTGGCGCTGCTGGCGTTACGAGCATGTTATATTCAACCGTAAAGTTACCATCTGCCTGAAACCAGCGGGCATACATGCGATTTACCAGGTGAGAGCGCGCCATAGACATGAATATAGGCACCTTTCCCTGTCCGTGCGGCACCTTGAGTATGTCTACATCTTGGAATTGCATGATAGGTACGTTAGTCCACTCGCCAGAATAGTTAAAATTTAGGTTTGGATGGTTAGGCTCGTTGAAGATATGGCTAGAGTTGGTTATAACAACCCTCCTAGTGACGATCTGAGGCACCTTGTTGGTAATATCCGAGCCAAATATGGGGTATTTAGCGTTGAATATCTCATACTTCGTAACGGGGTCAAGTACTTTTACCCCATAGTCATAGTTGCTGTATCCATGATCGTTTCTGGTCATATGTATATTGTATCACTCGAGGGAGACACCATTGGTGAGCGTACAGCCACGAGAGCACGCGCCGCCGATGGATCATCTGCACCGTATGTAAGCTTATATGATCGACTGCCAATATCCATGGTAATCCACTTCTTCTGGTCGCTATTAGCCACCATATTCCACGCCATGACTGTTCTACCGTTCCCAATGTCTATCTTGCTCTGGAGAAAGCCGTATGGTGTTACATCAGTCATATCAAGCGTGCTGGGCACCCAATATGTTATATCACCAGCCTTGTTGCCGAACTCTTTGTTGGTCTTCACGCCGAGAATCATCTGGGGCTGTAGGCGTAAGTCGAGGCCGGCATCACCAAACGCCAGCTCCTTATTCTTCTCTATAAAGCCGTGTAGCGATGTTTTGATGCCGTAGTCGTGCAGATAGGCTATGTGCTCCTTTGAAAACGACAGCGGAGTAGCGATATATGGATACTCTATATCGTCAGTAACAGGGGTAGGACTACAGAAAATAAGGTTGATAGGGTTTCTCTCACCTGTAGTCGTGTTATAAAACGGTGGCACTGAGTTGATGTAATAGATGTATTGCTCGTCAACATACCACGGGGAGCCGGAGCCAAAGTACGATGGATCAATAGGCATCATGAATGGCACATAGCCAAGCCCATGCTGCCATCTGAATTTGTAGATGGTGGAGAAGCCTGTGTTCTTCGCCTCTAGAAACTCACCGCCAAAATTAGCGGTGTGCAACGCACCGGGTAGTGTATGCTGCGCGTTTATTCCTAATATGGCTAGTATCTTCGCTTGCAGTATAGGAAACGACGAGTTAAAGAGCAGCTTGTTATCTGGGGCTGTCTGTACGTCGTAGCCAGGCATGGCGATCTTAAGGCCATAGTCTCGCCTGTCTATCTTTACCACTAAAAAGCTCCTTTAGAGTACCCAAACATCGCTACAATACGCCCTGAGCGATCCTCAACCTTGATGAGCCCACGGAGCTGTGTGTCGCCCCGTGTCTCACCTGTACGCACTTGGCGTGGTGTAATCTGCTGCTGCTGAGCTATATTCCCTACCACAGTGTTGTCTATTTCCTCAAACTTAGTGCTGAGTTTTGTTTCCTTGATCTGGGAAAAGGAGGTTTCAAGGCTAGCTGTATTAGGGTTATACACTGAGTCTGCCATTACAGTTTCATCTCCTCCCCGAGTGTTCGGGCGTTAAGTTGTACAGATACGATCGTAGGAGGCTCTGGCGTGGCGTCTGTGGTTGTTCCATCAAAGCCAAAGGTAATCTCTTTAAATCGCTTGTTTATCTCCATACGGACGCTTACGTCGCCCTCTGTAGCTGTTTTCTTGCCGTATACCCATGGCTTAGCGTCAATCTTGTACTTAGGGATGATTGTAGCGCCCTTAGGTAGTGCACGGAACGTCACTCCCATACGAAGGGCCTGCTTATCTGCCCACGGCACACCGCCATCATACATGAGTGACTGGTAGCTAAACTTTTTAGCTGGCCTACTGTTATTGTCTACAACAGCTAGATTGTAACGCGTGCCATTCGCTGTTTGTATCTGGTAGCTAAAGTATAACGTGTCCCCAAAGTTCCAGCACCCACCAAGCTCATACGTCACGTCAGAGGTATTGTAGTTACCGCTCACCTCTGGCATGTTATACGAGTAGTAGAATGACTCCGGGTAGTTCTTATCCACTGCACCCCATGAATAGATGCCGTGCCTCATCGTGTATAGACTGGTCTTGCTTGGGAAGGCAAACAACATGATACCGCGCCGTACCGTCATACAGTGAGGGTAAATGTCTGTGGTATCTCGTCGCTCTGAGTACTCGCTATGGCTGTCGTTGAGCGTACGCACCTTGGTCAGCTGCTTAGCCCCTGTATAGGCGTACATAGCACCGTCGATGATCGTATAGGTAATGTTCTGGTAAGTGAATAGGCTCTTTGGCTCACCCATTGGTGTATCAATTTTAAAGTTCAACCCGTCTGCGAAGCCGTCCCAAAAGCCGAGCATCCCCTCTTGGAAGGATCGCCCCGGCACAGTACTCACCTTCTCACAACCTAATACGACATACTCGTCATTGCTCGTGAGAGTTGTCACCTCCATGCCGTTCTCGACAATCACACGGTGGCGGTTAAATTCAGTCTCGTCTACTTGTGTTAAGCCAGAAGGAAGCCAGTCGACTAGATACTGATCGTTACCAATAAACAGCTTGCTACCGCCCCAGTTGATAATTGGATGGCTCTTACGTGTCGTACTAGTGAGTAGCGAGGCGAAGTATTGGAAGTGTAGGCCATACATCTTATCCTGTTCATACGTCTCTACGCGCCAGTTGCCGTCGCTAGCATACATGTGAATGTGATACTCCGTACCGAAGTTGGCGTAGTCACCAACCTTGGTCTCTGGGAAGTCGAAGTAAGTGATCTGCCCCGTTTGCACCTCGCTGGCATTTTTAGTAGCGTGAGCAATCTCTTTGTTCTGAGCGTCATGCACGACAAGGTGGACTTGCCCACTACCCTTAGCGTGAAAACGTACAGAGATACGAGTCATTGGTGATTGGTCTGGTAAGAAAATACAGGTGTTCTCCTCATTCTCGATAATAGAAGTAGGCAGCCCGTCGCTCTGAGCTTGGCCGTTGATACTACTCCACCGATTTGTGCCACCACCAATCCATTTGCCATCACGGTCTTTTACGAGGATCTGAGCTACTGTAGGATACGAGCTGGCCTTGCCGGTAATAGTATCAATAAAAGACTGATTTGGTGACGTGGCGTTAGTGTACGCATAAATACGGTCATTCCCAGTAATATAGATAGCGTCCTTTAGCCTCCAGTAGGTGAGGTCTCCAAACGTTCCATCTGTCCAGCCTGGGAGAAAGGCTGCAACCGTAACATCATTGTTTACGTCAATCCTGTATAGTGTGCCGAACCTATCAATTCCCCACCTTACACCGTCTGGGGTTTGTGTCATATTTACAATCAAGCCACGTATATCCCCGTCGCCTAAATTGCGAGCCCCAGGTAGCACAGAAAGCCGGCTTGGGTTCTTACGCCCATCCATGCACTCTGAATCACCGTAGCTATTCTTGATACCAATCTTACCGTCTGTACCAAAGCCACCATAAAACGATGTTTGGCTGATGATTGTGTCGCCTGTGTTACCTGCTGCCATTACCAAATACTCCTTACTGGATCAGTTACCCGTTCACGACCCATCATGCTGCTACCACCCTGGATAAAACCAGAGGTTGTCGTCATTCCGTAGACTGTCTTGTACTCTTGCACCATATTATCGAATAGTTGCTTGTACATATTGGCGCTGTCTAGGTCTTTACGCATCAAAAAGTATTGCTGTGCTGCGTAATATACAGGCGCTTGGTGATATTCCTCCGGGAATTGTGGGCATTGCCCTATTTTGACCCGTGTCGTCGCTGTGAGGCCCTGATACGGCGTCTCAAGGCGTATTTCTCGAGCGTTTACGACCTTAGCCACCTTGTACCAGTTGCCATCGCTGCCGTCTGTAACCTGTAGCCACCCGTTATTCTCCATGCTGCGTACAAAACTGTCCTGCACGGCCGTAACTCGTGGGCTATTCTCTGTCAGAGATACGCTAGCCTCTCTATCTGCCAGCCCAAGGTCTTGCATACGAGGCTCAAACGTCACAATCATGCCATTTGGCACATCCTCTGATGGTGTTGGGAATAATTCCATCTCTGTACCGTTCTTGATGATGTAACATTCAGGCTTGCCGGTAGATTGGCCACCCGTGAGTTTGTGCCAGTCCTCGATATTGTGAACTAAATGGATAGGAGAGTAATTATCACCATCCTTAATACGCACGTCTACAACCCGTACCATGTCCCTTGGGAAGCGATATAGCGATTTACCCTGTATTAGGTTAGTCTCACGCTCCTGGCGCACCCAGTAGCGTCTCACGGCGTTTTGGAATAGCTTGATCCCGGTGTTAATGTCCGAGACAGCCTTGCGTACCTCTTGTATATTGTCCTCATCGACGTTAATGAGGCTGATTACGTCCTGTTTTAGTTGCGAAAATGTCAGCATGTCTTATTCTCCTTTACTCTAATCATACACTACACGCCGCCACTCTTGCTCATCTCTAGTGGTAGATACTGGTTTTCGCCATTGTGAGCTGTCCTCGCGCCGTCTGTCGCGCCAAACCTGGTCGTTACTACGAACATACTCGTGTTGTCTCCAAGCGCCTGTAGCCTCACTAGAGACGGGTAGCTTGCGCCATTCCTGCTCTATACGTTGTTGTGGTGTTAACCACACGTCGGGGACAATTTGAGCCCTTCTAAACCGCATTGCTGGCGACGTGATACGGGCTAATGCTAATACGGCCATAGGTGACAACGTGTATCGCTCAATATCCCTAAACGAAAGATCAGGGGAATTGATTGTGGCTGTCGCTGTTATGTATCCAGGAGACACCAGAGACGGAGGCGGAGGTGTATACAGTATACCGGTTTTGCTTATTTTAGCTCTCGCTACCACTGTTGGAGGCAAAATATAAGTCTTACCTGGCTCTTTATATGTAACTGTTGGTTGCCATATATTAACACCAGCCCACACCTCCCGCTGCGGTATGGCATACTTTGCTGTAACTGCCGGTTTTGTTATCCTAGCTCTTGCGGTTATACCGCGAGCATCTAATTCATACTGTTTTGAAACCTTCAGAGGCCAAACATAGCCAGCGTTGTAGTACCCAGCATAAGGATTTGGGCTATAGGCATACGAGTCTAGTGACCTTGCGTGCAGTGGCGCTGGCCCTATAGCGGTATCCCCATAATTCTCATACGAGAGCCAGCCATATTCAACTACACCTCTATTGAACGTATAGAGACCAGCCGTTTGCCCGATAGCACCGGGTGTTTTCGATGATGTTATTTCTCTGCTCCAAGCAGATGGTTCTAGATAGCCGTCACCCCAGACCTTGTATTTAATATTTTGGCCCTTCCAGTTGACTCGAACCCAATACCAAGTATTCTGTTGGTGGCTAAATGGATATTCCGACCCTCTTATAGTGCCTGTCTTATTATCGTATACAACAAATCCAGGTGTAGCGCCGTCACGTAACAGACTAATAGAATACCCGTTAGCGGTATTCTGAGAATTGCCGGTGAACCTAAAGCCGACAACGCCAATAAGCCCATCACTGCCGCTATATCTAAACTTCGTCAGTATTTCACCGTCATACCAGTTAAGGCTGTGCGCTAGTGGGGCATAAAAGTCTGTGCCGTCATTTGTAACACGTATTATATCGTCTACAACTTCGACATTGCTATTGTCCTTGTATATTTGTCTAGATATAGAGACTGGCGCAAGTATCCTGTTATATATAAACGTAGCCATGTGCTACCCCGCAACAACCTCAAAGTTTATTACTACAAACGGCGGCATTATCTCAAATGGTACATTATTGCCCGTGGCGTTGATTGCTCCACCTGCAAATGTATTCATACCGCTGCCCTTGCCTGCACCTAGGTTGCCAAATCCCTGCTGCAGACCGCCTCCAAGATATTCTGATTGCCAAGCATTTTGCTTATAGTTATTTGGCGTTAATGCCTGTGTTTTAGTACCGCCTTTCGAACCAAGCTGTCCTAGTATGCCATCATACATAAATGGTGCTCTCCCCCTCATGTCATTGAGCGTAAAGGCATTTGAGTTGACAATCGTCCCGTAGGCGGGGTTTCTGCGTATATGCTCGGCGAGGAGGGGGAATTCCTCGATACGGTATGCAGATCCGTCCATGAATAGCCTACCAGTGCCTGGTGAGCTGTTCATCGTCATGAATATATCTCCAACCCTAAGACTCTGCTCGTAATAGTGACCGATAAAGAATAGCGCACCAGCCGGGAACGGTTTTGCTGAGGTGTTCTTTTGCGCCCTAATAATAGTGTATGAGTCTGACCCGGTTCGGCTTTTTACAAGTACAATCTCGCTATTTGAGAAGGTAGGTAGTTCGTCTTTTGGGGCAATAGTCACAAAAAACGGCTCAATAGGGAACGAATTGATGTCACCAGACTTGAGTGTGACAGTGGTGGTTACTGCGTTTATTGATGAGTTTAAGAATCCGATTGATAAGTTTGACATTAGTCCCTCCAGAAATTCATATAATAGCTAGTAATTATATCTCTGTATTCTGGCATGTGGTTGAATGTACTGTCATCCTGCGGATTGTCAACATAATCACCTAGCGGAAGCCGCATCTCTGCCACATCGACTTTATCTGCCCCTAGCAGCCTTTTTAACTCAACAGCCCTCGGTAGAAAATACCCAACAGGCTCAACGCTTTTTGTCACTTCACCGCTAGCGTCATCTATATGACAGTACTCACCGCTATTGCGATCCACGACAGAAACAGGCTGCCCCTTCGCCCAATACCTGTTGTATAACAGTATCTCATTGAAAAACCTAGCGGATTCCTCGCTTTTAGCAAACCCCTTTAAAAACTCTGCGCTATACACGCCAGTCCTTGGGTTAGTATATAGAAACTCTGTTTTACTACCGGTCTTCCCTATAAAAACAACCCTGTGTTCGTAGAACTTTGTGAACGGGCACAACCATTTGACAAGGTGCTCTACGTTGTAGCTACACTCCTCTAGTCTAGCCTTATACTTCTCCATTCGCTTCTCGTAATCCATCTCTACTGTACCTCCATCCCGATAGCGGTAGCGCCAATATTAGCAGTGCCACCTTGTGACATTTGCACTGGAGTAACCTCTACAACTACAGACAGCTCTTGCGCACCGGTGTTAGCGTACACGACCCATTGAGCATTGCCAGTCTTTGTGACAGGCACGTCATTGACAGCTGGAATAGTAACTTTTTTCTCTCCGGCGGTCGGAACTGTTAGGTTGTACGAGCCGATATTCTTATTACCAAGTGACACAGCGCTGATACCAGCATAGTTAGCTGGCTCGCTAGAGCACACATGTACTACATTAGCCCCTTTAATCCTGTCTACAAATGCTTGCCACGATTGTATCGATACTTTATTTGCCATATTCTATCCTCCTAATTAATCTTGTAGGCAGTGCCGCCTAGCTCTTTAATCATATTCTCTTTTTTCTTTAAGTCTTCCTTCGTGAAAAGCGCTGGGTCATCTTCTGAAAACATTTTATCTTTGCCGAGTAACCCGAACTTAGTAAGTACGATAAACAGATCTGGCATATTCTGCGGGTTGCTATAAGCCATCTCGCCAATTCTCTCTATGACATGACGCCCATGTTTAGCCGACATAGACAGCACGCGGCCATCTACCCATGATTTGATAGGTTCAAGGGCGTAGAGCACAC
This sequence comes from uncultured Atopobium sp., assembly GCA_963544885.1. GTDB lineage: Bacteria > Actinomycetota > Coriobacteriia > Coriobacteriales > Atopobiaceae > Lancefieldella. Next base: position 18,628 of record CAUUHE010000012.1, on the reverse strand, counting down.
CTAATTTGTCGCCCTGCTTCGATTTAATATGGACGGAATCTAAGGTAAACTCAAGATCAAACCCGAGTATCCTCATGTCATCTATCAACCATTTCAGTAGGTTTGTGTTCATTTATTATCTCCGTTTAATTCTACCTCTCATTATACACGTACATAACAAAAACCAGCCCACACCAAGATAGCTTGGTAGGCTGGTCGTGCACCTCTATAATAACACAACGCCCCTGGCTTTTGACCACGGGCGCTATGTATAACCACAGTAAATTAATTAATTATACTTGTACAGTCGCTCTCTCAGAGTCCGGACTCCGGATCACGCTGCATTAAGCATTATACTCCTACTCGATCAAATAGGCAACAGCAATTCATCAAATTCCCCGACAGTATTTACACCAGAGAAGCCTACAAACTCTTTTGAGAGCAGAATAGGCTGCGCACTCACGATCTTGTACTCTGTAAAGTACACCTTGCCGGTCGGAGCGGTGATGTAGGCGTCCCCATCCTTCTCAAACGTGACCACTGTTGTTCGACCATTCTTAGTCACGGACATACGGTCTATATACAGCCCACGGCTTGCCCCTCGCGGCACATACCGTGGCTTGATTATTTTCTGAAAGTCTTCCGGTGGCGTGATGGTTATCTCACCGTTTCTCCACTCAATCATAAGGCTATCTTGCATACGCTAATATTATAACCCCCAGGATACCTGAGGGTCAATAATACAACAGCTAGTGGTGAGCTATTTGGTTGCGCCAGCTTTGGCGGCCACAGTCACAAGACCAGCAGCCTGGAGGCCGAAAGCGATGCCATCGTAGACGGTCTTGTCAGTGAAGACAAAGTGCCCGGTCACAAAGTAGTAACCAATACCTGCTGCGACAGCGAGGAACACCTTAGCGATGCCACCCCATTCCTTCTTATTGAACATGTCGAACAGCTTTACGATTGCTGGTACGATAAGAACGTTTAGTACTTCCATTTTACTTCTCCTTTATTTTTTAAACAAACCTGTGATAGCGTCTAGAATCGCCTGCAAGATGCGTCGAATATCCCCAAGGATAGTTGTAGTGTTCTCAACCTTTGGCGCTTCCTGAGGCGCTTCTGCAGCCCTATCCTGCACCTTCTCTGGCTCTGTTGGTGGCTCTGGCTCTACGTGCTTAATCTCTGGCGTTGGTGCGTTCTTGATGCGTTGCAGCTCCTTGTACTCGTCGCTCCGTTGCAGATCGTCTGCTACCATCTGCCAATTCCAACCGTTGCGTATCTGATTGCGGTAATGCTCAATGCCGCCTTCGTCTGCGTCACGCTCGAGGATCTCCTTGTAGAGGTGCTGAATTTCATTAGTCTCACTGTCGTAGGCTGCCCGTAGCTCGTTGTTGCGTGCGTTACGTCGCTCTGCTACTGCCTTACCTTCTGCGCTATTAGCTAAGTCCTCACGGATCTGATCCCAGTTCCATCCCTTGTCGATCTGAGACAGGTAGTGGCCGATAGCGTTTTCGTCTACATTGCGGTCAAGGATCTGCTGATACAAGCCATTGAGATAGTTAATCTCATCAGTCCGATCACGCTCTACTGTCTGGCCAGCTTTCTCACGAGCCATACGGTCGATACGGCCTAGGTCATAGTTGCCAGGGCAGTTCGTGCTCGTCCATGAGTTATGTGGTCGGAGCGGCAAGTCGCCATAAGTCTTACGCAATTCTGCTACCAGTTCAGCAATAACGTCGTAGTCCTCATCACGACACCGTGGGTCACACTCAATACCGATACTTGTCTGGTTACCTACCCAGTTACCTGCGTGCCATGCAATGTTTGAAGGGTCTACAATACAGGCTACACGACGATCTGTGCCCGTAACAACATAGTGAGCACTAACCTGCGCCGCTGGGTTGCATAGCCAGGCCGTGACGCCTTCAAAGCTAGGGTTCTGGTTAGGATCGCCCCACCAGTGGATTGTAATACTGCTGATGTTATTGCCTTGTCGCCCAGCAGTGTAGTTTGGCGAGTCATACTGCGTAATGTAGTTGTACGCCATTTATACCTCCTTTAGATATTAATACAGTTGCTATCACCATCGATCTTGTATAGCCGACGGTACGCGGTATTAGCTTCACCTTCGTACTTCCATGCTACCCATGATGTTTGGTTGCCAGAATTGTCTTTGGTGTTGACACATGATAGCTGAGGAGATGCGCCATCTTTGCCATCCTTCCCATCTTTACCGTCAGCACCGTTAGCGCCATTAGCCCCTGCCGCGCCTGTAGCCCCGGTAGCACCCGTAGCGCCTGTGTCACCCTTGCATCGCCCTGCTGCACAGTATTTAGCCACAGCGGTCGCTATCTGCTCGTCTGATGCGTTTTTGCCGTTCGTGCCGTTACATATACCACCTGAGCAATAAGCAGCAACAGCGCTCATTACCTGGGCGCTTGTGGGGTTTTCTGAACATTTGCTGGTGAGACAGTACGTCTTAATGGCTAATGCTATCTCTGAGTTGGTCGGTGTCTTGCCGTCAGCCCCGTCTTTACCGTTAGACCCTACGATAGAGCCTACATTACGAGCCTCTCCGTCTGAATATGTGAGTACTAGGTTGCCATCCTTGTCTATTTGTGCGTTAGTGATGTTTGTGACGGGCTTTTCTACCTTCGTACCGCCTGATATAGTTACAGCTTGGCCTGGTTGGAGTGTAAACACCCTGTAAACGGTGTAGCCACTGAACATAAGGCTTAAAACCATCATGATTGATAGAATTTTTAGTAGTTTATTCTCTTTAAACCATCGAACAACACGATTCTTTCTCATCGTAGCAGTCCTCCCCTACTATTAGACAGCAATGCAATGACAATTGGCACAAATGAGGTGATAACTGCACCCACAACGAGGCGAAAAAGCCATTTATTCCGATCTTTAGCCTCTGCTGAGTCTGTCTCAAGGTCTTTCAGCCGTGATTCTATGTCTTTTTTGTATATTTCTAACGCATAGATAGGCACAAAGTCCTTTTCTTTGCGCAGTTCGTGTTTTGTGATGGCGTCGTCGATAATTTCCTTGACTTGCCATTTATTTAGCGGTTTGTCATCCATATAGTTTTATCTCCTGCAAAGCGAAACCCGCCCTGTCTTTCTCCTTCTTTAGAGATTATACACTGGGCGGGCCACAGATAGGGTTGCTATTTACTCGCTAAACCCTAGATCCTCCTCTTTGCTCTCCGCTTTAGCTTGACGGCCGCGTCGCGCTGGCTTCTCTGCCTCTTCCTTAGCCGTATCCTTAGCGCCAGTCGTGTACTGAGCTGGGCCACGGTACGCCTCGTTGAGCCATTTGGTGCGTGCCTGAACATCTGCAAGCATACGAGCACCATCAGAGCTGCTGTACTGAGCGTACTCCTTCCACATGTGCTCTAATGCCATGTAGGCGAGCCAGCCCTGCACTACCTTCTCCTCGCCTGCGTGGATGAGGAAGGCGCGCTGCGCACCACGGATAGTCGTGTTGGTGTACTCGTTAGGTTGAATATGCTCCTCGTCATCGATATGCATGTATGCAAACCCTGATGGATACGGTGCATTGTTCTTGATAACCACCATATCGTTTGGCTTGAACATAGCGTACACAATGTCACGGAACGTATCGCCGTCCACAGCCTGAGTTGTTACGCTATTGCCAAGGATTTGATCCTCGGTCAGCCCTTGATTGATTTGATCCAGATTCATCTATTTTCTCCTTTCACCTTATAGTTGATCTGCGTAGTAATCTGCAATGTCAGTTAGACTGACGTTTTTGCCAAAAGTCTTATGGTTGTACTCTGGGCGATTGGCCGATGTTGTTTTATTTGCTACACGGCTAGCGGTCTTCTCCCGTGATTTATCCTGGCTAGAACGTCGCTTGTCGTCCTCTGTTTCAAACTCCTTGGGGTGTTTCGCCTTGTAGATGAGGCCGGCTGTGTAGGAGCTGATGTTCTCGCCCTTGTGCTTGCGGTTGTACTCATCGCGAAAGTCAAGGATCTTGTTTACCAGCTGCACACTAGGATCGTCGTTAAATTCCTCTGTGCCTGGCTTGGCCTTAATCTTGGGGACGACACCATCCTCTTGGAGGCGATCCACATCAGCAATAATAGCATCAAGCTCTGCCTTTTCTTTCTCTGCCTTGGTTGTTTGCTCGCGATCAGAGGTAATCTTATTCATAAGCTTCTCTGCCTTAGAGCTTTGGGCACTCATAGCACTGTAGAACTGCGCCTCGGCACGCTTGCTGGCAAACTCAAAGTCATCTGGTAGCTGTGTAGGTAGCTTGATAGACAGCTCCTCGCCGTCCTTGCCCTTCACCGTGATGTAGTCGAGGCTGTTGTAGATAAACTTCTCCTCTGCTGAGGATTTGTTCCAAAGCTTCTCGTCAATCTCATCTGGACGCTCTTCCCAAGGCTGAGGCTTGTTGTCCTTCTTAGGTTCTTCCTTTTTGTCTTCTGCCACCTTAAGGCCACGACGCTCAAGCTCTTTCAGAAACTCTTCGTCAGATAAGCCTTGTGCTTTCGGCTCTTCCTTTGATTCTCCAGATTCTTTTTCGTCTGATTCATCCTCTGGAGTCTTTTCCGGCTCGTCGTCTTGCGTTTCGGTGGTGTCTTCACCCTCACCGTTGTTTTCCTCCTCCGTGGTAGGGTTATCTTGTTGTTCCTTCACCTCGTCAGTTGTCTCCTTGTCGTCCTGGTCTTGGGCTGCTGCCTTCTCGACCAATGCGTCAAAGTCCATCTCTGATAGGTCTGTGTTAGATGATGCCAATGTAAACACCTCCATTATGTTTGATATATACCTAGATTATATCTAAATGGAGGTGGTTATGTCTATAGTCCGAGGCCGGAGAGGATACCGCTTGCGCCTTGATCCTGTACGCCGCCTAGGTCGCCTACAGGCTGCGCTGGCTGTTCAGGGATTGGTTGACCTTGTGCTGGCGCTCCCTGGCCTTGCAACGCCTCTGGTGGCATCTGAGAGGGGTCTACGGGCATTTGTGGCTGAGGCTCTGGAATCTCTGGGCTCGTAGGGATAGATGGGTCTACAAGTAACCCTTGGTCGCTAGCCTCCTGGAGCTTCTCACGCTGGCTGAGGCTGAGCACCTCTTGATCAATGTGAGCCAGGAGCTTCTGCTGGAGCTTCGGGTTAGCCATGAGGAACTTATCCGTCTGGAGCTGCTTGTTGTGGGCCAAGATGTGCTCTGGCGTTACGTCATCACGTGGCTTAGCGTCAAAACCGTTCATGATGACTGCAAAGTCAATATAGGCTTCCTCGTCCTGCACTTCACTACGTACCTCATCAACGAGCATATTCGGGTCAGTCTTGAACTTCACGAGGCTCTCGTAACGCTCGCTAGAGTCCTTAAGGCCAAGATCCTTGAACAGGTTGTACGGATCAATCACACCAAGCTCTGCCAGTTTCACTGCGATGTTCTCACGACGGCTCTTGTCCATACTTACAGTGCTGCCTGGTGATACAGCAATCACAGCGTTGTCTGGGATAGTCTCACGAGATAGCTCTACGTGGATGAAATTACCATCAGTGTCACGGCCAGAGATTTTGTGGTTCTTGCTGTAGTACACCTTCATCATCTGAACGAGCAGCTTGAAATAGCGATCAAGCATGTTGTCAATCTCACGCACAATCTCATCTTGTCGGCCTGAGGCTTGGCTCTGCATCATCTGAGCTTCACCGAGTGTACCAACATCACGCTTCGAGTCATCACCGCGGAACTGAGAAGGCGTACCAAGGATGTTGTGGATGCTGTTCTTAATGTCCTCTTTGTCTTGTAGGACGTAGTTAGGCAGTAAGTGGGCTGGAATTTCACCGTAAGCATTGCTGAGTGGCTCATCCTCACGAATATCGAGCACAACAGACTGGTTAGGCTTGCCTGTGAGCTTCTTAGCGTCATCCTCTGAGATAGCGCCAGCGCGAAATACCTTGATGCTGTTTGCTGTGTCTGCGTTGTCGATGATCTGGCGGCCACGGCGGTTGAGGATATTCTGGAGAGGGATTGCCTGCTCGATAGGCGATGTTTGGTCAATCATGTGGCTACCATCGTTCAGGTAGTTGCAGAAGGCATATGGCTTTGTAGGCTTGTCTGTGTAGTTACAGATAGCAACACCCTTATTGTCGTACTCGTACATAGGGCTGAGCTTCTTGTCGAGGATGAGGTTGTTGAAATACCAAGCGACACACTCACGTGGTTCACCAGTGGTGGTGTCTGTAAACCAAATCTCATTGTAGGCTACAACAGTGCTGAGGAGCTTCTGGGTCTTACGCACAAAGCCAAGCTCGTTCATAATCTCCTTCTCTTTCTCTGGGAACTTGGACATGAGAATGTCTACCGTGTCCTCACACACCTCACAGATGAAGCGCGGCTCCTCGTCTAGCTCTGCGTTGCGGTCAAGAATGACCTTCTCTGGGTTGAGCGCCTTAGCTTCAATCTCCTTGCTGAACGGGTTGTACATGAGCTTGATCACACCAACACGCTTCAAGGCGAGGTTCTTGGCTGCTACCTTGATCTTGCGTGAGAGCCGTACCTTCTGGCTGTGTAGGTCTACAGCGCTTTCTAGACGTGCTGCGAGCGTCTTGCTAGCTGGTGAGTCGTCGCCTGGAGTAATCTCACACCCTGGGTCACGAGCTGAGACGTAGGCTATAACAGCCTGGATACCAACAAAGAGTTGGTTGTCTCGATAGTCTGCCTGGTGGTAGTAGAGCCTGTCGCTATCTTGTTTGCCGAGGTAATACCGCTCGTTTTGTGCTCGCACGTTGCGTAGATTAAAACCACTCTTGCTATTCCAGTAGGCTTCTGAGTCGTTCACCCAATATTTAAAACGCCGTACAAGCGTGGCGTCATCTACCTCATCAATAGACAGAGCGTCACGCTCATCAATCACGCCTGTGTTGGTTGTTATATCGTCTACCCTAGGGTCTTTGAATACTTTGTCTTGGTCATGCATACTATGTCTCCTGTTTGTCTCTATCATACAGTAAATAGAGCGCGAGAGGCTAGCCTTTATCCAAGCTTATCTGTCTCTACCGCTGTTGCAATATCAATTCCAATGTCTTTGGCTTCTACTCTGCCACCTGGATTTATGGTGAATGACTGCTTGGTGAGCTTATTGATCTTCTTTGCCTCATTCACTAGGAAGCCATATTCACGATTAGCTGTCATGAGTGTGTACATGAGAGAGTCTAGGGCGTGGTCTACGTTATTAGGGTCAAGCTCCTCACCACCAGATTCCTTGGCGTAGATGATGGTAGGTAGTGTGTCTATGAGGTATGAGCAGTACTTGCTAAAGATGAGGCCAGGCTTGCCGTCTGATTTATTAGCGAAAGCGCTATGGATCATCTGCACTGCTGCCTGCTTCCTGTCTTTCATGAGCTTATCAGCCCGTACAATGCGTGGGCGCTTCTCATCTGGTGCAAGACGTGCAAACGTATCATTGAGCACCTTAGCGATCGTCTCAGAGCCTCCTAGATGGCTGTAAGCGTCGTGTGGCAATGCTATCAAGTCTACTGGGTCTTTCAGATACATTTCAACAATCCTCTCACACCAATACTCTTTAGGCTTGTGATTGCCATGTAGCTCACGATAGATAAACGCTCTGTTCTCTTTCTCCGTGATCTTGTCAAACATAGCCCAAAGCAGCACGCACTCATCGTTATAGCCCCAGTCCATGCCCATGACACGGTAGTTGCTATCGAATGCTTCTTTGGTAACGCCCCACTCGCTGAACTTGGTGTAAGTGTGCTTGCTCTGCCGAAACTCCTCAAACACAGCGCCAAACTGAATGTCCCAATCGCCAAAACGCCAGGCACGGTACAGCTCTGGGTCTGAATCTTGGAGAGAGTCGAGGTATTTCACGTAGTCTGGGTCGTTCTCGAGCAGGAATGGGTTAGAGTCAATGGTGGCTGGGATGTAAGCACGCCAGATGCCTGTACGCTTGTCTATGACGATCTGCCAATGTGTGACTTGCTGCTTGCCGTATATATCTACCCAAGGGTATTCCATCTTGAGCACTTCAGCCCTGTCTGGGTCTGGTGCCACAAAACGCTTCTTTACCCAGCCCATGCCTGCGCCACCTGGGTTGGTGGTAGCGAACACTTGAGGATATAGGTCTTTGTACTTGCTACGGGCTGAGCTAATGAGCTTCTCATAGCGTCCCTCGTCTGGTATCTGAGTTAGCTCCTCGATGTTGATACGACAATACTCATGCCCCTGGTACTTTGTGTAAGCTTCAGCGTCGTGGAGGTGGCCACCAATGACACGGCCACAGCCTTTCGCGGAGAGAACCATAGGATTGCGGCGTAGTTTAGCCCCAAAAGGCTGCAAGGCTGCTACAGCACGCTCCTCAAAGTCCGCTAGGTCTCCTGCGTCTTTACGAATGACAAGCTGGCGTGCTCTGGTGTCTCCAAAGCGATCACCTATAGTAGCGATAGATACGTCTGTCTTGCCTCCACCACGTGAGCCACCAAAGAGTATCTCACGAAACCTCTTGTCACGTGAGAGTGCTATAGCGAGCTGCTGAGGGCCTGGTAGTGGTAGCCAATAGCCCTTCTCTCGCAGCTCATCATACGTTGCTTTGTTTAGTACGGGCCAATGCGACTTGCTCATCGATCCAATCCGTTGGTAGTGTTGGTATGATAAATCCACGCATGATAGTTTTCATATCATCGCTAGCGTCGATCCCAATCTCTTGCTTTGCTTTGCCTTCTGTGCGATCTGCCACCTCTTTGGCTTCGGCCAGGCCTTCAGAGTCTCCCTTAAAGGCGCGCTTAACACGTACGAGAGCCGTCTTTTGGAATGGAGTAAGCTCATCGCCCTTTTGCTCAAATTCCTCTAGCTCTTTGAGAGTCATACGGCCTAGCTTGTTATACCAGTATGAGATGCTGGTGTCTTTTGACCAGCGCCCAGTGCTACGTAGCTCTGGATGGTCTTGAAACCCACCAATACCAGTGGGGTTATTGTGCTTCGCTGGCTTTGTGTACTTCCGTTTTGGTTTTCCCAGCTTGGAGGGAGATTCTTTAGTCATGCATACATTATAAGTATTCCCCTTGTGAATGACAAGAGGAGAGGCCTCGCAAACCTCTCCTGGTGTGTTTTTATGTGTTCATGTCTACTATCTGAATATGAGATGCATAACAATAATAAACAGAATGATAAAGACTATTGGTGGTATTACTTCGTGTTGGTTTCTATCCTCCATCTCGTCTTGACTTATCACATCCTTTAGTCTAACTACAGATGCGTTGCCCACATCTCTATAGAAATTACTGTAAGCCTCAGTGTTATCAACTGCCATAGTAGTGTAGGTTATCCATTCACTGTCTACGTGTTTCTTGTATCCGATATAGTATGTGTTCATGCTATCTCCCCATGGTTAGTCTTATGAGTGCTAGGAAGGCCGCTAGAGGTAATGATGCTATACAGATATTGAGGATTAGGTTTCTAATCTTGTGGTAGGTTGTTAGCCATTTATCACTAGGGTTGTGCTTGTAGAGTAGGTGGTAGTGGTGCATCAGATCATCCCTCCTTTCCCTGGGTGTCTGTTTATGAGTCTGTAACGCTGGTGTGCCTGATTGTGTAGGGCTATGCTAATGGTGTCACGTGTGTGCCGGCTAACGAATGGGTTGGTGTATGAGCTTTCATTCATAGCCTTCTGGTATCGATGAAACTCATCTAATCTATCTTTGTTTACTTTGTTGTGGTCGGTTTCATAACCAACAATATTACCATTTTCAAGACGACCAACTAACCTATACTTATAGTCTTTGCCGTGTTTCATCTCCTGTTCCATGAAAGCGATAGCTAAAAGTGGAGCTTCTGCTAATTCTGCCTTAGCAGCGCCTGTGTCCCTGTTGATTCTTTCTATCAAGTAGATAGGCATGACGCTCCTTTCCTAGCGAGAGAGTGTCCTATCCATTAGGCGCACGTCTTTTACTGATAACTCATCTGTGTCGTATGCGCCAAACTTTAGTTTTAAGACGTGCACTGCCTCATCTTGGTTATTTGCTTTGATAATGAGGGATAGAGTATCGCTTATACCCTTCCTGCGGTAGATGATCATGTATGGTTTCATGTTTAGTTCTCCTTATTTACGTTTTATTTGAATACACCTGTTAATAGGCAGATAGCGTAAACGATAGTTCCAACAAAGCTGAGTAATATCATACGAGTCTCCATTTCTGTTCTAGTCACAGTGACACCGTTGCATGTGGTCGTGCCCACTACTTTGTCTCTTTTGCGTGTTGTCTTTCTTTTACTCATCATCATCACCTACATGCTCTACGTTGATAATACGGTATGAGTATGGCTTGCAGCGGTAGCGCTCGAGGTTACGGAGTGCGGCACGTGCGTTCTCTGCTACTGTCTTATACTCCTCTTTCTGGCTTCGGCTGAGCCGTTTGTATTCGATTGTGTATAGATACATTGTTAGTTCTCCTTTTCTCTTTTAGTTAGTGGTTCGTATGCGTTCTTGAGTTGCTTGCTATCCATTGCTAGCTCGATATTGCTGAGGGCTTTGTCGAGGTATTCAGTTGCGTTGTCGATGTAGTACTTGTCGTCTACAAACTCTCGGAGGAGTTGGATGCGGTACTTCATGTCCTTTATTTCCCATGACTCCTGGTAGAGTTTCTTTCTTACCTTCCAGTTTTGCATTGTCTCTCCTAGAAATTCTTGAACTTGATTACTGATACGTCTGATGAGCCATTACTTAACTCTGTGACACGGAGTAGGCTTACCTTCATGTATTCATCATTATCTGCTGCTGCGACTGCGTAGCCAAACTCGTCGATTGCTTCATCCTCTGAGCTAATGTTGGATGATTCTTGGCTGCCTTGGTATCCATAGTTGTCTTGGTATTCATAATCACTTGTGAGTGGATTCCATACGTATACCTCTCCGAGTCGTGTGGTGGCTTCAATGGTGTAGTGTGTGTAGATTGACATTGTGGCTTCTCCTCTTTGCCTTATGTTTATGTTTGTATTGTACACCCTGCGAGAGAGTGGTGCAATAGATTTTAGGCATTTTATTAGGTAGAATTTACAACAGGTATAGACAAAGTTAAACCCCACCGAGGAGATGGTGGGGTAATACATGGAACACAGCTACCGAGGCAGCACATTTCGTGCTTTTGTTGAGGGTTGTCTCACGGACTTGACGGGTAGCTATTGGGCGTGTTCCACCACAGAAAGGTATTGTGTGTCCTGCATCTTAACCATGTAACAAAGGAGGAATCAGATGCAGGCTATGGTTATAGTAGTTTCGAAAGAAAGCTACACCACAACAGATCCAATGTGCTATAAGGTCACCCTTATCTACCAATCATTATACTCTTTGCGCAGTTCTTTGGCAATCTCCTTACAGCTCTTTTTGCCTGATTTGATGTTGGCAAAGTCACGCTGGAGCATAGTAAGGTTACGCTCGCCTACCTCCTCTAGAAACTCTGTAACACGTCCCTCAATGTTACATATGTCTCCGTATAAGCATATGTCTTTCTCTATGCGCTCTAGGATTACTTGAGTCGCTGGGTTTTTAGGAAGGTGGCATTTGATGCCAGCCATGACAAACTGCAATGCCTCCTCTGATTCTTTTAGGTCTAGTTTAGTTTTCTGTGTCTTGTATGTCATTATAGTACTCCTCTTTGATTTGTTCTTTTAGGCGGCATAGTTCGTTAGATGCGTTTGTTAGTTTAGTAGATAGCTCTCTGAGCCATTCTTTTGTGCCTGAGCTGAGGTAGGCAAGCTGCATCATTTGGTATGCTTGCATTGAGATAGACAGTAAGTCTAGGGAGTAGCTAAACACTTTCTTATCTATCGAAGCTATCGACCGCTCATCCTGTTTAAAGAAGCGAGATGTGTCACAGCCACTAGTATCGCGCCATACGCCATCTTTATCCTTTTCTGCTACGTGCACTCGCAAATAATCATCGGCGTTAGCTTCGCGTAAAGACATGTTAAATTCTTTGATAGCTTCTCTTTTTGTATGTATATCTGCTGTTGGCATCGGGTTGTCTGTAAACACACTCGTCACCGGCTCCCAAGTCTGCGCTTTGCCATCTCGTTTGACTGCTACGATTCTATACACTATTTGTATTCTCCTTCTCCTCTAAAATTAATTGAATAATTCGTTCTCGTGCGTTGTAAACCATAATATCCTCAATTACCTTTGTGTCGCTTTCTAAATATTGATCTGTAATATCTACCAGCATGCTAGATCCCCGTTGCTAGGTATACTAGGCCTGATAGAGCTAGATATACCGAGTAGATAAAGCTGAGAAACAATACAGATAGAAATACCGTAGTGATAAAGTCCATCCATAGCTTCCGTATTACGCTAGCCTGGCGGTATTCGTAGGTTTCGTGTAATCCCTCGATTGCTGTAGTAAACATTGTTATTCTCCTCTTTCTGCCCACCGCCTTGTTTGTTGTTAGTTACTTGACTGTGCTCATCAACCAGCGCTGCCAGAGAGCTTTCATGTTGCGTGCCCAGCTGTTCTTGATCCGAAATGCGTACCAGTCGTGGTGCATTTTCTCGATCATACCCTCGTTTTCGAGTTGCTCTAGTTTGTAAGTTACGTTGTCCATTGTTGTGTTCCTTTCCTTTGGTTATGTTTCTAATATACTCTACGTTGCTTACGATTGCAATACTTTTTTACGACTTTTTCGGGTCTTTTTTACAACGTTTAGATGAGGGCCTACCGGTATCCATTTATCGTCCTGCCAAAGGTATAATGTTAGGTCTTTATTTTGAGAAAATATTGTGCGAAGTAAACTTGGATTAGCTCGAATGGCTAAATATACAACTCTCGCGCCAAGACGGCTCTCAGCGCGAGTTAGAGGGTTATTCTTCATATTCTAGTGCTCCTAACGATTCAAGGTCTTCATCTGGTGTATATGGTTTCTGGCGTACTTTTGTTTCTGCATATATATCTTTATCATCTGGATCATCTAGAGACGCCTCACTGCTAGATATTCCAGTTACTGGAGGTAGGTTGTCCATGCGCTATTTACCCTCTATGTAATCCTTGATAAACATATCGCGCAGATCTTTATTGCCCATGAGCTTAAAGTCGTGACCGCAATGTTCGCGCCAAGCCTTGGCTGCTTCAGCTTCGGGGCCTGTGCTGCGGTTGTCTTTCTGATCGCCCATGGCGAGACGTTGTTCTGGAGGGAGCGTAGTATCGTCCTTGATCATTTTCATGTGCTGCACCGCACCCTTGGCAAACATCTCTGTCGTGCCGTCTGCCATCTTTACTGGCATGAGCCCGAAAAACTCTACCATGCGTTTAACCTCTTGCTGTGTGTTCCCTTCGATGGTGTGTGCTGAGCCATCATAGGTGGTGATTTGATATTTTGTCATAAAGCATTTTCTCCTCTCTTGCTTATGATTCTATTGTATATCTAGTCACCGTAAAAGTCAATGTTATCGTAGTTAATCTTTCGAGCGTTTTCGCGCTGTTGACGTTGGATGAGCTGCTCGATCTTCGCCGCCTTCATCGCAAGATCATGCGCGGAGTCGATATTCGGTTTATATTCATATTCCCATTTAGGGAAGACAAGGCGCATAAAGTCAAAGTAGTTAACTGTCGATTCGAGCCCTCTAGTCCTCACTACCTCTTTAACCCAGCTGCGCGCCTGGTTGTGATTAGCAATACTAACCCCGAGAGCCTTAGCAGCATCGTAAAACGCTTTTTCAGCGGGGTTATAGTTTTTTCTTGTACTCGTCATTGGCGTAGCAAGTGAACCGTATGGACTGTCTTTAGTTTTAACGACTTGCGCGTCGCTCTCCTGTGTTTTTGCCTCTATTCGGCGCACAGGTCTGTGCTCTTTAACGGCATCGGTGCTGTTCGCGTTTGATTTAGCAATAATCTCAAGCGCTATCCTGTCTGCTACTTCTCGATCAACAATGTCTCCACGACGATCAGTGTTACCGACCTTATCATTCCGGCTCACCCATTCAGAGTACTCTGCGTTGGTCAACTTTCTCATAACAACATCACTGGTGTCTATCTCTGTTTCGGCGTCTGCAATAAGCTCATCCGCTGGTGCAGCTTCGTCCAGCGTATCGTCTTTTACTGGCTCTGGGTTTTCTTTCTTTGTATAATCCTTCTTGAACCCACTAGGCACGGGGCGGTCATTGCGCGTAATCGTGATATAACGGTCTCCACCAGGATTGAGGTAGACGTTAATGTACCCACATTCTGCAAGCTGCCTAATAATCCGGGTCACTTGTGATTTTGAAATTCCAAACGTATCAGCGAAATATTGATTCGTAGCCCAGGCATAGCCTTCTTTATTTGTGAGGGCTGATATTTCTACCATGAGTACCTTTGCTGTGCTGCTTAGCCGGCTATCATACCGGACGTCCGCATCCATATAGCCAGTCCAGCCGGCTTGGTGGTTTTTGTTACCATAGTGGGCTGAAGGTGAGCTCATAAGCCTTTTTCTCTCCTAGCTTTACGGCAGTTTCTGGCGATACAACGTAGTACGTCACCATTATTGCTCTATTTTCATTCTTCACAACCCACTCAAGCTCTTCAAGCACTTTCATAGCTTTCTCAACATATTTCTTTTCGACCCCAATTGATTCAGCTATCATAGTTTTGTTGCCAGTATAGCCTTTAACCCCCTGCTTCTTATCCTCAAGCTCAGAATCAACTAGCAGGAATGAATAAACGCTTAATGCTAAGCTTGCTATCCTCTTGTTGCTGCAAAACAGCGCCGCGTAAAGTGTCAACATATGCTGAACAGCGTAGCTGTTTATATCGTAACCGTTTTTCATACCTATTTCTCCTATGTCCCGAGGACATAACCACCGAGCATAGGCGGGCATCGGTGGTTGTCCTCGTAAATGCTTGTTTGCTTTTCTTTGAACAACCCGCCTGTACTTTCAATGATAGCACACCTAGCAATCATAATCAAGAATTTTATGTTGTTTTTTTGTGCTGCGCGGCTTGCCGCAACAAGCGAACGAAGTGAGCGCGTTAGTTTTCTTTTATATTGTTCTTTTAGTTATATATATACCTAAGCATTTATGCGCATACCTATAAGCACCAGTGCGCATACCTATAAGCACCAGTGCGCATACCTATGCCAGTTGATACTATTCCGAAAATCTCTCCAAAATCTCTTGCTTTTGCTTATCATATGAGCTACAATAGAAACATAAGCAAAGAGAGGAGAATTTGCATGACACAACAAGAAATTACAAAACGTGACGAGAAGAGGGCTCTACAGGTTGCACTGAAGAATCAGTACGAACCAGTAGTTCCACTCGCCAAGGGAATGATCAGCAATGCTGAGAATGAAAAACAGACACTTAGCCTGATCGCTACCCTGCACAAAAGCGTCCTAGGCCTCACTAAGACGGGCGAGATGCGCCCAATCGGTGACTTGCGGGTATTTATGGCTATCGCTAACCAATACGGCCTCAACCCGTTTAAAAAAGAGATTTACGCTACATACATTTGGGACTCAAACCGACGAGGTGAGGAGCTGATGCCAATCGTGAGTATCCATGGCTTGCGCAAGTTGGCACGTAAGGGTGGTGTGTACACTCACACGGGTGCAGCAGAAGTTAAGAAAGATGGCGATAAACTCCTGAGCGTCACAGTACCTGTGTTTGGTCGCTGGGACAACACAAGCACGCCAATCGAGGTAACACGCTACACAGCCTACTACGATGAGTTTGTACGCACTAACCGTGAAGGGCAGCCAATGAGTAACTGGAGAACGATGCCTATCGTGATGCTCACCAAGTGTGCTGAGGCTAACGCACTGCGTGCAGGCTTTGACATTGCAGGCATCTACGTAGAGGAGGAATTAACCGCTAACGCTAACAATGGAGAGGAGAGTGACGATGAGTAGAGTTAACCACCTGTCGTACTCAGCGATCGTAACATTCTTGAACAACCAGGTTGAGTTTCAGAAGCGCTACATCGCAAAGATCTACGACAACCCTAAAACACCATCATTAGTAGTAGGTACAAGCTTTCACAAGGCTATGGAGACCTTCTACGGCAAGGATGGTGGCAACGTGCAGGCTGCTATTGAGGCCGGCCTAGAGGAGATGAGCTACGTTAGCGACTCCGAGATTGACTTTGGCAAGACAGGTAGCCGTGAAAAAATGATGCAAGACTACACCCGACTCGTAAATAAATACTTTGAGGAAGCGCCCCACTACGATGAAGTAGTAGACGTTGAGAAGCGACTCGAGGCTAGCATCGCTAATGTGCCAATGGTCGGGGTGATAGATATGGTGGTGCGCGACAATGGCTTGCGCCTCATCGACTACAAGACAGTCACAGCATACAGCCCGGATGACGAGGAGAGCTACAAGTACCTCATGCAAGCTTATATCTACCTGGTATTAGCAGAAGCGGAATATAATCAGGAAGTAACAGAGGTAGTATTTAAAGAAATAAAGAAAACGATCAACCGAGATGGTTCGCCACAGTGCCGCGACGTTGCTTTTGATCGCCAGTCTGTCCTTGCTTTCGCACCTATCGCAAAGAAAATCATCACGAACGTATTTGAGTACGTGAACGATGACCGGTCGAAGTTCTTCCCCAACATGAACGATCGGATGAACGGCGCGAACAGCATGGACATTATCGCCAACCAGCAAGAAGGCTTTGACGCCGCCAAGATTAAACGACAAGTACGAGTGGCTGATACTTTCGAACAGCAGAACGTTGTTATCGACGACGGCACAGGCACAGATGAGGAGAAAATCCTCCGTAAGCTTATCGAGTTTGGTATCGGTGGCAAGATGGGCGAGACATACGTAGGCCCACAGGTAATTAAGTACACAATGCAACCCAACCGCGGCGTGAGCATGAAGCGCATCGCAGATAAGGCTAGCGACCTTGCTATCGCCCTCGAAAGCGAGTCTGTACGTATCGAAGCCCCTATTGCGGGTACAAACCTCGTAGGTATTGAAATACCAAATAAAGATCGTAAGGTTATTCCTCTTACAGATGAGTACTTTAAGCCTGGCACGTTCAAATTCCCTATCGGCATGGACGCCTTCGGTAAAGTTCACTACTGTGACGTTGTAAAGACACCCCACCTCTTGATCGCTGGCCAGACTGGCGCAGGTAAGTCTGTTATGATCAACGTTATACTGGATTGCCTCACGAAGCAGCTCACACCGGAGCAAATGAAACTTGTGCTCATTGACCCTAAAGAGGTTGAGCTTGCTATGTATGAAGGTGACGAGCATCTGGACGGTGATATTATCACTGATCCTAAGAGCGCCTCGGAGAAGTTCCATTGGCTTGTAGAGGAGATGGGGCGACGGTACAAAGAACTGCGCAAGCAACGCGTACGGGATGTTGCTGATTATGATGGCAAGATGCCGCGCATTGTAGTAGTAGTTGACGAGTTTGCTGACTTGATGATGACAAGCAAGAAAAACCCGTTATCTAATATCGACTATAAGATGCTTAAAGGGGCAATTCTTGACGAAGTAATACCAAGAGGCGGCAAGCTAACTGAAACAGCCCTCAAAGCGGCCGTGAAACGTGTGAATGAAAATAGCGCACCTTCTGCCGAAGAGTCTATAATCAGGCTAGCGCAGAAAGCACGGGCAGTTGGTATCCACCTCATACTAGCTACACAGCGCCCATCGGCAGACGTTGTAACGGGGCTCATCAAAGCTAATATACCAACCAAGATTGCTTTTAGTGTCACAAACTCGCTCAACAGCAAGATCATCCTAGACGAGGTAGGGGCTGAGTCCCTTACTGGGAAGGGCGACCTGCTCTACAGTGATCCAACAGCAAAATCATTACAGCGCCTACAAGGCTTGTATATCTAGAAAGGAGAATAAACATGGCACGCACAGTAAATGATATGTTCAAGGCAGAAAAGATTAAATGGCTAGAGGAAGCGCGGGCTACGGCCCGCCATATCCTCGGACACCAGAAGTTTATTACTATCGAGGATGTACTCAAGCAGAAGCCTTTGCCGAAGTTCTTGCACCACAACACTATCGGTGGAGTGTTCCGTACGCTCGACTTTGAGTGTGTAGGGTGGGGTAGAAGCACACGACTTGAGATGAATGGGCGCTATATTAGGCGGTGGAAGTTGCGAGATAAATAAAGTCGGGCGAAAGTATTGACTTTAGCTAATGCTTGCGCTAGAATAGAAACATAAGCAAAGAGAGGAGAAACTCATGGAACAACAAAATAATAACGATTATCATAAAGCGATGGTTGTAGTTGCTTTTGCGCGTATCATGTATACAGTAGTGTTGGGTACGCTCACAGCGTGGCTACTTAGTGTAAAAGGCTTTGATAGTGGGTTCTGGTGGGGTTTATTGTCTATAATCATGGTCCTATGGACAGTGAGCAAGGCAATCGAGACAATCTCATTTATCACAATCGCAGTAACATGCAAGGACGATTAATCTATGAAACAGAAAATTTTAGAGGTTCTAGACAAATCAACCAACAACGGGATGAAAGCCAAAGAGATTATGGGCCTCATCCAGACGGGGATTATCCAGGCACAGTACGATATGTGGGAGGAGCAACATAAGAACCGCAACACACCACCAACTGAAGCAACAGACTGGGCAGTCGCGATAATAGAAAACAAACTATTTGGGAGGCTAAACAATGGAGAATAAATGGCGA